>CAKTOW010000011.1 GCA_934590325.1 uncultured Oscillospiraceae bacterium
ATGGAGATGACCACGATCATCAGCAGGGTCAGCAGGCAGTAGTAGTTCCAGGGGATCTGCTTGATGAACATCTCAATGCCGCTGACGTTCTCGGAGTTGACGTAGCCGGACACGGCAGCCGCCCAGGAAGAAACAGGGGCGATCATGCAGACGGGAGCGGCCGTGGAGTCGATGACGTAGGCCAGCTTCGCGCGGGAGATGTGGTGGCTCTCGGTCACGGGACGCATAACGGCGCCCACGGTCAGGCAGTTGAAATAGTCGTCGATGAAGATCAGGACGCCCAGCAGCATGGTCATCAGCTGAGCACCGGCACGGGTGTGCACGGTCTTGGTAGCCCAACGGCCAAAGGCCTCGGAGCCGCCGGTCTTGTTCATCAGGTCCACCATGATACCCAGGACCACCAGGAACACGATGATGGCGATGTTGCCGGCATCGGAAACGGTGGTGACGATACCGTTGTCACCCTCGACCAGCTGCACCAGGGTCTCCCAAGGTGCGTAGTTGCTGACCAGCAGAGCGCCCACCAGGCAGCCCAGGAACAGGGAAGAATACACTTCCTTGCTAATCAGGGCCAGCACGATGGCGACGATGGGGGGCAGCAGGGACCAGAAGGTACCTGCGAACGGGGTGGTGGCACCCTCGACCAGGATGGGAGCATCCTTATAGCTGATACCGAGAACGACCAGCAGCACAATAAAGATGCCCAGCGCAACGAAATACGCTATCTTTGTGCTTTTCTTTTCCATGTGTGTGATTTACCTCCTCACAAATTGGTGCCACCATCCTAACGTGTTATTAACAGATTGTCAATATTTCAGCAAAGCCGGGAGGGGGTAATTTTGAACAAATTATGAATCCGATTTTCTACCTTTTCCCCAATTTTGGCGCGATTTTTCGGATTCTTTGCGGCATCTTTATAAACCTTTACGGGTTCTTAACGCTATCCGGTGCCCTCTTTTTTGGAAATTTATGTTTATTTCTCGTTAATATGGCCCCGGTAAGTGACGGGGCATCGTTATAGCAGAGGTCAAAAAAAGAAAGCCCACGAAGGCTACAATTTCATAGGTACACAAAGTGACCCAAGGGTAGCTGATGCGAAAAGGACTGACACGCATTTCACGTGTCAGTCCTTTTCTTCCTATTGATTTAGTACGGCCCACCGGTCGAACCACAGGTGTCAGCACAGACACACGGCTTATTAAGACCTCCTATTGAAAGTGAAGCGTAGCACGAGGAAAACGCAAGTGCAAGTCGGTCAACCTATGGCGAGTCGATTCTCGATCACAGCACGAGCTCATACAAAAGAAACTCTCTCGGCGTCCCAATATCCACATATGTGACCTCGACAGTGTCGATATAAGTAAAACCAAATGACATATACATCTTCTGCGGAACGTCGTTTCCCTCTATGCAGTCAAGGCGGATCGACTTCAGCCTTCTGGCTCTTGCGGTATCGATCGCGTGCTGCACCAATTGCTTGGAATAGCCGCGACCGCCATATTCGGGAAGCACACGCAGGCCATAAACAGCGGGATGATCAGCTCCTGCAGGTCTTTGTTGGTAAACATCTCACGCCTCGTATTTCCGCGTAAAAGCGCACTTGCACTCCGCCAGCATCCATTCTACCTTGTCCATGTCCCAGTCGCAGAAGTCCGTTGCGATCATGGACGCGATGCCGTGGGCATGCATCCACAGCTGATCGTGCAGAATGTCCGCTTCCTCGTGGCCGATGGGATAGGAGGCCATCAGCTTTTCAATAGAGCGCTCGATCATGGCAAGCAGTGCCTGCTTGATCTCCGAAAAGGCGTTGGAGCGCATGAACAGGAAACGGAACAGGTACGGCTCCTCCTTGGCAAAGGCGATGTAGCGCATGCCGTACAGGCAGACCACGCCGTCCTCACTCCCGGCCTTCATGTACCGTTCAAATTCCGCGACGGCCAGAGGGATCAGCTCCCTGCGCAGCTCGTCCATCCCGGAAAAGGACAGATACACAGGCTGGGTGGAGCAGTCCAGCGCTTTGGCCAGTTGCTTGAGGTTCACGGCTTCATATCCCTGTTCCCGCAGCAGCTTCAGCGCGGCGTTCAAGATCATCTCTTTTGTGATCTGCTTCTTTGCCGGCATATTCTCGCCCCTAACAATAAACGTATTTATCAATAACTCCGCTTATTATATTCTTAACCGCCACCGGTGTCAAGACGCAGCTAGTCTGTCCAATGAAAACACGAGACTTCCCGCCGTGACAACGTCATTACCTCCTTGACAGCACAAAAACTGTAACGTATACTCTGTAATCAAATAAAGTGAGGTGTTTTTCATGGCGTTATATGAGCTTCTGCATCAGCTGAACATCCCCTATCAGGAGGTTTCCCATGCTGCCGTTTATACCATCGAGGAGGCGGAGCGGCTTCAGATCAACCTGCCCGGCGTGGAGGTGAAGAACCTCTTTATCAAGGATAAGACCCACTATTACCTCTACTGCCTTCCCGCACAGAAGCGGGCTGACCTGAAAGCATTGCGCCGAACCATCGAAAGCGGTGCGCTGACCTTTGCCAAGGAGGATGAGTTGCTGGAGAAGCTGGGGCTTACCGCCGGATCGGTCACACCGCTGGGACTGGTCAATAATACCCAACATGATGTGATCCTGCTGATCGACAGGGAACTGCTCGGCCTGACCGTGTGGGTACACCCCAACACCAACACAAAGACCATGTCCCTGATGCTGGACGACCTGCTGCGGCTGATGGAGCATCTGCATGTGCAGGTACAGTTCGTCTGAGGTGAAAAATGCTTGCTATCTGCTGTGATGTGTGGCATAATAGAAAAAATGTAGTGTGCATCGTGGATAACATGAAAGAAGGGACTTCCTATGGGAGAATTGATACGCGTCAGTATGAAGCAGCAGATCTATGAGATCGTGAAGGGCCGGATCATGGATCAGACCTATCCCCTTGGCTCGCCGGTCAACATCGTATCGCTGTCCAAGGAGTTCGGTGTCAGCAACACACCCATCCGCGAGGCATTGAATATCCTGTGCGCTGAGGGGCTGCTGGTATCTACCCTGAACACCAAGTTCCGGGTCATCGAAATGAACGAGGACGTAAAGCGGGAGCTGAATGAGGCCGTGTATGTGGTGCTCAGCGGCGCATATCAGTGCGCCTGCCGCTCCGGTAAAGTGGCCGCCCTGCCCCGGTTGCTGGAGGACGCCTACGCCGCCCAACTGGCCTGCGGTAAGGAGGCCGACACGGAATACATCAAAACCGCTATCGCCTTCGACCGCTGCTTTGTCCAGGTAGCTGAGAATGACAAGCTGCTGGCGGTGTTCGATAACCTGTCCACGCTGCTGTTTCTGTCGGTGCGCTATACCTACTACCAGTCCGACCATTCCGTGGCCGACAATCTCTCCGACCACAGAACCATGCTGGAGGCCGTCCGGGCAGGCGACCAGAGCCGCGTGCTGGACACGCTGCTGCACCATTACAGCAAGATCCACCCCGATAAACAATGATTTCAAATACGCCGCTGGCTCTACGAAAGTCAGCGGCGTTTTTGTCATAATCCATAATTTCAGCACCACATTTTGTCACTCTATCCAAATGTGCACACTTTTTGCAGTTTCCTATTGACAAGTATGCACACTTTTGGTATCTTAAATATGCACACTACACGATGCACATGTGTGACGCATATTTTTGAGATAGGAGCGAACTGTTATGAAGCGTAGTCTGACTGTCCCCATGAAGGCTGAGGGCCTGACCTCTATGAAGATCCAGTACAACTTTAAGACCGGCGTCTACCAGCTGGAAGCCCGCAAGGAGTGGGAGCCGGATCTGGACTTCACCCGTTACAACAAGGATTTCTTTGCTGAGAGCATCCTGACTGACGATGTGGTATACTACAATACCAAGCAGGTTCGTGAGTTGTTCCGCAAGTACGATCTGGAGGACTATCTGGACGAGGTCATGGATCTTCTGCGTCAGGGCCGCCACTTCGGTATCGAGCTGTACTACTTCGCCAAGAAGGATATCACCTTCATGAGCCACCAGCATTCCCGCAAGCTGGGCATCAACAACAAGCTGCACGCCACCCTGGCCGGCGGTATCCGCCGCCACAGCCCCGATGAGGATGAGAAGGACGTCATCATCGACGGTCTGAACCTGGGTCGCGGCATGAGCTTCAAGGACGTGGCGGGCCGCATCCCCATGGGCGGCTGCAAGCAGACCGTCACCATGCCTCCCATCGACCTGGCCGACATGGAGGTCATCGGCTTCCTGGGCTTCAGCATTGATCGCTGCCGCACCATGACCGGTCCCGACATGAACTTCCCCACCGAGCTGGCCGACGTGGAGAACGAGAACTACTCCATGCAGTACACCAACGGCCCCGCTCACTCCGCTCTGGGCGAGACCGGCAAGCCCACTGCTTACGGCGTGTACGTCACCATGAAGCAGGCCGTGAAATTCCTGGAAGGCACCGAGAGTCTGGCCGGTAAGTCCGCCACCCTGGTGGGTCTGGGCGCTGTGGGCTGGTACATGGGCGAGCACCTGCTGGAAGAGTGCAGCAAGCTGTACATCGCCGACCTGAGCATGGATCGCTGCAAGGAGTTCGTGGACAAGCACCCCGGCAAGAACATTGAGATCATCCCGCTGGAGGGCGCTTACTATCAAGAATGCGACATTCTGTGCCCCTGCGCCATCGGCGGCATCTTCTCCGACGAGACCATTCCTCTGCTGAAGTGCAAGTACATCTGGGGCAGCGCCAACAATGTGTTGAAGGCCTCCTCCCAGGAGGAGGAGTTCCGTTTGGCTAAGAAGCTACAGGAGCGCGGCATCATGTTCCAGACCGAGTGGTATCACAACGCCGCCGGCGCCATCTGCGGCTACTTCGAGTATGTCTACGGCAAGGATGCCAAGTATGAGGATCTCATCAAGTACATCGACGACATCATGCCCGCCGCCACCTTCCACAACCTGACGCAGGCCAAGGAGCTGGGCATCACCCCCTGCGAGAACGCCTATCGCCTGTGCGGCGAGGTCATCTACGGCGACATGGCCCTGGAGGATCTGAAGCTGTAAGGCAACCACTTCCCTGTCAAAGCGAAACCAAGCGAACACTCCCAATACCGGGGAGGGCCGCAAGCCCTCCCCGGTCAGAAAAAGAAAAGGAGTCTCACTATGGAGAAACAAAACAGCGGATTCGGCAGCATTTTCGGGTTTCTCATGACCATGATCGGCTTTGCTGTCGGCGTAGGAAGCCTCTGGCGTTTTCCCTATATCTGCGGCACCAACGGCGGCGCCCTGTTCATTATCACCTATGTTCTGGTGATCCTGTTGGTGGGTATCCCGCTGCTGACGGCGGAAATGTCCATGGGCTACCGCTCCCAGCAGAGAGCGGTGGGCGCGTACCGGGCGCTGGAAAAGCCCGGCTCCAAATGGCATCTTGCCGGATATCTGCACATCTTTGCCGGCTGGATGGTCAACGCCTACACCGTGCCCATCTACGCATGGGTGGTCGTTTACATCTACCGCACCGCCAGCGGCTATTTCACCGACATGGACGCGGCGCAGATCGCCGCCTCCTTTGACGCGCTGAACGCCGACCATCTGACCATGTTTATCGGCGCCATCATCAGCTGGGGCCTGCTGGCGCTGGTGGTGAGCCGCGGTTTGGAAAGCGGCGTGGAGAAGCTCTCCAAAATCATGATTCCGGCGCTGGCTGTTATCATGGTGGTGTGCATCATCATCGGTCTGCGGATCCCCGGCTCGGAGAAGGGTCTGGAATTCCTGTTCACCCCCAACCCCGATAACTTCAGCTTTTCCTCCTTCACGGCGGCGCTGGGCCAGGCGTTCTTCGCCATCGGCATCGGCATGCTGGCCTCGATGGTATTCGGAAGCTGCATTCAGAAGAAGGGTGAAAACCTGCTGAAGGACTGCTCCATCATCAGCGTGTCCATCATTCTGGCCGGCGTTTTTGCCGGACTGATGATCTTTCCCATCTGCTTCGCCTTTGATCTGGAACCCGCCGCGGGCGTCAGCCTGTCGCTGATCACCCTGCCCAACGCCTTCAACGCTGTGGCAGGCGGCCGCATCATCGGCACCGTCTTTTATGTGGGCTTTTTCTTCGCAGCCTTCTCCTCCTCCATCAGCATGGCGGAGGCGGTGGTCAAGGCCCTGATGGAGCTGTTGAAATGCTCCCACGCCAAGGCGCTGGTCATCACCCTGATCGGCGATGTGGTGATCGGCTCGGTGTCCATCCTGAGCCTTGACCTGTTCGACAAGATGGATATCTTCACCTGCAACTATCTGGTGGTGATCGGCGCGTTTGCCATCTCCATCTTCTGCGGCTGGATCTGGAAAGCGGATAACTTCCTGGACGCCGCCAATGTCCGGCACCCCTTTGCCAGAACATGGCTGAAGATCTGTGTCAAATACATTTGCCCTATTTCCATTGCTATCATCTTTGCTGGTAACTTTGTCTCCTTCTAATCAACAAGGATCAGCTTTTCCTTTATAATCTCCTCAAGGCGGCAGGCATCCCTTTGGCCAGAAAGGGATGCCTGCTGTCCGTTTTTATGGGTTCTGCTTCTTTCCGTTGACTTGTGGGAAGTTGTGTGGTAGTTGTTTGTGCTGCCAAAACGAAGGGAGAACGCACAGATGAAGAAAATCACACTACTGGCAGCCAGCGCACTGCTGTTCTTCACGGCCTGCAGTCAGGTGGAGAACAGCCCCGCAGAGGTCGTACCACCACCAACGAACGTGGTACGGGAGGAAGTCCAGCAGCCACAGGTAACGTCTGAACCCGCCACGACGGTGCAAGAGCAAGACACGGTATCGGTTGCGGTGCAGGAGCAACCTCAAGAGGAAAAAGCTCCTCAGACGGAAACCGTCCCACAAACAGCTCAGACACTTGAACCGGTCAAAGAGCCTAAGCTCGATAATCCAGCCTTTGAGATTTTTAATAAGCTGCCGGATAGACTTCATCAGGCTGTTGGCGGCTTTGATTTCCCGGTTCAGATTTCCGATGTTGGTCTGAATCCCTCGCTTTTCCATCTGCCGGACAGCAGCACCCTCATGGACGGTAGGGATAATATCAAGCCCCTGTCTTTCATAAGAACGGAGATCCACCCGCTCCGGGCGGTTGTTGGCTTCCAGATAGCGGTTCTGGATGATCTCCCATTCATGCCGCCAGATTTCACAATACTTGCGGTCGTTCCAGTCAACCGTATCTTCCTTGTGACTTTTCCATCTGCCGGACGGAAGTTTTATCCGTTCCCCGTTCTCGTCAAGGTCATAAACCTTGCGGCTCTTGGGAAGCCATTTCCCATGTTCATCCATTGCCCGCATAGTCAGCATGACATGAGCGTGAGGGTTTCCGTCCCCTTTGTCATGGATGGCAAAATCCACGCACATTCCTTTGGAAACAAACTGCTGATTGCAGAAATCCCGGACAAGGGCGGCGTACTGGTCGGGCGGTATCTCTCTGGGGATGGTAAGCACCCACCGCCTTGCAAGCTGGGAATTCCATTGCTTCTCCACCGCTTCGGCGGCGTTCCATAAAGTATTGCGGTCTGCATACGACCGTGGGGCATTTGCCGGAAGCAAGATTTCATTGTGGACGATACCACGCTTTTCCGGGTAGTGCTTCACTTCCTGATCGTATCCACAGAACAGCTTTTCGCCGCTCTGGTAGGCAGCGGCGGCAACCGCAGACTGCTGTTGGCTTCGCTGCACAATCGAGATTTCGTTGTGTGGACAGGGCATTTCGTGTCCCTCCTTTCGGTAATTGGTGGATGGGGTGGCGTTTTACCACCTCATTTGGGGCAGAAAAAAAGCAGGAGACCTTTTCAGATTTCCTGCTCGGTGGTGCCGCCGGTGGGCGGCTGGTATTCAGTTTTGAAAGTTCGGGTCAGGGTGGCCCGATGATGAAATAAAATATCTGCATGAAGATTATTCAACTTCTTTTAGTAATTCTTCAACAGAAATACCGTAAAGTTTTGCAAGTGCAAAAAGATTTGATGTGGAAGGGTCGGATGTTCCATTTTCCCATTTTGAAACAGCCTGCCTGCTAACACCAATCGTTTCAGCAACAAATTCCTGCGTCATTTTGCACTGTGTTCTGTGTACTTTGAGTGCTTCACCCAACGATTTCCTCACTACGGATTTTTCCTGCCGTACATCTTTTGAATGGATATATTTGAGTAATGCACGAACAATAAGGGTAGCGCGGTGTAGTAGAGCTTTTCCGCTTTCACCCAGAAATCCTCGCCGGATTTTTCCCCGTCGCCTTTGGTGTTGGCGATAATGGTATTGACTAACTTCAAAATGTCCTTTTCGCTCCGCAGATAGGCAAAGGGATTGTATTTCATGGATTTTTTGAAGTTAATCGTATTTAGCACTTTGATACGGTATTTGTACCGCTGTAACATTTTCCCGGTTTCCAAAATCAGTGTTCCTTTCGGGTCAGTGACGATATACGACGTTGGAAAATCCTTTGACGTACATTGCATGAGCGACGGTTTCACAAAGAACCGGGTCTTGCCGCTGCCGGAACCGCCGATTACAAGGATATTTTTGTTTCTTGCGTATTTCGGCTGCTTCGGGCGGCTGTTCATGGTAAGCCGTTCCGTCTGCGTTAAGGGGATATTGTTCTCAAATACCGGGTCGGTGTACGGCTTTATGTCGTCAGCCCCGCCCCAACGCGCCGAACCGTATTCTGTCCCGCGGCGGTATTTCTTCGCGTTCTTGCCTTTGGTGTAGATAATCAGCCGGACAATGACCGCCCCCGCAATGCCTAAAGCTAAGTCTGCCGGGTGGAAGCTCGGCGCGATACTGGAAAAGGCGGCGGTAAAACCGTCCCCAAGATGTAGCAGCTTTGCGCTTGCGTCCGCGCCGGGGGAGAGCCGGACAGCCGCGCCCACTTTATCAAAGAGCCAGACAAAGAGCAGATACGGGAGATTTAGGATAAGCAGCTTCTTGATTTCCGGCTTCATAGCGATACCTCCCTGTCCTTGTTCTTGACCTTTGCCCGTTCCGCGTTTCTGCCCTGTGCAGCTTCTTTGAGGGTAGAGAGCAGCTTTCGGATTGAGGGCTTTTTCTCCTGTGTCAGCTTTTTTGCGGAAAATTCCTTAAAGGCTGCGGTCAGTACGTCCGCGTCCCGCCCCTTGAAGAAAACCAGATAGCGGGGCGGGCTTTCCGTCGCGTCCTTTTTCAGCGCAAAGTCGATACCGTACTTTTTCGCCGTACTCTCAAAGGCTTTGATATTGCCCTCGGTAATCTCAATGTTGGAAACGCCCGCGTTCTGCTTCATAAGCTGCTTTAAGCTCTGCTTGCCCTGTGGCGGTTTTGCAAGCTGCTTTTTGCCCTTTGACAGTATGGCTTTCATTGCCTTTTGGAGCGTCTGCGCGGTCAGCTTCCCGGTCTTGATGTAAAGGGCTATGGTCTTTTCGTTTACTTCGTCCTGCAATTTGTCGCGTCCTCCTTTCGCGTTTCTTTATGGGGCGGCGGTCAGATACGCACCCGCAGCCCGTTCAAGTCCTCGGCTCTGATACCCACAAGATACCAGTTGTCGCCGTACTCAATCCGGGTCGGCTTCCACTTGCCCCGCACGAATACGTCAAAGCACTCGCCGCAATGCAAGCCCCCGTAGTAGCTGTTTAAGTCAAAGCGGATGTCGTAACGGTCGGTGCGCTCGTCAAATACCAATGCTCCTGTCATTTTCTGTGCCATAATAAAATCCTCCTTTTGTGGTTGTGGGTGGTTACAGGCTTTCGCCCTCATTGCATGAATAATAGTCCGGGTCGCCGTACTGCGGCTTTTTCGGTGACAGTGCGCCGCTTGCCATGTCATGGGCGACAAGGGAAGTGTAGTAGTTGCCGATTGTGGACGGGGCGTTGAAAAGGGCGGCTTTCAGATATTGCTTGATGTTGCGGATTTTGGTTGTGTTCTCCCGCATACAGTCAAGCACAAAGCGGATATGCTCGCCGTCTAGTTTCATAAACTTTGACTTCACAAGCTCTGCCGGGTAGTCGTCCCCCGCAATCCGTACCCGCTTTCTGGCGGTGCATACGGTTTCAAGCATGAGGTCTACAATCTCGTCCAGCCTGTCACTGTCAAACTTCATGTCCTGTTTGAGAATGTGGTAGTCGATATTGTCCTTGATGATTTCCCGGTATATATCAACTGCGCTCTGTGCTGCCGCTTCCGTTCCTTTCCGTTCCGGCGGCGCAGCCGCTTCTCTGCAAGGAGAGGGGTTAGGGGAAAGGATAGGAATGGAATGGGTACTTGATAAATCTGTATTTGATTTTTCTTTTTTTGGTAAGTCAGTTCTTTGTATATCTTTATTTAATTGCGTTGGATTTTCCAACGTAGGTTTTTCCAATGTTGGTTTTTCCTGCATTGGATTATCCAATGTTGGATTTTCCAATGTAGGTAAATCCGGCGTAGGCGGCTGCGGCTGCTCGAATATCACATAGTCCGCGCCCCGCAAGCGTCCTTTCTCGTCGCGCTCCCTTGAACGGACGATATACCCGGCGCGTTCAAGTTCCTTAATGGCTTCGCGGATAGCGTCTATCTTCTCCCGGTTGATAAGGGATAAGCCTTTCAAGGTGTAGTCCCAATCTTCGGGGAGTGACAGCATTTGCGACAACAGCCCCTTTGCCTTTAGGGAAAGCTCCTTGTTGCGTAGGTGGTGGTTGCTCATTACGGTATAGCCCTTGTTTCGTTCCACTCTGAAAACTGCCATAGTTCATAGCTCCTTTGCTTTGGATTTGTTACGCAGTAGAAGCGCGGTTTCGGGGGATAAGGTATAAATCCCTTTCCGCGCCAGATACGCGCCCGGAAAACCGCTTGTAGCAAGGCTTTTTCTGCCCCTACTGCGTAACAAAGGGCATGAAAAAAGCGGCGTTCCTGTTCTCCCATGTAGAGAGTAAGAAACGCCGCTTCTGCGTCGTATTCAGTTTTTAGTACAATACCCTGCTTGTCCGTCGCTCGAAAAACCTTGATTTTCCAGTGTTTTCAAAAGTATCGTTATCTAACGTCAGCTTTTGACCGTCCCGCATGGCAGGACATTGTGACACTCATTGAGGCGGGACTGGTGCGTACCCTGATCGTGAAGGATATGTCCCGGCTGGGCCGCGAGTACCTGAAGGTCGGTGAGCTGACGGAACTGTACTTCCCGTCCAAAGGTGTCCGCTTCATCGCGGTCAACGATGGCGTGGATTCACTGGTAGAGAGTAGCAGTGACTTCAATCCCATCCGCAACTGGGCCAACGAGCTCCATGCCAAGGACACCAGCCGCAAGGTGCGTTCCGTGAAGCGGATGCAGGCGGAGAACGGCGAACGCTTAGGCGGCAAGCCGCCCTACGGCTACCGCAAGCGGGATAACGACAGCAAGCACATAGTTCCGGACGAGCAGACAAAAGAAGTTGTCCAGCGCATCTTCCACCTCTGTTCTGAGGGCAAAGGCCCCTGCCAGATCGCCCGTATGCTGAAGGCGCAGCAGGTGCTGAACCCCACCAACCAGTACTACCGGCAGACCGGCGTGGCCTGCACGCGGCTGGATACCACGCGGCCTTACGCATGGACAGGAAGAACCGTAGCTGATATTCTGAAAAATCCTGTGTATCTGGGCCACACGCTGAACATGCAGAGCAGCACCTTGTCCTACAAGAACAAGAAAGTCATCTACCGCCCGCCGGAGGAGCAGGTGCTGGTGAAGAACACCCACGAGGCCCTTATCGACCAAGAGCTGTGGGATACCGTGCAACGTATCCGCGAGCACAAGCGTCGCCCGCCCAAGCACATGGACGAGCCGGGGCTGTTCGCCGGACTGGTCTACTGTGCCGACTGCGGCGAGTACATGGTGCTGTGCCGCACAGGCAAAATGAAGCCGGAGCAGTACTACTTCCGCTGCTCCACCTATGGCAAGCGGGGTAAAGAAGCCTGCACACCTCACCACATTACAGAAGCAAACTTGAAAGCCCTCGTGTTGGATGACCTGCGACGGGTAACGCATTTTGCAAGGACGAAGAAGCACCAATTCGCCGCCTACATCAACCGCAAGAACACGGCGCAGCTCCGCAAGGAAATGACCGCCACCCAGCGGGAGCTGGATAAGATGGTGAAGCGTAATACGGATCTATCCGCCCTGTTCAAGAGGCTCTATGAGGATAACGTGCTGGGCAGGATATCCAACGAGCAGTTCCGCATGCTGTCCACCGACTACAACGCCGAGCAGAAACAGCTGGCAGCGGCTATCCCAGAGAAGCAGACGAAGTTAGAGAAGCTGAAAGCCTCCGCTGCCAACGTGGATGCCTTCATCGAGAAGGCCAGTCGCTACACAGAGATAACCGAGTTGACACCGGAGCTGCTGTGGACGTTCATTGAACGCATCGACATTGGTGAGAGGCTAGGCCGCTACAACCGCAACGGTATGCAGGAGGTACGGATCATCTACCGCGACATCGGCGTCATAGACAGCGCTCTGTCAGCGGAAGATGCTGACAGCACTGAGGTACACGTCATTCCCTCTCTGGAAATGGTCGTACAGCAGATGACAGCACAAACGCAGGTGTCGTAAGCGCAGAACAGGCAAAATTAAGGCAGAAAAAAGAACAGGCAGGCAGCGGCTCACGCCACTGCCTGCCCATACAAAGGTCAGGTCACTTTGTGTACCTATGAAAGACGCCAGAAGGGCTTTCTTTTTTTATTGTGTCGGGTAAGAGTTACTTGGCCAGAGCCTTGTCGGCCTCGGCCATCTCCTGGAAGATGCCAGCGTGCTTCTTGGCAGTGATGGCACGGATGACCAGCAGGGTAACGACCATCAGGACCACGGCGATGATCAGGTTGACCACAACGCTCTGGATCAGGCCGGCCAGAATGAAGCTGACGAAGGAAACGCCGGCGACGGTCAGAGCGTAGGGGATCTGGGTGAACACGTGGTTCAGGTGGTAGCAGTGGGCACCGGCAGAAGCCATGATGGTGGTGTCGGAAATGGGGGAGCAGTGGTCGCCCATAACGCCGCCGGCGCAGGCAGCCGCCAGACCGATGGTGCACAGCACGGGCTGCACGTCATAGTTGAACACCTGGACAACGATGGGGGCCATGATACCGATGGTGCCCCAGGAGGTACCGGTGGCGAAGCCGATAGCGGCACCGATGATGAAGATCACGGCGGGCAGGAACTTGGCCAGGTCGCCGGCGCCGGACATGGCGTTGATGACGAAGTCGGCGGAGTTCATGCCGTAGCGGGTCAGGCCGCACAGGGTCCACGCGAAGGACAGGATCAGGATGGGGGAGATCATCTGGATGAAGCCCTGGGGAACGGACTCGAAGGACTTTTCAAAGCCGATGGAGCCGCGCAGCCAGAAGTACACGAAGGTGAACACCAGGGCCAGCATGGAGCCAATAGCCAGACCGGCGCCGGAGGAAGCGTTGGAGAAGGCACCCATGAAGTCGCCCACATACTCGCTCTCAGCATCGAAGAAGCCGCCGGTGTAGATCAGGCCGATGATGCAGGTGGCGATCAGGACCACCACGGGCAGAATCAGATCCAGCACGGAGGACTTGCCCTTGGAGCCGGTCTCGTAATCGTCGGCACCGGCGAAGGGACGCTCGGGAGTGGTGAACAGGTCGTCCTTGACCTGGGCATTGTACTCATGGGTCAGCATGGGACCGTAGTCGATGTTCAGCAGGGAGATGACCACGATCATGATCAGGGTCAGCAGGCAGTAGTAGTTCCAGGGGATCTGCGCCACAAACAGCTGGATGCCGTTCACGTTGTCGGACTGGACGTAGCCGGACACGGCAGCGGCCCAGGAGGACACGGGGGCGATCATGCAGACGGGAGCGGCCGTGGAGTCGATGACGTAGGCCAGCTTGGCGCGGGAGATCTTGTGGGACTCGGTGACGGGACGCATAACGGCGCCCACGGTCAGGCAGTTGAAATAGTCGTCGATGAAGATCAGCACGCCCAGCAGCATGGTCATCAGCTGTGCGCCGCCGCGGGACTTGACGGACTTCTTGGCCCAGCGGCCGAAGGCCTCGGAGCCGCCGGTCTTGTTCATCAGGTCCACCATGATGCCCAGGATGACCAGGAACACGATGATGGCGATGTTGCCGGAATCGGAAACGGTGGTGACGATGCCGTTGTCACCCTCGACCAGCTGTACCAGGGTCTCCCAGGGATGGAAGTTGCTGACCAGCAGGGCGCCCACCAGGCAGCCCAGGAACAGGGAAGAGTACACTTCCTTGCTGATCAGGGCCAGCACGATGGCGACGATGGGGGGCAGCAGGGACCAGAAGGTACCTGCGAACGGGGTGGTGGCACCCTCGACCAGGATGGGAGCATCCTTATAGCTGATACCGAGAACGACCAGCAGCACAATAAAGATGCCCAGCGCAACGAAATACGCTATCTTTGTGCTTTTCTTTTCCATGTGTGTGATTTACCTCCTCACAAATTGGTGGTTACTACCATCAGCCGGCAAGGGCAGACGGACTGCCCTTGCTGACTGATGGTATCATACCCTTGCGCTAAGAAATTGTCAAGTTCTTAACGGCATCTTCCACTATTTTAACAAATTGTGAACGTGGTTTTCGTCGTTTTTACAACAAACACAGGCTGGTAAGCGGCAGCTGGAAGTTTTTGCAGGTCTTGCGGCACAAAGGGTGCGCAGAAAAAGGACGCCGGTGCGGCGGCACCGGCGTCCCTCTGTTAAGAAAGAGTTTCTTGTTAATTTTGCGTTAAGACGGCCTTTAGAAGAAGAATTCCTTGATCTGCCCGTACAGGATCAGCACCATGCACAGGGGGGTGATAAACTTCACGCAGATCTTGAAGAAGCTGTAGCTGCCCATGGCGTGGCCGGACTGCTCCACCTCTCCCTTGATCACCTCGGGTCCGATCTCCCAGCCGATCATCAGGGACATCAGCATTGCGCCCAGCGGCATCATGATGCCCTCGGACAGCATGTCGAAGAAGTCCAGCCAGTCGGCCGCCCATGTGGGCAGATCACCTGTCATGCCCAAGAGATTGCCCGGTGCGAAGCCGGTGGTGCCCAGCGCGTCGGCGCAGACCAGAATGCAGCCCAGACCCACGCAGGCCGCGGCGATAAGGGTGTAGGCCTTACGCTTGTCGCCCTTGCCCTCGTCACGCGCCTTGTCCACGAAGTGCGCCACGATGACCTCCAGCAGGGAGATGGAGGAGGAGATGGCGGCAAAGACCACCAGCAGATAGAAGATAATGCCGAAGATGGGACCCACGGCATCCATGCGGTCGAACACGTTCTGCATGGTGATGAACAGCAGCTTGGGGCCGCCCAGAGCACCGCTGGGGTCCAGAGCGAAGCGGCCGGGCAGGACGCACAGGCCGGCCATCAGAGCCACCAGCGTATCCATAACCACGATCAGCAGCGCATTTTTCTGGATGTTCTCCTTCTTCTGCAGATAGGAGCCATAGGTGATCATGGCGCCCATGCCCAGGGACAGGGAGAAGAACATCTGGCCGCCGGCGGTGGCCAGCACCGTCAGGAAGTCGGGCGCCTCCTCAATAACGCCGTTGGCGACCGCCCAGCCGGGCACGAACATGTACTTCAGGCCGTTCACAGCGCCGGGCAGGGTGCAGGCGCGGATGATGCAGATCAGCAGCGCCACAAACAGCGCGGGCATACCCACGGAGCAGACCTTCTCGATACCGCCGCCCACACCGCCGAGAACGATGAGCATGGTCAGCGCCACGAAGATCAGGCCGTAGATGATGGCCTCGGTGGGGTTGCCGATGAAGGCTCCGAACACCTCAGCGCCCACGGAGGTGTCGTTGGCCGCGGCCAGCTCAGCGGCTGCGCCGGAGCCGAAGGAGGCGTTGAACAGGTCACCGATGTTGACAACGGTGTACTTGATGCAGTAGCCGCCCAGCGCGCAATAGAAGAACAGGATCAGGAACGCGGACAGAATGCCCATCCAGCCCATCCATTTGAACTTCTTGGAGATGGCATGGTACGCCGCCACAGCACCCTTGCCCGTCTTGCGTCCGATGGCCAGCTCGCCTACCATAACGATGAAGCCGCAGCAGACCGCCAGAATGAGGTAAATAATGAGGAACGTAAAGCCGCCGGAGGCGCCCATCTTATTGGGGAAGCCCCAAATATTGCCCAGGCCGACCGCAGAGCCGACCGCAGCCATCAGGAATCCAAAATTGGATCCAAAGCCTTTTCTTTCTTCCATATTTTCTCTCCTTCACATTTTTCGCCTGCCGCACCGCAGCGGGCGTAGTTGTATCTTACAAGGAAAAAAAGCGGCTGTAAATGGGGGCACACGTTCCTTAACGCACCATCAGCGGGGCGGGGCTCTTTCTTTATTTTCCCGTTATAAAGGGGCTGTGAAGTGTCGTATATCGTCGATGGATATTTTCTTTTAAAGAAACCGCGGTAAAGACCGCACCTCAAGCAGGACAGGAAAAAGAGACAGGCGGAGCCTGTCTCTTTTTTTATATCCAACGGCGGCCTGGGGGTCACCGGCCCGATGAGGGGACGGCGCCGCCGTTGAGAGCAGAGTTTAGAACTTCTTCTTGCCCACGTAAGCCATGCCGGTGATGCTCAAGATGGCGCTCACCGCGTAGATGCCCACGCCCGCGTCGAAGGTCTTGGGGGAACCCTTGGTGCCGTCGGCCTTGGTGTCCGTGGTAGTCGTGGAGTTGTAGTAGTAGCGGGGCGCGGGCTTTTCCTCGACGCTGTAGCTGCCGTCCTCATTCTTGACAAGCTCACCGCCGGTAGCAGGCACTACCACTTTTGTCACATCCACATAAGTAGTCCCATCATCGCTCACTTTGGCCACTATCTCCTTTGTAGTGGTACCCGCCAGCGTGTTATCGGTACCGTAGGTGATTTTGGCCGTGGGCTGCGCCGCCATGTTCTCATGGAGGATAACTGCACCCTCTGTAACGTCCGTAAAGGTGTTCTTGTCAATGGTCACAGTGTCATTCTTACCTGTGGCAAAAGCAATCTGGATACCACGCTTAACGCCGCTTATCTTGTTACCGGTGATGGTCGCATTCATCGCCGTGGTGCTGCCATCGCCCAAATGGATGGCACACTTTGCCGTATTTTCACCGTCCACATTGATATTGTTGTCTGTAATTATAACGGTATCTGCTCCCGCCTGTGTCCAAATCAAATACTGATTTTCAGCATTGGCGGCCGCCGTGAATGTGCAGTTCTTGACCTCCAGCTTTGCAATTTGCGGTGCAATATACACGCAGTTACCACCGGCCTTGTTAAAGCGGCAGTTATCAATAGTAATTTCCGCCGTACTGGCAAGCCCGCCGGCGTAAATGCCGATAGCCGCATCACCGTCAAAGTCAATATTACGAAGCGTCAGCTTGCCGCCGAAATCACTGGGCAGCGCAATACCATGCATATCATGCATACCTGCATCGCCATATCCCTCGATGGTAACGGACTTAGTAACGCTGTAGTTCCCGCTGGCGATGGTCTTGTCCGCACTCTGGTTGCCCCAGAACGGATTCGCGGTGGTCTGGCCGGTCACTCGGATGATGCCGCCCTCCTTGACCAGCGTCATAGCCTTTTTCAGATACTTCACCGGGCTATCTGCCGTTCCCGTTCCGTTCGTATCGTCACCGGTGCTGGTATTGACATACACAACATCCAGCAGCCCAGCAGCCTCGCCGCCTCCGGTGCCTTCTACGTCAGCCCACGCCACCGTGGTGACGCCCAGCGCCATGACCAGCGCCAGTGCCATTGCCAATAACTTCTTCATTGTAATACTCCCCGTTTTTTAGTATTTCCGCAGCCCCCTTGCGTTTTATTGTGGGTAAACAATAAAACGCGCAAGCAGGAGTACTCCTGCGGATAGGTTGATTATAGCACGGCGGTCAGGGATGTACATGGTTTTTCGGGGTGTTTTTTGGTTTTCTGCGTTTTGGACAAATGGAAGGGGGTGGTTTTGGGGAATTTGACGAGGGAAAGGACGGGAGAACGGATTCCCACGTCGCTTCGCTCCTCGGAATGACAGCGTGGGGTGTGGGGGACGGATTCCCACGCCGGTGACATCGGTCACTGGCGTGGGAATGACAGAGGGGGCGGATCGCCACGGGTGCAGAGCGCCCTCGGAATGACAGCGCGGGGCGGTGGCGAGGCAGGAAAAAGGACCGCCGGGCGGCGGTCCTTTTTTGTATGTCAGCTATGTCAGTCGCCCTCGCGCATGCGGTAGCCCACGCCCACCTCGGTGAAGATGTACTGGGGATTACCGGGGGTGGGCTCGATCTTGCGGCGGATGTTGGCCATGTTCACCCGCAGGATCTGGTTGTCCGTCTTGGCCTTGGGGCCCCAGAGCTCGCGGATGATGAAGTCGTAGGTCAGCACCTTGCCAGCGTACTTGCCCAGAAGGGCCACTATCTTGTATTCGTTGACGGTGAGGCCGGCGTTCTGCCCGTTCATAAGCACCTGGTGCTTGTCGTAGTCGATGGTCAGGTCGCCGGTGACGAACTTGCCGGACTGGGCGATCTGGGTATTGGAGAGGGTGGTGCGGGTGTGGCGGATGGCGGTACGGATGCGGGCCAGCAGTTCGGAGGTGCCAAAGGGCTTGACCAGGTAGTCGTCGGCGCCGTAGTCCAGAGCCTCCACCTTGTCGTGCTCGTGGTTGCGGGCGGAGACCACCACCACGGGCAGGTTGGACCACTTGCGGACGGACTTCAGCACCTCCATGCCGTCCATGTCGGGAAGGCCCAGGTCCAGGACGATCATGTCCGGGCAGTGGGAGGCGATCATGGTCAGGGCCTCCTCGCCGGTGCGGACGATGATGGTGTCGAAGCCGTTGGCGGTGAGGATCATGGAGATAAAGTTGCTGATGGACTGCTCATCCTCCACGATCAGGACTTTGTCTTTAATCTTCATCGTTTTCTCCTTTCATGGGCAGGGTCACGGTGAATACCGCGCCGCCCTCTTGTCTGTTGTCGCCGCGTATGACGCCGCCGTGGGCCAGCACGATGGTGCGGCACACGGACAGGCCGATGCCCATGCTGCGCTTGCCGTCGCTGCTGCGGTCGCTGCGGGCGGAGCCGTCGAACAGCCGGGGCAGCAGGTGCAGCGGGATGCCGCTGCCGTCGTCGGCCACGGTGAACACGGCGCAGCTGCCCTCGCTGGACAGGGTCACGTCGATGTGGTGGGTCTCGCCGTGGATGACGGCGTTCTCCATGAGGTTCACCAGCACCTGCTCCATCAGCAGCGGGTCCATGGGGACCATCATCAGCTCGTCGGGCAGGTGGACGCGGATGTCCACATCCGGGTAGTGCTTGTGGGTCTTGGCCACGGCGGACTCGATGACCTCCTCCGCCGGCTCGGGCGCCTTCTTGACCTTGGCCTCCTCCGAGCTGATGCGGGTGATGGACAGCAGGTTCTCCACGATGCGGATGAGCCACTGGGCGTCCTCGTTGGTAGAGCGCAGCAGCTGCAGGCGCTGCTCCCGGGTCAGGACGCTGTCCTGCTCCAACAGGACGTTGGTGGCGCCCACGACGCCGGTCAGCGGCGTGCGGATGTCGTGGGACACGGCGCGCAGCAGGTCGGCGTACATCTTCTCGCGGTCGGCCTCGCGGCGCACCTGCTCGGTCTGCTTGGCGCGGCTGGTGACGGTGGCGGTCAGGATGGAAATGGTCATCATGACCAGGAACGTCAGCGGAAAGCCGGTCAGGGTGAAGCTGATGTGCCAGAACGGATAGGTGAATATGTAGTCCACGCTGAACACGCCCACCACGGCAATGATGATCCCCAGCAGGTAGCCGTCCGTCCAGTAGGCCGTCAGGAACACGTCCAGCAGGAATATCATGGCCACGTAGCTGGTGTCGTTGTGCATATCGAACGTGCGCAGCAGCAGGCAGCACATAACGGCGCCCAGGTAGATGCCCATGGCCAGCAGAACATCCTTCCCGGAGAAGTGAAACCCGATGGTGCGCAGCAGTTTCTTTCGCCGCAGCTCTTTTGCGGTCATACGTCCCCTCCCCTCTTGTACATGGGTATTCTCGGAATGGTGTTATTGTACCACAGTTTGCCGTTAAGAAATAGTTAAGAACGTGTTAAGACACACCGAATATGCCGTTAAGAAGAACGCCGGGCAAAAAAATAAGAGACAGCTTGGCTGTCTCTTGTCGTTTTCTTTGCCTTGCGGCCGCGGGGACGGGTCTTGCTGTCTATGTGAACGGGGCGAAGGCGGTCGAACCCCCTCGAAAATGCCCCATAAAAAGCAAAATCCCACGCACTCGGCGTGGTCTCCTCGTTAGTGGTCAATTACCGCTGGCTCACTTCCTGCTCGCAGTCGGCAAAGATCATGTCATCCAGGTCGCCCCAGATCCAAGTTGTCGTCATAGTGGTATCACGCTCCTTTCTTTTGTTTTCCGATGTTATTATATGCCGGTTCCGTTAGATTTGCAAGGCAAAATTTGAACATTGTGTATAAAAAGAGTGTAAAGTTTTAGTGCAATATGCATAACACCAGGGTGGTAAAGGCTCTTGCGCGGGACGGACAGGCATAGTATAATAAAGTGTTATTGGAGTTTTATGCCCGGAGGTGAGCGTATATGAGAGAATTCCACGGCGGCGACTACGACGTGGCCGTTATCGGCGCGGGACACGCGGGTATCGAGGCCGCGCTGGCCGCGGCGCGGATGGGCATGGAGACCGTGTGCCTGACGGTCAGCCTGGACGCGGTGGGCAATATGCCCTGCAATCCGGCCATCGGCGGCACGGGGAAGGGCCACCTGGTGCGGGAGCTGGACGCCCTGGGGGGCGAGATGGCCAGAGCCGCGGACCGGGCCTGCATACAGTACCGGATGCTCAACCGGGGCAAGGGCCCGGCGGTGTGGTCCCTGCGGGCGCAGGCGGACCGGCGGGAGTACCAGCAGGTGATGAAGCACACGCTGGAGCTGCAGCCGCACCTGACGCTGCGGCAGGCGGAGGTAACGGAGCTGCGCCGGGACGGCAGCGGCCATATATGCGCCGTGGTGCTGCGCACCGGCGCGGTGCTGGGGGCCCGGGCGGTCATCCTGTGTACGGGCACGTACCTCAGCGGCCAGACCATCGTGGGCGAGTGCATCGAGTCCTCCGGCCCCGACGGGCTGCACCCGGCCAACGCCCTGGCGGACAGCCTGCGGGCGCTGGGACTGCCCCTGCGGCGGTTCAAGACCGGCACCCCGCCGCGGATACACCGCGGCAGCGTGGACTTCAGCAAAATGGAGATACAGACCGGCGACGAGCATCCCCTGCCCTTCAGCTTCACCACGGAGCGTGCGCCGGAGAACCGCGCCGTCTGCTACCTGACGTATACCAACGCCGAGACCCACCGCATCATCCGGGAGAATCTGAACCGCAGCCCCATCTATTCCGGCGTCATCGAGGGCATCGGCCCCCGGTATTGCCCGTCCATCGAGACAAAGGTGGTGCGCTTTGCGGACAAGCCCCGGCACCAGCTGTTCATCGAGCCCATGGGCCTGCACACCGAGGAGCTGTACGTGCAGGGCTTCTCGTCCTCCATGCCGGAGGAGGTGCAGCTGCAGATGCTGCACACGGTGCCGGGCCTGGAGCATGCGGTGATGATGCGCCCGGCCTACGCCATCGAGTACGACTGCATCGACCCGCTGGCGCTGCTGCCCACGCTGGAGGTACGGGCGGTGCCCGGCCTGTACGGCGCGGGGCAGTTCAACGGCTCCTCCGGATACGAGGAAGCGGCGGTGCAGGGCTTTGTGGCCGGTGTGAACGCGGCGCTGAAGCTGCAGGGGCGCGAGCCGCTGGTGCTCAAGCGCAGCGAGAGCTACATCGGCACACTGATAGACGACCTGGTGACCAAGGGCACGGAGGAACCCTACCGCATGATGACCAGCCGGTCGGAGTACCGGCTGCTGCTGCGGCAGGACAACGCGGACGCCCGGCTGTGCCATATCGGCCACGCCCTGGGGCTGGTCAGCGACGAGCGGCTGGCGGCGGTGGAGGCCAAGTACCGCGCCGTGGAGAAAGAGATACGGCGGCTGGAGCGGGTGGGCATACCCGGCAGCGAGGCCCTCAATGCCCTGCTGGCGGAAAAGGGCACGGCGGCGGTGGACAGCGGCTGCCGCCTTCTCGACCTGCTGCGGCGGCCGCAGCTGACCTACGACGACCTGACGCCCTTCGACAAGGACAGGCCCGACCTGCCCGCCGACGTGCGGGAGCAGGTGGAGATCACCGCGAAGTACGAGGGCTACATCCAGCGGCAGCAGCGGCAGGTGGCGGAGTTTGAAAAGCTGGAGCGGCGTAAGCTGCCGCCGGACATGGACTATGACCATATCCAGGGTCTGCGGCTGGAGGCCCGGGAGAAGCTCAGCGCCCTGCGGCCGCTGAACGTGGGGCAGGCCGGGCGCATCTCCGGAGTGTCTCCGGCGGATGTGGCGGCGCTGATGATATGGCTGCAGACACACCATAGGGAGGACGACGCATGAAAGTACACGACCTGACACATACCATACGAAACGATATGCCGGTGTACCCCGGCACGGAGCAGCCGCGGCTGACCACCGCCTGCACCATAGACCAGTGCGGCTATCGCGAGACCCTGCTGCACATGTACTCCCACACGGGCACACACATGGACGCCCCGGCGCACATGCTGAAAAACGGCGCGGCGCTGGACAGCTACGACGCGGCGAGATTCACCGGCCGCGCCGTGGTGGTGGACTGCCGGGGCGCGGACGCCATCACCCTGCCGCTGCTGCGGCGCTATGACCTGAGCGGCGTGGAGTTCGTGCTGTTCTGCACCGGCTGGGACAGGAAGTGGGGCAGCCCGGCATACTACGAGGGCTTTCCCTGCCTGACGGCGGAGGCGGCGGCGTATCTGGCGTCCCTGCCCCTGAAGGGCGTGGGCGAGGACACCATATCCCTGGACCCCTGCGACAGCACGGACTTCCCCAACCACATGACGCTGCTGGGGGCGGACTTCGTGAACACGGAGAACCTGAGAGGGCTGGAACCTCTGGCGGGCAGGACCGTCACGTTCGTGACCCTGCCGCTGAAATTTGAAAATGCCGATGGCTGCTCCTGCCGCGCCATCGCTGTGGAGGACTGAACATGGGTAAACTGCGGTTTCTTTTCGCGCTCTGGATGGCCAAGCTGTCCATCCCGGCGCTGAAGATCACACGGCACAACGGCACGGACTTCCCCGGCAGCCTGGCGGTGAAGCTGTGCCCGGACTTCCTGAAATACATCGGACGGCCGGGGACCATCGTGGCCGTCACCGGCACCAACGGCAAGACCACCGTAGCCAATATGCTGGGGGACGTACTGACCGCCGAGGGCAAAAAGGTGCTCAGCAACCGGGCGGGCAGCAACATCGTTTCCGGCGTCAGCACGGCGCTGCTGAAGGGCTGTGACCTGCTGGGACGCATACGCCCCGGCTATGACCTGGCGGTGCTGGAGGTGGACGAGCGCTCCGCGCCCCGTATCTATCCCTATGTGAAGCCGGACTACATCGTGGTGACGAACCTGTTCCGGGATTCCATCATGCGCAACGCCCATCCGGGCTACATCGCGGACATCCTGACCCGCGCCTTCCCCCGGAGCAGCAAGCTGATACTGAACGCCGACGACCTGATCTCCGGCTCTGTGGCGCCGGAGAACGAGCGGGTGTACTTCGGCATCGACCGGCTGCCCACGGACGTGACAGAATGTGAGAATCTGCTGAACGATATGCGCATCTGCCCCGGGTGTGCCGGGAAGCTGCGGTACGAGTACCGCCGCTACCACCACATCGGCCGGGCGGTGTGCGAGAGCTGCGGCTTCCATTCCCCGGACAGCGACTATCTGGCCACGAAGGTGGACACCGCCGCCCACACCATGTGCATCCGTGAGGGCGGCGTGGAGTACCCCTACACTCTCATTACGGACAGCATACACAACATCTACAATATGGTCACGGTCATCGCCGCCCTGCGGCAGCTGGGCTTTGACCACGGGACCATCGCGCGGCGCATGGCGGAGGTGAAGATACCCGCCAGCCGCCTGTCGGAGGAGCGCATCGGCGGCGTGAACGTCATCATGCAGATGTCCAAGGACAAGAACGCCCTGGCCTGCAGCCGCAACTTCGACTATATCCGCTCCAAGCCGGGGAAGAAGGAGCTGCTGGTGATGATGAACTGCATGGGCGTGGCCAAAAGCTGGTCGGAAAATCCCAGCTGGATGTGCGACACGGACTTTGAATTCCTGCACAGCGACGACGTGACGTGCCTGGTGTGCGCGGGGCCGCGGGCCTACGACTACAAGCTGCGGCTGCTGCTGGCGGGCATCCCGGAGGAGAAGATACGCCTGGCGGAGGACGAGTTCGCCGCGCTGGAGCTGCTGCCCCTGACACCGGGCGAGGATGTGTATATCCTCTACGGTGTGGACGGCATGCCCCTGGCCTTCCGTGTGAAGGCGAAGCTGAAGGAAATGCTGCTGGCAAAGGAGGGCGCGCGATGAAGGCCGAAATTCTCTTTCCCGAGGTGTGCAACCTCTACGGCGACCTGCAGAACATCCACTACCTGAAGCGCTGCTGCCCGGCGCTGGAGATCGTCGAGACCGACCTGCACAGCAAGCCGCGGTTCCTGACGGAGGACGTGACGCTGGTGTACATGGGCAGCACCACGGAGCAGGGGCTGCATCTGGCGGCGGACGCCCTGCGGCCCTGGGCCGCGGACATCGCCGCAAAAGCGGACGCGGGGCAGCTCATCCTGCTGACCGGCAACGCGCCGGACGTGTTCTGCGACGCCATGGAGAGCGACAGCGCCGGGACCATCGAGGGCCTGCACATTCTGCCGGGGCGGGTGAAATACACCATGATGAAGCGGCACAACAGCTTCTTCCTGGGCACCTTCCAGGGCATGGACATCGTGGGCTTCAAGAGCCTGTTCGGCTTCCACTACGACGCGGCGGAGGCGGAGGGCTGGTTCGACACCGTCCGGGGCGTGGGCCGCGCGCCGGAGGTAAAGGCGGAGGGCTTCCGCCGGGGCGGGCTGTACGCCACAGCGCTGATCGGCCCCCTGCTGGTTCTGAACCCGCCCCTCTGCAAATGGCTGCTGCGGCAGATGGGTGCAGACACGGAAACGCTGGCCTTCGAGGACGCCGCCATGGCCAGCTACGAAAAGCGGGTGGCGGAGTTCAAGGAGCCCGGCAGGAGCTGGCAGTATTCGTGACCCGCACGATAAACAAAAGCACATCCCCCGTAAGGGGGATGTGTTTTTATGCTCTGCTTACAGGTCCTTGGATATATCCTCGTCCAGGTGTACGCCGTAGAGGTTCTTGGCCGAGCATCCGGCGCGGCCGCCGCCGGCGCAGGCGCAGGCACAGGCACAGGCGCAGCTGCTGGCGCAGGCACAGTGCCCTCCGCCGCCGAACCCGCCGCCGCCAAATCCTCCGCCCCGGCTGCCGCCGCCGAAGCCGCCGCCGCTCTTGGGCGGGCGGGGACGCTCCTTGGTGCCCACGCTGCCGGGACGGGGCTTGCCGTCCGGCCCCGCGGGATACCACAGGTGGTTCACGAACACGTACCGGGTGCCGAAGCCGCCGGCGTAGCCGTCGCCCCTGCGGGCGGCGGAGATCAGCGCGATCAGGAATATCACCACGAATACCATGATGACCATGCCCACGATCTCCGCACCGGTGTCGTCCTCAAAATGCTCGCACGGCACATCCACATAGGGGTCGTAGTCGGAGGGAATGTTGTCCAGGCTGTTCTCCTCGGACAGCTGCACCGGCCAGTTCTCGTACCGGGCAGAAACGCCCATGGTCTCGCCGTAGCCCAGATCCTCGGCGGTGCAGATCAGCTTGTCCTCGCTCCGGACGAACTCCGCCGAAGCGGTGCCCGTGCTCTCCAGCTGCCCTGTCAGCCCCTCCGGGTCGTTCCACACCAGCGTCATCTGGCCGATCTTCGCCTCGTCGAACCATCCCGCGGTGTAGTCGTAGGTCACGTAGTCGTAGTGAACGTTATCGTAGTCCTCGATGACGCCGTTGGTGCTGAGCTGGTACATATACTCCTGCACCCACGAGTAGGCGAAGGAAAACGTCTCGTTCGCCTCGTAGGCGCGGTCGAGATAGACATACATATAGCTGTTGTCGAAGTCCAGCCGCTCGATGTTGTCCGTCAGTGCCGCCACGTCCCGGATAGAGCCGTTGGGCACGCCTATTTTCAGCTCCTGCCCGTAGGGCAGCTCCTCCAGCGGCGTCCACTCCAGCTTCACGGTGATGAGCAAACTCCCGTCCGCCGTGTTGGGCGTCACCATCACGCCGTACTTCTCAATGTAGTCGTAGTCCGCCCAGGCCGTCACGGTGAGACACGCCGCCGCCAGCAGGGACAGCAGCAGGATATGCAGTTTCTTCAGCATAGGGCCGCCTCCTCCCCGCCGTTTTCCCGCAGCTGGCACAGCTGCTCCATTTTCGCGCTCTTGGCGCGGATGGCGGCGCACCTCTCGCTCTGCCATATCTTCTCCCAGTCGTCGGTGAGTATGTTCCCCAGTGGCCGGCTGCTGAGCCAGCTCTGGCAGGGTATCACGCCGCCGTCCGGGGCGATGGCCATATTGCTGAGACAGGCGCCGCAGCTGGGCACCAGCGTCAGGCCCAGGCCCCGCAGCGTGTCCTCCCGCAGCCAGCCGGGGCTGGTGAAGTCCATCTCCATCTCCAGCTCCTCCGCAGCCGCCACGGCCGCGGTAAGTATCTCCGTCAGGCGCTGCTCCGCCAGGCGGGTGGCGCGGCTCTCCTCCCCCTGTGCGCTGCCGGAGGGGATGAGCCCGGAGCAGGTCACATACCGCACGCCCAGTCCTCGGACGAACCGCACGGTGGCGGCGTAGTCCTCGTTCAGGCTGCACAGCGGCGTGTTTACGGACACGGACAGCCCGGCGCGCACCGCGTTCCGTATGCCCTCCACGGTCTCGTCGAACCCGTCGGCGCCCACCAGCGCGTTGTGTATGCCCTTATCGTGGCTGTACAGCGTCACCTGCACACTGTCCAGGCTGGCCTCATACAGCCTGCGGCACAGGTCCGGGGTCAGCAGGCGCCCGTTGGTGTTCAGCCGGGTGACGAACCATTGGGCGGCGTCCACCAGCTCCACCAGGTCGGCGCGCAGGGTGGGCTCGCCCCCGGTGAAGGTTACCTGCGGGATGTTGGCCGCGCACAGCTTGGCCAGAATGTCCTTCCACTGGGCGGTGGTCAGCTCCGGCGTGTCGGACAGGGGCTGCCCCGCCGCGTAGCAGTGCAGGCACTTCTGGTTGCAGTGCCACGCGCCGCCCTTGGTCATGGCGCTGATCATCAGATCCATGCGGTGCGGAGCCGTCATCTCCGGGGCATACTCCCCCAGGGACAGGGCGGCCACCTCCGCCGGGGGCTCTTGTCCCCGGGTGATGGCCACCATGGACTCGATCATCAGCCGCAGGTCCTCGGCCAGCTGCTCCTTCTTCGTGAAGGGGTAGACCCTGTGGGTCTCCGCCACGGCCCCGGCGGCCATGGCCTTCCAGTCGCTCTCGCTGATCTCCAGCCCGGCGAAGGGCTCCAGCCTGTCCATAAAGTTGGCCAGCAGGATAGCCCAGCTGAGGTTCAGGGGCACCAGCTTGCTGCCGTTGAGCAGCAGCAGGAAGGGCGCGTCCTCCGCGTCCTTCCGCGGCGGGATCATGTGTACGCGCAGAACGCCCCGGCCCTTGGGGTCCAGGGTGATGTGGCGCACGCACTCCAGATGCTTGCGGCGGTATCGCCGCTCCAATATCGTTGACACAGTTCGTTCCTCCTTTTTGAAGGCGTGTGGGGATGGCTGTGCAGAGTATACCATATTATCCCCCGTTGTGCAATGCAGGGGAAATGCCCATATAAAAAAACACCGCCTCCGGCGGTGTTTTTCTTTTTCAGTCGTTGACATCATAGAAGATGCGCTCGCCCTCTTCGGCCAGGCCCAGCTGGTCGCGGGCAAGGTCCTTGATGAACTCCTGGTCATCCTTCTTGGCCAGGTCGGACTCCAGCGCCTGGTTCTCCTGCGTCTGCTGCTGGAGCTGACGGGTCAGGGCGGCCTCCTGCTGCTTGGCCTCGCTGAGGCGGTTGCCCACCTGCACCAGTTCGATGCCCAGGAACACCACCAGCGCGGCGATGACCAGCAGCAGCATGGTGTTGCTCCGCCGCTTTGCCTTGGGTGTTTTCGCCATGGTCATTCGCCTCCTTTTCCGCGTGGCTTTCTTTTATCATAGCGCACTTCCGACAGAAAATAAAGGCTTTTTTGACGGCATGGGCAAATTTTTTCGCCAGTGCGGCCATCCATACCGCCGGACGCCACAAAAGCCGCGCCGTGGCCGCCGCCGCACCCAGCCAGAAGTCCCACAGGGGCAGCACCAGCGGCGACAGCGCCCACAGGTACACCACCGCGCCCAGGGCCATGGCGGTGAGCATCACCAGCCGCAGCTCCCCCTGCCCCACCCGCAGGGCGTACCACAGCAGGGCGGGCGCCACCGCCAGCAGGAACACCGCATCCAGCCCGTGGGTCAGGCGCCTGTTCCTCCTGCGCCGCAGGCGCACCGTCCGCAGCAGGTCGTACACCGCCGCTGCAGCCGCCCCCAGCGCCGCCGCCGTCAGATAGCCCTCCAGCTGGGCGGAGACAACATTGCCCATCTCAGGCGAACAGACGACTGAACAGCCCGCCGCTGCGGGGCTCCGGCGCGTCCTCGTAGCTGAGGGCGTCGATGCGTCCGTCCACATGGAGCTCGCCGCCGTCCAGGCTCAGCTTGCCGATGTGCAGCCCCTCGCCGGTGACCACCAGCGTGCCCGCGCCGGTGCGCAGGACGATGCACTGGTCGTCGAACCGCTCCACGTCCTCCACGCCGGACACGGTCAGCTTCTCCCGTCCCTCCAGCGCCAGGCGGTGCGCCTCCGCCCCGCCGGGCATATCATAGGCCATAGGCATGAAAATTCCCCCTCCTGCGATGTTGTGGCCGCCGCCCCCGCGGGGCGTGGTCAGTATCATCGTATGAGGGGGCTCATTTCTTTATGACGGGTTTGTCCGCTTTTTACGCACCGGCCACTTCCCTGTACATGGCAGCGGCCGCGTCCTTGCCGACGTTCTCAGTGACGGACAGCACCTCCACCGTCAGCGTCCTGGCGCCGAAGCGGATGGCGATCACGTCGCCCACCTTCACGTCGTAGGACGCGCGCTGCACCCGTCCGTTGACGGTGACGCGCTCCGCGTCGCAGGCCTCGTTGGCCACAGTACGGCGCTTGATCAGGCGGGAGACCTTTAGGTATTTGTCCAAACGCATGATATTTCTCCTTTTCTGTTTTCAACGACCCCTCGTATAGCAAAAGCCTATCGCGGGGTCATTTCGCGCTCCGGCGCGAGCCCCTTTTGCCCTCGGCGGCAAAAGGGGCCAAAAACGCCGCTTAGACCTACGGTCTAAGGACCCCTTGGCGCGCTATGGCCGGCCGCTATCTGCAGGCGCTGTTCGCGGGCACAGCTCTTCGTTGTCGTTGTCGGTCAAAAGGACTGTGCCACCACAGCTTTCCGCTGCCGCTTCGCTGACGCTGAAACAGCCACGGTAGGGGTATAGCGGTTCTTTTGTTTATGACATACAAGGAAAAGGCTGGTGTGTTGCCACACCAGCCCTTCAGCAGCTTATCCTCCCTCCGCCCCGTTCACTGGGCAGAGCGGATGAGACCCATAACGGCAAGAGCAGGCACGGAGAGATTTTTCGTTCCGGCGATGACGAAGCGGCGCAGGAATACTTTGTGTATTGCAAGGCGCTTCGGCGCAGCCGGGGCGGAAAATATCCCGCGCATGCCGCAGGCGGCATGGGGCGAATTCGCCTTTTACTCAGCGACGGCGTCCTTCAGAGCCTTACCGGCCTTGAAAGCGGGGACCTTGGTAGCGGCGATCTGCACGGGCTTCTTGGTGCGGGGATTCAGGCCGGTGCGGGCAGCGCGCTTCTTGGTCTCGAAGGAGCCAAAGCCCACCAGCTGGATCTTCTCGTCTGCCTTCAGGGTCTCGGTGATGGTGTTCAGAACGGCGTTGACGGCAGCGTCAGAGTCCTTCTTGGACAGGCCGGTCTTCTCAGCGACAGCGGCGATCAGTTCAGTCTTATTCATGTTATTTCCTCCCAAAAAATTTCATTGGTATTACCGCCCACAGGCGGCTATCCTAAAACGATTCTCTCATCGCATTAAGAACGTTCCTTGGCCCCGTTCCACAGGGCGGTCATCTCCTCCAGCGTCAGGTCGGAGAGCGCGCGGCCGCTCTCGGCAGCGGCGGACTCCATGGCGCGGAAGCGGCGGATGAACTTCTCGCAGGTACCGTGCAGGGCCTCCTCCGGGTCGATGCCGCAGAAGCGGCCCACCTTTACGGCGGCGAACAGCACGTCGCCCAGTTCATCCTGTATGTTGGTATGGGTCTCCACCGCCCGGCGCAGCTCGGCGGTCTCCTCGTCCAGCTTGTCCAGCGCGCCGGAGACATCGTGCCAGTCGAAGCCCGCGTCAGCGGCCTTCCTCTGCAGCTTCTCCGCCCGCCAGGTGCCCGGCAGACTGCGGGCCACGGCGTCCAGGGCGTCGGCCGTGGTCTTCTGCCCCTTCTCCTGCCGCTTCAGCTTGTCCCAGCTGGCGGGCACGGTGTCCGCCGTTTCCGCCTGTCCCCCGCTGAACACGTGGGGGTGGCGGTACAGCAGCTTCCTCACCACGCCGTCGCATACGTCGTCCATGGTGAAGCGCCCCGCGTCCTTCTCGATGTCCGCGTGGAACACCACCTGCATCAGCACATCGCCCAGCTCCTCTTTCAGCAGGGCGGTGTCGCCGGTGTCGATGGCCTCGGCGGCCTCGTAGGCCTCCTCCAGCATACCCCGGCGGATGCTCTCGTGGGTCTGCACCTTATCCCAGGGGCAGCCCTCCGGCGAGCGCAGCAAACGGATGATCTCCAGCAGGTCGTCATAGCCGTAGCGCGGTTTCCTTGTAAAATTTATCATACTTGCGCTCCTATTGCAAGAGGTTTTCCCTGCATCTCAGGAAAAGATAGATGCATTTCGTACCTTTTTCACCGCAGATGCAGCCGATCGGCCAGTTTTTCCCCCTTGGGCAGGGCCACGATGTCCTGCCGGGTGACCGTGCCGGTGGCCAGCGCCAGCACCACGTACACCGCCGCGGCCGCCAGCACCGCCGGCAGCACCGCCCATCTTTCGGACAGCACCCGGCAGAAAAGCCCGTACCCGGACCTGGCGGCCAGCGCCATCACGGCGGTGAGCAGCAGCGGCCTTGCGAACAGGGCTATGTACCCCGGCCGCTCCGGCACCAGCCGGGCGATGGCGATAAGGTTCAGCACCACAATAAGGGCGTAGCAGTACAGCGTGCTGACCGCCGCGCCCCGGATGCCCACCGCCGGGTCGCCCACCATCAGGTAGTTGGTGACGATCTTCAGCACGCCGCCGCACAGCAGCGTGCCCACCGGCAGCATCGGGTGGCCGTAGGCCTGCAGCACGCCGTTGGTGGCCACCATCAGGCACACGAACACGCAGGCCAGGCCCAGGAACGTCAGGTGATACGCCGCGGCGGCCGCGGTCTCCGGCACCGCCGGATACAGCAGCAGCAGGATGGGCTCCGCCAGCACGGACAGCCCCACCCCCGCCGGCAGCGCCGCCAGCACCGTCAGCTTCAGGGCGGCCCCGGCGGCCCGTCCCGCCGACGCGCGGTCGCCCCGGGTCAGGGCGGCGGACACCGCGGGCATCAGGCTGACCGTCAGGGGATAGATAAACGACGGCGGCAGCATGAACAGCGTCATGCCGAAGGTGTACTCGCCGTAGAGGGCCGCGGTCTCCGCCGCGGTATAGCCCAGGGTGCCGTGCAGGGTGGATGTCACCAGCGTCTGATCCAGCAGCGTAATAAGGCTCATGCCCGCCGCGCCCACGGTGATGGGCACGCCGGTGCGCAGCAGCTCCCGCAGGATGCGCCCCCCGCCAGGCGGCACGTCCCGCACAGGCGGCAGGGCTCCCTTCTTCGGCAGCAGCAGCGCCGTGGCGCACAGTCCCAGCGCCGCACCGGCAGTGACGCCGCCTATGGCCCCCGCCGCGCACAGCGCCGTATCCGCGCCGCGCCGCAGCAGGAGCAGGCACAGGCCCAGCCCCACGACCAGCTTTCCGGTGGACTCGGCCACCTGCCCCGCCGCCGTGGGCACCATGTCCCCCAGCCCCTGGGAATACCCCCGCAGGGCGGCGGACAGGCACACCAGCAGCACCGCCGGGCCCAGTGCCCGCAGGGCGGGTGCGGCGGCGTTGTCGTGCAGTGCCGCCGCCAGCGTCTCCGGCAGCAGGCACATAACGGCGCTGCACAGCAGCCCCATGCCCGCCAGCAGCGCCAGTCCCACCCACAGGCAGCGGCGCACAGCGCCGTACCGCCGCTGGGCGGCCGCCCGTGATACCATACGGCTCAGCGCCGGGGGCAGCCCCGCCGTGGACAGCACCAGCAGCAGGCTGTAGATGTTATAGGCGATGTAGAAATGCGCCATGCCCTCCCTGTCCAGCAGATTCCCCAGGGGTATCTTGTACAGGGCACCCAGCAGCTTCGTCACCGCCACGGCGACGGCCAGAATGGCCGCGCCGCCCATGAAATTTTGCCGCCGGTGGGTCATGGCGCCTCCTTATCTCACCGCGCCATCGCCTGATGGAAGCGGCGGAACGACTCTAAATTCTCCGTCAGCTTTTCCGGGCGCTGGATATACTCCAGCGGGAACTTGGGGTGGAACACCCGCTCGATGCGGTCATGCACCGTGTCCACCATCTTGGTGGAACCCCCCGCGCCCAGGGAGAGGATGCTGTGCAGCTCCTCCATGATGTAGATATTATACAGTCCCTCCGCGCCGGATATGCACCAGCCCACATTCTCGAAGCTGCCGGACATGTACTTCTGCCGGTAGAGGTAGTAGGGGACGAAGCCCTGTGCGCGCAGGGTCGGGTCTGCATAGTCCAGCATGGCGGCCACATCCTCCGCCGTGGGGATGGGCAGCCCCTCCAGCAGGATGCGGCTGCCCTTCTTCAGGCTGAGGGTGTGTACGGTGATGTTGTCGGCGCCGAAGGTCATGCACCGGTCCAGCGTCCGGCGAAAGCCCTCCGGCGTATCCGCGGGCAGCCCGGCGATCAGGTCCATGTTCACATGGGGAAAGCCCATGGACACGGCCAGCTCCATGGCCTTTTCGATGTCCTCCGGGCTGTGGCGGCGGCCGATGGCCTCCAGCACACGGGGCTCCAGTGACTGGGGATTGACGCTGATACGGTCGGCACCGTGGTCCATCAGCACCTGCAGCTTCTCCCGGTCGATGGTGTCCGGGCGTCCCGCCTCGATGCAGTATTCCACGCAGTCCGACAGGTCGAAGCTCCTGTTCACCGCCGTCAGCAGGGCGTCCATCTGCCGCGCCGACAGGGTGGTGGGCGTGCCGCCGCCCATGTAGAAGGACTTTATCCGCAGGCCGGTCTCCCGCACCATGCGCCCCGCGGCCTCCACCTCCGCCGTCAGGGCGTCCAGATAGGGCTCCATGAGCTTGAAGGACTTCTCCACCGAGGCGGAGACAAAGCTGCAGTAGGCGCAGCGGGTGGGGCAGAAGGGTATGCCGATGTACAGGGAGATGTCGTTGGGCCGCAGGTCGCGCTTGGCCTTCAGCCCCGCCTCAGCACTCTCCAGCGCCAGACGGCGGCGTGCGGGGGACACGCAATAGGTATCCCGCAGCACCCGGTCGGCCTGGCCGGGCGTCATGCCGCCCTCCAGCATATTCCGCACCAGCTTGGCCGGGCGGATGCCCGTCAGGGCGCCCCAGGAGGGCGTCACGCCGGTGACCTCCCGGGCGGCGCGGAAGAAGGACAGCTTCAGCGCACGCTGACGCAGGCGCTCCCGCTCGTACTCGTCGGAAACGCCTGCGGTACGGACGCGGGCTTCGCCCCGCGCCTTTTTGCCGCCGTAGGTCAATTCTGTGACGCCGGTGGCGTATGTCCCGCCCTCGTGCAGCGTCACCTCCGCGTGGCTTTCCCCGTCCTCGCCCTCATAGACCGGGCGTTCCTCCGGGAAAAACGCCAGCAAACTCTGCTCCACGGCGTAGCGGTCGTCGTGACCGCGGAACGTCAGCTTCATCCCTTCATCCCCTGGCGCACGTAGGGATTCACCCGCCGCTCATAGTTCATCGTCGTCTCCCGGTCGTGCCCCGGCAGCACCCGCCACTCGCCCTCCAGCGCGGCAAGCCGCCCCAGCGACACCAGCATCTTCCGGTAGTCCCCTCCCGGGAAATCGCACCGCCCGCAGGAGCAGCGAAACAGCGTGTCCCCCGCGAATATCACGTGCTCCTTATCCAGCAGCAGGCACACGGAGCCCTCGGAGTGGCCGGGGGTCTCCATGACCCGCAGGGTCAGGCCGCCCAGGGGCAGGGCGTCGCCCTCCTTATAGTACCGCTGGTACTTCTCGTCCAGGCGGGTGAACATCAGCTCGCCGCCCCGTCCGTCCACGGCGTCCTTCTCGTGGATGTACACCGGCACGTCGGGATATACCTCCAGCAGGGGGCGCACGGCGGAGGTGTGGTCAAAGTGCCCGTGGGTCAGCAGGATATACCGCAGCTGACAGCCGCTCTGCTCCACCAGCTTCTCCACTCTCTCCGCGTCGTCACCGGGGTCGATGAGCGCGCAGACCTTCGCCTCCTCGTCGCACAGAAGATAGCAGTTGGTCATAATGGGGCCTACTTGCAGTGTCTGAATGGTCATAGCAACCTCCTTACAGGGTGTCCGTGTCCAGAATGATGGTCAAGGGTCCGTCGTTCAGGCTGTCCACCTGCATATACGCGCCGAACTCGCCGGTCTCGGTGTGGAACCCCTTCTCCCGGCACAACTCCACGAACCTCTCGTACAGCGGTATGGCGACCTCGGGCCGGGCCGCCGCCAGAAAATCGGGGCGGCGCCCCTTCTTGCAGTTGGCGTACAGGGTGAACTGGGACACGATCAGCAAGGAACCGCCCACATCCGTCAGGCTGCGGTTCATCTTTTCGTTCTCGTCCTCGAAAATACGCAGGCCGGTGAGCTTATCGGCCAGCTTCTCCGCCTGTGTCTCGGTGTCCTCATGGGTGACGCCCAGCAGCACCAGGAAGCCCTCGCCGATTTTTCCGATGACCTTTCCGTCCACGGAAACGCTGGCGTGCTTCACGCGGGTCAATACAGCGCGCATAATTCTGTCTCCTTTATACTGATAGTATTCATTTTCCTTATCCGGCGGGGCGCGTCACGCGCATAACGCCGGAGATCTGCTCTATCCGCCGCATGACCGTCTGCAGCTGCCGGCTGTCGGGCACGTCGATGTCCAGGGACAGCAGCGCGAAGCCGTCCGGCGTGCTGCGGGCATTCATGGAGGACACGTGGGTCTTGGTGCTGGAGAGTATGGTGGACACGTCCATGATGAGGTTGATGCGGTCCTTGGCAGTGACCTCCAGGGTGGTGCGGTAGCTCTCCTTGGTGTCGCTGCCCCAGGACACCTTGATCCACCGTCCCGCCTCGTTGGGCTTGCGGCGGGCGGGGTCGGCGTTGGGACAGTCCGCCCGGTGGACGGAGATACCGTAGCCGCGGGTGATGAAGCCCACGATGTCATCGCCGGGCACGGGGGTGCAGCACTTGGAGAACTTCACCAGGCAGTTGGTCAGTCCCTCCACCACGATGCCCTGCTCACTCTTGGCGCGCTGGGGCACGGCGGGGCGCATGACCTGGGGCTGGTCGGCCACCGGCACCTCCGCCTGCCGATCCGCCTGATGCTGGTGGAGAATGCGCTGTATGTCCTCCCGCAGCCGTCCCACCACCTTCAGGGCGGAGATACCGCCATAACCGATGGCGGCGTACATATCGTCCAGGCTGTTGTAGCACAGCTTTTTCAGCACGCTGGGCAGGTTTTCCTCGTTGGTCAGCTCCTTCAGGCTCACGCCGGTGCGCTTGAGCTCGGACTCGAAGCTCTGGCGGCCGTTAACGATGTTCTCATCCCGCTTCTCCTTCTTGAACCACTGGCGTATCTTGCTGCGGGCATTGCTGGAGCGTGCGATCTTCACCCAGTCGCGGCTGGGGCCGTGGGCGGATTTGCTGGTCATGACCTCCACCACGTCGCCGTTGCGCAGGTGGTAGTCGAACTGCACGATGCGTCCGTTGACCTTGGCGCCCACCATGTGGTTGCCGATGGCGGAGTGGATGGTATAGGCGAAGTCGATGGGCGTGGCCCCTGCCGGCAGGTTGATCACGTCGCCGTTGGGGGTGAACACGAACACCTCGTCGGCGAACATATCCACCTTCAGCGAGTGGATAAAGTCCTCCGCGTCCGCGTCCTCCTGGTTTTCCAGCAGCCGCCGCACCCACTCATAGCTGCGCTCGTCGCCGGCGCCCTGTCCGTTCTGCTTGTACTTCCAGTGTGCGGCCACGCCGTACTCGGCGATCTCGTGCATCTCCTTGGTGCGTATCTGCACCTCGAAGGGTATGCCGCTCTCGCCCACCACGGTGGTGTGCAGGCTCTGATACATATTGGGCTTGGGCGTACCGATATAATCCTTGAACCGCCCCAGAATGGGCTTGAACAGGTCGTGGATAATACCCAGCACGTTGTAGCAGTCCGCCACCGTGTCCACGATGACCCGGAAGGCGAACAGGTCGAACACATCGTCCAGGTTCTTGTTCTGCGTGTACATCTTGCGGTAGATGGAGTACGGATGCTTCATGCGCCCGTACACCGTGGCGTCGATGCCCTCCTCCTTCAGGCGGGTAACGATGCGGTCGTGGACGGCGGACATAAATCCATCGTACTCCGCCGCCTTCTCGTCCAGCGCCTCGGTGATCTCCCGGTACCCCACCGGGTCCAGATACTTCAGGCTCAGGTCCTCCAGCTCCCACTTCATCTTCTGCATACCCAGCCGATGGGCGATGGGCGCGTAGATCTCCATGGTCTCGAAGGACTTCTGCTTCTGCTTCTCCGGCGTCTGGTACTCCATGGTGCGCATATTGTGGAGCCGGTCGGAGATTTTAATGAGGATGACCCGTATATCCTTCGCCATAGCCATGAGCATCTTGCGCAGGTTCTCCATCTGCTCCTCTTCCTTGGAGGTATAGTGTACCCGCGTCAGCTTGCTGACGCCCTCCACCAGGTCCGCCACCGTGGGGGAGAACAGCCGCGCCAGCTCCTCGTGGGTGGCGGTGGTGTCCTCGATGGTATCGTGGAGCAGGGCGGCCACGATGGACTCCGTGTCCAGGTGCAGCTCCTCCGCCACGATCTGCGCCACCGCCAGCGGGTGTGTGACGAAGGGCGAGCCGTCCTTCCGGTTCTGCCCGGCGTGGTGGGACGCGGCGTACTCATAGGCGGCGCGTATCTGGTCGAAGCCCGCCGCCGGGTTATAGCTTTTGACTGTCTCTACCAGATGGTCGTACATCTCCTGCGGCGTCACAGCGCACCGCCTCCTTTCTCTCCGTCATATTTCAGCGCCGCCACCAGCGGCGACATATCCAGCGACACGTGCTTGCCCCGATACAGGCGCAGGTCCACGGTATCGCCCTCCTGCTGCCAGTCCAGCAGCCCCCTCTCCCGGAACACGGCGGCGCACACCGCCGCGCGGAGCACCGGCTCCGCACCGCCCATCTCCGCGGCCAGATGCCGCAGCAGGGGCAGCCGGTCGGCGGTCAGCCCCTCCTCCGGCACAGCCCGCTCCAGGAACCGCCAGGCGGCGGCGAACTGCTCGCGGGTGGGCAGCGCCCGCCGCGCGTCCCGCGGCGCGAGATGCCCGCCTCCGGCGCAGCGGTGCGCCAGGTCCAGCGCCTCCTGCTCCCGTCCGCTGGCGCAGAGGGAGGGCCGTATATCCACCATCTGCAGCTGCACGGTGCGGCTGCCGCGGAATTCGTTGATCTGCAGGTAAAAGGCCGCGTCCACCCGGTCGCCTACGGCGCAGCCGCACCGCTCCGCCACGGTGGAGAAGAATATGCCGTCGAACTGGGCGCAGCCCTTGCCCAACCGCAGCTTCAGGTGCCGGTTCTGCCCCACGTTCTGGGTGCGCAGCAGCGTGGCCCCCAGCAGGCAGAATACCGGCCGGGCGTTGCCGCTGCCGTAGGGCTCCAGCACGGACAGGGCCTCCATCTCCTCCAGCGTCACATCCGCCGGGTGCGCGATGGCCGCGTCGATCTCCAGCGCCGGCTCCGGCTGGCGTCCGTTGCAGTAGCTGCGTGCGTACTCGTTCATCCGGTCGCGGAAGGCCGGTATGTTGCTGCGGTCGATGGTAAAGCCCGCCGCCAGCTCATGCCCGCCGAAGCCCAGCAGCAGGTCCTTGCAGCTCTCCAGCGCGGCGAACAGGTTGAAGCCGCCCCAGCTGCGGCAGCTGCCCTTTCCGGTGCTGCCGTTGAGGTGTATCATAAAGCTGGGACGGGAATATTTTTCGGAAAGGCGGCTGGCCACGATGCCCACCACGCCCTGGTGCCAGCGGCTGGACTCCAGCACCAGCGCGCTGCGCTCCCGGTCGGACATACGGCCGATCATTTCCTCCGCCTGGGTGTATATCTCCTGCTCCACGTTCTGGCGCTCCCGGTTCAGGGCGCACAGCTCCTTGGCCATCCGCTCCGCCGCTTCAGGATCGGTACACAGCAGCAGCTCCGCCGCCTTGTCCGCCTCGCCCATGCGTCCGGCGGCGTTGATGCGGGGCGCCAGGATGAAGCCTATCTGCACGGAGGACACCTCCCGGCCGCTGAGCCCCGCCTCGTGCAGCAGGGCGTGCAGGCCGATGAAGTCCGACCGCTCCAGCGCCGCCAGACCCTGTGACACGATGGTGCGGTTCTCGCCGGACATCTGCATGACGTCCGCCACCGTGCCGATGGCCGCCAGGGTGCAGTACCGGGCGAACAGGGACCCCTCCCGGTCCGGGCCGCCCAGCGCCAGCACCAGCTTCAGCGCCACGCCGCAGCCGGCCAGATGCTTGAAGGGATAGGTGCAGTCCGGCCGGTGGGGGTCCACCACCGCCGCGGCGCGGGGCAGCACCTCGCGGCACTCGTGATGGTCGGTGATGACCACGTCCAGGCCGATGGAGTTGGCGTAGTCCACCTCCTCCACGCCGGTGATGCCGCAGTCCACGGTCACCAGCAGCCGCACCCCCTGGTCGTACAGGCCCCGGATAGCGTCGCAGCTGAGGCCGTAGCCGTCCTCGATGCGGCGGGGGATATAGTGCACCACGTCGGCGCCCCGCCCCTTGAGATAGTCCACCAGGATGCAGGTGGCGGTGATGCCGTCCACGTCGTAGTCGCCGAACACCGCGATCTTTTCCCGCCGGGCCAGCGCCTGCTGCACCCGCTCCGCCGCCTTGTCCATGTCCTTCATCAGGAAGGGGCTCAGGGTCAGCTTGTCCTCCCGCTCCAGGAAGACCGCCGCCTGCTCCGGGCTCTCCACCCCGCGGGCGGCCAGCACGGCGGACACCAGGTAGGGATAGCCCGCCGCCCGCAGGCGCTCCTGCGCCTCCGGCTTCTCCGGTGCGATGTGCCACTTGCGGTATTTCACGGCAGACCCTCCTCTCCCTCAGAATAGGAACTTTCATCCCACGATAACTTTGATAATATTTTATTATAACAATGTTGACCGGAAAGGTAAAGAAGAAATTATATGTTGTATCATACCATCAGTTGACAAGGGCCTGTCCTTATCAACTGATGGTAAAAACAGGATAAAAAGCACATTGTCTTGCAATCCCGCAGAATATGGTCTATGATAGGTATAACACAGACAGAATCGAGGAATTGCCCATGCGCCCTGACGGAAAGCGAGTAAAGGACCTGCCCCCCATCGTGGCGGCCATCCCCTATATCATGCCCAAGCGGTATGACGCCTGGAACACCATCACCGAGAACATCGACGAGGAGGCCATCAAGGACTACATCCGCGAAAAGCGCCGCGCCGGCATCCGCATCAACCACATGGCGGTGATCATCGCCGCCTACTACAAGGCGTATCAGACCAACCCCAAGCTGAACTGGTTCGTGGTCAACAGCCATCTGTATGAGCGCAACCACTTCTGCGTGTCCTTCGTCATCCTGAAGAAGCGGGCCGACGGCTCCCCGGACGAGACCACGCTGAAGATCTATCTGGAGCCCAGCGACACCATCTTCACCATCAATCAGAAGATCGCCGACGCCATCGCCGCCAACAGCCAGACGGAGCAGAAGAACGACACCGACAAGTTCGCCAAGATGATGTTCTCCATCCCAGGCCTGCCCAAGTTCGTGATATGGCTGGCCTACCACCTGGACAAGCACGGTCTGCTGCCCAAGAAGGTCATCGACCTGAGCCCCTTCCACACCAGCATGTTCATCACCAACCTGGCCTCCATCAAGACCAGCTACATTCACCACCACTGCTACGAGTTCGGCACCACCAGCGTGTTCGTGTGCATGGGCAAGCCTGTGCCCAACTACATGAACGGCGACCTGAGCAAGAAGATGATGCCCCTGGGCATCGTCATGGACGAGCGCATCTGCACCGGCTATGAGTACGCGGCCTTCTGCAACGACTTCCGCAAGTGCCTCCGTGACCTCACCTGCCTCGAGGCACCCTTCGACGGCAGCGCCCCCAAGGATACCCCTGCCGCGCCGGAGGCCGAGCCCGCGCCCGCCGCCCGGGCGTAAAGCATAAACGCACCGTATCCGGCGCCCGGCTCCATCTCGCAAAAAAACACCGTACCCCCGATGCCCGGCGCCATCCAACGGAAAAACATTGCACCCCCGGCGCGCAGCGCCGGGGGTGCTCTTTTTCATTTACCAGTTGTCCTCGCCGAAGGGGTCATGGGGATGGAACTGCCCGTCGTCCTCCGGCCGCGGCGGGAAGAAGCCCACGCCCTTGATCTGCTTGATCTCCTGGAAGAAGGCGATGTTGCTCTGGGCGATGTAAGGCGCCAGCCAGATATACAGGATACCCAGCGTCAGGCTGGCCAGCAGCGACCAGCCGATAAAGCTCAGGTCCAGCACGAACAGCTGCCACTTGAAGCCCTTCGTCTGCTCCTTGCTCATGTTGATGGCCTCCATGATGCCGATCTCCGGGTTCTCGCACAGGTTCAGCATGGCGAAGCGGTAGCGGTAGGCCGCCACGATGCCGGGGATGACGAACAGCAGCGACCACAGGAACACGAAGATATACTGCACGATGGACAGCAGGATGATCTTCCCGGCGAAGGCAAAGCCGTCGAACAGGGTGATGTAGGGCATCTCCTCGCCCCGGCGGATGCCCAGGTGGTACAGGGACATGCCCGCCTCCAGCACCGTGCTCAGCAGAACGCAGACGATGGATACGAACAGCACCACCACGGTGGGGAAGGACCGGTGCAGCGCCAGGAAGCTCAGATCCAGACCGTACTGCAGGGAGTAGGTATAGGCCATGGCGTCGTCCAGCTGCATGTAGTCGCCGATGCCGTTGAGCACCAGGGAGATGCCCAGCGCCAGCAGGGTGAACAGATAGGGGTTGACCCGGGCGGTCCTCAGCAGAGCCTTGGACTCCCGCTTCAGGGATGCGCGATCGAGTATCATATAAAACACCATCCTTTCGGAATATTTCCGCATACATTATAAATAAATCCAAATAAAATATAAGAAAGATCCAGGTGAGCGGCAGCGCAGTTCCGGCGTTTTTCCCGCCCCTTCTACCGTATAGTGTATCACAGCCTTCGGCAAAACACAAGAGGGCGTATCCGCAGTAAATTTTCCGACAAAAACCGCAAAAAAACGGAGGAATTTTATCGCGGGACTGGACAAGAGAAAATTTTTGTTGTAATATTTAAGGCAGTATGCGGTGGCATAGTGCCACCCGGTAGTAAGATGAGGTGAAGACAATGGCACAAGCTTTCTTTGGCGGCGTTCATCCCAACGACATGAAGGCCGCGACCAATGAAAAGGCCATCGAAAAGCTGGCAGCGCCGGCTGAGGTGGTCATTCCCATGTCTATGCACATCGGTGCGCCTTGCAAGCCTATCGTTGCGGTGGGCGACAAGGTAAAAATTGGACAGAGGATCGGCGAACCCGGCGGATTCGTTTCCGCACCCATCCACGCCAGCATCTCCGGCACGGTCAAGGCCGTGGAGCCCCGTCCCTTCTCTATGGGCGGCAAGATGATGTCCGTGGTCATCGAGAACGACTTCCAGGATGAAGTGTCCGAAGAGGTCAAGCCCGTGGCGGACCCCGACAGCCTGACCCCCGAGCAGCTGGTGGAGATCGTCAAGAACGCCGGCATCGTCGGCCAGGGCGGCGCGACGTTCCCCACCCACGTGAAGATCTCTTCCGGTCTGGGCAAGGTGGATTACGTCATCATCAACGCCGCAGAGTGCGAGCCGTACATCACCGGCGACCACCGCACCTGTCTGGAGCGTCCCGACCAGGTCATCAAGGGTGCCACCCTGCTGGCCAAGTGCTTCGGCGTGGACAAGGTGTACATCGGCATCGAGGCCAACAAGCAAAACGCGGCCGACGTCCTGAACGCCAAGATCGCGGAGCTGAACGCCCCCGTGGTGGTGGAGGTCCTGCACACCCGCTATCCCCAGGGCGCTGAGAAGCAGCTGGTCCAGGCCGTGTCCGGCCGCCAGGTGCCCTCCGGCAAGCTGCCCGCCGACGCAGGCTGCTGCATTTTCAACCTGAACACCACCTGCGCCATCTACCGCGCGGTCTATGAGGGCATGCCCGTGGTGAACAAGATCGTCACCGTGTCCGGCTCCGGCGTCATCGAGCCCAAGAACATCGAGTGTCCCATCGGCACCCCGATCACCAAGCTGTTCGACGCCTGCGGCGGCCTGAAGGACGAGACCTACAAGCTGATCATGGGCGGCCCGATGATGGGTCTGGCCCAGTACGACGTGGACGTCACCGTCGGTAAGGGCACCGGCGCTATGCTGGCCTTCGCCGACAAGGAAGAGCAGTACGTGGAGGATCCCCAGTGCATCCGCTGCGGCAAGTGCGTGGGCGTGTGCCCCATCCGTCTGGAGCCCATCTTCATGTACAAGTACCTGATGAAGGGCGACGTGGACACCTGGCAGAACGTGCTGCACGGCATGGACTGCATCGAGTGCGGCGCCTGCACCTACACCTGTCCCGCCCGCCTGCCCCTGACCCATGCGTTCCGTCTGGGCAAGCAGGAGGTCAACAACGCGAGAATGGCCGCCAAGGCCAAGGCGGAGGCCGAGGCTAAGGCCGCTGCCGAAAAGAAGGAGGCGTAAACCATGACTGATTACAAGAATCTGAAGCTGATCGCGTCCTCCTCCCCCCACATCCGCTCCAACGAGGATACCCGCTCCATCATGCTGGACGTGATCATCGCTCTGCTGCCCGCGCTGGCATGGAGCGTGTACTGCTTCGGCTGGAAGGCCCTGGTGCTGACCGCCGTTTCCGTGGTATCCTGCGTGTTCTTTGAGTGGGCATACCGCAAGATCATGAAGAAGTCCTGCATGGTGGGCGACCTGTCCGCCGTGGTCACCGGTATCCTGCTGAGCTTCGTGTGCCCCGTTGACCTGCCCTGGTGGGTCATCATCATCGGCGCATTCTTCTCCATCGTTGTGGTCAAGCAGCTCTACGGCGGCATCGGCTGCAACTTCCTGAACCCCGCCCTGGCCGGCCGTGCGTTCCTGCTGGCCAGCTATGCCACCTGGATGACCACCTGGGCCATCCCCCAGATCCGTCCCGATGTCACCTCCGCCGCCACCCCCATGGCCATTATGAAGGAGGGCACCGAGGAGGCGTTCACCACCCTGATGAGCAACTACTCCATCGGCGACATGTTCCTGGGCAAGATCGGCGGCTCCCTGGGTGAGGTCTCCGCTCTGTGCCTGCTGGTGGGCGGCGTGTACCTGCTCATCCGCAAGGTCATCTCCTGGCAGATCCCCGTGGCGTACATCGGCACCGTGGCCATCCTGACCCTGATCGCCGCTCCCGCCGGCATCGACAATGTGCAGTACATGCTGTACAACGTCTTCGGCGGCGGCCTGATGCTGGGCGCCATCTTCATGGCCACTGACTATGCCACCTCCCCCGTCACCAAGCCCGGCCAGCTGATCTTCGGTCTCGGCTGCGGTCTGCTGACCTGCTTCATCCGCCGCTTCGGTTCCTATCCCGAGGGCGTCTGCTATTCCATCCTGATCATGAACTGCACCACCTGGCTGCTGGATAAGTACATCCGTCCCACCATCTACGGTGCTGTGAAGAAAGAAAAGAAGGAGGCGGCGAAGTAATGAAGATCTCCGGTAAGTTTATTCTCAAGGTCGCCGGCACCCTGACCGTTATTTCCCTGGTCGTGGCCGCCCTGCTGGGCCTGGTCAACAACGTGACCGCCGACAAGATCGCGGCTATCGACGCCGAGAACACCAAGATCGCCATGAGCGCCGTGGCCCCCGAGGGCAGCGAGTTCGGCGACAAGATGGACATCACCGACGAGCTGGCCGCCGCCGCTGCAGCGCAGGGCGGCAAGCTGGTGGAGCTGTATCCCGTGACTAACGGCGGCGCTGAAGCCGGCTACGTCATGAAGATCTCCGCCTCCGGCTCTCAGGGCAGCATCGTGATGATGGTCGGCGTGGACGCCGACAAGGCCATCACCGGCATTTCCGTGGTCAGCCACGCCGAGACCTCCGGTATCGGCACCAAGGTCGTGGGCAACGAGCCCAACGCCGCCGGCGTGCCTGTGCTGGATCAGTTCGTGGGTCTGAGCGGTTCCGGCTCCCTGGTGGTGGGTAAGAACATCATCGCCGTGTCCGGCGCCACCGTTTCCACCAAGGGCATCAACATGGGCGCCAACGCCGCTCTGGCGGTGGCCGAAGTGCTGGGCTAAGAAAGGAGGAGCTGCAATATGAATTTCGGTAAGCAACTCAAGGAAGGCCTGATCACACAGAACCCCGTGCTGGTGCAGGTGCTGGGCATGTGCTCCACCATGGCCATCACCACGTCGTTCTTCAACGGCCTGGGCATGGGCGTCAGCGTGCTGATCATCCTGACCCTGTCCAACATCTTTATCTCCCTGCTGCGTAAGATCATCCCCAACGAAGTACGTATCGCCTGCTATATCGTGGTCATCGCCGGTTTCGTTACCTGCGTGGACCTGCTGCTGAAGGCTTTCGTGCCCGCCCTGTCCAACTCCCTGGGCGTGTTCATCCCCCTGATCGTCGTGAACTGCATCATCCTGGGCCGCGCGGAGGGCTTCGCCTCCAAGAACGGCGTAGGTGCCTCCGCTGTGGACGGCATTTGCCAGGGCATCGGCTACACCCTGGTGCTGATCGTGATGTGCGTGTTCCGTGAGTTCTTTGGCTCCGGCAAGTTCGGCGGCGGTCTGCTGGGCGGCGGCGCTCTGGGCAGCGCACCCGGCATCGTCATCTTCCCCGAGGAGCTCGGCATCAGCGTGCTGACCCTGCCCGTGGGCGGCTTCCTGACCCTGGGCTGCCTGATCGCTGTGATGCAGTGGGCTCTGGCCAAGAGCGAAAAGAAAAAGGAGGCCAAGTAAGCTATGAGTGTGACTACTTTGCTCGCCATCTCTCTTGGCGCTATTCTGACCAACAACTTCATCTTTGCCCAGTTCCTGGGTATCTGCCCCTTCCTGGGCGTGTCCAAGAAGATCGACACCGCCGTGGGTATGGGCGCGGCCGTGACCTTCGTTATGGGTCTGGCCTCCGCCGTGTGCTTCGGCGTCAACAAGATCCTCGTCATGCTGGGTCTGGGCTTCATGCAGACCGTGGCGTACATTCTGGTCATCGCCGCGCTGGTGCAGTTCGTGGAAATGTTCCTGAAGAAGAACATCCCCACCCTGTACACCGCCCTGGGCGTGTACCTGCCCCTGATCACCACCAACTGCGCCGTGCTGGGCGTGGCCCTGTTGAACACCCAGAACGAGTACAACTTCATCGAGTCCGTGGTGTACGGCATCACCGGCGGTCTGGGCTTCCTGCTGGCCATCTTCCTGTTCGCGGCTGTCCGTGAGCAGTGCGAGGTCTCCAGCGACAACCCCAAGGCCTTTGACGGCTTCCCCATCGCGCTGATCAGCGCCGGTTTGATCGCCCTGGCATTCATGGGCTTCAGCGGCCTGAAGGTCTGGTAAGGAGGTAGAAGGATATGACTACTTTGATTTGGGCGATCGTCGTTCTCGGCGCACTCGCTATCGTATTCGGCCTGATCCTCGCCATCGCCGCTAAGGTCTTTGAGGTCGAGGTCGACCCCCGTCTGCCTGAGATCCAGGCATGTCTGGCCGGCGCCAACTGCGGCGGCTGCGGTTATCCCGGCTGCGGCGGCTGCGCCGAGGCCATTCTGGCCGGCAAGGCTCCCGTTACCGCCTGCGCTCCCGCAGGCCCGGAGAATGCCGCCAAGATCGCTGCCATCATGGGCATGGAGGCTCCCTCCGGCGACAAGATGGTGGCCCACGTGCTGTGCAACGGCGGCTGCAACGCCAAGGATAACTTCGAGTATCGCGGCGTGAAGGACTGTCTGGCGGCCACCAAGGTCTGCGGCGGCGACGCCAAGGCCTGCCGCTATGGCTGCTTCGGCTTCGGCTCCTGTGTGGCGGCCTGTAAGTTCGACGCCATCCATGTCGTCAACGGCGTGGCCGTCGTGGACAAGGAGAAGTGCACCAACTGCGGCGCCTGCCGCGCTGCCTGCCCGCACCACCTGATCGTGGAGGTGCCCTACAAGCAGAAGGTGTTCGTCAACTGCTCCAACAAGGACAAGGGACCCACCGTCACCAAGGTCTGCGCCAACAGCTGCATTGCCTGCGGTATGTGTGAGCGTACCTGTAAGTTCGACGCCATCCACGTTGTGGACAACGTGGCCGTCATCGACTACAGCAAGTGCAAGAACTGCACCATGTGCGCCAAGGCCTGCCCGCGCAATGCCATCGAGCCCATCCCCACTCCCGAGGAGAAGGAGAAGTTCAAGGCCGCGCAGAAGGCCGCTGCCGAGAAGAAGGCTGCCGCCGCCAAGGCCGCTGCCGAGGCTGCTGCCGCTGAGGCTCCCAAGGCGGAGTAATTCCCACGACACAACAAAAAGGGCCATCCGTGAGGATGGTCCTTTTTGTTGTGCGTTTTGCGGGGCGGACAGCGGCCGAAGGCCCTCAGCCCGCCATGATCTCAAACTTCAGCACGCCCTCCGCCGCCGCCGCGCGGGTCATCAGGTCGTCCAGCTCCTCGGACATGTCGCCGGTCTCGGCGGAGATGGTGACGCCGGCGCAGCCGTTGGTGGGGATGGTCTGGTTGATGGTCAGGATATTGGCGCCGGAATTGGCAAAGATGGACAGATAATTGGACAGGACACCGGGGTTGTCCTTCAGCAGAGCGTAGAAGGTGATGATGTGCCCCGCGTGCATATTCTGGAAGGGCTGCACCGCGTCCTTGTACTTATAGAAGGCGCTGCGGCTGATGCCTACCATACGGGCGGCCTCGCCCACGGTGGCGGCCTCGCCCACCTGCAGCATCCGTTTGGCCTCCGCCACCCGGAGGAATACCTCCGGAAGCGCGTCCGCCGCTACCAAATAGAATTTCTGTTTTTCCATGTTATTCCTCCCCGTGTCCGCCCGTTGCGAACAACTGTATTTATATCATAGCACACCTATCCCTACCGTGCAAGAGTGTTTTTTGTGCGGCGGCGGAAAAGTTGCGCGGCACTGCGGGGCGTGATTTTGTTGCATTTGCCCACAGCGCATCCCCGGCGGCTGAACACGTTGCGGCGCAGGGGCTTTCCGCGTTAGACAACATGGTGTTCATTTGGGAAAATAAGGCATAATGAATATGCATGCAATTATACATGCAAAACGGGAAAGGGCGGGTTATTATGTCGCTTTCCCATGTTTCTGCAACTTTTTGTGCAAAAACGCAGGTAACATAACGCGTGTGGAAAAGGGTGTGGAAATTGTGCAAAACCCTGTGTGCAAAGGGTTTGGGCCGGTTGTCACCGGGTTATTTTTTGCGTAAACCTGTCATTATTTCAGGGAACCCAACTATTTTTCTGGCAGGGCGGCGGAGGGCGGCGGGGACCCTTGCAAAACCGGGCGGTATACTATATAATGTAGTCTGAAAAGGAATCGGTACACACCGGAGGATAGATATGGCAAAGAAAGCAACTTACGATAACGAGAGCATCTCCAGCCTGAAGGGCGCGGACCGGGTACGGAAACGGCCGGGCGTCATCTTCGGCTCCGACGGGCTGGAGGGCTGCGAGCACGCGGTATTCGAGATACTGTCCAACGCCATCGACGAGGCGCGGGGCGGCCACGGCAGGCTGATCACCGTGACGCGGTTCGCCGACCGCTCCATCCAGGTGGAGGACCAGGGCCGGGGCTGCCCGGTGGACTGGAACGAGAAGGAGGGCCGCTACAACTGGGAACTGGTGTTCTGCGAGCTGTACGCCGGCGGCAAGTATGACAACGAGAACAGCGAGAACTACGAGTTCTCCCTGGGTCTGAACGGTCTGGGCTCCTGCGCCACCCAGTACGCCTCCCGCTACATGGACGTGACCGTGTGGCGCGACGGAAAGGAGTACCGCCTGCACTTCGAGCGGGGCGAGATCGTGGGCAAGCTGGAGATCAGCGAGCAGTCGGGCAGCAAAAAGCGCACCGGCACCACCATCCGCTGGCTGCCCGACCTGGACGTGTTCACGGACATCCAGATCCCCGTGGACTACTACCGCGACGTGATGAAGCGGCAGGCGGTAGTGAACGCAGGGGTGACCTTCCGGCTGCGGAACGAGGTCTCCGCCGGGAAGTTCGAGACAGAGGAATTCCTCTATGAGCAGGGCATCATCGACTATATCCGTGAGCTGGCCGGGGAGGACGCCCTCACCGAGCCGGTATTCTGGGAGGCGGAGCGGAAGGGACGCGACCGGGCGGACAAGCCGGAGTACAAGGTGAAGCTCAGCGCGGCGCTGTGCTTTTCCAACCGGGTGGCGGTGTGCGAGTACTACCACAACTCCAGCTTTCTGGAGCACGGCGGCAGCCCGGAGAAGGCCACCCGCTCCGCCATGGTGTCCGCCATCGACAAGTACCTGCGGGACAACAACAAATACACCAAGGGCGAGGCGAAGATCACCTTCCCGGACGTGCAGGACTGCCTCGTGCTGGTGAGCAACAGCTTCTCCACCCAGACCAGCTACGAAAATCAGACGAAGAAGGCCATCACCAACAAGTTCATTCAGGAGGCCATGACGGAGTTCCTACGCAGCCGGCTGGAGATATACTTCATCGAGAACCGGGAAGCGGCGGAGAAGATCGCCGCGCAGGTGCTCATCAACAAGCGCAGCCGCGAAACGGCGGAGCGCACCCGCATCAACCAGAAAAAGAAGCTCACCGAGAAGATAGACATTGCCAACCGGGTGCAGAAGTTCGTGGACTGCCGCACCAAGGACGTGGAGCGGCGGGAGATCTACATTGTGGAGGGCGACTCCGCATTGGGTGCCTGCAAGCAAAGCCGCGACGCGGAATTTCAGGGGCTGATGCCCGTCCGCGGCAAGATACTCAACTGCCTGAAGGCGGACTATCCCCGCATTTTCAAGAGCGACGTGATCACCGACCTGATGAAAGTGCTGGGCTGCGGCGTGGAGGTCAGCGGGAAGATGGTGAAGGATCTGAACCAGTTCGACCTTGCCAACCTGCGCTGGAGCAAGGTGGTCATCTGCACCGATGGCGACGTGGACGGCTTCCAGATCCGGACGCTGATACTGACCATGCTGTACCGCCTGTGTCCCACGCTGATACGGGAGGGCTACGTCTACATCGCCGAGACGCCGCTGTTCGAGATCACCTGCAAGGAGAAATCCGGCGAGAAAACGTGGTTTGCCTACTCGGAAAAGGAGAAGGCGGACATCCTGAAAAAGCTGGAGAGCAAGAAGGTCAACGTCCAGCGCTCCAAGGGACTGGGCGAAAACGACCCGGAGATGATGTGGATGACCACCATGAGCCCGGAGACGCGGCGGCTCATCCGTGTGCTGCCGGAGGACGCGGAGGAGACCGCGCGGGTGTTCGACCTGCTGCTGGGTGACAACCTCAGCGGCAGAAAGGACTACATCGCTGAAAACGGCTATAAATACCTTGATATGATCGATGTAAGCTAACGAAAGGACACAGTTCCTATGGCAAAGAAAAAAACGGAAGACAAGGAAATACGCCATGTGGGCGACCCCAACGTAATGGGGCTGCGGGGCGCGGTGGTGGAGCAGCCCATCACCGCCACGCTGGACGAGAACTACATGCCCTACGCCATGTCGGTCATCGTCAGCCGCGCCATCCCGGAGATAGACGGCTTCAAGCCCTCCCACCGGAAACTGCTGTACACCATGTATAAGATGGGCCTGCTGACCGGCAGCCGCACCAAAAGCGCCAACATCGTGGGCCAGACCATGCGTCTGAACCCCCACGGCGACCAGGCGATCTACGAGACCATGGTGCGCCTGGCCAAGGGCAACGAGTCCCTGCTGCACCCCTTCGTGGACAGCAAGGGCAACTTCGGCAAGGTATATTCCCGGGACATGGCCTACGCCGCCAGCCGGTACACCGAGGCCAAGCTGGCGCCCATCTGCGCGGAGCTGTTCCGGGACCTGGACTGCGACGCGGTGGACTTCGTGGACAACTACGACAACACCACCAAGGAGCCTGCCCTGCTGCCCACCACCTATCCCAACGTGCTGGTGTCCGCCAACCAGGGCATCGCCGTGGGCATGGCCAGCCAGATCTGCGGCTTCAACCTGGGCGAGGTGTGCGAGACCACCGTGGCCTATCTGAAAAACCCCGACCACGACATCGCCTCCACCCTGCTGGCACCGGATTTTCCCACCGGCGGCCAGATCATCTGTGACGGCGACGATCTGCGGGCCATTTACAGCACCGGCCGCGGCGGCCTGAAGGTCCGGGCCCGGTGGCGGTACGATAAGAAGGAAAACGTCGTCGAGGTGTACGAGATCCCCTACTCCACCACCATCGAGGCCATTCTGGACAAGGTGGCGGAGCTGGTGAAGGCCGGCAAGGTCAAGGAGATCAGCGACATGCGGGACGAGACCGACCTCAGCGGCCTGAAGCTGGCTATCGACCTGAAGCGGGGCACGGACCCGGACAAGCTGATGGCCAAGCTGTACCGGCTGACGCCCCTACAGGACACGGTCAGCTGCAACTTCAACATCCTTATCGCCGGTATGCCCCGGGTCATGGGCGTGGGACAGATACTGGAGGAGTGGACGGCCTGGCGCACCGACTGCGTGAAGCGCCGGGTGTACTTCATCCTCAATAAAAAGAAGGAAAAGCTGCACCTGCTGCAGGGCCTGAAGCGCATCCTGCTGGACATCGACCGCGCCATCCGCATCATCCGCGAGACCGAGGAGGAATCCGAGGTCATCCCCAACCTGATGATCGGCTTCGGCATCGACCAGGTGCAGGCGGAGTACGTGGCTGAGATCAAGCTACGGAACATCAACAAGGAGTACATCCTCAAGCGGGTGGCGGAGACCGCCGCCCTGCAGGACGAGATAGAGGACCTGGAGGATACCCTGGCCAAGCCGGGGCGCATCCGCAAGATCATCATCGGCGAGCTGGAGGACGTGAAGAAGAAGTACGCCGTGCCCCGGCGGACGGAGATCGTGTACAGCCACGAGATGCCCGAGGAGCCGGAGGAGGAGCCCGCCGAGGACTATCCCGTGCACCTGTTCCTCAGTCGGGAGGGGTACTTCAAGAAGATCACGCCCCAGTCCCTGCGTATGTCCGGCGAGCAGAAGTTCAAGGAGGGCGACGGCCTGCGCCAGTACTTCGAGGCCACCAACAACACGGAGCTGCTGCTGTTCACGGACAGGTGCCAGGTCTACAAGACCCGCGCCAGCGAGTTCGGCGAGACAAAGGCCTCGGCCCTGGGCGACTATCTGCCCGGCAAGCTGGGCATGGACGCCGGCGAGAACGTGATATGGCTGTGCCTGCCCGGCGATTATAGCGGCAGCGTGGTGTTCTTCTTCGAGAACGGCCGGGCGGCCCGCGTGGCGCTGAGCGCTTACGCCACGGTGTCCAACCGCCGCAAGCTGACGGGCGCCTACTGCGACAAGTTCCCGCTGGTGTGCGCGGTACACCTGACCGACGACCGGGAGCTGGCTATGGAGACCAACGAGCCCCGCGCCCTGCTGGTGCACACGGCACTGCTGGCGCCCAAGACCACCCGCAGCACCCAGGGCGTGCAGGTGATGAACATCAAGCCCAAGTACCGGCTGGAGCGGGTGCTGCCGGCGGAGTCCTGCGGCATCACCAATGCCGCCCGCTACCGCACGCGGAGCATCCCCGCCGCCGGGGCGATACTGAAGCCGGAGGATAGCGAGGAAAAGCAGCTGGAGCTGCTGTAAGGGCAGAGAAAGGAGGGTGCGGTCATGGCTAAGAAATGGTGCGCGGCGCTGCTGTGCGCGCTGCTGGCGGCCTTTATGACGGGCTGCAGCGACTTTTTGGATCGGGAGTGGTACGAGGTCAAGGACCACAGCCCCACCTATTACGAGGGCGAGGGCCGCGACGTGCTGCGGGCGGACACCTATCAGGACCTGGTGAACAACATCCTCATCCTGGTGGGCAACCACTCCGAGGCGGGCACGATATGGCTGTACTACGCCCAGGAGGGCCTGGACGCCAGCGAGGCGGCGGAGAAGGCCTGCCGCGAGGTGGAAAAGGATACGCCTATGGGCTCCTACGCCGTGTCCTACATTCAGTACACGGTGGATGACACCGCCCGGAACTACAGCGAGATCGCCGTGACCATCGGCTATAAGAAGACGGAGCAGCAGATCATCGACATCGTTCACGCCACCAACGTGTCCGCCCTGCAGGACCTGCTGACCGAGGCGGCACAGGCCGGCAAGACGGAGCTGGTGGTGCAGCTCAGCGCCTTCGACGGCCAGTCCTATCAGGTGCAGCAGACGGTGTACAAGGTGCAGACCGCCATGGGCGGCAGCGGCTGGGTGACGAATTTCTATCCCAACGCTGCCAACGCCGGTGTGGTGGAGATACTCATGCGGTGATATGCCGCTGCCCGCCCGTAAGCGCGATGCTTATGGGCGGGCAGTTTTTTTGCGCAAATCCAAAATGCAGGGTTGACAAGCCGCCCGGTATGCGGTATAATCTATCTTGCGTTTGCGGGCGTAGCTCATCTGGTAGAGCGCGACCTTGCCAAGGTCGAGGTAGCGAGTTCGAGCCTCGTCGCCCGCTCCAAAAAGAAACACCATCCGTCAGGATGGTGTTTTCTTTTTGGAATGTCGCGGGCAGGCCTGAACTTGCTGCCTCGACCTGCGCGAAGCGCGTTAAATCCAGAGGTAAAGGCAGGGTTCCTGCGAATGGCTCTGCCATTCGCGGGATGCCGGTAGCGAGTCGAGCCTCGTTACGTTTTTTTGCTTTTGCGGTGGGCGGGAGTGCAGACAACAAAGCCTGTGGGCAATCACAAAAGGAAGTTTCGCGCCCCGGCGCGAAATATTCTCTCCGCACTGATCAAACCGCAGCAAAAGGCCCCGGCTGACGCCGGGGCCTCCGCTTTTTGTGAGGAGAAAATGGATATATCAGGGGAGAAACGCTGCCGTCCTTGCAGCGGGACGAGCGCTTCCTGATAGCAGGTCAGTTACTGCTGTGCAGCCTGGGCGGACTTCTTCTGCGCGCTCAGAGCCTTGATGCCCTGAACGACCAGGTCGATAGCCAGGATCACCAGCAGGACGCCGATGATACCGCGGATGTAGAACCATGCCACGCCTGCGCCGCCGGCCATGATACCGACGATCTGCGCCTTGATGGTGAACACCAGAGAGGTCAGGGTCACGATCAGCATGAAGAACATGGGGAAGTAGAACATCTTGTTGTTGCGGCCGATCTTGCCCAGCCAGCAGCACACAGCCAGCAGACCCAGAGCAGCCAGCAGCTGGTTAGCAGCACCGAACAGAGCCCAGATCTTGGCGTAACCGGTCAGGCCCAGGGCCACGCCGGCGACCACGGTGATGCCGGTGGCCACATAGGGATTGGTGATCACGCGCTTCCAGCCGGTCAGATCCTCGCGGGTCTTGCCGGGCTCCACGAAGAACTCAGCGAACATATAGCGAGCCAGACGGGTAGCGGTATCCACGGAGGTCAGGCAGAAAGCGGACACAGCCAGGATCAGCATGGAGTACACCACGTTGTAGCAGCCGCTGCCAAAGACCTTGGAGAACATGGAGGCCAGACCGGTGGCGAACACGACGGTGGGGGTAACGGTGGTACCGTCAGCATACTGGTTCCAGATGTAACCAACAGCGCAGACGGAGATCAGAGCCAGAGCGCACTCAATCAGCATACCGCCGTAAGCGATGGGCTTAGCATCCTTCTCCTGATCCAGCTGCTTGGAGGTGGTGCCGGAGCCAACCAGAGAGTGGAAGCCGGACACAGCACCGCAGGCGATGGTCACGAACAGAGCGGGGAACATATAGCCCAGGGAGGTGCCGGTGGGAGCCAGGGTATCCTTGAAGCCCAGGAAAGCGGGCATCTCCACCACGGGATGAGCGCCGATGATACCCACGATAGCCAGAACCATCATGCCGTACAGCAGGAAGGAGCTCAGGTAGTCACGGGGCTGCAGCAGGATCCACACGGGGGTGACGGAGGCCACGCCGATGTACAGACCGACAATGATCATCCACACGGTGTAGCTCAGATAGATGGGGTGCCAGTTCAGGCCGATGATCATGCAGACCACGATGCCGATGACGCCGATGACAGTGGAGATGCCCAGAGGAGCATTACGGCGATAGACAAAGAAGCCGAACAGGATGGCCATCAGGATGAACATGATGGAGATGATGGCGGTGGAAGCGTTGGCAGAGGAGGCGGCGTAGTCGATAGCGCCGTCAGCGGTGTAGGTAGCCTTGAAGGTGTTGGCCACGATAGAAGCGAAGGCCGCCACCACCAGGATCAGGGTCAGGTACGCGAAGGTGATGAACAGCTTCTTGGCCTTGGCGCCGATAGCGTCGCCGATGACCTCACCGATGGACTCGCCCTTGTGGCGGATGGAGGCGAACAGGGCACCGAAGTCATGGACGCCGCCGAAGAAGATACCACCGATCAGCACCCACAGCATCACGGGCACCCAGCCGAACACGGCGGCCTGGATGGGTCCGTTGATGGGGCCGGCACCGGCGATAGAGGAGAAATGGTGACCCATCAGCACGGGAGCCTTGGCAGGGCAATAATCCTTGCCGTCCTCCATGGTATGGGCAGGAGTCGGACGGGAGTTATCCACGCCCCACTTCTTGGCCAGCCAGCCGCCGTAGAAGATATAACCTACGACCAGCACAGCGCAGCCAATGATAAGGAACAACGCAGCATTCATACAGCTCTCTCCTTTCTGAATAGCGATTTCTTTTGCTTATGAAACAGGCCTCTTTCGAAAACCTGTGCTGCACTATGTCCGCTGGCGTTGGTGCTGATTTTTTCCTCAGGCAGCACCACCAGCCCCGTATGAAAGTCCATCCAGCCCCAGTAGGACATCTTGAAGCTCTTGTAGAGCTTGCAGCGCTTCAGCGCCTTGCGGGCGTCCTCGTCGCAGCTGTCGCACACGAACAGCGCGGTGATGTAGGTGTACATGTGGGTGGGGTTGGGCTGGATGCGGGCCATGCCCTGTTCGTAGGCCAGCTTCTCGCACTTCTCGTACATCTCCTTGGTCAGATGGGGCACATCGAACAGATAGACATACTCGAAGCTGTTGGCCTGCCACAGCTTGGCCTTCTTGGAGAGCACGTACTTCTCGGCGGTGGCGTAGAAATCCATGGTAGCGGCCAGAGAGTGTTCGTTCTCCTCGCAGCGGGTCACGTCATAGCTGCCGGCATACACATCGCACAGACGGTCGACGGCTTCCTGTCGGGTCATAGCATTCCCTCCTTTTTCATAGCGGTTTCTTAACATCCGGGGCGCAACTCCGCATTCCTTTCGCGATTAAAACCGCGAAACGTTTATCTGGAAAAAGTTGCATTTTCTATCATTTAGCACGCAAACACGCGCCCCCACTAAGAACGTCATTAATATACGCCGGTGTTTTTCAACTTTCAAGCCGCAAAATGAACAATTTTTGAACATTAAGTTTGTATAAATTTTTGGTTGATTTGTGCAAAAAATCATGGTAGTATGGAAACGTTCCCGCGCTCTACGGAATTTTTCGTCCGGCGACACGCTGTCCCGTCCCGGAGGACGCAGAGCGCAGGTTCCGTTTTTCATTCGCGGACAAGGCAGAAACGTTCCCACATCCGCCTGTTCTGTTTCCTGAAAAGGTAAGAAAAAACACCGACCACATGGTCGGTGTTTTGTGATTTTTTCGGTGGGTCAGCCCAGGTGCCGCTTGAAGTTGCCCCCGGCATGGACGCCCTCCTGCATGATATAGAAGGCGTCGGGGTCCACCTGCTGCATCACCTGGCGCAGGGTGTCGATCTCGTACTTGGACAGGCACACGCACAGCACCTGCACATCATCGCCGGTCCAGCCCCCCTTGGCCGTCCAGCTGGTAACGCCGCGGTCCAGCTGCTCCATGATATACCGGGACAGCTGCGGGTCGCTCTTCTTGGTGAAGATCAGCAGCTGCACCGTCACGTTCTGGCGGTGGAGCCGATCCAGGAACAGATTGCTCAGTACATTATAAATAGCGGAGTAGATGGCGGTGGTGGCGTCGAACAGGAAGAAGCACAGGGTGTACAGTCCGGCGTTGAAGGTGATGGAGAACCGCCCCACGGTGAAACGGCTGCCCTTCTTGCTGAGGTACAGCCCCAGGATGTCCAGTCCGCCGGTGGAGCACCCGCAGCTGAGCACCAGCCCGCCGGCGAAGCCCACCAGGATGCCGCCCACCATACAGCTGGTCAGCATATCCGGTATCACCGGCACGGCGGGAGAGGGGATGACGGCCAGGAACACGGAGTTGGAGGCCGTGCATACGGCCGCCTTCCAGAAGAACTCACGCCCCAGCGCCCTGAAGGCCAGCATGAACAGGGGGATATTCACAAAGAAGTACAGCACACCGGCCAGGTCGAAGGGCAGCTCTACCTCCAGTGCCCGCAGCACCAGGGTACGCACCACCTGACACAGGCCGTAGGCGCCGCCGCCGTACAGCCCCTGGGGCACGATAAACACATTGATGGCCGTGGCCAGCAGCAGCGAGCCCAGCAGGCCGCCCACCAGCCGCAGGCCCTTGGTGTGCATCAGCTTTTGATACATGGAGCGATCACTCCTTTTTCTTTCGTATGGTCTCACACGGCAACCGTGTTAGTATATAGTATGTGGCAAAAGCGGAAAAGTCAAGCTTTTCCGCCTTTACCTTTCTCCGGGCCCTCACAGGCTGTACTTCAGGCACCTCTCCAGCCGTTGGAACGACCGCCGCAGGGAGCGGGAAACGGTGGATTTGTTCACGCCCAGCGCGTCGGCGATGTCCGTTACGGACATATTATGATATATGTATAGCTCCAGCATCTCCCGCTGCCGGGACGTCAGCTCCGCCGCCACCGCCCGGGGCAGGTTCCGCAGCAGCCGGTGCCGCCGGGAACCGTTGTCCCCCGCCTGCTCCCGCAGCCATGCCTGCAGCCCCGCCCGGTCCATAGGATCATACACGGTACTCACGTCCGCCATAATAGCCCCTGTCGTAGTAGTGCCCCGTGACCCCCGCCAGCTGGCGGCTCTGGGTCATCAGCGGCCGCAGCTCTTCGATGCGCCGCCGCAGGCGCCGCGCCTCCTCCGCGTCCTCCGTCTGCCGCAGGCACAGCCGCAGCTCCGCCAGCCGTCCGGCGATCCGCAGGGCGCTCTCGTCATACAGCCCTGAAATTTCCTGCAACGTCATATTGAATTCCCCCTCTTACGTAGTTTTGCGTCTTTTGTTCGTGCACAATGCCGAACTTTAAAGCGATAAATTTTTTGTTTCCTGATAAACTTTCTTGTTGACAATCCGGGAAACCTCTGTTATAATACGGTTCGCTGGTGAGATGCTGGTGTAGCTCAGCTGGTAGAGCAGCTGATTTGTAATCAGCAGGTCGGGGGTTCGAATCCGTCCACCAGCTCCAATTGAATACCCATATATTTGGGGGATTTCCCGAGTGGCCAAAGGGGACAGACTGTAAATCTGCTGGCAATGCCTTCGGTGGTTCGAATCCACCATCCCCCACCAAAAACCGTCTTGCGTAAGCAGGGCGGTTTTTATTGCCATTTCACGTCCTATGGGCTATAATGATCACAGAACGACTATCGCCTGAAAGGAGCACCCCCTATGAAAAAACTTCCTCTGCTTCTTCTCACGCTGACCCTGCTTTTCGCCCTCTGCGCCTGCGGCGCACAGGACGCCTCTGACAATACCGACACCTCCTCCGTGGACGGCACCTCCTTTGACCCGGACGCCGTGCCGGAGGTCTGCCGCATCTACATGGACTACGCCGCGCCCTTTATCGTGGACACCGACAGCCAGCTCCCCCTGGCCTCCACCGCCAGCCGCGGCGCGCCGGACTACCTGCCCCTGTGGCATGAGGGCGAGTACTCCCAGCTGGCCGCCAACGGCGGTGAGGGCTACACCATGGCCGAGCTCACCGACGGCAGGGCTGCCGTGGCCGGCGACTACGGCCGCTTCGCCTGGGACGGCAAGCGGTACCACTGCATCCACGTGCAGGCCAAGGACAGCTTCATCCCCGACCTGGTCAGCACCAGCGGCGGCATCCTCTGGCTGGAGCTGGAGGGCGACTGCCGGGCGGACAATGGCACCGGCAGCCAGATCGGTATGTTCGGCGGCTTCGACACCGTCATCATCACCGGCCGCGGCACCCTGACCCTGGCACAGCATATCGAGTCCGGCGCCAGCCAGCAGCCCTGGCCCGCGCTGATCGTGGAGGGCGTGGATGTCACCGTTCCCGGCCTGTACCTGAACGCCAACAGCGCCCCCGACAGCGTCGCCAACCTGGTGGTGCAGCTGGGCAGCCTGACCGTGGAGGACATGGCCTTCGTCACCGGCGACGCCTGCGTTGCCGGCGGCGCCCTGACAGTGGGGCAGCTGATGGACTGCGACCGCTTGGTCTGCTGGGGCGGCGAGACCACCCTCACCGACGGCTGGGGCTTCAGCGAGGACTGCCACCAGGTCGTGACCCCCACCGTGTTCCTCAACGGCGGCACTTTCCGCACGGACAGCTGGATGCCCGATACCATCCAGTACCAGCTGTGGGAGGGCAGCATCACCGCCCCCGGCGTCCGGAACTGGCCGGGCACCCATCTGCTGGGCGATGATGTGGCCATCACCGACCCGCTGGACACCCAGTCCGACCCCCAATGACCCCGGCACCCACGCCGCCGCGCCCCACCGGCGCGGCGGCTTTCCTTCATACATCTGCAACAAAGTTCTTGTAATTTCCCTCCTCGAAAAACAAGAAACTTGTTGACGACGCTACTGTATCACAAGATTCTTGTGATGTCAACCCCGTTTTCACAAGTTTCTTGTTATTTTGCCTTGACAAAACCAAGAATTCAGGGTACTATACCCATAACGACCGCGCCCGCCCCGGGCGGCAGCGCGGCGATCTATGAAGGAGGTGGCCCCGTGTCCTTTGGAGAGCAAATGCGCCGCCGGCGGGAGGAGCTGGGGCTGACCCGCCAGCAGCTGGCGGACAGGCTGGGTGTGTCCGTGTCCGCCGTGGGCAATTACGAGATCGGCGTCAGCACCCCCAAGGAGGGCGTGCTGCTGCGGCTGTTCGACGCCCTGGAGGCCGACCCCAACTACCTGTACCGGGGCAGCTACCGCGCCGCCCCCATCGGCCACAACGACGAGGAGAGCCGTCTGCTGGCCAAATACCGGGACCTGCCCCTGTCCGGGCGGCAGACCGTCTGCACCCTGCTGGACGCCCTCACGGAGATGACCAATGACCTCCGCGCCGCCGCGCCCCAGGCCGAGGAACGCACCATTCCCCTGTACACCTCCCCTGCCGCGGCAGGCTTCGCCGCCCCGGTGTTCGGCGAGGATTACGAGCTGATACAGGTCACCGGCGACGTGCCCCCCGGCGCGGAGCTGGCCGTGCGCATCCAGGGCGACTCCATGGCGCCGGTCATCGCCGACGGCTCCGTGGTCTACGTGAACCACGACCCGCTGCAAAGCGGCGATGTGGGCATCTTCTGCGTGGACGGTGACATGCTGTGCAAGCAGTACTACCGCGACCCCCTGGGCATGGTGTACCTGTTCTCCCTGAACCGCCGCCGCGCGGACATGGACGTGGTGTTCCGCCGGGGCAGCGGCCGCAGCCTCACCTGCTTCGGCCGGGTGATGCTCCATGCCCAACCCCTCCCGGAGGGCCATATATAAGCCAACAACAGAAACGGAGATAACAAACATGGGAAACAGAGCACTGGTCGTGATAGACCTGCAGAACGATATTACCAAGAATTACAAAGAGATCATCGAAAGCGTTGACCGTGCCGTGGACTGGGCGGAGGCCCAGGGCATGTACGTGCTCTACATCCTGCACAACAACCTCTCCGCCGGCACCCGGACATTCAAGCCCGGCACCCACGGCGCAGAGCTGGTCCCGGAGCTGAAGGTCGTGTCCGACCACATCTTCACCAAGACCAAGAGCAGCGCCCTGACCAGTGAGGCATTTGCCGCCTTTATCCAGGCGCAGGGGCTTACCGAGTTCTTTGTGACCGGGGCGGATGCCACCGCCTGTGTAAAGTCCACCTGCTACAATCTCGCCAAGGCCGGGCACACGGTCCACGTCCTGTCCGACTGCGTCACCAGCTACGACAAGAAGAAGCTGGACGAGATGTTCGCCTATTACGCCGCCAAGGGCTGCACCGTCGAAACGCTGGACGAAGCCATCGGTACGACCCGCTGAATACAACGACCGAATACGGAAAGCCCGCCTCTTCCGAGGCGGGCTTCATTTCTCTGTCCCTTACAATATAAATCCCCCGTCGCAGGTGAGCACCTGCCCGGTGATGAACGACGCCTTCTCGTCCGCCAGAAAGCCGACGGCGGCGGCGATGTCCTCCGGCGTGCCCAGGCGGCCCAGCGGCGTTTCCTGCGCCAGCTGGGGCAGCACCTCCGGCGGCAGCGCGTCCAGCATGTCGGTCTTGATGACACCCGGCGCCACGCAGTTGACCCGGATGCCCGTGGGCGCCAGCTCCGCCGCCAGCGACCGCGTCAGCGCGATCAGCGCGCCCTTAGTGGCGGAGTACGTCACCTCGCAGCTGGCGCCACGCAGGCCCCAGATGGACGACACGTTGATGATGCACCCGGCATGCTCGTGGAGCATGTGGGGCAGCACCGCCTGTATAGTATGGAACGCCCCGTCCACGTTCACGGCGAAATACCGGTGCCACAGGGCGTCGGTGATGTCCTGGAACAGCGCCTGCCCCGCCACGCCCGCGTTGTTCACCAGCAGCGACACGGGGCCGAATTCGCCCTCCACCCGCCGCACCATCTCGTTCACCTGCACCCGGTGCGCCACGTCCGCCTGCACGGCCATGGCCCGGCCGCCGGCGGCGCTGATCTCCGCCACCAGCGACATGGCGCAGTCCTGCCGCTCTCGGTAGTTGACGCACACGGCGTAGCCCTCGGCGGCCAGACGGCGCGCCACCGCCCGTCCGATGCCCCGGGAGGACCCGGTCACCAGCGCGATCTTTTCCATGGGATCATCCCCTTTTCACAGTTTCTCCCCGTGAGTATAGCAAATTTCCGCGGGAAAGGCAAGAAAAGTGTTGACAAACCGGGGCCGATAGGGTAATATATTACCGTTGTCTGCGCGGTTAGCTCAGCTGGTAGAGCACATGCTTGACGTGCATGGGGTCACAGGTTCGAGTCCTGTACCG
>CAKTOW010000012.1 GCA_934590325.1 uncultured Oscillospiraceae bacterium
TACCGCCGTATCCGGCGGACGGAGCATGAGAGGAGAAACAACATGGACATCAAGAAAACGAAGAACGATACCACACTCACGCTGGCCATTGAGGGACGCATCGATACCACCACCGCGCCGCAGCTGGAGGCGGAGGTGAAGGCCGACATCGACGGCGTTACCGAGCTGTATCTGGACTTTGCCGGGGTGGAGTACATATCCTCCGCGGGACTGCGGGTGATCCTTTCCGCGCAGAAGACCATGAACCGGCAGGGGAAGATGGTGCTCTCCCACGTGAGCGAGCCGGTGATGGAGATCTTCGAGGTGACCGGATTTTCCGACATACTGACCATTGCCTGACGCGGTGGGAGCGGAAGTAACGGCCATGCACCGTACGAAGGACAGCTTCACCGGGCGGATGTTCCGGGGACTGTGGATACCGGCCATGCTGTCGTCGCTGGGCTGGGCGCTCAGCGACATGGCGGACGCCGTGGTGGTGGGACAGAAGCTGGGGACGGTGGGACTTGCCGCCATCAGCCTGATCCTGCCCATCTACATGATCAACTGCATGTTTGCCCACGGGTTCGGGCTGGGCGGCTCCGTCCGGTATTCCCGGCTGCTGAGTCAGGGTAAGCCGCAGGAGGCGGCGGACAGCTTTCACGGGGTGTTCTGGCTGGCGCTGGCCTTCAGCGCCGCCACCGCGGTGCTGGGCAGCGTGTTCATGGGGCCGCTGCTGGCACTGCTGGGTACGCGGCCGGCGGACGGCGCGCTGTACACCGCCACAAAGGACTATCTGCAGATCCTGGTGGCGGCCACGCCGCTGTTCTATCTGTCCAATATACTGAACTACTACCTGCGCAACGACGGGAGCCAGCGCCGGGCCGGTGTGGGCTCCGTCACGGGCAATATCTCCGATATCACGCTGAATATCCTGCTGGTGCTGGTGCTGGACATGGGCACGCGGGGGGCGGCACTGTCCACCGCGCTGGGACAGATCATCACCATATGCATCTATCTGCCGGGGTTCTTCAGCAAGAAGCATACCCTGCGCTTTGCGCTGCCTGGAAGGCGCTGGGCCGCGCCCGCGCTCTCCACGCTGAAGGCGGGTATGGCCACATCGGTGCAGTATCTGTACCAGATGATATTTTTCCTGGTGTGCAACAACCTGCTGATACGTCTGGGCGGTGAAACGGCAGTGGCGGTGTTTGACGTCATTCAGAACACGTCCTACCTGATACTCTATATGTTCGAGGGGACGGGACGCGCCATGCAGCCGATACTGTCCACCTATCAGGGGGAGCGCAACCGGCAGGGGAAGCGGAACGCGGTGCGTCTTGGCTTCACGGCGGGGCTGGCCGTAGGCGGCGCGCTGATCGCCTTTGTGGAGCTGTGGCCCCGGGGGATGTGCCTGCTGTTCGGCATCGCGGGATCGGCCTCGGAGACACTGGCGTGTACCGCGCTGCGGCTATACGGCGCGGCGGCGCTGTTTGCCGGTATCAACATCCTGCTGTGCAATTACTACCAAGCCTGCGAAAACGAGAAGCCGTCCTTCCTGCTGGAAACGCTGCGGGGTGCGGCGCTGCTGATACCGCTGACCTTCGTGTGCTACCGCCTGGGGCTGCAGCACTTCTGGCTGTTGTTCCTGCTGACGGAGGCCGGGGCGCTGGCGGTGTTCCTGCTGTTGGGCATCGGCGGACGCTATAAGAAAACGGAGCTGCCGGAGGAGCGTATTTTCCAGCGGACGATCCTCAGCAACGCGGCGGACGTGATGGACGTCAGCCGCGAGCTGGAGGCCTTTTGCGAGGAATGGGGCGCGGGCATGAAACAGCAGATGCTGGCCACCATGACCGTGGAGGAGATCGGCATGGCCATCCTGAAGCACGGCTTTCAGGGCAGGACGGACGGGTACATCCAGCTGACGGCCATCATGGAGGAGAACGGCCAGCTGGAGCTGCACCTGCGGGACGATGCCACGACCTTCAACCCCTTTGACATGGAGACCAGCCGCGCCAGCAAGGACGGTGAGTTCGACATGGACAGCATGGGGGTGCTGGTCATCAAGCAGAGGGCGAAGGACTTTTTCTACCGGCGGTACCAGGGGTTCAATACACTGATCATTACGATTTAAGAGGGTGGAATGGATGAAGGTCGTCTATTTCGGCAGTGACGTGTTCCTGTCGTGCTTTGAGTATTTTCTGGAGAAGCACCAGGTGCTGGCGCTGTATACATACCACAATGACGAGGACTATTTCACGGAATACGCCATCGTGAAGCGGGCGCGGGAACTGGGGATACCCGTCCATTATGAGAGCATCACCGCGGAGGAGATCGTACGGAACTTCACGGAGGACGGCTGTGAGCTGTTCTTTATCGCGGAGTATGACCGTGTGCTGACGCTGCCGGAGGGGCTGTCCTCTTTCCGGGGCATCAACACCCACAGCTCGCTGCTGCCCCAGGGGCGCAGCTATTACCCCATCGAGGCCGCCATGGAGCGCGGCCTGACGCGCACAGGGGTGACCATGCACAAGCTGGCGCAGCGGCTGGATCGGGGGGACATCCTGGCCCAGCGGGACATTGCCGTTACGAGGGATACCGACAGTGTGGACATCTATCTGCGCTGCGCCGCCCACGCGCGGGAGATGGTGGAGGATGTGATGGAGCACCTGGAGGACTATTGGGCGGCGGCGACGCCCCAGACCGGGGAGCATCCCTACTGGAAGCGCCCGGCGGACCGGCTGCTGACGCTGACCCACGATATGGACGGGGCGGAGGCCCTGGACGTGTTCCGCCGGTACAACGCCATGACACAGGTGGAACTGGACGGCGCGTGGTACCATGTCACGGCGGTGACGACGGGTGCGGCGCCGCTGCACAGCGACGTGCGGCGGCTGGCCGATGGACGGGCGCTATACCGGGTACGGGATGGGCATCTGCGGCTTCACATTCATCCCATGGAGGTGCGGAAATGAAAAAGGCGAGAAGGATACGGCTGCAGCCCAAGCTGCTGCTGGGACTGGTGGTCATGGCCGCCGTGCTCGTAGGCATACTGGCGCCGTCCGTCGCGCAGCTGTACCGGACGCGAATGGAGGAGCGCTACTCCGAGCTGGCCTTCGGACAGGCGTCCGTGGCGGCGGACCTCATCGACGGCGACAAGGTGGAGCAGTACTATCGGACCGGCGAAAAGGACGAATACTACGACGAGATACACAGCTATCTGCTGGACGCCAAGGAGAAGATGGGGCTGAAGTATTTCTACGTGGTGGTGCCCGAGGCTGAGGTGATGTACTATATCTGGGACGCGGGCGTGGCCGGTGAGGACGGCGTCTGTGACCTGGGGGATACCGACGCCTATTACGGCGGCGGCAATGAGCTGATGCATAAGGCCTTTGCCGTGAACGCGGAGCAGAACATACTGGTCACCAAAAATGAGGAGTACGGCTATCTGGCATCGGCCTATGTGGCTATCCTGAACGGAGCTGGTACGCCGGTGGCGCTGGCCAGCATCGACATCTCCATGGACATGATCGACCAGCAGATACGCCAGTTCCTGGTGCTGACCTTGTGCATCACCTTCGCGGTGCTGCTGGCGTCCGTTTTTGCGTACTACTACTATGTGCGGCGGATACTGATACGCCCGCTGGGCACGCTGCACCACGCGGCTATGGGACTGGTGGAGAGCAAAATGGAGGGACTGGCCGACTTCCGGGTGGAGGTCGATACCGGCGACGAGCTGGAGGACCTGGCCGACTCCTTCCAGTACATGGTGGCGGAGCTGAACGAGTATATCCGCGACCTCAGCCGTGTTACGGCGGAGAAGGAGCGCATCGGCGCGGAGCTGGACGTGGCGCGTCATATCCAGGCGTCCATGCTGCCATGCATCTTCCCGGCGTTCCCGGAGCGCCATGAGTTCGATATTTTTGCCTCCATGACCCCGGCGAAGGAGGTGGGCGGAGACTTCTACGACTTCTTCCTGGTGGACGACGACCATCTGGCGGTGGTCATGGCGGACGTGTCCGGCAAGGGTGTCCCTGCCGCGCTGTTCATGATGATCTCCAAGACGCTGCTGAAGTCGGCGGCTCAGAGCGGCTTGTCCCCCAAGGCAGTGCTGGAGAAGGTCAACGACCAGCTGTGCGAGAACAACGACGCGGAGATGTTCGTCACCGTGTGGCTGGGTATCCTGGAAATATCCACGGGGAAGATGAAGTGCGCCAACGCGGGCCATGAGTACCCGGCCATCATGCGCAAAGGCGGGGATTTTGAACTGTTCAAGGACAAGCACGGCTTCGTGCTGGCCGGCATGGAGGGTGCCCGGTACCGGGAGTATGAGCTGGAGCTGTACGCCGGAGACCGGCTGGTGGTCTATACGGACGGTGTGCCGGAGGCCACCAACGGCGCCAATACGCTCTACGGCACGGACAGGATGATCTCCGCACTGAACGGTGCCAGGGATGGCTCCTGCCGCCAGATGCTGGAGGCGCTGCACCGGGATGTGGACAGCTTCGTGGATGGAGCGGATCAGTTCGACGACATTACCATGCTCTGCATCGAAATGAAGGAGGCGGCGTCCGCAATGAAGAAAGTAAACCTTGTGCCGACGCTGGATAAGCTCCCGGAGGCGGTGGCATTCTTTGAGGACACGCTGTCCGGGGCGGATGTGCCTATGAAGGTCATCGCCAGGGTCAACGTGGCCGTGGACGAGATATTTTCCAATATTGCCCGTTACAGCGGCGCTACCAGTGTTACGCTGGGCTGTGCGCTGGCGGACGGCAGGGTGACGCTCCGGTTTTCCGACAACGGGCGGCCCTACGACCCCACCGGCAAGCCCGACCCGGACACGACACTGTCGGCGGAGGAACGGGATATCGGCGGTTTGGGCATCTTCATGGTGAAGAAGACCATGGACGATGTATCCTACGAATACACGGACGGCCTGAATATCCTGACGCTGGTCAAGGAACTGCCGACAGTCTGAAGTATCAAAGGAGAAGCAACATGAGATTCCAGATCGTAGATGCATTTACTGATCAAAAATTCGGCGGCAATCCCGCAGGTGTCGTCCTGCTGCCGGAGGGTGCGGATTTTCCCGCCGACGAGACCATGCGGCAGACCGCGGCAGAACTGCGCTATTCCGAGACCGCGTTTATCAAGCCGTTAGGCGAGAACCGCTTCCGGATCCGCTACTTCACCCCCGCCGCGGAGGTGGAACTGTGCGGCCATGCCACCATCGGCAGCTTCCATGCCCTGAGGGGTATGGGGCTGGTGGCCGACGGAAACAGCTACATCAACGAGACCCTGTCCGGCACGCTGGAGATCGTGGTGGATAAGGACGCCATCCTGATGGACATGGCCAAGCCCCAGGCGTTTGAGAGTCTGGACACGCCGGAGCAGCTTGAGGAGCTGTACCGTGTCATGGGTCTGTCCCACAAGGGGCAGGGCGCCGTGGCCGAAAGGGCGGAGCTGTCCCTGCTGCCCCGGAAGGTCTCCACCGGACTGACGGACATCATGATGCCCGTGGCCAACGAGGCGGAGCTGGAGAAGATCGCTCCCGACTTCCCCGCCCTGACGGAGTTGTCCCGCAGGTACAATGTGGTAGGTGTCCACGCATTTACCGTCAACACCACCGACGGCCTGATCCACGCCCGGAACTTCGCGCCGCTGTACGACATCGACGAGGAGGCCGCCACCGGCACCTCCAACGGCGCGCTGGTGTACTACCTGTATCTGAACGGCCTTGTCCAGCTGGATGAGGTGTACACCGTGGTACAGGGTGAGAAGATGGGCCGCCCCTCCCGTATCTCCGCCCAGATTATCCTGAAGGACGGCCAGCCCTTCGTGAAGGTGGGCGGCCCCGCCGTCACCCTGGCCCAGGGTGAGATCGCGCTGTAAGCGTGGACTGATAGAAAAAACACAATCCCCATCCGGTCGGATGGGGATTGTGTTTGTGATGTAAGAGGGGAGAGTTACTCCGCCGAGATATGCCAGCCCTCGGCCTGCTCACGGATGGTGGTGAAGCGCCTGTACAGGCCGTCCTGCTGTACCAGCTCCGCGTGGGTGCCGTGTTCGGCGATGCGGCCGTCCTCCACCACCAGTATCTGATCGGCGTTCTGCACGGTGGCCAGACGGTGGGCGATGGTGATGATGGTCTTGCCCCGGGTCAGCGCGGAGATAGCCTGCTGTATCAGGTGCTCGTTCTCCGGGTCGGTGAAGGCGGTGGCCTCGTCCAGGATGATGATGGGCGCGTTTTTCAGCATCATGCGGGCGATAGCGATGCGCTGCTTTTCACCGCCGGACAGGCGCTTGCCTGCCTCACCCGCGGGGGTGTTGTAGCCCTGGGTCAGCTTGGCGATGAACTCCTCGCACTGGGCGGCCCGTGCGGCGGCCTTGACCTGCTCGTCCGTGGCGCCGGGATCGCCCAGGCGGATGTTCTCCAGCAGGGAGCAGCGGAACAGGAAGTTGTCCTGGGTGACGAAGCTGACGTATTCGGAGAGCTGCGACAGGGGCATATCCTTCACGTTCACGCCGCCGATGGTGATCTCGCCGGAGGTCACGTCCCAGAACCGGGCGATCAGCTTGGCCACGGTGGACTTGCCGCCGCCGGAGGGCCCCACCAGCGAGGCCTGCGCGCCGGTGATGGTGCCGCTGTTGGCCAGAGCCAGCGCTACCGGCAGGGTGCCGATGAGCGTGGAGGGGAACAGGGCGAAGCTGAGCTTCATGGTGGCGAAGGTGCTGGTCAGCCACTTCACCACAAAGGTGCGGAAGTCGGTGATGGCGCCTGCATACTTCTCGTAGCTGACACCGGCGCGGCCGAAGGCCTTGATGACCTCGATGCCCTCGATGTACTCCACGATGGCGCTGTTCATGTCGTTGCTGGACTGGTCATATCGGGCGAAGCTGTCACCGCTGATCTTGAAGGTCAGTCCCATGCACACGAAGGACAGGGGGAAGGTCACCAGGGACGCCAGCGCCAGCCGCCAGTCCAGGCAGAGCAGGGCGGCAATGCTGATGATGGGCAGTACGATGTGCCCGGCGCCCTCGGGGATCATGTGCGCAAGCAGCGGCTCCATGTTCTCGATCTTGTCCACCATCATGTTCTTGATTTCGCCGATGGAATGGTTCTCCACGTTGCCCAGGGCGCGTGGAGGAACCGGTCGGCCAGCCGTAGGCGCAGACTCTCCAGAATGGTGTAGGCCATGGCATGGGACACGCCGGTGGACAGGCTGAACAGCAGGATCTTCACGGCGTAGACTGCCAGTGCAAGCAGGCACCACTTCACGATGGCGGCGGCGGTGGCCGCACCGGCCGCGAAGAGGCATATCACCTGGTACATGCAGTAGAACGGCACAAGACCCCAGCACCACACTCAGCACCGACAGTACCACCGACAGCACCAGCCGTTTGTTTTCCCCCTCCGCGTAGGCGAACAGGGACTTCATCCAGCTCTTTTTTCGGGTTTCATAGCTTGCTCCTCTCTCTTTGCAATGTTCCGGCGGAGACCGTTTCGTGCGGTGCTTGTGGGTCTCCGTGCGGGAATACAGGCTATTGACCTGCTTTTTATGACAAGAGGTTAACTATCTCTAACTGTATGGCGGTATAACACATCTAACTTGATTTGTCGCTACCGGATGGACAAAAATGTGCCGAATCAACAAGAAGATTTAAATGCACGGAGGGACAAAATGCACATTGCAGAGGAAAAAACTTAATATCTCGCCTTGAAAAGTGAAAAAGATGGTGCTACAATGCCGGGTGTAAAGAGATGCTGCGTAAACAGAGGGCTGCCGTAGGCGGCTTTTCAAAAGTCTGGCGGTTAGCTGCGTCTAACCGAAAGGGGAGCAGCAGAGCATACGAGGAGGAAATGCCATGTCGTTTCTTGAAAATACACGCAAGCCTGAGGGACAAGGCGGTAAGGTGATGGTATCCCTGATGAACCTGTGCCACACGCCGATGGCAGACTGGGGACTGCGGTTCCTGCATACGGATGCGGACGGGAAAGTGCTGGACTGCGGCTGCGGCGGGGGCGCGAATATCAAACGGCTGCTGAAAAGATGCCCGCAGGGTGTGGTCAAGGGCATCGACTATTCGCCTGTCAGCGTGGCGAAGGCGCAGAAGCTCAACCAGATCGCCATTTCAGAGGGCCGCTGCACGGTGGTGCAGGGCAGCGTGGCGGATATGCTGTTTGCGGACGGGTGGTTCGATGCGGTCACGGCCTTTGAAACGGTCTATTTTTGGCCTGAACTGGCGCGGTGCTTCCGGGAGGTCCACCGTGTGCTGAAGCCAGGCGGGACGTTCCTGATATGCAACGAGTGCGGCGGCGATGCCGGCAAGGACAACAAGTGGGAGAAAAAGATAGACGGCATGACGGTCTACAGCGATGCTGAATTGAAGGATGTGCTGGAACAGACCGGATTCCACGATATACAAGTACATAAGAATAAAATGGGCTGGCTGTGCATCCTGGCCCGGAAATGAAGGTGCGAAAATGAAAGTATATACATTCGGCCGGGAGGACGCCCCGACCATACTGCTGCTGCCGGGCACCTGCTGCCATTGGAAGAGCAATTTCGGCCATGTGATACCGCTGCTGGAGAAGGACTTCCGCGTGCTCTGCGTCAGCTATGACGGCTTTGACGAAACGGAGCGGACGGAGTTCCCCACCATGGCGGAGGAAGCGGGGAAGATCGAGGACTACATCAGGGCGCATTGCGGCGGGCATATCCGTGCAGCCTACGGCTGCTCCCTGGGCGGCTCCTTTGTGGGGCTGCTGGCCTGCCATCCGGAGCAGTGGGCGCAGCTTGTGAAGAACATTATTTCCTGAAAACGGGAGGGATACGGCATGATAGGGACTGTTATTCTGGAGGGGCTCGGTCTAGGCGCCCTGCTGGTGTTGGTGTGTGCCTTCGGCATCCGCAACGGCGCGGTGGGCATGGCGGTGATCGCTGCGGTGCTGGCGGGCGTCATGGCGCTGCTGGTGCGCTGAGAGGGCGGACTATGTTTTGGGACAATGTGGCGTGGGTGTATGACGTGTTCGCCAACGGCATCAACCGGAAGGCCAACAGGGCGCTGTGCGCGGCGGTGGAGAAGGAAATATCCCCCTCCGACGAGGTGTTGGAGTGTGCCTGCGGTACGGGGCTGCTGACGGAGGTCATCGCGCCCAGGTGCAGGCGCCTTGTGGCGACGGACTTTTCCTCCAATATGCTGCGGCGGGCGGAGAAGAAGTGCGGCAGATACGGGAATACGCACTTTGAACAGGCGGACATCACGGCCCTGCGGTTCCCGGATGGGGGCTTCGACGTGGTGGTGGCAGCCAACGTGATACACCTGCTGGATGAGCCGTACCGGGCGCTGCGGGAGCTTGACCGGGTGTGCCGCCCGGGCGGCAGGATCATCATCCCCACCTATATGAACGGGACGGACAAAGGCACTACCAACAGCGTGTCCGGGGCCATCGGAAAGGCGGGTGCGGACTTCAAGCGGGAGTTCACGCCGGAGACATACCGGCAGTTCCTGGCGGAGGCCGGGTATGCCGATGTGAGCTATACCCTGTGCCGGGGCAGGATACCCTGCGCGGTGGCGGTCATCAAAAAGTATGGGGAGCCGCAAAAGCAATAAAAATACCCCTCCGACGGGAACCGGAGGGGTATTTTCCGTAAGATGGGACTGAAAGACGGGAAAGTGCGCACTTGCTGCGGTCGTACCGGATGTGTTATCCGTGGCCCTCGGCGGCGATCATGTGCATGGCGTGCTCCAGAGCACCGATGACGGCGGACAGGTTCTCCCGCGCGGCTTTTTCCGAGCCGGGCAGGTTGATGATCAGGCTGCGGCCCCGCGTCCCGGCCACCGCGCGGGACAACATGGCACGGGGGGTGATCTTCAGCCCCTCCATCCACATGGCCACGGGTATGGCGCGTATCTCGCGGTCCAGCACGGCCAGAGTGGCCTCCGGCGTCACATCCCGGGGGGAGAGACCGGTGCCGCCGGTGGTGATGATCAGGTCGATGTGCCGCTGGTCGGCACAGTCACGCAGCGCAGCGCTGATATGCGCCTGCTCGTCCGGCACCATGGCCATGTGCGTGACGGAAAAGCCCGCGTCCTCCAGCATGGCGCGGACGGCGGGGCCGCTGGTGTCCTGCCGCAGACCCTTGCTGCCCAGGTCGCTGACGGTGATAACGGCTGCTGTGTATGCCATATACGGCACCTCCTTTTCTGTGTATACTTTATGTCACAGCGCCTGCGGCTGTCAAGAAAATACGGCATTACCGCGCGATACTGCGACAATAGCGAACGATGACTTGCATAAAAAATAGAAAAACATTAGAATAAGCCTTGATATTTTATGGATAGTTTGTAGATAAATGTGGACGCTGCTGCGAGGTGCCGCCATGAAGCTTATCAAGACAGAAGAAGCCGTAGGTCACGTGCTCTGCCACGACATGACCCAGATCATCAAGGACGAATATAAGGACGCCCGCTTCCGCAAGGGCCATGTGGTCACCGAGGAGGACATCCCTGTGCTGCTGACGCTGGTCATGGCGCTGAGCCTGGTGGCCTGCGGCAACAAGACCGACGACACCCAGAAGACCGACGACCAGACCCCCGCCGAGACCGTGGAGCTGACGGTGTTCGCCGCCACCGTGTCCGAGGGCACCGTGGACTGCGGTATCATCTATGCCTCCGACGCCTACTCCGTCGGTCTGACCGTGGCGGCCACCGCTACCGCCGAGATGTGCGGCCAGGTCATCTATCCCGCCGCCGTGCTGAACACCTCCGCCCATCAGGAGGCCGCTGCCGCGTTCCTGGCCTATCTGCAGGGCGCCGAGGCTTCCGCTGAGTTCGAGGCCGTTCTCTTCACCCCGCTGAGCAAGTAACTTTTTCATTCATTTGGGCACGGGCAGGGCGCTGATGCGCTCTGCCCGTCGACCCGTTTTTCAAGAGGTCTCCCCATGGATTGGTATCCCCTCTTAAACTCACTGCGCATCGCCGCGATCTCGGCGGTGGTGGTGTTCTTTGCGGGCATCGCCGCGGCGTACTATATCACCAAGCTCCCGCGTCTGGTCAAAGGCATTCTGGACGTGATCCTGACGCTGCCCCTGGTCCTGCCGCCTACGGTGGTGGGCTATCTGCTGCTGCGGTCAGTAGTATATCCTGCGGCTGCCGGAGATAGTCTCCTGTGTGCAGTAGTCTATCCAGGCCACGGCGCCGGGGATGTCCCGCCGGCGTATGTGCGCGCACAGGCGGCGGCTGGTCTCGTAGAGCATGGGGATGCCGTTCAGGGCACAGAATCGCTCCCACAGCACCAGCACCGAGGAGTAGAAGGAGCGGAAAATCAGCGGCAGCAGCGTGTTCCCGGACAGCATGGCCAGCTCGTGCTGGAAGGCGAAGGCCGCCTCCGCCGCCCGACGATCGCTCTCCGCCAGGCGGATGGCCTCGGCGGTCTCCTCCAGGAGGAGGAGGTCCTCGTCCGCGGCATGTTGGATGATGCCGGCCACCGCCAGCTTGTCCAGCGCGTCGCGCACCTCCAGAATGGAACGTATTTCCTCGTTCCGCAAGTGCCCGCGGTTGTAGGTCATGATGGACTTCAGGGTGTCCAGCGTTCCCGCCCGGCGATAGTCCGTCACAAAGGTACCCACACGGGGGCGTATCTCCAGAAAGCCGCGGTGCTCCAGTTCCACGATGCCGCTGTTGACCACCGCACGGCTGACGTCCATGGACTGCGCCAGCTGGCGCTCCGGCGGCAGCTGCTGTCCCACCGGCAGTTCGCCGGACAGGATCATGGCCTCGATATGGCTGATGAACAGCTCCTTCAGTGAGGGGGATACCAGTTTTTCAAATTCCATATTCACGTCCTCCACTGGCTGTGGTATGACCACATACCACAGCGAGGTTTTGTTTTATTATAATAGAATTTTATTGGTTTTTCAACACTTTCTTCGTTGTTTTGGTTGACTTTTTTATGTGACGTGTGCTATATTCGGGTCGAGGCTGAAAATAATTCCAACTGGTCAGGCCAGAAATGGAGGGATGCCCTACAGGTGTTTGCGTACGGAGACACAGGAGAGTGACCTTGCGGGGGACAGTGCGCTCCCGGAAAACCAACGAGAGAAAAAACAAAGGGAGGAATTCAATATGTTATTCCAGATCTACGGCGAGACCGCGGTATATCAGCTGCTGGGCTTTGCGCTGGTGTTCACCGGCCTGGTGCTGGCCAATGAGTTTGCCCGCCGCACCAAGGCAGGCGGTATCATCTGCTTCCTGGCGCTGCCCGCTGTGCTGACGGTCTATTTCATCGCCATCTACATCGGCGCCCGCAACGGCTCGGAGTGGGCGCTCAATAACCAGACCTATACCAACATGAACAGCTGGTTCCACTACGCCAAGCTGTACGCGGCCACCGCCGGGTGCATCGGCTTCATGATGCTGAAGTACAAGTGGAGCATCGGCAAGACCGAGTGGTTCAAGGTGTTCCCCTTCGCTATCGTGGCCATCAATATCCTTATCGCCGTGGCCAGCGACTTCGAGTCCGGCATCAAGGGAGCCATGGCGCTGAAGGAGTTCGGCGACCGCTGGTGGCTGTCCACCGAGAACGTGTGGCTGTACGGCGGCTGGTGGAACTGGGTCAACGGCATCGCCGGCATCGTCAACATCTTCTGCATGACCGCCTGGTGGGGCATCTATTCCTCCAAGGATCAGAAGGACATGCTGTGGCCGGATATGACCTGGTGCTACATCCTGGCCTATGACCTGTGGAACTTTGAGTATACCTACAACTGTCTGCCCACCCACGCATGGTACTGCGGTCTGGCGCTGCTGCTGGCGCCCACCTTTGCCAACCACTTCTGGAACAAGGGCGGCTGGATCCAGAACCGCGCCAACACCCTGGCGCTGTGGTGTATGTTCGCGCAGGTGTTCCCCCTGTTCCAGGACAACAGCGTATTTACCACCATCTCCTCTGTGTATGCCGACGGCTTCATGGATCCCGCTGTCCGTCCCACCGCGGCGAACCCCACCGCGCAGGGCGTGATCTCCGTGGTGGCGCTGGTGGTGAACGTGGTCATCCTGGCCAGCATCATCAAGCGGGTGAAGGCGCAGAAGAAGAACCCCTACAAGCAGGAGATCTTCACCGACCAGCGCGACTTCCGCGAGGCTATGGAGCGCGTCTGAGATACCGTTATACCGTAAACCGCAGAAAGAACGCGGGCGGGTGCATGGCACCCGCCCGCGTTTTCTCTTGTATGCTTACAGGCTCTTGGCCCAGGCCACCGCGCTGCCGCGGGTCAGGAGCTTACCGGGCTTCCAGTTGGCCGCGGGGCAGTGCGCCTTCAGGCTGTCCTCGGACTTCTTGATGCTGCTGCCGCCGGAGGTGGCGAAGGGGATAATGTTCTTCCCGGTGAAGTCATAGCTGTCCAGGAAGGTGTCCACGATGCGCGGCTCCACGTACCACCACACGGGGAAGCCCAGTAGGATGTTGTCGTACCCGCTAATGTCCAGCGCTGTGGGGGCGATGGCCGGACGGCTGGCGGGGTCGTTCATCTCCAGCGTGCTGCGGCTCTTTTTGTCCATCCAGTTCAGGTCGGCGTCGGTATAGCGCTCCACGGGCACGATCTCGTGGAGGTCGGCGTTCAGCGTCTGCGCCAGTTCTTTTGCAATGCTCTCCGTCACGCCGCTGGCGGAGAAATAGGCTACCAGGGTCTTTCCGTTCATAACAGACTCTCCTTATCATTGGTACTTCGCGTATCCGCGGACGGGTGCGCAATTGCATGATAACATCATTTCCAGGAGCTGTCAACGTGCGGGCGTGATGGGCGCTTGTTTTCAAATTCTTCATGCAGGCGGGGGAAATATGTGGTACACTATACCCAAGGAACTATGACTCACATAAGGAGGCACCCATGTCACAGGTCACAAAGCGGGCGCTGGAGGCGTCGCTGAAAAAACTGCTGCTGGAAAAGCCGCTGCACAAGATCACCGTCAGCGACATCACCGACGACTGCGGCATCAACCGCATGACGTTCTACTACCATTTCAAGGATATCTACGACCTGGTGGAGTGGTGCTGCCAGGAGGATGCCAGCCGCGCCCTGGCGGGCAAGAAAACCTATGAAACATGGCAGCAGGGGCTGCTGCAGATCTTTGAGGCGGTACAGGAGAACAAGCCTTTCATCCTGAACGTCTACCGCTCTGTCAGCCGGGAACAGGTGGAGAACTATCTCTATCAGGTCACGTACCAGCTGTTGGAGGACGTGGTGGAGGAGCAGGCGCAGGGGATGTCTGTGCGCCCGGAGGACAAGGCCTTCATCGCCACGCTGTATAAGTATATGTTCGTGGGTCTGATGCTGGACTGGGTGAAAAACGACATGAAGGGCGATCCGCAGCTGATCGTGGACAGATTGGAGCAGGTGATACACGGCAGCGTCCGCGCCGCGCTGGAGCGCCTGCGCACCGACAAGCCTTTATCAAACGAGGCGGACTGATAAAAAACTGAACACGTTCACACTCGGTGATAAAAAACTTATCACCGGGTTTTTTCTGATGATTGAACAAATTTTTCGCGCGATGTATGCTTTCATCATCAAGAAGAAAACATACAGTTTACAGGAGGTTTGCATTATGTATTATTCCAGTGGTAACTATGAAGCTTTTGCCCGGCCTAAGAAGCCCGAGGGCGTGGACAACAAATCCGCCTATATTGTGGGCAGCGGTCTGGCGGCCCTGACCGCCGCCTGCTACCTGGTCCGTGACGGCCAGATGAAGGGCGAACGCGTCCACATTCTGGAGAAGGGACCCACCGCCGGCGGCGCCTGCGACGGGTGGAAGTTCGAGAACATCGGCTACGTCATGCGGGGCGGCCGCGAGATGGACAACCACTTCGAGGTCATGTGGGACCTGTTCCGCTCCATCCCCTCCATCGAGACCGAGGGCGTCAGCGTGCTGGACGAGTATTACTGGCTGAACAAGGCCGACCCCAACTACTCCCTGTGCCGCGCCACCGTCAACCGCGGCGAGGACGCCCACACCGACGGCAAGTTCGACATCTCCGACAAGGGCGCTATGGAGATCATGAAGCTGTTCTTCACCCCCAACGAGGACCTGCAGGACAAGCGCATCACCGATTTCTTCGACGACGAGGTGTTCAACAGCAACTTCTGGCTGTACTGGCGCACCATGTTCGCCTTCGAGAACTGGCACAGCGCGCTGGAGATGAAGCTGTATATCCAGCGGTATATCCACCACATCGGCGGCCTGCCCGACTTCACCGCCCTGCGCTTCACCAAGTACAACCAGTATGAGTCCATGATCCTGCCCATGGTCAAGTATCTGCAGGGCTTCGGCGTGCAGTTCCACTACGGCGTGCAGGTGACCAACGTGGAGTTCGACGTCTCCGACCCCGCCCACAAGCTGGCCAAGCGCATCGACATCATCGAGAACGGCGAGAAGGGCGGCATCGACCTGACGGAGAACGACCTGGTGTTCATTACCAACGGCGGCTGCGTGGAGAATTCCTCCATGGGCAGCCAGAATACCCCCGCGCCCTACAACACCGAGATCAAGGAGGGCGGCGGCTGGGATATGTGGCGGAAGATCGCCGCGCAGGACCCCAATTTCGGCCATCCCGACAAGTTCTGCTACGACCCGGAGCAGACCAACTGGATGAGCGCTACGGTGGAGACCCTGGACCAGCGCATCATCCCCTATATCAAGAACATCTGCAAGCGCGACCCGTTCTCCGGCAAGGTGGTCACCGGCGGCATCGTCACCGTGAAGGACTCCAGCTGGCTGATGAGCTGGACCATCAACCGCCAGCCCCAGTTCCGCGAGCAGCCCAAGGATCACTGCCTGGTGTGGGTGTACTCCCTGTTCACCGACAGGCCCGGTGACTATGTGAAGAAGCCCATGCGGGAGTGCACCGGCAAGGAGATCTGTATGGAGTGGCTGTACCACATCGGCGTGCCGGAGGATCAGATCGAGGACATGGCCGAGAACAGCGCCAATACAGTGCCCGTCATGATGCCGTATATCGACGCGTTCTTCATGCCCCGTGCCTACGGCGACCGGCCCAAGGTGGTGCCTGACGGCAGCGTGAACTTCGCCTTCCTGGGCCAGTTCGCCGAGACGCCCAGGGATACCATCTTCACCACCGAGTATTCCATGCGCACCGGCATGGAGGCCGTGTACACCCTGCTGAACGTAGACCGTGGTGTGCCCGAGGTCTGGGGCAGCGTGTATGATGTCCGCGACCTGCTGGACGCCACCGTGAAGCTGCGGGACGGCAAGTCCCCCACCGACATGGAGCTGAACCTGGTGGAAAAGCTGGCGCTGAAGAAGGTGCTGGCCAAGGTGGAGGGCACCGACATCGAAAAGCTGCTGAAGCAGTACAACATCCTCTGAGCAGGGGGCTTGGACCCGCTCTCAGAACAAGACGCCCCCGGATGCGGTGCATCCGGGGGCGTTTTTTGCCGCGGTGGGGCTACGTGCCTGCGATGGAGCACACGCTGCCGCTGTGGGTGTCGTATACCAGCGTGCCGCTGCGTCGCACGCCGTCCGTGCCGTCGTAGGCATAGGAAAGCTCCAGTTGGTCCCCGCTCGCCGACCACTGTGCCCCGGACAGCGCGACACGGGGCAGATAGGTGCGCTCCGACACGCCGGGCAGAGCCGGCAGCAGGGGAGCGGTGGGGGTGTCGCTCCCGTGACCGGATAATTGCAGCAATATGCCGGTGCTTATATCCGTCCGCCGCACGGGGCTGCCCTTTCCCTCCGGGGCGAAGTCCCACAGCTCCAGCCAGGCTGCGGGGACGGAGCCAGTCCTGCCGCTGAGCAGCATATATCGTCCGTCCGCCGACCACTGTATCCCGTCCACGGCCCGCAGGCCGCTGTCCAGCATCAGCCGCGTTGCCGACTGTCCGCCGCTGCGGCCGCAGTAGCCGCAGCGGTAGGATTCCATGTACAGCGGCTGCTCCGCCTGCACGCAGTACCGTCCGCCGATGAGCCCGTCACGGTATACCGCCAGCGCCACGGCGCCGTCAGGAGATACCGTATGCCGCTGCGCCAGCAGATGCCCGTTGTGCTGCCATGCCGCCAGCAGGGCGATGACCAGCACCGCTGCCGCCGCGCCGATGGTGGTCCAACGCTGCCGTTTTCTGCGGCACGTATCGTTTTCCCGGGAAATGTCCAGCACCGCCTGTACGGCGTCTGCTTCCGGGGTATCTCCCCGCAGGGAGGGGGTAGTGTCTGTCAAGTGTTCCTCACTTTCTCCGCCGCGGCAGGTCAGCAGCGCGTCCACGGGGATGCCGAAGGCCGCCGCCAGCGGCCGCAGCAGGGTCACGTCGGGGTAGCTGAGCCCGCGCTCCCATTTGCTCACGGCCTTGTCCGTGACGTGCAGCTTCTGCGCCAGCTCACGCTGGGTCAGGCCCTGCCGCTTTCTGTTTTCGGCGATGAAGCCGCCGATACGTCCTTTGTCCAAAGTGATCACCTCGCCGTCATTGTAACAGACCGCCGGGAAAAAGCAACCGACTGTCGGTTTACCTGCCTGCTTTTTCGCATTTCACGCCGGATGACCGGGAAAAAACGTCAAGGCTTGCCTTAGCGGGAAAAACGCGGTATAATACACGGTACTACACTTTGCGCCCCGCGCAAAGACCGATATGAGGTATACGAATGAAAACACAGGAAAAGCTGAACATGACCATGCTCTGCGATTTCTACGAGCTGACCATGGGCAACGGCTACTTTGAAGCCGGCTGCAAGGATCGCATCACCTACTTTGACGTGTTCTTCCGCAAGGTACCGGACGGCGGCGGCTTCGCCATCGCGGCCGGACTGGAGCAGCTGATTGACTACATCGAGAACCTGCACTTCACCGACGAGGACATCGAGTATCTCCGCAGCCGGGACCTGTTCTGCGAGGAGTTCCTCGCCTATCTGAAGGACTTCCGCTTCACCGGCGACATCTACGCCATCCCTGAGGGCACTCCCGTGTTCCCCAAGGAGCCGCTGGTGGTGGTGCGCGCCCCAGCTATCGAGGCGCAGCTGATCGAGACCTTCACCCTCCTGACCATCAACCACCAGAGCCTTATCGCCACCAAGGCCAACCGTATCGTCCGCGCCGCCAAGGGCCGCACCGTGCTGGAGTTCGGCTCCCGCCGCGCCCAGGGTGCTGACGCGGCCATCATTGGCGCCCGCGCCGCCTACATCGGCGGCTGCGCCGGGACCGCCTGCACCATCTCCGACGAGGTCTACGGCGTGCCGGCCGGGGGGACCATGGCCCACGCCTGGGTGCAGATGTTCGACAGCGAGTACGAGGCCTTCAAGACCTACTGCCAGACCTATCCCACCAACGCTACGCTGCTGGTGGACACCTACAACACGCTGAAATCCGGTATTCCCAACGCCATCCGTGCCTTCAACGAGGTGCTCAAGCCCATGGGCATCACCAAATGCGGCATCCGCCTGGATTCCGGCGACCTGGCCTATCTGACCCGGAAGGCCCGCAAGATGCTGGACGACGCAGGCTGGACGGAGTGCAAGATCTCCGTGTCCAACTCTCTGGACGAGTATCTCATTCAGGATATGCTCCTGCAAGGGGCGCAAATCGATATGTTCGGCGTGGGTGAGCGCATGATCACCGCCAAGTCCGAGCCTGTGTTCGGCGGCGTGTACAAGCTGGTGGCCGTGGAGGAGCCCGACGGCACCGTCGTGCCCAAGATCAAGGTCAGCGAGAATGTGGAGAAGATCACCATCCCCCACTTCAAGAAGATATTCCGTCTGTATGGCCGCGATACAGGAAAGGCCATCGCCGACTATATCACCGTCCATGACGAGACCGTGGACGACAGCCGCGATCTGACCATCTTCGACCCCATGGCCACATGGAAGCGCAAGACCGTCTATAACTTCGAGGCCCGGGAGCTGCTGGTGCCCGTGTTCCTGAACGGCAAGCGCGTCTATGACTGCCCGCCGCTGGACCAGGTGAAGGCGTACTGCGCCCAGCAGGTGGATACCCTGTGGGACGAGGTCAAGCGCTTCGACTATCCCCACAGGTACTACGTGGACCTGTCCGACAAGCTGTGGGATATCCAGCAGTGCCTGCTGCGCACGTCCCAGCTGTAAAAGAGAGACAAGGCCAAAAACGGGAAGGGAGGAGGATCACCGATGAAAAAGCCGAAGGTACAACAGAGGACGGAGCGCCGCATATCCGCCGCGCTGCGCCTTGTGCTGGTGGCGGTGCTGCTGCTGGCGCAGATAGCCCTGGTGGTGGTCCTCAGTGACCTGCTCAAGCAGCGCATGGCGCTGGCCTATACCGTGCTGCAGCTGCTGGCCGGTATCGTGGCCATGCGTATCTGGGCGCGCCCCGGCGCCACCAGCTATAAGATGGGCTGGATCATCCTGGTACTGTTCGTGCCGGTGGTGGGGCTCATCCTGTATCTGCTGTGGAGCGGCGACCGCCAGGCCAAGCGCCTGGACCTGAAGAAGCCCATGCCTATCGGAGAACCTCTTGTCCAGCAGGAGATCGCACGGACCAATCTGGAAAAGCTGCGCCAGACCGCGCCCCAGTGGTATCCGGTGGCGGATTATCTCAGCCGCAAGGACTCCCCTCTGTTCCGCAATACCCAGGTGACGTATCTGCCCACCGGCGAGGCGTATCTCAACGATATGATGGACAGGCTGGAGCAGGCGCAGCGGTTCATTTTCCTGGAGTACTTCATCATGGCCGAGGGCGAGATATGGGACAGGCTATCCGACATCCTCTGCCGCAAGAGCCGCCTGGGCGTGGAGGTCAAGCTGCTGTTTGACGACTTCGGCAGCATGATGCGTATGCCCAATGAGCGGCTGGAAAAGCTGCAGGACTCCGGTGTGGAGGTCATGATATTCAACCCGGTGCACCACTATGTGAACCGCCTGTACTTCAACTACCGCGACCACCGGAAGATCACCTGCGTGGACGGCGACATCGCCTATACCGGCGGCGCCAATATCGCCGACGAGTACGCCAATATCATCGAGCGCTTCGGCTATTGGAAGGACTGCGGCATCCGCCTGGAGGGCGAGGGCGCCTGGGGGCTTGCCCGGGAGTTCCTGCGCATGTGGGAGCGCATGGGCGGCCAGACGTACCACGAGTACGACTACTACCGCCCCGTGCACCATACCCCCACCCAGGGCTTCTGCCAGACCGTGGTGGATGGCCCCGACAACAACCCCGACAACGCCGCCGAGGACCTGTTCCTGCAGCTGATCTCCCGCGCCCGCCAGACCGTCTGGATCACCACGCCCTATCTGGCCATTGACGAGCCCATGCTCAAGGCGCTGTGCCTTGCCGCCGACAGCGGCGTGGATGTCCGCCTTATCATGCCCGGTATCCCCGACCACAAGTTCGCCTACCTGGTGGCCGAGAGCTACTTCGCCGAACTGATGGAGCACCATGTGAAGATATACACTTTCACCCCCGGCCTCATACACGGAAAGACCGTCATGGCCGACCGTGAGATCGCCTTTGTGGGCTCCGTCAACATGGACTACCGCAGCTTCCAGCTGCACTTTGAGTGCGGCGAGGTGCTCTACGGCGTCCCCGCCATCGAGTCACTGCTGGAGGACATGGACAACACTATGGTCCGCTGCGAGCCCATGACCCCGGAGCGCCTTGCCAAACGGCCCCTCTGGCGCAGGGCAGTGGGGACGATATTGCGCCTGTTCGCCATGTGGATGTAGCGCTGCCGGGTCTATTTCCGCCCTGACTTCGCCGGATCCGTTTGCCATACACAGAGTATGGCGGCACGGCTCCGTCATCGCCAGGACGAAAATATCCACCGGCAGCGGGCCGGGTCTGTTCCCGCCCCGGCTGCGCCGGATCCGTTTGCCATACACAGAGTATGGCGGCACGGCTGCGGCGGGCACGCATGCCATACACAAGAAAAGGAAGGGATATTCCATGTCCTGCTTTATCATTGGTGCGGGCAGCTTCTACGGCCTGCCCGTCCCTATTCAGCCCACGGATACTGTTATTGCCGCGGATGGCGGGTGGGAGATATGCCGTCAGGAGCATATCACACCCACGCTGCTGGTGGCGGATTTCGACTCCCTGGGTGCGCCGCCGGACTTTGACCATATCCTCCGCCTGCCGGTGGTCAAGGACGACACGGACATGATCCGCGCCGTCAAGGAGGGCTTCGCCCGCGGTGAGACAGAGTTCCACCTGCTGGGCGGCATGGGCGGCCGCCGCACCGACCACACCGTGGCCAATATGCAGACGCTGGCCTACATCGCCCGCCGCGGCGGGAAGGGCTGGCTCTACGGCAGCGGCGAGCGCTTCACGGCGATATGCGACGGGGGAGAGGTCGCCTTCCCCGCCCGCGGCAGCGGCATACTCTCCGTGTTCTGCATGGGTGCGGACGCGGAGGGCGTCACCATACAGGGCACCCAGTACCCGCTGGAGGACGCCGCGCTGACGGCGGATTTCCCCCTGGGTGTCAGCAATCATTTCATCGGCTCGGCGGTGCGCGTCGCGGTGCGGCGCGGCTGCCTGCTCATAGGAATTTGTGATAAGGAGTAACTGTGCAAATGAAGAATACCATGAAAAAGCTGCTGGCTCTGCTGCTGGTACTGGTCATGACCCTGGCGCTGGCCGCCTGCGGTCAGAAGGACGCAAAGGACGATGGCAAGGTAGATCTGCCTGTGGCGGATGGCGCCGTTATCGGCACAGGCGCCGTTATCGGCACAGGCGCCACGGCCATCACCGTGGAGGTGCAGGGTGCCGACGGCAAGAGTGTGACCTTCACCGTCAACACCGATGAGGAAACGGTGGGCGCGGCGCTGCTGAAGCTGGGCGTTATCGCCGGCGATGACTCCGAGTACGGCCTGTACGTCAAGACCGTCAACGGTGAGACCGCTGACTACGATACGGACGGCACCTACTGGGGATTCTACATCAACGGCGAGTACGCCATGACCGGTGTGGATGCCACTACGCTGGAGGCTGGCACGACCTACGCTTTCCGTGTGGAGAAGGTCGAGGGCTGACAGGTATAAAAAAGAGACGGCGCAGCCGTCTCTTTTTTTATGCCGTTTCCATCGCCTGCACCACATCGCCCAGCAGATACAGCGACCCGCAGCACACCGCCGCGCCGTCCGCCGCTGTCTCCGCCAGCATTCGGGCCACACCCTCCCGGATGGTGCCGCAGGCCGTCACCGGCTTGCCATATCGCCGCAGGAAGGCCGCCAGCGCTCCGGCGTCCAGCGCACGGGGATTGTGGGGCGTTACGGTGATGAACCGCGCGGCCAGCGGAGCCAGCTGGTCGTACATTTTTCCATAGTCCTTGTCCGCCAGCACACCGGTCAGCACCGTTACCGGCTGGCCCGGCAGGTACTCCCGGATGGCCGCCGCCAGCGAGACCATGCACTGGGGGTTGTGCCCTCCGTCCAGAATGATCGTGGGCTGCCGCCGCACCACCTGAAACCGTCCCGGCCACGCGGTCTGGGCTAAGCCCTGACGGACGGCACTTTCATCAATGTGCCAGCCACGCTGCCGCAGAACATCAATGGTCGTCAGCGCCACGGCGGCGTTTCGCAGCTGGTGGCCGCCCAGCAGGGGCAGCCGCAGGCCCTTATATGGGCCGTAGTTGAATATCTGTCCCTCCAGCGTGTCGCAGACTAAGGAGAGGGCATCGAAGTCTGCCACGGTCAGCGGCGCGCCCACCGCGCGGCACCGCGTCTCGACGACCTGCCGCACCGATGCCCCGCAGGGGTACAGTACTGCCCGGCAGCCGAGTTTGATGATCCCCGCCTTGGTGGCGGCGATCTGCTCCACCGTGCCGCCCAGCACCGCTGTGTGGTCGAGACCGATGTTGGTGATGACCGCCGCCTCCGGCGCGGGGATCACATTGGTGGCGTCGAATTCGCCGCCCATGCCCACCTCGCACACCACGATGTCGCAGCTCTGCCGTGCGAACCAGGTCAGGCCCATGGCGGTCACCAGTTCGAACTCTGTGGGGTGGTCATCCATGCTGTCCGCCAGCGGCCGTATTTCCTCCACCAGCGCGCACACGTCCCTGTCCGGGATGGGCACGCCGCCGATCTGCATCCGCTCGTTGAAGCGGAAGATGTACGGCGACGTGTACAGCCCCGTCTTATAGCCCGCCGCACGCAGCACCGATGCCAGCATGGCGCAGGTGCTTCCCTTTCCATTGGTGCCCGTGACATGGACATACTTCACGCTGCGCTCCGGGTGCCCCAGCAGCCCCAGCAGCGTGTCGATGCGGCTGAGCCCCGGCACGCTGCCCCGCCAGTCTACCTTGTGGATATACGCCAGCGCTTCTTCAAGCGTCATGCTCCCCACGCTCCTTTGTTTTCATCCGCTGCAGTACCGGCGCCAGCGCGTTCCGCCGCGCCAGCAGCCACACCAGCACCGTGTCGATGCACCCGGTCACGGCGAACTGCACGCTGCGCGCGGCCAGCCGGGTCAGGAAGAAGGGCAGCTTTGCCGCGCCGCCGTATACCAGCGCCAGCGCCATGCTCTGCCACAGCACCGAGCCGCACAGCACCGCCGGGAACACCGCCAGCGCTACACGCCACACAGTGGGCTTTTCCCATACGTACCGCCGTACAAGGCCCGCCCACAGGCCGTACAGGATGGGCGGCAGGCAGAAGATAGGGTTGTAGCCGTAGGGGGAGAACAGGCAGCCGATCAGGTCGGCGGCGAAGCCCACCGCCCCGCCGGGCAGGGGGCCGAACAGCAGCCCAGCCAGCAGGATAGGCACCGCCTCCAGGGAAAAACGGCTCACCTCGCTGGGGATCACCGTCAGCAGCCGCGCCAGCACCACGCTCAGCGCGGTCAGCAGCGCGCACACCGCCAGGGCATAGGTGTCGAACACCGGCGTCCCGGCACAGGCCAATTCTTTTTTCTGCATAAAAAAATACCTCCTTATCTCTGGGATGGGAGGTATCACCATATAGATACATGTGCATGCTCACATCGTGGAAGCTGGAATGGTATCGCGGAGCAACGCTCCTTCGTCCGGCGGCAGCCTCCCATCCGTCCGGCACTTAACGCACCATACCTACACGACGCTGCCGATAGTATACAGCCATTCACGGGAAAATGCAAGGAAAATTATTCCCCCGGATATGGCCGCGCCTGTTGACGCATACCACATGATGATGTATAATTATTTAGAATGAACACCAAGATGTAGCAAGGAGGGCACCACATGACTTTTGATTTCAAAAACGGCAGCTATACCGACCCCGCGGGGCATACCACCCTGGACCCCACCGTCTACAAGGACTGGCAGATCGGCGCGGCGGCGGAGCAGGCGCTCCCGGATGTGGAGTGGTTTCGTGAGAAGCTGGGCCTGCTGCCCTCCGAGGTGCTGCCCCACGGCAGGACGCCGAAGCTGGACTTCCTGCGCATCATGGAGCGCCTGAAGGACCGCCCCGACGGCAAATATATCGAGGTCACGGCCATCACCCCCACCCCCTTGGGGGAGGGTAAGTCCACCACGTCTCTGGGACTCATCCAGGGGCTGGGACGTCTGGGCGTCAATGTGGGCGGCTGCCTGCGCCAGCCCTCTGGCGGCCCCACCATGAACGTCAAGGGCACCGCCGCCGGCGGCGGCAACGCCCTGCTGATACCCATGACCGAGTTCTCCCTGGGCCTGACCGGCGACATCAACGACATCATGAACGCACACAACCTGGCTATGACCGCCCTGAACGCCCGCATGCAGCACGAGCGCAACTATGACGACGAGACCCTGGCCAAGCGCGGCCTGCGCCGTCTGGACATCGACCCGGCGCGGGTGCAGTGGAGCTTCGTACTGGACTTCTGTTGCCAGGCGCTGCGGAAAATGCATATCGGCGGCGACGGAAAGATGGATGGCTATCCCATGGACACCTGTGCCAACATAGCCGTCAGCTCCGAACTGATGGCCATCCTTTCCGTGGCCCGCGATCTGAAGGACCTCCGTGAGCGCATCGGCAGCATCGTTCTGGCCTATGACAAGCAGGGGAGGCCCGTCACCACCGAGGACCTGGAGGTGGCCGGCGCCATGACCGCCTGGATGCGCAACACCATAAACCCCACCCTCTGCTACACCGTGGAGCACCAGCCCGTGCTGGTACACGCCGGGCCCTTTGCCAATATCGCCATCGGCCAGTCCTCCGTCATCGGCGACCGCCTGGGGCTGAAGCTGTTCGACTATCATGTTACCGAGTCCGGCTTTGCCGCCGACATCGGCTTTGAGAAATTCTGGAACGTCAAGTGCCGCCTGTCCGGGCTGAAGCCCGATGTCTCCGTGCTGGTGGCCACCGTCCGCGCCCTGAAGATGCACGGCGGCGGCCCGGAGGTCACCCCTGGCCGCCCGCTGCCGGAGGCCTATACGCAGGAGGATCTCGCCCTGCTGGAGAAGGGCTGCGCGAATCTGCTCCACCACGCGGAGACCATCCGCAAGTCCGGCGTCACCCCCGTGGTCTGCATCAATAAGTTCTACACCGACACCGACGCCGAGCTGGCGCTGGTGCGCCGCGTCTGCGCGGCGCACGGCCTGCGCTGCGCCGTGTCCGACCACTGGCGCTACGGCGGCGCGGGAGCCGAAGAGCTGGCCCGGGAGGTCATGGCCGCCTGTGACGAGCCCTCAGGCCTGGACTTCCTCTATCCTGACGACATGCCCCTGCGCCAGCGGGTGGAGCGCATCGCCCGGGAGGTCTACGGTGCCGACGGTGTGGACTGGTCGCCCCTGGCCCTGGAGAAGGCGGAGCGCTTCGAGTCCGACCCCAAGTACGTCGACTACTGCACCATGATGGTCAAGACCCATCTGTCCCTGTCCCATGACCCCACCCTGAAGGGGGTGCCCACCGGCTGGCGGCTGCCGGTACGCGATGTACTGGAGTACAGCGGCGCCCGGTTCCTGTGCCCCGTGGCGGGCAGCATCTCCATGATGCCCGGCACAGGCTCCGACCCGGCGTACCGCCGTGTGGACGTGGACACCGCCACCGGCGAGGTCCGCGGCCTGTTCTGAGGAGGGGGCCATGGACGATACCAACAAGACCTGCCGCGCATTTCTGAACGACCTGTCCTCCGCATCGCCCGCTCCCGGCGGCGGCGGAGCCGCCGCCCTCTGCGGCGCCGTCGGTGCGGCGCTCTGCGGCATGGTGGCCAGTCTGACCACCGGGAAAAAGACCTACGCCGCGGTGGAGGATGAGATACAGCAGCTGCTATCAAGCACGAAGGCTTTGCAGGAAGAATTGCTGGACCAGGTCTCCGCCGATGCGGAGGGCTTCCTGCCCCTCAGCCGCGCCTACGCCATCCCCAGGGACGACCCGGCCCGGCCCACGGCGCTGCAGGCCGCGTCTGTGACCGCCTGCGCCGCGCCGCTGCGCATCATGGGGCTGTGCGTGGACGCCCTGTCCGCTGCCGGACGTCTGGCCGACATCGGCTCCCGCCTGGCGGTGTCCGACGCGGGCTGCGCCGCCGCCATTCTCCGCGGTGCGCTGGAGGCCGCGTCCCTGAACGTGCTGGTCAACACGAAGACCATGACCGACCCCGTGGCGGCGGAGGAGCTGAACCGCCGCTGCCTTGCCCTGCTGGCGCAAGGTACCGCGGAGGGCGACCGGATATTCCGCACCGTCCGCGACCGACTGATCTGACGAAAAGGAGGGACGTGCCATGGCCGTTCTGCTTACCGGAAAGCCTGTGGCGGACGCGCTGTCCGCCGATACCCGCCGCCGTGCGGAGGCTCTGTGCCAACGCGGCGTACAGCCCAAGCTGGCCATTCTCCGCTGCGGCGACAACGAGGCCGACGGCGCGTACATACGCGGCGCGCAGAAGCGCGGCGCACTGTGCGGCGTGACCGTGGAGCTGTGCACCTTGCCCGCCGATGTCTCCGCCGCGCGTCTGGCCGATGCCATCGACGAGGTGAACGGCGATGCCGCCGTCCACGGCTGTCTGCTGCTGCGCCCGCTGCCGTCTCATCTGAGGGCGGACGAACCCGCCCTCTGCGCCCGCTTGTCCCCGGATAAGGACGTGGATGGCATGACCCCCGCCAGCGCCGCCGCCGTGTTCACCGGTCAGGGCCGGGGCTTCGCACCCTGCACGGCGCAGGCCTGCATGGAGATCCTGCACTACTACGATATTGACCCCGCCGGCGAACATGCCGTGGTCGTGGGCCGCTCCCCGGTGGTGGGACGCCCGGTGTCCATGCTGCTCCTGCGGGAGAACGCCACCGTCACCGTCTGCCACACCGGGACGCCGGACACGGCGGCTCTGACACGTCAGGCGGACATTATCATCACCGCCGCCGGGGTCATGAACAGCCTTACTGCCGCCCATGTCCGTCCCGGACAGACGGTGCTGGACGTGTCCATGAACTGGAACGGCGCCACCTTCTGCGGCGATGCCGACCTTCCTGCGGTGGAGCCTGTCGTCGACGCCGTTACACCCGTACCCGGCGGCGTGGGCGCCGTTACCTCGTCGGTGCTGATGGCCCACACCGTCCGCGCGGCGGAGCACCTCAGCGGGGAGGTGTGCCTGTGAATCTGTTCACCCCCGCCGAAACGGTGGCCAACTATGCCGCTGCCGGCGTGGCCAAGACCCGGCAGACCGGCCTTAGGCTCCTGCTGCTGGGCATCGCCGCCGGCCTGATGATCGGCTTTCCCGTCTGCGTCACAAATATGGCCACCTATACCGTCGCCAATGCCAGCGCGGTGCGTATCATCTCCGGCGTGCTGTTCGCCTTCGGCTTGGGCGTGGTGGTGCTCACCGGGGCCGAGTTGTTCACCGGCAATACCCTCATCGTTATCAGTCTGCTGGACAAGCGCGTGCGCCTGACCGCCATGCTGCGCAACTGGTGCATCGTGTACCTGGGCAATTTCCTGGGCGCGCTGGCGCTGTCCGCCGTCTGCGCCCGCTTTGGCTGGCTGTGGGCGGGGGAGGGCGGCCTTGCGGCCTATACCCTCCGTCTGGCCCTGAGCAAGATGTCCATGCCCTTCGGCAACGCTTTCTTCATGGGCGTTCTGTGCAATATCCTGGTCACCATCGCCGTGCTGGTCAGCCTGTCCGGTAAGGACGTCACCGGCCGCATGCTGGGCGCCTGGGCGCCGGTCATGTTCTTTGTGGTGGCGGGATTCAGCCACTCCATTGCCGACATGACCTACTGCGTGCTGGGACTTTTCGGCAAGTCCGTGCCCGCCTATGCCGCCGCGGCACAGGCCGCCGGCGTGGACGTGTCCGCCCTGACCTGGGGGCGCTATTTCCTGGGCAATATGCTCCCTGTCACCCTGGGCAACATCGTGGGCGGCCTGCTGGTGGGCGGCACCGCCTGGTACTGCTATATGTACAAGAAAGGATAAACTTCTGCCATGAATATGTTCCTGACGCTGGCTTACCTGTTCTTCATCGGCTCCACCCTGGGCTGGGTGGCGGAGCTGCTGTACCGCCGCTTTCTCTCCGGCGCCAACCCGGAGCGTAAATGGATAAACCCCGGTTTCTGCGTGGGTCCCTACGTGCCCCTGTACGGCTCCGGCCTGTGTATCCTCTATCTGCTGGCCTCCCTGGGCGAGAAGAACGGCGTGGACACAGCGGGGGAGAAGCTCCTGCTGTTTCTGGGCATGGCGCTGAGCATGACCGCCATCGAGTACATCGCCGGTATCGTATCCCTGAAGTTCATGAAGGTCAGGCTGTGGGACTACAGCAAGCAGTGGGGCAACATCCAGGGCCTGATCTGCCCGGCGTTCTCCGCCCTGTGGGCGGCGGTCAGCGCCGTGTATTACTTCTGCGTCCACCCCTATATTCTGGACGCGCTGGACTGGCTGTCCCGCAACCTGGCGTTCTCCTTCGTCATCGGCTTTTTCTTCGGCGTGTTCACCATCGACCTGGTCTACTCCGCCAAGCTGCTCTCCCGCATCCGCAAGTTCGCCGATGAGCACGACGTGGTCATCAAGGTGGAGAACCTCAAGTCCCACATCCGCCACCGTCAGGACGAGCTCCGGGAGAAGCACAACTTCCTCTTTGCCTATCGCTCCCACAGCGAGCTGCTGGAGCACCTGCGTGAAGCCCAGGAGACCTGGGAACAGCGGCACAGCAAGTAAATATACTTTGCAGGAGGAACGCCATGCACATGACCGTTTTCTTCGCCAGCCCGCGGGGCGAACACAGCAACACCCGGGCGCTTCTGGACCCGTTTCTGGATACCTGGCGCGCCGCCGGACACACCGCCGAGGAGTTCTCCCTCTACGACCTGCATATCGAGCCCTGCCGCGCCTGCCGCGGCTGCCAGCAGGACTGGGAGCGCCCCGCCTGCGTCATAGCCGACGATATGACGCCCCTGTTTGACGCCGTCCTCCGCAGCGACATCCTGCTGCTGGCCGCGCCCATCCACTCCTGGTTCTGCCCCGCGCCTATGAAGGCCGCGCTGGACCGCCTGGTCTACGCCATGGACAAGTACTACGGCGACCGAGGCAAGGGGCCGTCCCTGCTGTCCGGCAAGTCTATGGCCATCCTGACCACCTGCGGCTACCGCCCGGAAAAGGGCGCCGACCTGTTCATCGAAGGTATGCGCCGCTGGTGCAGGCACACGGATATGCGTTTCCTGGGTGCGCTGGCTGAACGCCATTTGGGCTACGCCCATCCCTTCATGGACGGGGAAAAGGCCGCCCATGCCAGAGCCTTTGCCGAGCAGCTGATGCAAGCGTAAAAAAAGACCTTCGGGCCCACGGGCCCGAAGGTCTTTTTATTTGTCGTCAGTGCAGGCCCTGCTGCTTCATCCATACGTCCATGACCACGCTGTGGGGGAGTATCTTCGTCAGGCCCGCCTGCGCCCGGGCCACGAACCCGTACTTGCATACGTCCTTGCCCCGTTTGGCGTCACGCCAGGTGCGCTTCACGATGTCGTCCGGGTCGTACATGGCCGCGTACTTCTTCACGATGGGTTCCTCGCCGGCCTTGATGGCCCTGTCGAAGAACGCCGTCTTTGTCCAGAACGGGCACACCGCCATGACGCCGATGCCCCGGCCCTTCAGTTCGCGGTTCAGCGCCCGGCTGAAGCTCAGCACGAAGGCTTTCGTGGCGCCGTAGATGTCGATGTAGGGGATGGGCTGGAACGCCGCCACCGAGGCGATGTTGATGATCTGCCCGCCGCAGGGCATGTAGGGCGCAGTGATCTGGCACATGGCCACCACCGCCTGGCAGTTCAGGTCGGTCATATTCAGGTTCACCGCCAGGGGCGTGTCCAGCACGGCGCTGAACTTGCCGTAACCGCTGCAGTTCATCAGCAGACCGACCTCCACCGGCTCCTCCGCCAGCGCCGCTGCGTATACGTCGAAGCTGCTCCGGTCAGTGAGGTCCAGCGCCAGCGGCCGGACGGGGAAGGGGACGGTCTCACGTAGTGCCTCCAGCTGCTCCCTGTGCCGCGCGATGACCCACACCTCGTCAAAGGTGCCGTACACATCCACCGTTTCCGCGAACCGCTTGCCCATGCCGCTGGACGCACCGGTGATGACCGCGATCTTCTTCATACCCTGTCCTCCTTATCTGTATCCCAAGGCCGCGGAGATCATCCCCGCTGTGGCCTTTACCTGTTCGATGGCCTGTGCGAACGACTCGCTCCGCACGCTGCGGAACATACCGATGACGCCCACGGTGTATGCCACCCGGTGCTCCACCGTGAACACCGGTGCGGAGATGGAGCGCAGTCCGATGCGGTATTCGCCGTTTTCAATGGCGTAGCCCTGCTCACGGCAGTGCGAGGCCTCCAGCAGCAGCGCGTTCACATCCGTGATGGTGTGGGGCGTGAAGGGCGCCAGCGCCTGTTTTTGCAGTAGCTTCCGCGCTTCACTGTCCGTCATGTGCGCCAGGAATACCTTTCCCTGGGACGTGCAGTGCAGCGGCAGACGCGCGCCGGTATCCGACACGATGCGCAGGCTGTCCCGCGCCTCCACCTGGTCCAGGGTGATGACATTCTCACCCTGCCGTATGGACAGCATCACTGACGCGCCGGTCTGCTGCGACAGGTGCTCCATGTACGGGCGGGCCACCTGCGAGATGTCCCACGACCGCTCTACCTGCCGTCCGTACTCGAAAAGCCGCAGCCCCAGCGTGTATTTTCCGTCGGAAGTCTGCGTCACCACGTCGTACTCCCGCATGGTGCCCAGCAGGCCGAATACGGTGCTTTTTGGATAGCCGCACCGTGCGGCCAGCTCTGTCAGCGACAGGGCGCGGCCCTCACGGCTAAGCTCCTGCAATATCTCCATGGCCTTGGCCACGGACAGTATAGTGGTCCCGTCCGCCATGTCCTGCGCCTCCTTCCGCGTACTTGCTGGGTATACTTTATCGCATTTTTTCCCCAGCGTCAACCGCTTTTACTGCGGGAAACAGACACACAAAAAATGACCGCCCGGAGGGCGGTCATTTTTTGTGTGTCTCCTGTTATGCGGCGGCGTGAGCGTTCTTGCGCTCCTCCTTCATCTCGTGGCTGCGCTCCATCAGCAGTGCGCGGGTGGCGGAGATGGTGAACACCAGCGCCCAACCCAGGGTCAGGTAGTTGGCCAGCACGCGGATCTCGACGTCAGCAGCCGTCATCAGAAAGGCGGAAGCTACGACCAGGACCAGGGAAACGACGGCGATAGCAACGTGGGTAGAAATGTTTTTCATGGTAACATCCTCCTTGAAAAAAATTGTATTTGGTTTATATTTTTTTGGATCTTTCTTGTGCTTTAGTGGATCTGAATTTGGATTTTCTTGTATCAGGCTCTTGCCTTCCTGTTGATGCTATAGTAGAATATTTCACAGGAAAAGTAAAGCTGTACTTTGTTATAAGGCTTGTAAGAAATACTAACAATAGAAAAAGGAGGAAAACTCATGGAGACCGCCCGCTGCCGCGCCTTCCTCGCCGCTGCCGAGACAGGCAGCTTTTCCCGCGCTGCCGAAGTTCTGCGCTATACGCCCTCCGGGGTGAACCAGCTTGTCTCCGCCCTGGAAAAGGAGGTGGGCTTCTCCCTGTTCAGCCGCAGCACGAAGGGCGTGGCGCTCACCGCCAACGGCCAGCTGCTGCTGCCCGTCATCCGGGAGATCACCCACCAGGAGGACAAGCTATTTGAGCTGTCCGCACAGATGAACGGATTGCTGATAGGTACCGTCACCATCGCCGCCTATTCCAGCATCGCCACCCACTGGCTGCCCGCTGTCATACGCGCCTTCCAGCAGGATTATCCCCATGTGGAGATCAAGCTGATGGAGGGGATATGGCAGGAGGTCTCGCAATGGCTGGAGGAGCGGGCCGCGGACATCGGCTTTCTCAGCTATCAGGACAATATGCCCTTTGAGTGGATACCCCTGGCGGAGGACCCCATGCTGGCGCTGTTGCCCCGCGACCACCCGCTGGCGAAGGCCGACTGCTATCCGCTGCGGAACTGCGCCGACGACAGCTTCATCATGCCCGCCCTGGGCTGCGACGACGATGTGGAGGCACTCTTTGCCCGCAGCCACGTGCGGCCCAATATCCGCTACACCACCATCGAGAGCTTTTCCGTCATGTCCATGGTGGAGCAGGGGCTGGGCGTCAGCGTCATGAACAAGCTCATCACCGAAAAGCGTATCTGTGACATCGCCATGATACCCATAGACCCGCCCGCCAGCATCACGCTGGGCGCGGTGCTGCACTCCCGCGCCGACGCGTCCCCGGCGGTGAAGATGTTCCTGAAGTACGCTGTGCGGATGCTGACGAAAAGCGCGTCCTGAACCTATCGGAAAACCTTATACCCTTTCAGCGTTCCCCGCTTGCGGACAGCGCACCAGATAGGGTATACTTACTTTAAATAATAAAAGGGAAGGAGTGCCCCTACGGGGCGACGAAACCTATGGATAAACGTGTACTGGTCATCAATCCCGGCTCCACCTCCACCAAGCTGGCACTGTTCTGCGGGGAGAAGAAGGAGTTTGACGCCACCGTCCGACACAGCGGGGAGGAGCTGCAGGCCTTCTCCTGGGTCATGGAGCAGGTGGACTTCCGCCAAGCCGCCATCGAGCGGGAGCTGGCCGCCCATAACGTGGACCTGACCACGCTGGACGCTGTCTGCGCCCGGGGCGGACAGATGCCCTCCTGTGCCGCAGGTACCTATGTGGTGGAGCAGGACATGGTGGACTATATGTTCACCGTGAAGAATGCTGCCCATGCCTCCAACCTGGGCTGTGTGCTGGCGCTGCACATCGCCGCGCCCCTGGGCATCCCCGCCTTTATCTGCGATCCCGTGGCCGTGGACGAGATGACCGACGAGGCCCGGCTCTCCGGGCTGCCGGAGCTGCCCCGCGTTATGCTGGGCCACGCGCTGAACTGCCGCGCCATGGCCATGCGCTGCGCCGAGACCGTTCTGCACAAGCCCCTGGCCGACTGCCGGCTGATCGTGCTGCATCTGGGCGGCGGCGGCTCCGCTCGGCTGTTCATCGGCGGGAAGATGGTGGACGGCGTCCGGGACGACGAGTGGATGTTCGCCCCGGAGCGTATGGGCGGTGTGAGCCTGCAGCCGCTGGTGTCCCTCTGCTTCTCCGGAAAGTACGCCGAGCGGGACATCATGAATTTCATCCGTGGAAAGGGTGGACTTGTGGCGCATCTGGGCACCGCCAACGCCCAGGAGGTGGAGCGCCGCATCGCCGACGGCGACCAGCACGCCAAGTTGGTCTACGACGGGATGCTGTACAGCTGTGCCCGTGCCATCGGCGGCCTTGCGGCGGCGGCGGACGGCGACGTGGACCGTATCATCCTCACCGGAGGGTTGGCGCACTCCAAATATGTGGCCGACTACCTGACGAAAAAGCTGTCCTTCATCGCGCCTGTGGAGGTCATGGCCGGTGAGTTCGAGCTGGAGGCTCTGGCGGCCGGTGCCATCCGTGTTCTGGAGGGGAAGGAGCAGCCCCGTCGCTTCGCGGACATACCGAGAGGGTAAGACGGCAGGCCGAAAACTCTTGACGACATAAAAAATGACCCCGGAGGGGGTCATTTTTTATGCTCTTTTTATGCCGCACACCTGGTACATCTCGTCATCAGAGATCACCACGTCCACGTCCAGGTACGGCGCCATCAGTGTCTTCAGACGGTTCTCGTGCAGCAGACCGCAGGACACCGGCCTTGCCCTGCCGCTGTGGTGCGCGTCCAGGGCCGCACGGCTCATACCGTGGGCGATGGACAGCCGCCCACCGTCCTTTACCAGTCCCGCCAGCGCCTGTATCAGCACTGCCGGGTCGGGGAAGTGGGGGAAGGCGTTGTACACCATCACCACGTCGTAGGGGGCGCCTGCCCGTACCGCCGGGTCGGCCTCCACGTCGCCGCAGAGCACTGTGATCTGCGTCCCGGCGGCCTTTTCCGCCGCCCGCGCCGCCATCTCCGGCGACAGGTCGATGGCCGTCACCTGCGCCGTGCCGCGCCGCAGATAGTCACCGAACAGCACACCCGTGCCGCAGGCCACGTCCAGCACACGGCAGCCCGGCTGCACGCCGGCGTTATCCAGTATCCGCCCGATGACGGTCTCGTTCCGGACCAGTCCCGCATCCCACTCCGGCGCCAGCCGGTCGAAGAACGCCTGTACATCTCGCTTGTCGATCATACCGCCGCCCTCAGTTGAAGAACGTGGCCGTATCGATTTTCTGATACCCGCCGAAGCTGTTGGGCATACGATAGATGTCCTCCGCGATGCCCTTGCCCAGGAACGCGCCGGTGATCTCGTTGAGCTTCTCGGTCATGTCGATGTCCTCGAAGCGGTCGGGGTACGCGCACTTCCCAGCGAACCAGGCGTTGGCCAGCGCGATCTCGTAGTTGGTGTAGTAGGCGTTGTAGGCCATCTCCAGATAGACCTCGCCGTTCTGCCAGGCCCTGCAGCTGTCGAATATACCGCTGTCCTCGGCGTACAGGGGCCTGATGTTCTTCACCGCCGCGGCATCCATGAGCATGATGTCCATATCCGCGCCCAGCGCCGTGAACTTCTCCGCCTCGATGGGCTGCACGCCCTTGGTGCCAAGGTCGGTCACCACGTTTTTGATGTTGGCCACGCGGAAGGTGCTGTAGTCCTCCACCGTCATCAGGTGGTTGGTGGTGCCCCAGTTGCCAAGGCCGCAGATGTACACCGCGGGCTTGCTGTCCTCGGTGATGTCCGCCGTCCGCGCCTGGATGTCCGCGGTCTCGGCCGCCACGAAGGCCAGCAGTTCGGCGGCGCGGGTCTCCTTGCCCAGTACCTGGCCCAGCAGGGTGACGGAACCGTTAAACTCCTCGCCGAACACGCCGTCCACGCCAGTGCGCAGGGTGACGACCGGCACGCCCACCTGCTGCTGCAGGGCGTCCTCCTTCTCCGTGTCCTCATACTCGGATATAATGAGGTCCGGCGTGCAGGACAGTATCTTCTCCGCCTCGGCCGCCTGGGCGTTAGGGCCGCCCACGCCGCAGGAGGGAAGGGCGGCGAAGCCATCGCCGTAGGCCATCACATAGGGGCGCGCCACGCCGTCGAACATCTGCGGCCGCTCACTGAGGCTCATGTTGTCGATGTCCTCCACGCCGCACAGCAGGCTGACGTCGCCCACGTAGCTGTACAGCCGCAGGGCGCCCGCGCCGATGCATACGATGCGCTGATAGCTGCCGGGTACGATCTCCACCTGACGGCCGATCATGTCGGTCACCGTTACCGTATCCTGTGCAGCGTCGGTGTTGTCCGCCGCGGGCTTTTCACCGCAGCCGAACAGGCTCAGAGACATCACCAGTGCAAGGGCAAGTGCCAGAAGTCTTTTAGTTTTCATCGTCATCCGCTCCTATCAGTAGTCTTTGTCCGTTGAGGTCCACCGCACGCATCCGTGCGCCGAATATCTCCCACACCGTTTCGGGGGTCAGGATGTCCCCGGTCCCGGCGTAGCGTATCTGTCCGTCCCGCATGAGGAACAGCTTGTCGCCGCACCGCAGCGCCTGGTTCAGGTCGTGCAGGGTACAAAGCACCGTCAGGCCCTTTGTCCGGGCCAGACGCTTGGCCTGGCGCAGTATCCGCTGCTCGTTGGCCACGTCCAGGTTGCCCGTGGGCTCGTCGAACACCAGCAGCCGGGGCTGCTGCGCCAGCGCACGGGCGATGGCCACCTTCTGTTTTTCGCCGCCGGACAGCGTCTGTACGTTCCGGCCGGCCAGCGCCGTCAGGTCCATGTCCGCCAGCGCGGCCTCCACCGCCGCGTGGTCGGCTGCGCCGGGCTGCACGCCGAAGCGGCTCACCCGTCCGGCCAGCACCGCGTCGTATACACGCAGCGCGCCGAATTCCATCTCCTGGGGCACGTAGGCCGCCACCTGCGCACGCTGGCGCCGGGGCATACCGGTCAGCGCGGTGCCGTCGAAGGTGATGCGCCCGCTCTCCGGCGCACAGAGGCCCAGCAGCGTTTTCAGCAGGGTGGTCTTGCCGCAGCCGTTGCGGCCCAGGAGTACGCCCACCTGGCCCGCGTCCAGGGAGAGGTTTACGTCGTTCAGCACCGCGGGGCCCCGCCGCTCATAGCGGAAGGTCAGGTGCTCCACGTTCAGCATACGCGGCCCTCCTTCCGCCCGAAGATCAGCGCCAGGAAGAACGGCGCGCCCAGCAGGGAGGTGATGGCGCCCACCGGCAGTGCGGAGCCGCCGCCGATGCTGCGGCTCACGGCGTCTGCCGCCAGCAGCAGCGCGCTGCCGCAGAGGGCGGAGGTGGGCAGCGCCCACCGATGGTCATGGCCCACCAGGCGCTTCACCGCGTGGGGACAGATGATGCCCACGAAGCCGATCATGCCCAGGAATGCCACGCATACCGCCGTGATCAGCGACGCCAGCAGCAGGGATACCCACCGCAGAAGCCGCACGTTCACGCCCATGCTGCCCGCGGCGTCCCCGCCGCTGAGCAGCGCGTTGTAGCGCCAGGACAGCAATGCGAACACTGCGAGGCCCGCCGCCGTTACCGCCAGCATGATGAGGTCGGAGCGGTAGGTCGCCCGGCCCAGGTCGCCGAAGCTCCATATCACCGCGGCGGACAGGCCCACGTCCGTGGCGTAGAACTGCAGGATCGTGGTGGCCGCCGTCCACACGGAGCCCAGGGCGATGCCCGCCAGCACCACCACGTTGGGGGAGAAGTCCCGCAGCCGGCACAGCGCCAGCACGGCGACCACCGACCCGGCGGCGAACAGGAAGGCCATGGCCGATGTGGCGAAGGGGTCCGCCCCCGCCGTGTAGCCGGTCAGGTTGTTGCCTGTGGACAAAAAACCGCCCGCCAGCGCGATGATGGAGAGGTTTGCGCCGAATACCGCCGCGTTGGATACGCCCAGCGTGGCGGGAGAGGCCATGGGGTTGCCCAGCACCGTCTGCATCACCAGGCCAGCCGCGGACAGTCCCGCGCCCGCAATGACCGCCGCCAGCAGACGCGGCAGGCGGATGTACCGCATGATGCGCACTGCCGCGGTCTCACCCCGGCCCGCCAGCGCGCTGAGACATTCCCGCACCGACATCCCGGAGGAGCCCACCAGCAGCTCGATGACCGCCAGTGCCAGCACCGCCAGCACCAGCGCCAACAGGACCGCTGTTTTCTTTTTTTGCAAGGTGTTTCCCATGCGCGGCCTCCCAAGGTCCAATATGTTGTATCATACCCCATACTGCCCCGCGGTGCAACCCGGGGAGGGGGTTCCGGCCATGCAAAAATGTCCATTTGTTACGCTATTTTGCCCGGTAAAAAAGCGGCTGTCCCCCTTGACAGCCGCCCGTCCCTGGGCCATACTGTAGCTATCAGAGTTCTTTATAGGTGGTGTGCCCATGGACATACAGAAATTACAGGCACTGGCCGTCATCGAGGAGGCCGGCAGCTTCTCCCGCGCCGCAGAGACTTTGGGCTATTCCCAGGCCGGCCTTACCTACATGATGAACAGCCTGGAAAACGAGATCGGCTTGCGGCTGCTGGACCGCAGCTACAGCGGCGTCCGCCTCAGCGAGAACGGCAAGGCGCTCATGCCCAAGATACACCGGCTCCTGCAGATATACGACTCGCTCAACGGGGACATCCGCGCCTGCAAGCGCTCGCAGGAGTCCACGCTCCGGCTGGCCGCGCTGGATACGGTGGCCACCCGCTGGGTGCCCTCCGCCGTGGCGCGGCTGAAGGAGGAGTACCCCCACATCACCGTCAGCGTTATCTCCGGCAGTCCCATGCAGGTGGACAACTGGCTGCGGGACGGCAGCGTGGAGCTGGGCGTCACCGACAGGCGCTTCACCGCCGGGGAGCTGGACTGGACAAAGCTGTGCGACGACCCATTCCTGGCCGTGCTGCCGCCGGACAGCCATATCCCCGACCCCGTGCCTGTGACCTATTTTCAGGGGAAGCCCCTGTACGTGCCGGACTACGGCACCAACACCGACACCACCCGCGTGTTCACCCGCGCCGGAGTGGAGCCCCTCTACACCGACGACCGCATGAACAACCGCTCTGTGCTGGCGGCGGTGGCCGCCGGGCTGGGAGCCACCGTGTTCTCCCGGTTGGAGCTGGACCACTACGACCAGCAGAATCTCATCGTCCGCGCGCTGGAGCCCGCCTGCTGCCGCGAACTGGGCGTGGCCATGCGTCCCGCGGTGAAGAACAATCCCGTGGCGCGCTCCCTGCTCCGCGCCCTGCGGCAGGTGGCCGGTTCCGCAGAATAGGCAAAAAAAGAAACGCCCGTGCGGGCGTTTCTTTTTTGCTTAGACAAAGAAGTCGAACCGGGGGTGGTCCTTCGTCACGGTACCGGTCTCGATCTCCAGATCCTCGCCAAAGTATTTTTTCAGCAGGGCGACCAGCTCGTCCGCCGCCGCCTGGACCTCCGCCGCGTTCACGTCGGAGAAGCCGTCGATGGGGAACAGGATGGCCTTGGTGCTCTCCGTGATCTTGCCGCGCTCCGACTGGCGCCAGGTCCAGCGCCGCGTGCGTATCTCGTGGCCGCAGGCGTAGACCGCCTCGCCCACGTCGGGGGCTTCCTCCTCCGTGGAGCCGAAGGGGATGAACGTGTCACCCTCCTCCGCCAGACGGACGTCCAGCCCGCCCTCGATGCTGTCCAGATCGTGGGCGCCCATGGGCAGACGGTGCTTGATGGACACAGCGTTGCCCAGGTCCACCGCCGCGTTGATATGGGGGAAGCCCTTGCCCTTGGCGATACGAGTCAGCAGCGCCTCGATGGAGCACATGAACTTGTTGGGGTTGATACCCAGGGCGGTAAACGCCGCCCGGTAGGGCAGGATGTCCTCCGTTTCCTTGGGCTTCTTGCCCGTGAAATATGTCTCGCATGCGGCCACGTTCCCGGCCAGCATTTCCTCCAGTTCCGGGATGTCGTGGGTATTGTCCAGTCCGCGCACCGCCACCGCGCCGAAGCAGGCGTTGGGCAGCTTGTCGAAAAATTCCTTCGATACCTGGTAGTACATGGCGTTTCCTCCTTGTTCATAGTCTTTCTCCGCCCTCTCCCGCGGGGGAGGGCGGGCTATATATTGTGATGATGTGGTATTCTAACGCTTTAAAGGGTAAAAAGCAAGCCTTTTTTATCTCTGCTCCCGGCCCAGCTTCAGGCCCAGCTCAAAGGCCTGACGGTTCAGGGGCAGCAGGGCGGGCTTCTTACCCAGCTTGTGCTCAATGGTGTTCCACACCACGTCCTCCGGCACCACCTGGGTATAGCCGATGTACACGCCCAGCATGATGATGTTCAGCACCTTGGTGTTGCCCAGCTCCAGCGCCAGCTCCGTCACCGGCGCCTTCACCACCTTGATGTCCTGTCGCTGGATGTCGCTCTTGACGATGGAGCTGTTGATGTACAGCGTTCCGCCGGGCACCAGCTTGTACAGGAACTTGTTGAGGCTGGGATCGTTCATCACGATCAGGTCGTCCATCTGATCGCCCAGGGGTGCGCCGATGTCATCATCGGAGATGACCACGTAGCAGTTGGCGGTGCCGCCGCGCTGCTCCGCGCCGTAGGAGGGGAAGAACGTCACATTTTTGTCCGTGGAATTGCAGGTGGCCTCCGCCAGGAACTTGCCCAGCGTCATCACGCCCTGTCCGCCGAAGCCGGCGACCATCAGATTCCGTTCCATCACACGCCCTCCTTATCCTTGTCGCGGATGACACCCAGGGGGAACTCCGCGAACATTTTTTCCTCCAGGAAGCCCAGGGCTTCCAGCGGCTCCAGGCCCCAGTTGGTGGGACAGCTGGTGACGATCTCCACCAGGGAGAAGCCTTTGCCGTCCAGCTGGTTCTGGAAAGCCTTGCGGATGGCCGCCTTCGTCTTGTTCACATTGGCGGGGTTATTGCAGCTGGTGCGCTCCAGGTAGTAGGGCGCGGTCAGCTGGTTCAGTACCTCGCATACGTGCATGGGGTAGCCGTGCTCCTTGGGGTCGCGGCCCTTGGGGGCGGTGGTGGCCTTCATGCCCACCAGGGTAGTGGGGGCCAGCTGTCCGCCGGTCATGCCGTAGATGCCGTTGTTCACGAAGATAACGGAGATGTTCTCGCCGCGGTTGGCGGCGCTCATGGTCTCTGCCAGGCCGATGGAGGCCAGGTCGCCGTCGCCCTGGTAGGTGAACACCAGGGTCTCCGGGTTGCTGCGCTTGGCACCGGTGGCCACGGCGCAGGCACGGCCGTGGGCGGCCAGCAGATAGTCGTAGGTGAAGTAGTCCATACCCAGACCGCAGCACCCTACGCCGATGGCGCAGGCGCATTTGTCCAGCATGTTCATCTCCTCCAGCACCTCGCCGATGAGCTTAAAGATGGTGCTGTGCATGCAGCCGGGGCAGAAGCCGTCCACCATGTCGGGCTTGATGCCCTTGGTCCTTGCGTATACCTTTTCCATGTCCGACCCCTCCTTTATCGCTCCAGCAGCGCCTTGGCGGCACTGATGACTTCATTGCGGCCCATGATCTCGCCGCCCGCGTGCAGACAGGTCTCGATGGGGCAGCGGTCGTTGATGGCCAGACGGATGTCGTCCACCACCTGCGCGGGAATGGACATCTCCACGTCCAGAATGGCCTTTACCCTGTCAAAGTCCAGCCCGGCGAATTCGCCGGAGGGGAAGGGGAACAGCGTCTTGGGGCGGATGAAGCCCACCTTGTACCCCTCCGCGCGCAGCAGCTTCACCGCGCTGCGGGCGATACGGCCGCAGATGCCGTAGCCGGTCAGCACCAGCTCCGCGTCGTCCAGATACATGGTCTCGGCCTCGGCCTCGCTCTGCCAGCTGAGGTACATGGCCTCCGCGTCGCGGCAGGTCTGCTCCTGCTCCTTGGTGGCCCAGCGGCCTGCGGCCACCGTGCCCCGCGGCTCGGTATAGGCGTCGTGTCCCACGGCGGAGCAGGGGCGCAGCGCGTCCTTCAGGGCCTTGACCTCCTCGGCGGAGCGCTCCGGCGGGAGCTCCACGGGCTCCATGATGGTGCCCATGACGCCGTCGGTGAGGATGAGCACCGGGTTACGGTCCCGCTGGGCGTAGTCGAAGGCCGCGTAGGTCATGTCCACCGCCTCCTGCACCGTGGCGGGGGAGAACACGCGCATTCTGAAGCCGCCGTTGCCGCTGGCCTTGGTGGCCTGGGTGTAGTCCTGCTGGGCGGGCTGGATGGTGCCAATGGCCGGGCCGCCGCGCTGTACGTTCACGTACACCATGGGCAGCCGCGCGCTGGCGCAGAAGCTGATGCCTTCGCTCATAAGGCTGATGCCGCAGGAGCTGGAGCTGGTCATGGCGCGGGTGCCTGTGCCCGCCGCGCCGTACACCATGTTGATGGACGCGACCTCACTCTCGCCCTGTACAAAGCTGCCGCCCACCTCGGGCAGACGCCGCGCCAGGTACTCCGGTATCTCGTTCTGCGGGGTGATGGGATAGCCGGCAAAGAACCGGCAGCCGCTGCGCACCGCAGCCTCCGCAATGGCCTCGGTGCCCTTCATGAAAATTCTTGCCATGTCGCCGCCTCCTTACTTGTACACTTCGATGGCCGCGTCCGGACACATCCGTCCGCATATCGCGCAGCCGATGCAGTTTTCCGGGTGTGCGGCCACCACGAACGGGTAGCCCTTGGAGTTGACCTCGTGTCCCACGGCCAGCACGCCCTTGGGACAGAACTTCACGCAGTAGCCGCAGCTTTTGCAGCTCTCCGCGCGGATGGTGACTTGTGCCATACCTTTTCCTCCTTAGATTTCATCAAGCTCCGTTTCCGAAGCGGACATACGCGGCGTGATGGGGATCAGCGGAAGCTCCGTCCTTTCCCGCACCGTGTCGTACAGGCCCGCGGGCACCGCCGCGGCTTCTACCTTGACGTAGGGGGTCAGCAGAGCAAGGCCCTTTTCCACACCGACAAGGAATTCCTCCGCCGTGGTCTGTGCCCCCAGGTTGGGGTTCAGCAGGAACCGCGGCAGACCCAGCCGCGCGGCCCGCAGCACGGCGCTCAGTGTCCCGTCGATGTGCTCCACCGTCCCGGACCAGGGGCGGTAGGGGTTCACCACGAAGTAGGCGTCCGCGCTTTTCAGCAGGTGCGCGCACCCGCCGATGAGCCGCGCCCCGGTGTCGTTGCCGCCCACGTCCAGTATCACCGTGCGCGCACTGTCCAGCAGCGCCGGGACCAGGCCGCCCACCTGGGTGGGCGCGTCGGCGGTCTGATGCTCGAAGTGTACCGTTATCCCCGCCTGTTCCAGCAGACCGGCCGCGTCCCTGGAACGCATCAGCGGCTTCGTCTGATCGAGGTCGAAGAACTCGACCCGCCGCCCGGCGCGGGCCGCCGCCAGCGCCCAGTGGACCGCCAGCTCGGATTTCCCGCACCCGGCTTCGCCGAGGAACACTGTTACCCGCTGGGTGGGGTCCGGTATAAAAATACCCGCCATGGACTCCCTCCTTTGCCATTTTAAAGTGATGTTATCTCACGCTTTCCATTATAGCGCCCCCGCAGCCCCGTGAAAAGCGGGAATGTATAGTAGGGTATAAAGAAACCTTATGACTATCCGGCGGATCTCTGCCGGAGAATCTGCCAATTTCGCATCAATGTGCGACAATACCGCACGATGCCTCTTGCATTTTTTGCGTTATCCTGTAAAATAAACAACGTATACACTCTACAGGGAGGGAAGCCAATGCACACGCCACGTCACCCCCGGCGCAGTATAGCCATCATGGTGTCAGTCCTGCTGGCGCTTTTCCTGCTGTCCTTCGTGCTGGGGCGCTACGGTGTCCCGCTGGGGCAGGTGGTGCGCATCCTCCTCTCCCGCGTGTTCCCCGTGGAGCAGACCTGGACGGACAACATGGCCATCGCCGTGCAGAATGTCCGTCTGCCCCGCATTCTGCTGGCCTGCCTGGTGGGCTGCGCCCTGTCCGCTGCCGGTACCGGCTATCAGACCGTGTTCCAGAATCCTATGGCCGCCCCGGACATCCTGGGCGCATCCTCCGGCGCCTGCTTCGGCGCCGCTCTGGCCATCCTGACCGGGCAGAGCACCGCTATGGTCACGGTGTTCGCCTTTCTGGCCAGTCTGCTGTCCGTGGCGCTGGTCTATCTTGTGGGGAGCCATACCCGCGGCAGCCGGGTGGTGAACCTCCTGCTGGCGGGTATCATGGTCGGCTCGCTTTTCTCGGCCGGTACGTCGTACATCAAGCTGGTGGCCGACCCCACCAACCAACTGCCCCAGATCACCTACTGGCTCATGGGCAGCCTGTCCGGCACCCGGATGCACACCGTTAAATTTGCCGCCGTCTGCATGGCCGTGGGGCTGGTGCCCCTGTTCCTGCTGCGCTGGAGGATGAACCTGCTGACACTGTCGGCGGACGAGGCCCGGGCCATGGGGGTGAACACCGACCGGCTGCGGCTGGCGGTCATCCTCTCCGCCACAGTGCTGACGGCCTCCGCTGTCTCCGTTTCCGGTATGATCGGCTGGGTGGGACTGGTGATACCCCACCTCAGCCGCCGTATCGTGGGCAGCGACTGCCGCAGGCTGCTGCCCATGGCCTGTCTGTTCGGCGCGGCCTTTCTGCTGCTGGTGGACAACTTTGCCCGCACTCTGGCGGCCACGGAGATACCCATCGGTATCCTCACCGCCTTCGTGGGCGCGCCCTTCTTCATCTATCTGATGGTGAAAGGAGGCGACCGCCCGTGATCCTCACCGTACAGGGGCTGTCCTACGCCTACGGCAAGGCGGCGCCCGTCCTGCGTGACGTGTCCTTCACCGCGCAGAGCGGCGACTTCCTCTCCGTGCTGGGCGCCAACGGCGCAGGGAAGAGTACACTTTTCCGCTGCCTGCTGGGAGGGCTGGAGGACTATACCGGAACCATCCTGCTGGACGGACGGGACGTCCGCACCATGACACGCCGTCAGTTGGCCGCCCACATCGCCTATATCCCCCAGATACACCGCCCCACCTTCGGCTACTCCGTGCTGGATGTGACCCTTATGGGGCTGACCCGCTATCTCTCGCCCTTCCGGTCCCCGTCGAAGGAACTGGATGCCCAGGCGCTATCCGCCCTGGAACGGATGGGCGTCGCGCACCTCAGTACCCGCAACTTTGCCACCCTCTCCGGCGGCGAGCAGCAGCTGGTGCTCATCGCTCGCGCCCTGTGCCAGCAGTCCGACATCCTGATAATGGACGAGCCTACGTCCTCGCTGGACTACGGCAACCAGCTGCGGGTGCTGCAGCAGGTGCGCACCCTGTCGGAACAGGGATACACCGTGCTGCTGTCTACCCACGACCCACAGCACGCCCTGCGGTTCTCCCGCCGGGTGCTGGCGCTGAGCGGCGGCATGGTGGCGGCGGAGGGCGATACCCGTGCCGTCCTGACACCGGACCTTATCCAAAGGCTTTACGGCGTATCCGCCGCGCTGGTGGATACGGAGCAGGGCGCCGTCCTGGTCCCCATGGAGGGTACCGATCATGTTTAACTGGTCGCCGGACGCCGTCCGCTTTATGGCGGATGCCTGCCGCCGCACGGACTTCCATGAAAAGCTCACCGGCCTGCTTTTGCCGCAGCTGGCGGGGGCGTCCACGGTGTGCGACGCGGGCTGCGGACTGGGATACCTGTCCCTGGCCCTGGCACCCCACTTCGCCCGTGTGACGGCGGCGGAGCGTGACGAACGCGCCCTGTCCGTCCTGCGGGACGAACTGGCCGCGCGGCAAATCTACAACGTTGAGCCCCTCTGCACCGATGTGCTCACCTACAGCCCGGCGGAGAGGTTCGACGCCATGGTGTTCTGCTTTTTCGGCAGCATGGAGGAGATACTGGACGCCGCGGGCCGACAGTGCCGCGGCGCCGTGGCCGCCGTCGTCCGTGACGATGTATGCCATCGCTTTTCCGGTGCGCCCCGCGAGCCGGGACGCCACAGCTTCGCCCGCGCCTGCGCGGTGCTGGACAGCCGCGGCATCCCCTATACCGCGCGGCGCGGCGCGCTGGACTTCCCCCAGCCCTTCCGCACGCGGGACGATGCCCGCGCCTTCCTGACCCTCTACGGCGGGGGAACGTACACGGAGGAGGACCTCCGCAGCAGACTTGTGTCCACCGGCGATCCGGACTTCCCGTGGCAGCTGCCCGGTGTCCGCCGCTTTGGAATAATAGCATTTACGACGAAAGAAGGAGAAACCACATGAACAAGACGAAACGTTTGCTGGCGCTGATCCTGGCGCTGGTCATGAGCCTGAGCCTGGTGGCCTGCGGCCAGAAGGCACAGGACGAGCCCCCCGTCGAGCCCACGGAGACCACCCGTGTGTTCACCGATTCCTGCGGCCGTGAGGTCACCGTCCCCACCGATATCCAGAAGATCGCCGTTTCCGGCCCTCTGGCACAGATCGTGGTGTTCGCCATCGCGCCCGACAAGATGGTGGGCGTGGCCAACGCCTGGGACGACACCGCCAAGGAGTACTTTGACGCCAAGTACCTTGACCTGCCCCTGCTGGGCCAGCTGTACGGCGGCAAGGGCGAGCTGAACCTTGAGACGCTGCTGGCAGCCGCCCCCGATGTGGTCATCGACGTGGGCGAGCCCAAGGGCAGCATCGTGGAGGATATGGACGCCCTGCAGGAGCAGACCGGCATCCCCTTCGTCCACATTGACGCCTACCTGGCCTCCATGGACGACACCTACGCCCTCCTCAGCGACCTGCTGGCAATGCCCAACGAGGGCCAGGCACTGGCGGACTACTGCCGCGCCGCCTATGACAAGGTCAAGGCCGTGGTGGACGGCGTGGAGAAGGCCGACGCCCTGTACATCGCCGGTGAAGAGGGCCTGAACGTTATCGCCAAGGGCTCCTTCCACGCGGAGGTCATCGACATGCTGTGCAACAACCTGGCCGTGGTGGACGAGCCCTCCAGCAAGGGCACCGGCAACGAGGTGGACATGGAGCAGATCCTGAACTGGAACCCCTCCTTCGTGATCTTCGCCCCCGGCAGCATCTACAGCACCGTAGCCGATAACGAGAACTGGCAGACCATTCCCGCCATCAAGGACGGCAAGTATTACGAGGTGCCCTTTGGCCCCTACAACTGGATGGGCTTTCCCCCCAGTGTCCAGCGTATCCTGGGTATGCAGTGGATGGCCAAGGTCCTGTACCCCGAGGCCGCTGACTACGATATGTACGAGGTCACCCAGACTTACTTCCAGCTGTTCTATCACTGCGACCTGAGCATCGACCAGTACAACGCGCTGGTGGCCAACTCTCTCCCCGCTGTGGAGGCCGCCGGCTGAATAAAAGAATAGGGAGTGGCATAGCCACTCCCTATAGCCCTTGAAAGGAGAAGCGTATGAACACCATCTTTCAGACCCTGCTCTATCAGCGGGAGAAGAAGCGGCCCACCGTCCTGGCCACCATCGTGTGGGACGACGGCTCGGCCCCCCGCGGAAAGGGCAGCCAGATGCTGGTGGGGGAGAGCGGACTGCTCTCCGGCACCATCGGCGGCGGCGCGGTGGAACTGCGTTCCATCCAGCTGGCGCAGGCCATGCTGGCCGGCGAGCCCGTACCCGTGCTGCACGAGTTCAAGCTCAACAAGTCCGGCGAGCTGGGCATGGTCTGCGGCGGCGATGTGACGGTGCTGCTCACCGCGGCGCCTTTGGTCGACACCGCTTGGGACACCGTGGCCGCAGAGGTGCTGCGCCGCGTCCGCGGGCGCATCCCGGGCTATCTGACGCTGCCTATGGACGGCTCCGCACCCTGCGTCACCGGCGAGCCGGAGACCGCGGCCGACCGCCTGTCCCTGCCCCTGCCGGTGGGGGAGCGGGCGCTGATCTTCGGCGCGGGGCACATTGCCCGGGCACTGACGCCGCTGCTGCGCACCGTGGGCTTCCGGCCGGTGGTGTTCGACGACCGGCCGGGCTTCGCCGTGCCGGAGAACTTCCCCCAGGCGGATGAAACGATATGCGGCGACTATGAGCGCATCGACGACTACCTGACCGTGACCCCGGAGGATTATGTGGTCATCATGACCAACGGCCACGAGCACGACTTCCAGGTGGAGGTGCAGGTGCTGCGGAAGACCGCTGCCTACGTGGGCGTCATCGGTTCGCGGAAAAAGACCGCGTTCGTCAACCAGCGTCTCCGGGAGGCAGGCATCACCGAGGAGGCCATCGCCTTTGTCCACACACCCGTGGGCACCGCCATCAAGGCCGTTACCCCGGAGGAGATAGCCGTTTCCATCACGGGCGAGATGATATGCGTCCGCGCCACACGGCGCGAGGCGGCAGGGGAGGAGCACCATGGCTGTCCCATGCACTGAGCACCTGTTCCTCACCGGGGAAAAGGGTGTGGGGAAGTCCACTTTGGTGCAATTTCTGCTGCGTGGGCGCAGACCCTGCGGATTCCAAACACGCCGGGTGACGGGGGTGCTGGAGCGCCCCTCCGTTCACCTGTTGTCCGCCAGTGGAGGACAACCCGCGGCGGAGAACCTGCTGTTTTACTGCGGGGCGTATACGTCCGAAAGGTTCGACACGCTGGGCGTGGCTGCCCTGCAGGACAGGAGCGGGGACGTGCTGCTGATGGACGAGCTTGGCCCCGCCGAGTCCGAGGCGAAGGCGTTCACCGCTGCGGTGCTGGCGGCGCTGGACGGCGATCTGCCGGTGCTGGGCGTTCTGCAGAGGGCCGACACAGACTTTCTGCGCGCCGTGGCGGCCCATCCCCGGGTCCGAGTGGTCACCGTCACGCGGGACAACCGCGACACGCTCAGGGAGACTCTGCGCTTTTGAGTGCGGGTTTTCTCCGTCAAATCGTCCAAAACAGCTGTTTTTGATTTGTTAAAAAGGGAGAAAACAGTAAAAAGGCGTGGACAAGCGGGGAAACGGTGCTATAATCAACCTATCCGCAGGAGTACTCCTGCTTGCGCGTTTTATTGTTCACCCACAATAAAACGCAGGGGGATTGCGGAAATACTTAAAACATGGGGAGTTTTACAATGAAGAAGTTATTGGCAATGGCTCTGGCGCTGGTCATGGCGCTGGGCGTCACCACGATGGCGTGGGCAGACAATCCCGAGCGGACAAAAGGTTATAAAGTGGGAGCGTCAGATTATTCTGAATTGCCTGCTGGTCCGACTAATATGACAGCGGCCGTAATTGAAGTTAACAAAGCAAATGCGCAGTACGTTCTGGATGGTGCATACGGCGATATTACGGGGAAGACTATCAAGTTTACTGAGGATATTTCAGAAGAATTGATTCTCGGAAGACCCACAAAGTATGTCGGTAGCAATACAAAGTATTACAGCATCGGCGGCTTTGACACGGAAATCGACTATGCGGCGGCGATGGCTGTTACAGTGAACGGGCATTATACACGCACTGTTTCTAACGTAACTTTTACGGCGGCAGACAATGTAACGGTTGCAGGATTTACGGCAAATAGCGGGCAGGTGGCGAGTAAGAATGGCAAGCAGGCGTATGACTATGTACGTGATTCCGGAAGCTATGTCAACGCGACCAATAATGGTTACTACTGTATTGCTAATTTTGAGAATATCAAATTCGAGGGATTGACGATCACGGGGCGTGTGGATTTTGACGGATATGAACAGAGCTGCAGATATACTGTGAACGGTATTAGCTTTGTGAACTGCACATTCCCTGGCAATGATAGCAAGACAGACCGAGCTATCAGAATTGCCGGCAGTACGGATTCGCTCGCTCTGACAAACTTGACAGTAACGGGGTGCACCTTTAGGAATTGTAAAGAAGGTGTGCTGGCGTATAGTACGAACGGCATTGAGATAAAGAATAACACGTTTGAGAATATTGCAACAAAGGCGATTGAGTTGGGAAGCAAAGACAACGCACTTTCCGGTAGTGTTACGATAAAAGAAAACTATATCAAGGATACGAATGACAGGGCTATCCGCTTGGGTACATTCAACACGGGTGCCAGCCTGGTCGTTGAGAACAACGTCATGGTCAATGCGAAGGATGAGAATGGTGAGATGTTCAAGGCTGAGGGTAAGCCGGATACTATCTCGTTAGAGAACAACTATTGGGGCGGTAAGGATGCTGCAACGGCAGTGAACCCCAACGGTGGTGTGACTGTGCCCACCAAGACCGGTATTGTGGGCGGTACGTTCACTGTGGATGTGACGGATTATATGGCAGAGGGCGTGGTGACCGTGGACAACGGGGACGGTACTTTCACTGTAAGAGAGCCGCAGCCCGAGCAGACTCCTCCCCGCTACTACTACAACTCCACCACCACTACCGACACCAAGAAGGACGAAAGCAAGTCCAGCCCCAAGACGTTTGACGTCGGTGTGGGGATCTATGCGGTGAGCGCTATCCTGAGCGTCACCGGTATGGCGTATGTAGGGAAGAGAAAGTTCTGAGCAAAAGCAAAAAAGAAAGCCCGGAAGGGCTTTCTTTTTTGCGCTTTATTTGGTGTCTTCGTGGTCATGGTAGAGGGAGGGGAACATGGCGCGCAGCAGGTCGTAGGTGCGGTTGTGGCTCTCCACCCATTCGCTGTGCTCCTGCGCCAGCTTTTCCTTGTCGCCGCACATTTCGAGGGCGTGGCAGGTCTCTACATACGCCTTCTGCATCTGGCGCATACGCGCGCTCATGTGCTGCAGCAGGCTCATGATCTTGGCAGGCTTTTCACGGAAATAGGCGCTGAAATTGTCGTAGGTTATCTCGCTGACAATGGTGTTTTCCAGCGCTACCGCGGTGGTGTTGCGCTGGCGGGATTCCAGAAAGCTGATGACGTTGAAAAAGTCGCCCTCACGCAGCGTCACCACCTCCAGCTGCTCCGGCGTGCCGTAGTCGAAATAGACGCCCACGCTGCCGTAGAGAATGTTGTACATGCTCATGACCATCTCTTTAGGACGGCAAATTATCTCGCCCTTTTTGTAACGTTTTTCGGTGTTTGGCATATAACGACCTCCTGTAAAAGTGTAGGAATTATTTCCAGTGGTTATTGTATCACGGCGGGGGGCGGATGTCGATAGTTTTCCTTGCCAAAGCTGCGGAAAAGTGGCATAATGTTGGGCAAGAGGAAGTGATATTTTGAACTATTTCGCACCCCAATTATCAACCGAGGAGCTGTACAAAATGAGCGCCATCGCCCTGGCACACATGGGCGACGCGGTGTACGAGACCCTGGTGCGCACGTGGCTGTGTGTCCACGGTACGGCGACAGGGAAGGACCTGCACCGGGCCACCATCGCGTTGGTCTGTGCCCCGGCGCAGGCGGAGAAGATGCAGAAGATACTGCCCCTGCTGACGGAGGAGGAGCTGGCGGTGTACAAGCGCGGGCGGAACGCCAATGTGCATACCATGTCCCGCAGCGCCAGCCCCGCACAGTACCACGCCGCCACAGGGCTGGAGTGCCTGATGGGGTATCTGTACCTGAAGGGCGGGAAGGACAGGGCGGAGCAGCTGTTCCGCGAGATGATGAAGGAGGGCTGATATGCCGCTGGATGCCGTATGTTTACAGGGCGTGGTGGCGGAGCTGGCAACCCAGATCACCGGGAGCCGTATCGAGAAGATACAACAGCCCGCCCGCGACCAGGTGGTGCTGCTGCTGCGGGGCAGCCGCAGACTGCTGCTGTCCGCCGGGGGCGGGCAGCCACGGCTGCATCTGACCGGGCTGCTGCGGGACAATCCCGCCCAGCCGCCCATGTTCTGCATGCTGCTGCGGAAGTATCTTTCCGGCGGCATTATCGAGGAGGTAGAGCAGATACCGCTGGAAAGAGTGGTGAAGCTGCACATTTCCGCCGCCGATGAAATGGGCGAGCGCAGTAGGTTCAGCCTGATACTGGAGGCGTTCCCGCGCCGCGCGAATATCATCCTGACGGACAGGGAAGGGCGCGTGCTGGACTGCCTGCGGCGGATAGATCTTGAGATGAACCCCGACCGGCAGGTGCTGCCGGGGCTGTTTTACCGTTTGCCTGCAGCGCCTGACAAGGTATCTCCCTTCACGGTAACAGAGGAAGGATATGCCGCGCTTGCCGCGGCGGCGGAGGCGGACGTGCCCACGGACAAGTGGCTGGTGGATACGTTCAACGGCATTTCGCCGCTGGTGGCGCGGGAGCTGGCCTTCCGCGCCTGCGGCAGCGTGGATGTCCCCGTGCCGGAGGCGGCCGGGGCGTTGTGGCGGGCCTTCTCCATGTGGCGGGATACTGTGAATGAAAACCACTTTACACCCGTTATGTTGAAACGCGCCGGGGCACCCATGGACTTCACCTATATGGACATCGGGCAGTACGGCGGCGCGGCGGAGGCGGAGCGGTACGATAGCTTCTCCGCGCTGCTGGACGACTTCTACGCCAAGCGGGAGCAGGCGGAGAGGGTGAAGCAGAAGGGGCAGGACCTGCTGAAGACCGCCAACAATGCCGCCGCCCGGCTGCGGCGGAAGATCGCCATGCAGGAAAAGGAACTTCTGGACAGCAAAGACCGGGATCAATGGCGCATTTACGGTGAATTGATCACTGCGAACCTGTACCGCATGGAGCGGGGCATGGGGCGCCTGACGGCGCAGAATTACTATGATCCCGACTGCGGGGAGATGGATATACCGCTGGACGTGCGCCTTTCGCCCCAGGAGAACGCGGCGAAGTACTTCAAGAAGTACACCAAGGCCAAGACGGCGGAGCGGTACATCACGGAGCAGCTGGAGAAGGGACGGGCGGAGCTGCAGTATCTGGAGAGCGTGCTGCAGGAGCTGGCGCTGGCGGAAAGCGAGCAGGACTTCAACGACATCCGGGCGGAGCTGACCGACGGGGGTTATCTGCGGACGAAGGGGAAAAAGCAGCCCTTCCAGCGGCCCAGCAAGCCCAGAGAGTTCCGGTCCAGCAGCGGGCTGCGCATCCTGGTGGGGCGCAACAACCGGCAGAACGACCGGCTGACGGCGAAGGACGCGGAGAAGTGGGACCTGTGGTTCCACACACAGAAGATACACGGTTCCCACGTGATACTGTCCACCGGTGGCGGACAACCCGATGCGCAGAGCATAGCGGAGGCGGCGGCACTGGCGGCGTATTTCTCCCAGGCGCAAAACAGCACAAAAGTGCCCGTTGACTTCACCCAGGTGAAGTATGTGAAGAAGCCCGCCGGGGCCAGGCCGGGCATGGTGATATACACCACGTATCAGACGATGCTGGCGGACCCGGATGAAAAGCTGGTGCACACTTTGGCCGTAAGGTGACCCTTTTGGTGAAGTATTTGTCCAAGGTATCTTGGGCGTTTTTGGAGGAAATGGTGACCTGTTTGGTGACGATGGGGTGATGTGAACGCGAAAAACGGAGGAGGGATACAGGTGCTGGCATACGCGATACTGATGTGGGGGATAGGGGCGCTGTTTCTGATGCTGGGTATCCTGATTTATCGAGGAAAGACTGAACTGATCCATGGGTACCACCGGAAAAAGGTGAAGCCGGAGGACGAAAAAGCTTACGGACAGGCTTTTGCCAAGGGACTGTTTGTGATTTCCGCAGCGCTTATTGTCAGCGGTATGATCGCCCTATTCGCACCATCCGGAATGGCGGCTGCGCTGGTCGTCCTCTTTGCCGGGCTGTTCGCCGCGTTTTTTGTTCTTTGGCGAGTTCAGCGGCGGTATAACGGCGGGGTGTTCTGACTGTCAACGGGGAAAGTGTTGATGGGACGGAGGCGTTATGGGGCGCAAGAGGGAGAAACGGATCCTGTGAACCGAAAACTCTGAAAAAGACCGCCTTTCGGCGGTCTTTTCGTTATCCTCAGGCATCGGTGGTGCTGTCACGGAACAGGAGCGTGATGCACCACAGGCCGGCGAGACCAACCAGGGCGTAGACGACGCGGCTGATGGGGGCGGCCTGGCCGCCGAAGATGGCCGCCACGCAGTCGAAGCGGAACAGGCCCACGGCGCCCCAGTTCAGGGCACCGATGATGACCAGCGCCAGCGCGATGCGATCGAGTACTTTCATATATACATGACCTCCATTCGTTTGAGACTGCTGCTTACCGTAGCATTTCCCGGGGAAGTGGAGGATATGCACAAAAAATTTTTGAGATTACCTGAATAAAATTGGAAAAGCGATTGCAAAAACCGCGGTGATTTGGTATTATCAGCGTAGAACAATTTGTACACGACCATGTACATACACTAAGGAGGAGACCATGAACAAGAAGTTTGACAAGCTGGGCTTTTATCCCGCGGATATCCTGCTGCCCAAGGGCCAGGACATGACCAAGTGGGCGGTCGTCGCCTGCGATCAGTTCACCTCTGAGCCGGAGTACTGGCAGGCGGTGGAGGAGAAAGTGGGCGACGCGCCCTCTACCCTGCGCCTGATCCTGCCGGAAGCCAACCTGAAGGCACCCAACGTGGACGAGTACATCGAGAATATCAACGATGCCATGAAGAAGTATCTGGCCGAGGGCGTGTTCGAGACCCTGACCGACTCCCTCATCTACATCGAGCGGCAGCAGTCCGACGGCAAGATCCGCCACGGTCTGATCGGCATGGTGGACCTGGACGCCTATGACTTCACCCCCGGCTCCGGCGCGCTCATCCGCGCCACCGAGGGCACCGTGCTGGACCGCATCCCGCCCCGGGCCAAGGTGCGCCGCAACGCGCCCATCGAGCTGCCCCACGTGATGCTGCTGATCGACGACCCCGACAAGACCGTTATCGAGCCCCTGACCGCCGCTGCCGACGGGATGGAGAAGGTCTATGATTTTGACCTGATGCAGAACGGCGGCCATATCCGCGGCTTCAAGCTGTCCGATAAGCAGATCGACGCCGTGGCCGACGCGCTGGAGGGTCTGACCACCGACGCGGCGATGAAGAAGAAGTACGGCGTGTCCGGCGTGGCGCCCCTGCTGTTCGCCGTGGGCGACGGCAACCACTCCCTGGCTACCGCCAAGGCCTGCTACGAGGAGCAGAAGAAGGGCAAGACTCCGGAGGAGTATCTGGCGCTGCCCGCACGCTACGCGCTGGTGGAGGTGGTCAACAATCACGACGATGCGCTGCAGTTCGAGCCCATCCACCGGGTGCTGTTCGGCGTGGACCATCAGAAGTTCATGGACGCCTTCCGCGCGGCGTATCCCAACGCCTACGAGGGCAAGGGCGACGGACACACCATCGAGTTCGTGTGGAACGGCGAGAGCCACTTCATCACCGTGCCCGATCCCAAGGTGCAGCTGGCTGTGGGTACCCTGCAGGCGGTCATTGACCAGTACCTGAAGGACAACGGCGGCGAGGTGGACTATATCCACGGTGACGACGTGACCCGCGAGCTGGGCAGCAAGAGCGGCAACATGGGCTTCCTGCTGCCCGCCATGGGCAAGGAGCAGCTGTTCAAGACCGTTATGGCCGACGGCGTGCTGCCCCGCAAAACGTTCTCCATGGGGCACGCCCAGGACAAGCGGTACTATATCGAGGCCCGCAAGATCGTCAAGTAAGGCTGGCGCGGCTGAGAAGGGTATGCTATAATAGTGCTGCGGCATTGCCGCAGCACTATTTTTTGTGAGGGAACGCCATGAGGTGTACGGAAAGAGCGCATGCAAAGGTGAATCTGACGCTGGAGGTAGGGGCGAAGCGGGCGGACGGGTACCACGAGGTCACGTCCGTCATGCAGCGTATCGGCCTGTGGGACACGGTGACGGTGGAACGAGGCACCGGGCGGGACAGACTTCTCTGCGACGCGCCGGTGACGGAGGACGAGAACGACAATCTGTGCATGAGAGCCGCGAAGGTATTTTTCGCCGAGACGGGATTGAAAAGCGACGGTGTGACCGTCACACTGGAAAAGCGTATCCCCATGCAGGCGGGATTGGGCGGCGGCAGCAGCGACGCGGCGGCGGTGCTGCGGGCGCTACGGACGCTGTACGACAGCGGTATCGGCGACGGCGCGCTGGAGAGCATGGGGGCGAAGCTGGGCAGCGACGTGCCGTTTTTTATCCGGGGCGGAACACAGCTTGCCACGGGGCGGGGCGAGGTCGTCTCCCCCCTGCCGCCGCTGACGGCGGGCTGGTTCGTGGTGGTGAAGCCGGAGGCAGGGTACTCCACGGCGGAGATGTACCGCCGGCTGGACGAGCCGGGTTCGGCGCTGGTGCGGAACAGCCGCTATATGCAGGACGCGGTGGCGGCGAACAACGTCCACGCGGTGGCGGCGGAGCTGCACAACAGCTTTGAGCGGGTGGTGCCGAAGGGCAGCAGCCTGCGGACCATCAAGGACGCGCTTCGGGCCCGGGGCGCGCTGGGTACGCTGCTCAGCGGCAGCGGCAGCGCAGTGTTCGGGCTGTTCGACGACCGGGAGGCTGCACTCGCGGCGGCGGATGCACTGCAGGAAACGTGGCCGCTGACTTTTTTGACGCAGCCGGTATAAAAAGAGGAAACACCGTCCAGAATGTAGGAAATCTACAGAGGACGGTGTTTTTATGCATACATATTATAATAATAAGTGGAGACCGGTGGAGATCGCGGTGCTGCTGGCGCTGGCGGCGGTGCTGGTGTGGGGCGCGGCGTCGTTGCACCGGCAGGACGATCTGCAGGAGAAGATGGTGCGGCTGCACGTTATCGCCAATTCCGACAGCGAGGACGACCAGGCCATGAAGCTGCGGGCGCGGGACGCGGTGTTGGCGCGGGCCACGGAGGTGCTGGAGCAGGCGGCGGACCGGGCGGAGGCCATGGAGAGGCTGCGAGAGGTGCTGCCGGAGCTGGAACAGGTGGCCTTCGACGCCTGCGGCGGGGCGTACCCGGTGCGGGCGGCGCTGGAGATGGCGGAGTTCCCGCGGAAGGAGTACGAGGGTTTCGCCCTGCCCGCGGGGGAGTACATGGCGCTGCGTGTCATCATCGGTGAGGGCGCGGGGCGGAACTGGTGGTGCGTGGTGTATCCGCCGCTGTGCACGGCCTCCTGCACGGAGGTGGAGGAGGCGGCGCTGGACGCCGGGATGGACGGCGAGGACGTGAAGCTGATCACGGAGCAGGAGGGGTACGTGCTGAAATTCCGGGCGGTGGAGCTGTGGGAGCGGCTGCGCCAGTGGATGGGGAAATAAAAATAGAGAGGGCTGGCGAAAAAACTGTTGACAAACGCAGGAAAACCTGTATAATAGTTTTTGTTCGTCAGAACATAGCGGGATTGTGTAAAGGTAGCACAGCGGACTCTGACTCCGTATGTGAGGGTTCGAATCCTTCTCCCGCTGCCAGATAAGCCTTACTTTTGAACCATAGCATGGTGTCGGAAGTAAGGCTTTTTCTTCTATCAGGAGGGATGAGAGGATGAGAGATGGATCGAGGTGCGTGATGAAGAAAGAGAGGCTTGTTGTAGCCCAGCATACCTTTATGCTATCGGTATTGTTGATGATCAGTATCCCGGCAGCATACGCGATTATGCTGATTTCCCATCAAGAATCAATCGGAGCATTCCTGCGAGTTCCGGGTGCGCTGCAAGTGACACTTCTCGTTGCGGTCATCTATCTTGCACTGCTGGTGACGCTTTTTTGTATGCGTTACCAGTGGGCCGCTGTTGCTGAAATATGTGAAGATCGGATAGTATTTTGGGCACTGTTTACGCACAGGACCTTTTACTACAGTGATATGCATCATATTGGCGTTGACTATGGCTTATTGGAAGGCAGGAAGCAGTTTTGGATATATTTCAGCAAAACTCCCATTCCTGCGAAGTATTATCACCGGATCAATCGGATGAAGCCGTCAAGGAGTTTTATGCGTGTGCAGTATTGCAAAAAGACTTATGAAAGGCTGGTGGCAAATACGCCGCCGCAAATCAGCAATCAGCTTCGAAAGTGTTATTCGACGATACGGCTGCACGATTTGGATAAGAAAGAGTAACACGGTATTCGCCGCAGGTCGGTAAAGAGCACCCGCCTGGTGCGTTTGCAGGCGGTACTGCTGACGCTGGACGAGTACGAGGTCATTCGGCTGGTTGACTTGGAGCAGCAAACCCACGAACAGTGTGCCGCGCAAATGGACATTTCCCGTTCTACCGTGCAGGAGATTTACGAAGACGCACGGCGCAAGATCGCAGCGTGTCTTGTCCATGGGAAACCGCTGCACATCACCGGGGGAAACTACCGCATCTGCGGAGGACAGGAGGCAGCCCACTGCGGCCGCTGCTGCCGGATGCAGAGAGCCAACACAGAAAAATCCGACAAAAAATGCAAAGGAGATTCCATTATGAAAATTGCAGTTACCTATGAAAACGGTCAAATTTTTCAGCATTTCGGCCACACCGAACAGTTCAAGCTTTATGAAGCTGCGGACGGCAAAATCACTCATGCGGAAGTCGTTGACACCAACGGCAGCGGTCACGGCGCACTGGCAGGCTTCCTGATGCAGAACGGCGTGGACACTTTGATTTGCGGAGGCATCGGCGGCGGTGCGCAGGCAGCTCTGGCCGAAGCGGGCATCAAGCTCTACGGCGGTGTCAGCGGGGACGCTGACGCGGCGGTGAGCGCATTGCTCAGCGGAAATCTGGGCTACGATCCCAATGTTCACTGTGACCACCACGACCACGAGCATGGCGAGGAAGGTCACACCTGCGGTGACCACGGCTGCGGCAAGCATAGCTGCCATTGAGGGGCGCTCATAAATTTAATAGTCACTCATAAACTGACCAATATCTTTTCCCCTCTTGGTATCTGCCCTATAATGAGTGCAACAAACGAGCTATAAAGCTCAAGATACAAGGAGGAACTTATCATGCTGAATGAAAATGTTGTCAAGCTGCTAGGGAGCGGTATGTGGGATCTGGCTACCTGCGCCAATGGCGAGCCCAATGTGGTGCCCGTCGCCTTTAAGGATGTGACCCCTGACGGCAAGCTGGTTGTCGGCGATGTGTTTCTGGACACGACCCTGAAAAACCTGTCGGCCAATGGCGGCAAGATCGCCATCTCTGTGTACGACGCACAGAATCTGGAGGGCTATCAGGTGAAGGGTACGGCACAGTATGTCACCGAGGGCGAGGTGGTCAGCACCTTCAAGGCCATGGTGGAGAAGATGTTCAACGGCGCGGCCACCGCCAAAGGCGCGCTGATCATCACGCCGGAAAAGGTCATCGTCACCACCCCCGGCGCGGACAACAAGAAGGAGCTTTGAGACCATAAGCGGGTGCGAAAACGCACCCGCTTATAAATTTCATAGTGACTTGAAAGCAGCGGGATATCCCGCTATAATGAAGAAAATGCGGGAGGTGGGGATATGTACCAGAGAAAGCTGGAAAAGGACATTCGCTGTCCGCTGGAGTACGGCATGGAGATTTTCGGCGGGAAGTGGAACTCCCGCATTATCTGCGTGCTGGCCACGCTGGGGACGCTGCGGTACAGCGAATTGCGTAAGGAAATGGGCAACATCACCGACGCCGTACTGGCCGCCGCGCTGAAAGGACTCATCGCCAACGGCATCGTGGCACGGAAGTCCTACGACGAGATACCGCCGCGGGTGGAGTATTCCCTGACGGAAAAGGGCGCCTCCGTGGTGCCAATATTGCAGAGCATCTGCCAGTGGGCGGGTGTATTTTATAAAGACGCGGGCGAAACGCCCATGATACAGTGTCAGAAATGCGACCATCGCTGAAAGAGAAAGGAGCAACCACCATGACCTACAACTTTGACGAGATCATCGACCGCCGACACACCAACGCCCTGAACACCGACGGCTTCCGGGGCTACATCTTCCACGCCGGCCCGGAGAAGGTATTCCCCTACAAGGATGAGGAGTTCGTCCGCATGTGGGTGGCCGACATGGAGTTCGGCGTGGCCCCGGAGATCCTGGACGCCCTGCGGGGCCGCATCGACCGCCGCATTTTCGGCTACACCGGCCTGTACGATGACGAGTACTACAACGCCTTTTCCAAGTGGTGCAAGGATCACTACGATTGGGGCTTCCCCCAAGAGCAGCTGTGCGTGACGCCGGGCATCATTCCCGCCCTGTACCAGCTGACGGAGACACTGTGCACCAGGGATGAAAAGGTGCTTGTAAACACCCCTGCCTACGGCTACTTTGTCCACGCGGCGGAGTACGCCGGTGTGGGCGTGCTGACCTCTCCGCTCCATAAGAAAGCCGACGGCACCTTTGAGATGGACTTCGAGGACTTTGAGAAGAAGTGTGCCGATCCCGCCTGCAAGCTGGTATTCTGGTGCAATCCCCAGAACCCCACCGGTCGCATGTGGACGGAGGAGTTGCGCCGGGCCGGTGAGATCATGCGGAAGTACAATCTGTGGGTAGTGTCCGACGAGATCCACTGCGACCTGATCCGCTGCGGCCGCCGCCATATCCCCATGGCCAAGGTCATGGGCGACTATCCCAAGCTCATCACCTGCATGGCGCCCAGCAAGACCTTCAATCTGGCGGGTTTGGCCTTCTCCAACATCATCATCCGGGACAAGGCCCTCCGTGACCGCTTCAAGGATCGGGACAAGCTGTTCGGCATGGTGAATCCTCTGTCCCTAACGGCGGCAAAGGCTGCCTATGAGTGCGGCGGCGCGTGGCACGAAGCGCTGAAGGAATATCTGGACGGGAACTTTGCCTTTGTGAAGGAGTTCCTGGCCCGTGAGCTGCCCGAGGCGGTCATGTACATCCCGGAAGCCACCTATCTTGCGTGGGTCGATCTGGGCAAGTGCCTGCCGGAGACCACCGACCTGCCGGACTTCTTCGCCAACAAGGCGGGCGTACTGCTGGAGGGCGGCAACGGTCTGTTCGTGGGCAACGCCGCCGGATACATCCGCCTGAATCTGGCCATGCCCCGCAGCATCATCGAGACCGGCCTGACCCGCATGGTGAAAGCGATTCGTGAGGAACAATAATGCAAAGTAAAAATGATGCTTGCAGGATGTCTCTCACGGAAGAAGCGCTAAACGATCTCCAATTCTGGCCATCTTTGACCGAACAGGAGCAAGAAACGCTGCGCCGAAGTGCCTTAGTCCGTCGGTATGAAAAGGGTGCGTTCGTACACAGCGGCGACACCGAATGTCTTGGAATGCTGTTCGTCCTTTCCGGCGAGATCCGCACCTATCTTCTCTCCGAGGAGGGGCGGGAGGTAACGCTGTTCCGCCTGTATCCGGGCGAATTATGCGTGCTTTCTGCCTCCTGTGTGATCAGTCAGATCACCTTTGATACGCAAATGACCGCAGGAATGGATACGGAAGTTCTGATTATCCCCGCAAATATCATTGCTGCACTCAAGGAGAAAAATCTATATGTCCGCTGCTTCCTCTATGAGTTGGCAACGAAACGGTTTTCTGATGTGATGTGGGCGATGCAGCAGATCATGTTCAAGGGATTGGATCGGCGGCTGGCAGAATTTCTCCTTGCCGAAGCGGAGCGTACCGGCTCCGACACGATACGCATGACCCATGAGCAGATCGCCCAGCACATCAGCTCGGCGCGGGAGGCAGTGGCACGGATGCTCAAAAGCTTCTCAGAGGACGGGCTGGTGGAACTAAGACGAGGCGCGATCACGCTGCGGGATACAGATGGATTGAATCACTTAAAATGAAAAATGTGGTTTTTGCCACATGGAAAACCACGAATCCGTGTTATAATATAAGCAGAAAAAGCTGAAAGGAGCATCGACCATGAAAGAAACGAAATACGCAGGTACCCAGACCGAAAAAAACCTGATGGCTGCCTTTGCCGGTGAATCCGAGGCGCGCAACAAGTACACCTATTTTGCCTCCAAGGCCAAGAAGGAAGGCTACGAGCAGATCGCGGCACTGTTCCTCAAGACCGCCGAGAATGAAAAAGAGCATGCAAAGCTGTGGTTCAAGGAATTGAACGGCATTGGCGATACCGCCGAAAATCTTCTCTCTGCCGCCGAGGGCGAGAACTACGAGTGGACGGATATGTACGACGGCTTTGCCAAAACCGCCGATGAGGAGGGCTTCCATGAGCTGGCGCAGCGCTTCCGCCTGGTCGCCGCCATCGAAAAGCACCATGAGGAGCGCTACCGCGCCCTGCTGCACAATGTAGAGACGGCGCAGGTCTTTGCCAAGAGCGAGGTCAAGGTGTGGGAGTGCCGCAACTGCGGTCACATCGTCGTGGGTGAGAAAGCCCCGGAGGTTTGCCCCGCCTGCAACCATCCCCAGAGCTACTTTGAAATTCACGCGGAGAATTATTAAAGAAAGAAAAGGAGAATCATCATGGAGCAGAAGTTTTATATTTGCAAGCATTGCGGCAACATCATTGCCAAGGTCAAGGACACGGGCGTTCCCGTC
>CAKTOW010000013.1 GCA_934590325.1 uncultured Oscillospiraceae bacterium
GGGGCGGAGAAGCCCGCCGCCCCCGCCGCCGGAGCCATGGCGCTGTTCTATGCGCTGCTGCTCCCGCTGGCCCTGATCGGCCTGCAGGGCTGGCTGCTGGTGCTGCCTATCCTCATCGTCTATGCCGCCATCCTGCGGAATATGTGGAGGCTGACCCGCTCCCTGGAGGACATGGGCTATGCCATCACCGCCGCGCCGGTGCGGCTGCCGGGCTGGGCGGTGCTGTGGGGAAGTCTGGCGGCCATGCTGGCGGCGGTGCTGCTGACGGCATTCCTGGGGCAGCGGTATCCCATGGACTGGCATACCCGCAGCGACGCACCCCAAAGCGTGCCCATCCGGCAGGAGCTGCTGGAAAAGGGCTTCCCGGAGCGCGTGCTCAACGACCTGACCGCCGACGAGGTGGCGCAGCTGGCCGGCGCCGCGGAGGTCTATACCGAGAGCAGCACCCGGTACGAGAAAGGCTCCTACCGCAGCTACACCTGCGACACCTACTACACCGACATGCCCGCCAACTGGCAGTATGACAGCGCTAAGAAGCAGGAGGACGGCGCCTATCGCTACACCTACCGCATCTACGATGTGCCCAAGTGCACCGTGACCTACGTGACGGTGATGCTCCCGGGAGACCCCGGGCGCTGTATGTTCATCCAGTATATCGACGTGGGCGGCGGCTATATGAGCGGCTTCACCCACGGCGTGGAGACCTGGCCCGCCTGGTACAGCCAGTCGGACCAGTGGAGCCGGGGCGACTACTGCGGCGGTCGTGTGCTGTGCGACAGGGACGGGCAGCCCATGGCGGCGGACTTCTGCCGCCTGGAGAACACTTCTGTCACGTATGACAGCATATTCGGTACGTCCACCAACAACTCGATCATCGCCAACTGGTCGTGGCCCCGCGGCGGAGAGAACGGCCGCGCGTACCTGATGTACGACGCCTATCTGCTGCAGGATGAGTGGGTCTATATGGACAGCTGGTGCAACTATGAGCGCCAGACGGAGATCGTCTACCCCTTCCCGGACACCCCGATCCTATGGCATAGCGCCGCGCGGGACACCGTTGACCTGTTCCAGTCCGCCATGCAGAGATACAACGCCGAAAGCGCGGTACCCCCAGCGCAGGAATAAAAGATGCAGCCCCCGGCGCCGCCGGGGGCTGCATTATCTGTTTCCCTATTCACTCCGTCATGATCTTTAAAATCACCCGGTCGGTCTCGCGCATGCCCTGGGCAGCCAGGATACCTACATGGCGAATGGTATCCTCTGTGTCCGCGCCAAGGATACCGTCACCAGGGCGGAAATTGTTGCCGCCGGTATACATTTCGTATCCCAGGATGCCGCAGCCCACGCCCATGGCGATCTTGCTGGCGCAGCTGGCCTTGGCGCCGTCGCATATACAGCCGGAGATCATGGCCACCGCGTTTTCCAGCGTGTGACAGATGCCCTCATAGTCCGCGCCCCGCAGCCACGCGATGCCGCAGCCGGCGCCCACACCGGCGCTGACCGCGCCGCAGTAGGCGCTGAGCCGGCCGATGCCCGTTTTCTGATGTATGGTGATAAGGTCGCTCAGGCACACCGCCCGCAGGATGGTGTCGTCGTCCGCGCCCATGAGCTTGCCGTATTTCCACACGGGCACCGACGCGGTGATGCCCTGGTTGCCGGAGCCGGACACGATGACCACCGGCATCTCGCAGCCGTTCATCCGCGCGTCGGAACCGGCGGCGGCCCAGGCCCGCGCCTGCGTGCCCCAATCCTGGCTGTCCTGCAGCAGGGTGGAGCCGATGTTGGCGCCCCAATCGTTTTCCAGACCCTCGGCGGCGATGGCGGTGTTCTTCTCGATCTGCCGTCCCACCGTGGGCCGTATCTTGTCCAAAGGAACTGTCTCTGCGAATGTGATGATGTCTTTGACGTTCAGCACGGACTTGTCCTGCAGATTATCCTCGGCGTTGCCGGTCACCGGCAGCTCCCTGAGCACCTGTCCGTCCCTCTCGATGTAGATGATATTGGTGTGGTTGTTGGCCACCCGCACGCAGGCGTGGTGCTCCCCCCGCCAGCCGGTCAGCCGGATGTCCAGCAGGCACGGCGTTTCGGGGCAGGTCACCTTGATGGCGGTGCTGTCCAGATATCCCTGGATGGCCGCCACATCGTCCTCCGTCACGTTGGCGATGACCTGAAGCTCCGCGTCGGCGTCGCCGGCCACTATGCCCACGGCGATGGCGGCGTCGATGCCCCGGCGGCCGCCCGTATTGGGCACCACCACGGACTTCACGTTCTTCAGGATGTTTCCGCTGATCTCAGCCAGCACTTTTTCCGGTTTTCCGCCCAACACCTCGCGCAGTTTTGCGGCACAGTACGCGACGGCGATGGGCTCTGTACACCCTGTGGCCAGCAGGAGCTCCTCCTGCAGTATCGCCGTATAGGCGGCGATCATGGAGTCGTTCAACATCACACATTCTCCTTTGTTCAGTTGTTATATTCTATCGGCCGCCCCGCGGCCCGATAGTCCCTCACAGTGCGGGCACATCGTCCTCCTGCTGCACCCAGTCCTGCACGTCCACCACCTCGAACTCCGTTTTCGTTCTGCGGATGACCACCTTGCTGATGCCCGCGTTGATGACCTGCCGGCGGCACATGGCACAGCTGGTGGCGTCGCCCAGCAGGGCGCCGGTCTGGCCGTCGCGCCCCACAAGATACAGGGTGCTGCCCACCATGTCCCGGCGGCTGGCGGAGATGATGGCGTTGGCCTCGGCGTGGACGCTGCGGCACAGCTCGTACCGCTGCCCGCGGGGCACCTGCATGGCCTCCCGCGTGCAGAAGCCCATATCCACGCAGTTCTTCCGCCCCCGCGGCGCACCGTTGTAGCCGGTGGAGATGATCTCGTCGTTCTTGACGATGATGGCGCCGTATATGCGGCGCAGACAGGTGGCCCGTTCCAGCACGGTCTCCGCGATGTCCAGGTAGTAATTTTCCTTGCTGATGCGCTCCATATCCGCGCCTCCTTGTTGATTTAGTGGTGTTTTTGCCGTACTTTGATTATAATACACGGCAGCTGCTCCTGACAAGCAAAGTTTCCTCCTGCGATACTCGTCGTTTCGCCGAAATTTCCCCACCAAAACTATGCAAATAGCCGGAGATCTGCTTCATTCGTCAAATTCACCAAAACCGCCCGCCTTGATTTGTCCAAAACGGAGAAATCCCGAAAATATTCCGAAAAACCGTGCACACCCCCGGCTTTGGTGCTATAATCGACCTATCCATTAGGCAGGGCATGCCCTGCTCGCGCGTTTTAATCTCCAATTAAAACGACCCTGCCCTATGGAAATTTCACCTAAAAAAGGGGTAGAGAAAATGAAGAAGTTATTGGCAATGGCTCTGGCGCTGGTCATGGCACTTAGCGTCACCACGATGGCGTGGGCTGACGACACACTTGAACAAAAAGTGTACGCCGCAGAGGCAAACGGAACCATCACTCTTGATGCGGGGAACTTTACGATCCCCTCCGGCGTTGCGACCGGAAGCACGGTTCCGACTGGACTGACTATCAGCGGTGCCGGTGCGGACAAGACGGTCATAAACGTGAGCGGAATTACACCCGGAGAGTCGAGCGGAACGTATTTCTTTGATGGCGGCAAGAGCGTGACCTTCAAAGACCTGACCATCGATTTTGGGCCTGCATCGGATTATGACGGCTTCATCCGTGCCGGTGACATGACTTTTGAAAATGTCACCATTAAGGGCATGGGCTCTCTCTGGGGAACCGGTACGGTCACATTCACTAACTGCGACTTTGAATATCCCGACCAGTATAATAAATGGACATATAACCTGTGGACATACACCGGCAAGGTGTTCAACTTTGAGGGATGCACTTTTAATACGAAACTGGGCGGCGGAAATGAACAGAATCCCGGCCACGGAAAGTTTGTGAATGTCTACAGCCAGGGCAGCACGGAGGAAAAGGTGACCCTGACACTGAACGAGTGCACCTTTGTCACGACCGAGGTGGAGGGGAATACCGTAGTGCCCGATAAGCCGATTCTGAAGATTGGCAATGGCAATGCATGGGATATTACGGTCACTAAGGCAAATACGACCACGGCTAAAGCTGCGGTGGATGAGAACACAGGCAGCAATCTGTATGGCTCGGGTAGCAATGAGGGTATTAACGCCAACAATGGCGTAAAGGTCGAAGTCGATAACGTGACTACATGGAACGGTGGCGAAAAGAAGGCCGATGTGCCTACGCCGACCCCTGACCCCACTCCCGAGCAGCCGCCCCGCTACTACTACAACTCCACGACCACCACGACCACCAAGGCCGACGGCACCAAGGGTTCCCCCAAGACCTTCGACGCGGGCATGGGCATCTACGCCCTGACGGCCGTCCTCTCCGTCACCGGTATGGCTTACGTGGGAAAGAAGAAGTTCTGAGAGCGCGCTCCACGGCGGCGCCGCCCCATCACCGGGCCGGCGACCCCCAGGCCGCCGTTGGATATAGAAAAAGAGACAGGCTCTGCCTGTCTCTTTTTTTGCCCCGCCGACAAAACGCACCCCCGGCTCCGCCGAGGGTGCGCTGCTCTGCTTATTCCGCATTTTTGAACACCGTTTCCGGTGCGGTGATGACCACCCGGGTGTTGCCCGCCACCGAGCCGGTCAGGAAGGCGTTGCCGCCCACCACAGAGTGCTCGCCGATGACGGTCTCGCCGCCCAGAATGGACGCGCCGGAGTAGATGGTCACATAGTCGCACACCGTGGGGTGGCGCTTGCCGGGCAGGCTGGCGTGCCCCGCCCGGGGGGACAGCGCGCCCAGGGTCACGCCCTGGTACAGCTTCACATGGCTGCCGATGACCGAGGTCTCGCCGATGACGATGCCCGTGCCGTGGTCGATGAAGAACCAGGGCCCGATCTGCGCGCCGGGGTGGATGTCGATACCGGTGCGGCTGTGGGCGTACTCGGTCATCATGCGGGGGATCATGGGGATGTGCCGCAGATACAGCTCGTGGGCGATGCGGTAGACGAAGATGGCGAACAGGCCGGGGTAGGCGAAGATGATCTCCTCCTTGTCCGCCGCCGCCGGGTCGCCGTCGAAGGTGGCCTCCAGGTCGGTCATCAGGGTCTGCTGTATGCGGGGCAGCTGCTCCAGTATCTCGTGGGTCAGGGCGCCCGCCGCGAAGGCCTGGTCCTCCGGCAGCGCCAGTGCCACCTGCGCCGCCAGCGCGGTCTCGATGCGCTCCAGCAGCAGCTCGGCGTAGTTCTCCGCCGGCAGGGCCATCAGCTGCGGGTCCCCGAAGTAGGCCGGGAACAGCAGGCGGCGGAACTCCTTGATGATGCCGATGATGGCGCCTCTGTCCGGCAGCCGCAGCTTCTTGCCGTACAGGGGCACCGCCGCGTGTGTCATATTCTCCGCCATGGCCTTGGCGATGTCGGTGTTGGAAGTCATAGTTCCGTATCTCCTCTCAAAATAAAAACGGCGGAGGATGCGCTGCATCCTCCGCCGCCTGTGTGTACAGACCCTCCGCGGCCCCTTACCGAGCCACTCCGGCAGAAAACGCACCGCCCACAAAGGCGCGACAACACACGCCCGCACAGATGGCGGACGTACAACAGGCACAATTCATGGTACGCAGTGTGCTGTTCATGCGTTTTCTCCTTCTTTTGATCACTACAGGATATTATACTGTCCTCCGCGGGGCAAAGTCTATTGTCACCTTTCACAAAAACCATACCGCTGTGGTGGGTGTTTTGCATATACCCATTCATGCCGAAGCCGATGGTTGTCATGCGAAATCGGAATATGGCAAATTTACACGAAAATTTCGCGCTTTTAACCGTTGAAGTATGGGGCATTTAACGGTTGACTTCTGCACCCTGCGGCGTTAAAATCACGCCATAAAAAATCTTTGGCCGGGCATCCGGCGGAAAGGAGACCCCACATGGCACGTCACATGATGCGTAACGATATGATGCACAATGACATGGCTGCCGGTCACGGCGCTGTCTCCTATTATGCCGCTGTCAGCTCCAACTTTTGGGGCTTCTATTGGTACGCCTATTTTACTTCCCGATACCAAACACCGGCTGTAAAGAACTGATACCGTTTTTCCCGTTTTCGTCCCGAGAACGTATGTAGAGCGGCTTCGTCTTTCAGGCGGAGCCGCTTTTCAATTTATTCCTTCCACCCCTCAAAACCAAAAGAAAAAAGGAGAAGAAAATCATGACTGCAATTATTTCAGCGGCTGTCATCTTCGTGGTGTTCGCCGTAGGAGATATGATCTCCGCCAAAACAAAGGCCATCGTGTCCATGCTGCTGGTGGCCTCCGTCGTATTCCTGGCGGGCTTCTGGACGGGTATTTTCCCCACCACCCTGTTCGCCGACTCCACTCTGCTGAGCATGGCCGGCCTGCTGGTCACCATGCTGCTGGTACACCTGGGCACCACCATCCGGCTCCGTGACTTCGGCGCCCAGTGGCGCACCGTTATCATCTCCGCCGTGGCCTGCGTGGCCATCTCCGCCGCCGTGTTCTTCATCGGCCAGCTGGTCATCGACCGCGGCTTTGCCCTGGTGGGCGCGCCCATCCTCTCCGGCGGCGTGGTCGCCACCCTGACCATGCAGGACATGGCCAACAAGGCCAACCTCCCCGACCTGGCGGTGTTCGCCACCCTGGTCATGTGCGCCCAGGGCTTCGTGGGCTATCCCGTTGCCTCCCTGTGCCTCAAGAGCGAGGCCAAGCGCATCAAGTCCCAGATCGACGCCGGCGAGCTGAAGGTGGATGTGGGCGCTGCCGCGGCACAGAACGCCGCTGCCGCCCGCAAGAAGCTGATCCCCGCTCTGCCCGACAAGTACAACACCCCCAACGCCATCCTGGCCAAGGTCATCCTGGTGGCCCTGCTGTCCACCTGGGTCTCCAGCCTGTTCAACGACGCCGTCAACAAGCTGGTATGGTGCCTGATCTTCGGTGTGCTCTGCAAGGAGCTGGGCTTCCTGGATGAGGACTCCCTGGGCAAGGCCCACGCCACCGGCATCGTCATGCCCATCATCACCCTGTCCATCTTCACCAACCTGGCCTCCGCCACCCCCGAGATGGTGGGCAGCATGGTCGTCCCCCTGCTGGTCTGCGTGCTGATCGGCACCGTGGCCTTCTCCGTGGTCTCCATCCTGGTGGGCAAGATCTTCGGCTACAGCTGGCAGATGTCCATGGCCATCGGCAGCTCCTGCCTGTTCGGCTTCCCCGGCACCGTCATCATCTCCAACGAGGTCTCCGAGTCCACCGGCACCACGGCGGAGGAGAAGGCCGCCATCAATGCCCAGATCATGCCCAAGATGCTGGTGGCCGGCATGGTCACCGTGTCCATCACCTCCGTGCTGGTGGCTGGCGTCATGAGCAGCTGGCTGTAAGCTTCGCCCTTTGCTTTGAAAGGAGTTCCTTCAAATGTCTGATATTCGCACCTACGTCGACAGTATTTTCGACGAACTGGTCGCCATCCGCCGCGACATCCATGCCCACCCCGAGCTGGGCATGCACGAGACCCGCACCTCCGCCCTCATCCGCTCCGAGCTGGAGAAGATGGGCGTGGACGAGATACAGCAGCCCCTGCCCACCGCCGTGGTGGCGCTGATCCGCGGCAAGAAGGGCCCCGGCAAGTGCGTGGCGCTCCGCGCCGACATCGACGCCCTGCCCGTCCACGAGGAGAGCGGCGTGCCCTTCGCCAGCGAGTACGAGGGCAAGATGCACGCCTGCGGCCACGACCTGCACACCACCATGCTGCTGGGCGCGGCCAAGACCCTGTGCCACTTCCGCGACCAGTTCGCCGGTACCGTTAAGCTGATCTTTGAGCCCAGCGAGGACACCATGCCCGGCGGCGCCCGCGCCCTGGTGGCCGCGGGGGTCATGGAGAACCCCCACGTGGACGCCATCTTCGGCCAGCATGTCTGCCCCTCCGAGAACGACACCGTGGGCCGCATGCAGCTGTACAAGGGCTACTTCACCAGTGCCGTGGACCTGTTCCACATCAAGGTGCACGGTAAGAGCGGCCACGGCTCCGCGCCCCACACCGCACGCGACGCCATCGCCTGTGCCGGTTACTTGATCACCGTCCTTCAGACCGTGGTCTCCCGCCGTATCGACCCCATGGACACCGCCGTCCTCACCGTGGGCACCATGTCCGGCGGTGACGCCGTGAACATCACCGCCGGCGAGGCGGAGATGGTCGCCGTGCTCCGCTCCTTCAGCGACACCGGACGCGACACCGCCATTCAGGAGGTCCAGCGCATCTGCAAGGGCATCGGCATCGCCTTCGACTGCAATATCGAGGTGGAGCTGGAGGAGGGCTACGCCCTGCAGTTCAACGACTCCGCCATGATCGACCTGGTGGACAAGGCCGTCACCGCCGCCGGCGGCAAGACCGAGTTCATCGACAAGCCCTTCTCCGGCAGCGAGGACTTCAGCTTCTTCGGCAAGCTGACCAACACGCCCTCCGCCTTCATGATGATCGACGCCGGCCGCGGCGAGAACGCTGTCTCCCTCCACAACGGCAAGATCGTGTTCAACGAGGAGGTCATCAAGCACGGCGTCACCGGCCTGGCCGCCATCGCCACGGAGTATCTGGATCGGTAAATTTGTTTCCTCACGAATTGGTATAAAAAGAACATCCCCCGGCCGTTGGCCGGGGGATGCTCTTTTGTTTTTCGGGGGCTTTTATTCCTCCTCGTCCTCCGCCGGCCCGATAGGCAACACCAGCCGCGAGCAGTACCGCGACGTGGCGATCTCCCGCCCGGTGTAGGCCGCCACGATGCCCAGTATCCGCGGGTGGTCTGTGGGCGTCAGGCCCCGGGCCTTCACCTCCCGCCCCAGCGTCAGCCACGCCTCGTCCAGCCCGCTGTAATCGCCGCAGTACAGCACCGACAGCACCCGGCAGGCGGGCAGCGTCACCGCGTCCGCGGCGGCCTTGGTCTTGTGCACCGGCACGCACACGGAGTAGGGGAACGGCGTGTCGCCTATGCGCCCCTCCAGATAGTCCGTCCGCTCCGATATGGAGAACAGCGGCTCGTCCGACAGCGCGCACCCCTTCCGCACGCACTCGCTGTAAAAGTCGTACATGGCGTTGTAGCGCTCCTCCAGCGTCAGCACCGTGCACCGCCGTATGCGGCAGGTCACGGCGGGCAGCGTCATCACCTGCACGGAGATGCTGCCGCTCTTCTCCGCCCGCAGCCGCAGCTCCTCCACGCTGCGCTGCAGGTCGTGCAGCCGCGTTTCCAGCGTGGTCAGCATGGCGGAGGTCTCGCCGCCCTGGGTGAAGTACGCGGTGATGTCCGCCGTCCGCAGCCCCATGTTCCGGAACTTCTCTATCTGCAAGATGCGCGCCACGTTGTGGTTGTCGTAGTACCGCCGCCCGCTGTCCGGCGCGATGTAGGCGGGCGTCAGCAGCCCTTTTTCCTCCAGCCGCATCAGCGTGCTGCGTGACAGGCCGCAGGCACGGGCGGTCTCGGTGATCTGAAACAGCTTTTTTGTAGATTTTTCCATTTTTCCCTCCAAAGCCACTTGCTTCGTTCATTGGTGAACGGATTATAATCCCATTATAAGAGCTGCCGCGCCGGTGTCAAGAGGGGTATCGGCGCCGCGGTGGAGAGAAGCGCAGCGCGCATGCGCGCTGCGGCCTTCGGGACCCCCGAAGGCCGATGGTTTTCAGGGACCTCCGATCAGGTTTTGTGCTTTTCCCGCCCCCGCAGGGGGCGGGAAAACAGAGGACCCTGCTGCAGAGGAACACGAAATGAAATTGCGGGTTCAGGAAAGGAGAATGGGGTAAATGAAGATGTATAAACGGATTTTCGGCGTGCTGCTGTGCCTGTGTATGCTGCTGGGCGCGGTGTCCCTGGCCAGCGCGGAAGAGAATGGGGCCACGACAGGCGGCAGCCAGACAGGGGGTAGCCAGACAGGGGAAGGCCACAGCCATAAGCTCTGCGAGGGTACGACCTGTACTGACCCTGCTCATAGAGATGAGAACGGTGAAAACCACGGCAGCGTGGCCTTTGCTACGAAACTCTATCAAGAGAACGATAAACTGTACATAGGTGAGAGAGAGTGGGAGTATGACAGCAGCTATGATGGCTATAAACTTCCCGCCGGTACCTACTATCTGGGCACTGACCTCACGCTGAATCACAGGATTAGGATTACGAACACAAAAAATGTAAATGTAACCCTTTGTCTCAACGGCAAAACGATTACATGTGAGGAAGCGGGAGCAGCGATCAAGGCACCGTTAAATGCACCAGAAGTCTTTACCCTGTGCGACTGCCAGCCGGGCAGTAGCGTGGGAAAAATTATCCATGCGACCGGGGTAAGCGGCACTGGCATAGGAGTGGATAGCCAAAAGGAAGACAAATTCATCATGTATAACGGCTGCATTACCCAAAATACGGGTAGTGGGGTGTATCTGTATCAGAATGCAAGCTTCACTATGTATGGCGGAAGCATTACCCAAAACGGTTATAATAATACGTCCCAATTTAGCGGGTATGGTGGCGGAGTGTATGTGCATACAGACGCGACCTTCACCATATACGGCGGTAACATCACCGGGAACTATGCCGATAAAAATGGCGGTGGAGTGCATGTGGGCAGCGAAACTGCGAATTTCACCATGTACGGCGGCAGCATCACCGGGAACCATACCGCAGGCAGCGGCGGCGGTGTTAACGTTAACGCTGGTACCATAACCGTTGGCGGAGATGTCAATATTTCCGGCAACTGGAAAGGCGATGCGCAAAGCAGCGCAAGCAATAACAATGCGAACAATGTGTACCTGTCTGAGTATGGCAACAATGGCAGCAGTGATGGCCCGGCTACCATTGCCATCGAAGAGCCCCTGACTGGCACAGGCAGCATCGGTATAACGACAAAAACCTCAGTTGCTACAACGCCGAATGCGTCCGTGAAAATTGCCGCGGGAAAAGGGACGCATGCGATCACGGACGCAGATAAAGGCCACTTCACACCGGATACCGGTTACTGCGAGGTCCAAAAGAAGGCTGATGGTGCATTATACCTGACCCATGTCCATTCCGGCGGCGAGGCTAACTGTGAATCTGGTAAAAAGTGCGGCGGCTGTGGTAGAGTGTATACCGATAAAGACACGACCAACCACACCGGCACATTAGGCGACTGGAAGACCGATAACACTTACCATTGGAAAGTGTACAACTGCTGCAATACGGAATATGGCAAGGCTCAGCATACCTATGACAGGGAGGTTGTGAATCCGATATATTTAAAGACCGCAGCCACCTGCAAGCAATATGCGGTTTACTACAAGTCCTGTGTCTGCGGCGCGAAGGGAACAGAGACCTTTGAGGATGAGAGTGGTGATTATGCTTCCCATGTCTATGATGATACTACATGGGGCTATAAAGGCGAAACTGGTCATGCCCATCTTTGCAAGACTGACGGCTGTAACGAGCACGATACGATAGTTGCTCACACTGGTGGCACGGCTACCTGCAAAACGCGAGCTACTTGCACCGATTGCCACCAGGAATACGGCACTTTGGATTGTACTAATCACACCGGCTCCCTCAGCACCGATTGGAGAGGAAAAGATGATAATAAGCATTGGCAGGTGTGGAGTTGCTGCGGTGCACAGGTTAGTGGTACAGATGAAGCGCATAACGGGACGAAATGGACTGTCGGCGAAGTAACTACTCCGGCTACCTGCATGACCGCGGGCGTGAGGACATATACCTGTGAGGTTTGCGGGAAAGTAAAGACCGAGGAAATCTCCGCAACCGGCCATGACTTCACCGGTGATACGTATCTGAGCAACGGCACCCAGCACTGGAAGAAGTGCAAAGATTGCGGCTTTGAAGATACGGCTCATCCGGAAAGCCACAACGTGGTGACTGACGAGGCAAAACCGGCCACTACTACGGAGACCGGCCTGACCGAGGGCAAGCATTGCGATGTTTGCGGCAAGGTGCTTGTGGCGCAGGAAGTGACCCCCAAACTCACCCCCCGCTACTACTACAACAGCACCACCACGACCACCAAGGACACCACCAAGAAGGACAACACCAAGAGCCCCGGCACCTTCGACCCCGGTGTGGGCGTCTATGCCCTGACCGCCGTCCTCAGTGTCACCGGTATGGCCTGGGTGGGCAGGAAAAAGCATTGAAACTGAACATGTATTGATCGTCGGTGCTTCTACCCCACGTCGGCGTGAGATAGGAAAAGAGACCGCGTAAGCGGTCTCTTTTTCCTGTATATACTATGTGACGCGGCGTCAGGCCAGGGTCTCCATCTCCTTGTTGACGCGCTCCTCGCAGCTGCGCATGGCCAGAATGGTCTTTTCCATCAGCTCCTCGATGGTCCAGCCCAGGCGCTCTGCGCCCGTCTGGATCACATCGCGGGAGCAGCCCGCGGCGAACTTCTTGTCCTTGTACTTCTTCTTCAGGCTGCTGACCTCCATGTCCATGACGCTCTTGCTGGGGCGCATGCGGGCGGCGGCACCGATCAGGCCCGTCAGCTCGTCGGCGGCGAACAGCACCTTCTCCATCTGATGGGTGGGCTCCACGTCGCACACCAGGCCGTAGCCGTGGGAACAGACCGCGTGGATGAACTCGGCGCTGCACCCGGCCTTTTCCAGCAGCTCCGGCGCCTTCAGGCAGTGCTGCTCCGGCCACATCTCAAAGTCGATGTCGTGCAGCAGGCCCACCGTGGCCCAGAAGTCCGCGTCCTCGCCGTAGCCCAGCTCGTTGGCGTACCAGCGCATGACGCCCTCCACCGTCAGGCCGTGCAGAATGTGGAACGGCTCTTTGTTGTACTCCTTCAGCGCCGCCAGCGCCGCCTCGCGGGAGATGCATTCTTTCATGGTATAGACCTCCTTTGTGTATTCGCCGCGCTCCCGCGCCGCAGGGGCGGGAGCGCTTCGTTGATTTCCCTACCATTTTAGCAGGCTATTCTCCGTTGTCAAGGCGTTTTCCAGCAAAACCGCCAGCTTTTTTGCCCTGTCCGCCGCCCGCTGGCTCTCCGCCGCCAACAGCTGCCGCAGACAGCCGTCCTCCATGCGCTCCGCCAGCGCCGTGCAGTCCCGCTGCAGCACCGCCTCGGCTATGTACACCCGCCGCAGCGCCGCGGGCCACGGCTCCTGCGTCCCCGGCGGCGGCGCGGGAGGCTGCCGCCACCGTCCCGTGTGCAGAAAGTACGCCGCCAGCAGGGCGCGCACCGTCCGCTGCTGCTCCCGCGCCAGCTGTTCCAGCGCTCCGCGCGCGCCCCGCGGCGACCGCGCCCCGCACCGGCGGCAGTGGGCGTACAGCGCCGCGCCGTCGGCGATGAGCCGCCCCAGCGCCGCCTCGCTGTCCGACTCCCGCCGGGGCAGGGGGCAGCGCGCCCCCGTGGGGCATATCGCCCCGTAGGCGGGGATGGCCGGCTCCACCCGCCGCCACACCTCCGCCGCCGCTGCCGTGTCGTATACCAACGCCGATGGCTCCATACTGAAACCCCTCCTTTTCAGGGTATACTATGCGGTGACGCACGTTCCCGTGCGCCGCGGGAGGAAAAATATTGCATTTCCCGACGGAATCTGTTACACTTATGCAGCAAAACTATACGCAGAGAGGGGAGAATCATCCCATGCTGGAATTGCAGAACATCTGCTACCGGGTGTCCACTCCTGAGGGGGAGCAGGACATCCTGAAGAACATATCCATCACCATACCCGACCATAAGCTCATGGTCTTCACCGGCCCCAACGGCGGCGGCAAGACCACCCTGGCCAAGGTCATCATGGGCCTTGTGCAGCCCACCAGCGGCCGTGTCCTCTACAACGGCGAGGACGTCACCGGCCTGTCCATCACCGAGCGCGCCAAGCGGGGCATCAGCTACGGCTTCCAGCAGCCGCCGCGCTTCAAGGGCATCACCGTCCACGACCTGCTGCTGCTGGCGGCGGGGGAGGACAAGCTCAGCAAGGACAAGTGCTGCGCCTACCTGACCAAGGTGGGCCTGTGCGCCAACGACTATCTGGATCGCGAGGTGGACGTGTCCCTGTCCGGCGGCGAGGTCAAGCGCATCGAGATCGCCACCATCCTGGCCCGCCATGGTGAGCTGATGATCTTCGACGAGCCGGAGGCCGGCATCGACCTGTGGTCCTTCGCCCGGCTTACCGAGACCTTCGAGCAGATACACCGCGACGGCACCGCCACCATGATCATCATCTCCCACCAGGAGCGCATCATCAAGCTGGCCGACGAGATCGTGGTGATAGCAAACGGGCAGATCGCCCACCGGGGCAGCACGGACGAGGTGTTCCCCCTGATCCTGGCCGATACCCTGGGCGGCTGTCCCGTACTGGAGCGAAAGGAGGGCGCACAATGATCACCGACATCGACGCCGGGCTGCTGGAAAAGATAGCAGATTTGACCGGCAAGCCTGTGGGCGCATTCAATATTCGCAAGGACAGCGGCTGTGAGGCCCGCCAGTCCACCGAGCATATCGCCATCGACGCCCGCGCCGACGGCAAGCCGGGCATCGACATCCGCATCAAGCCCGGTACCAAGGGGGAGAAGTGCTACATCCCCGTCATCATCAGCAAGACCGGCCTCAGCGAGATGGTCTACAACGACTTCTACGTGGGCGACGACTGCGACGTGGACATCATCGCCGGCTGCGGCATCCACAACTCCGGCTGTGACGAGAGCCGTCACGACGGCGTACACACTTTCCACATCGGCAAGAACTCCAAGGTGCGCTACGCGGAAAAGCACTTCGGCGAGAAGGACCCCGGCCAGACCGGCGGCAATATCATGAACCCCAAGACCGTGGTGTACCTGGGCGAGAGCTCCACCATGCAGATGGAGACCATCCAGATACGGGGCATCGACTCCACCAAGCGCGAGACCGACTTCTTCTGCGAGGCCGGCAGCGAGGTGGTGGTCACCGAGCGTTTGCTGACCCACGGGCAGCAGGAGGCGGAGAGCGACATGCGCATCGAGCTCAACGGCCACGATGCCAAGGGCCGCGTCATCTCCCGCTCCGTGGCGCAGGACCGCTCCCACCAGGTGTTCCACCCCGTCATGGTGGGCAACGCCCAGTGCTTCGGCCACGTCCAGTGCGACTCCATCATCATGGGCGACGCCCGCATCGAGTCCATCCCGGCCATTACCGCCAACTGTCCCGACGCCCAGCTGATCCACGAGGCCGCTATCGGCAAGATCGCCGGCGACCAGCTGCTGAAGCTGGAGACCCTGGGCCTTACCCCCGAGGAAGCGGAGGAGACCATCCTGAAGGGCTTCCTGGCATAACACATATAGGTGCGCCGCCGTCAGGCGGCGCACTTTTTCACGCCCGCCCTTGCACTCGGCGGCGAAAAATGATATGATACTGTGTCGAGAAACAACGCCCCCGGCCATTTTGCCGCGGGAAGAATACAAAGGAGGCTCACCTCATGAAGCTGGGCATAGTCGGATTACCAAATGTTGGCAAAAGCACCCTGTTCAACGCCATTACCAACGCCGGGGCGGAGAGTGCCAACTACCCCTTCTGCACCATCGAACCCAACGTGGGCGTAGTGGCCGTGCCGGACGCGCGGCTGGACAAGCTGGCGGAGATGTACCAGCCGGATAAGAAGACGCCCGCCGTCATTGAGTTCGTGGACATCGCGGGTCTTGTGAAAGGTGCCAGTCAGGGTGCGGGTCTGGGCAACAAGTTCCTGGAGAATATCCGCCGCACGGACGCCATCGTCCATGTGGTGCGCTGCTTTGACGACGAGAACATCATGCACGTGGTGGCCGATGCCAGCCAGAACGTCCCCGTGGACCCCCTGGGGGACATCGAGACCATCGACCTGGAGCTGATCATGGCCGACCTGGAGATGGTGAATCGCCGGGTGGAGAAGGCCACCAAGGCCGCCAAGGGCGACAAGAAGTTCCTCCACGAGGCGGAGGTGTTCAAAGCGCTGGCGGCACATCTGGACGGCGGCAAGTCCGCCCGTACCTTCGATTGCGATAAGGACGACCGCGCCATTATCGAGACCGCCGACCTGCTGAGCCTGAAGCCCATCATCTATGCCGCCAACATGGACGAGGACGGCTTTGCCCACTACGAGGACAACAAGTATTTCCAGTCCGTCCGCGACCTGGCCGCCAAGGAGGGCGCCCAGGTGCTGCCCATCTGCGCCAAGCTGGAGCAGGACATCGCCGAGCTGGATGACCCGGAGGAGCGGGCCATGTTCCTGGAGGATCTGGGCATCGAGAAGTCCGGCCTCGACCGGCTGATCCAGTGCTCCTACGACCTGCTGGGTCTCATCTCCTTCCTGACCTACGGCAAGGACGAGTGCCGCGCCTGGACCATCCGCAAGGGCACCAAGGCGCCCCAGGCCGCCGGCAAGATACACTCCGACATCGAGCGCGGCTTCATCCGGGCCGAGACCATCAACTTCGACGAGATGATGGCCTGCGGCGGCAGCGTGGCCGCCGCCAAGGAGAAGGGTCTGCTGCGCTCCGAGGGCAAGGAGTATGAGGTCAAGGACGGCGACATGATCTACTTCCGCTTCAACGTGTGACGGGAATATAGTAGCGAGACGAAACGGCGCAGGGGGAGACCCTGCGCCGTTTTCGCATAAGGTAATGGGTTTATACCGGTATGTATAGATTGGCTTATATAAACAGCAAGTCGTATTGATGTCGGATGGGGCGAGGGCCTCGCCTAGGCAGTAAATATCCCCAGCTTTACCTGGGGGACATTTACTGCGTAGTACGAGGCCAGTCTGCATCATGGGGAAGTCCCAAAATATAATCGGCACTAACATGGTAATGCTGGCAGAATTTGACAAGATATGCGATGGGAGGTGTATTGCGGCCGGTTTCATAGCGGGCAATCTGTACTTGATGATAACCGATGGCTGTTGCAAGTTCACGCTGACTTTCATCATGGTCAATACGAACATCTATCATACGCTGTATCATGCTATAAGCCCTCCTTTTTATTGACAGCTTATAGCAAATATGCTATTATTATGCCGCATGATAGCATATTTGCTATCAAATTATGCGGAGGAGACGGATGCCATGGGAGCAAATACTAGATATTGCAGCAATTGCGGCAAGGAAGTGGCCTTTGACGCGAACAACTGTCCGGGATGTGGTGTGAAAGTCAGAAAAATCAAGTATTGTCAACAGTGTGGTGGTGAGCTACCTCTTGACGCACGATCTTGCCCGATGTGTGGATTTGTTTTGAGCGAAAGTAAGTACTGCCAGTACTGTGGAAAGGAAATCGATAAGGAGTGCGTTATCTGTCCCGGCTGCGGGAAACAGGTCGGTATCGTGAAGCAGGAACAGCCTCAGATCATTATTAACAACGCTAACAACAACACGAACGAAGCCAATATAACGCCGGATATATTTGTGGACGGGAAGGAATGCGATAAGTGGGTCGCGTTTCTGCTCTGCTTGTTTCTTGGCCTTTTTGGGGCACACAAATTTTACGAGGAACGATATGGCTTGGCTGTCTTGTATTTGCTGACGGGCGGATTGTGCGGCATAGGAGTCATTGTTGATTTGATTGCCATTCTATGTAAGCCCAATCCTTATTATGTATGATAGGACGGGGAGGGAAAAATGAAAAAACTTAGCGTTTCTCTGCTGGCAGCGGTAGTTTTGCTTTTGGGTGTGGGATGCGTGCCAAAAATCCATATTTCTATTGGAGATAGTGAGACGAGCATCAGTGAACCCTCCAATACGGAGAAAGGTTCTCTGTCTGATGAGGAAAACAATTTTGTGGCTGATAATTCAAATAGCAGTTCCGAACAGGAAACGGAGGAGACAGCGCGGAATCCTTCGTGGATGACGCAAGAGCAGGCCGACAGACTTGCTGAAGCAGAGTCAGCCAGACTAAAAAAGACATTTATGCTTGCCGTGGCGCAGGATGATCTTGAAAGTTTTTACTGGGGCGCGCCAAGCCTGTACGAGACAGTATGGCGACAATTGTATATAAACAGCAACTATCAAACGGATGTCGTCTGGATGATTGTAGAGAGCGATTTGGAATGCTATAGTGCATTTGGACAGAGTGACTATGCCGATTTATGGATTATGGCCGAATCTGTGTATGAGGCTTACGAATCCGGAGAACTTCGAGAGAGTATGTCTGAGGAAGAATACCAGCAATTTCTTGATACGATTAACCATGTGACAGCGCGGCTCGGAGTATTTTATGCGTCAAAAGAAATTGCGGATACATACAGTTGAAAAGGGCACCAAGGCGCCCCAGGCCGCCGGCAAGATACACTCCGACATCGAGCGGGGCTTCATCCGGGCCGAGACCATCAACTTCGACGAGATGATGGCCTGCGGCGGCAGCGTGGCCGCCGCCAAGGAGAAGGGCCTGCTGCGCTCCGAGGGCAAGGAGTACGTGGTCAAGGACGGCGACATGATCTACTTCCGCTTCAACGTCTAAATATTTGTCTGCCGAAACGGCGCGGGATTCGTCCTGCGCCGTTTTCTTCTGCGGAAACTCGTCGAAAACCTTAACGGTGTAAAGCGCGAATTGGCGATTTACCTAAAATTATTGTGATTTTTTCTACAAATACGTGGCAAAAAAAGCTTGTGAATAAATCGTGAACGCGCTATAATGATGTTGCGATTGTGAAAACCCTCACAATCCTATTCAAGAGGAGAGACAAGAAAGGAAACGGAATTATGGAAAAACGGTATACCCTGCCCGTAGCCATCGCACTGGTGGTGGGCACTGTCATCGGTTCCGGCGTGTTCTTCAAGGCGGAAGCCGTTCTGACGAAGACCGGCGGCAACCTGTCTGTTGGTATCCTGGCATTCATCATCATGGGCGTTGTCATGATCATCAGCGCCTGCACCTTCGGCGTCGTGGCGCAGAGCCATGAGGGCGTGGAGGGCCTGGTGGGCTACGCTGCCGCCTCCTGCGGCAAGAGCTACAGCTACTACGTGGGCTGGTTCATGGCTGTCATTTACTATCCCTCCCTGGTGTCCGTGCTGAGCTGGCTGCCCGCCCGCTACTTCGGCGTGCTGATGGGTTGGGACGACGCCGTGGTCGGCGGCCGCACCATGATGCTGGCCGGCGTCTTCATGGTCGTCACCTACACCATGAACGCTCTGGCCCCCAAGCTGGCCGGTAAGTTCGCCATCGCCACTACCATCATCAAGCTCATCCCCCTGCTGCTGATGGCCGTCGTCGGCACCATCGTGGGTCTGTCCAGCGGCATGACCCAGTTCAACTTCTCCAATGTCGTCACCGAGATGCCCTTTGCCGAGGGCCTGTTCGGCGCCATCGTGTCCCTGGCCTTCGCCTTCGAGGGCTGGATCTGCGCCACCTCTATCGGCACTGAGCTGAAGGATTCCAAGAAGAATATGCCCCGCGCTCTGCTGATCGGCACCCTGATCGTCGCCATCGTCTACGTTATCTACTACGTGGGCCTGGCCGGCGCCGTGGAGTCCGAGGTCATGATGGCCGGCGGCGAGGCCGGTGCCAAGATCGCCTTCCAGAACATCTTCGGTCAGGTGGGCGGCGCTGCCATCTTCGTGTTCGTCGTCATCTCCTGCTGGGGCACCTGCAACGGCCTGACCATGGCCGTCACCCGCGGTATGTTCGACCTGGCCGTCGAGAGCAACAGCCCCAAGCTGGCTATGTTCAAGAACGTGGACGCCAACACCAACATGGCCAACAACTCCGCCGTGTTCGGTCTGCTGGTCAGCTCCCTGTGGCTGCTGTACTTCTACGGCGGCGCCATCATGGAAGGTTTCGGCCCCTTCAAGTTCGACTCCTCCGAGCTGCCCATCATCACCCTGTACGCCATCTACATCCCCATCTACATCGCCCTGCTGAAGCGCAAGGATCTGTCCGGTTTCCGCGGCAAGGTCATGCCCGTGCTGGCCATCCTGTGCTCCCTGTTCATGGTGTTCGCCGCCATCTATTCCCACAAGATGAACGTGGTCTATTACCTGATCGTATTCGTGGTCATCGAGATCATCGGCGCGTTCTTCCGGGGCAAGAAGGCGTGACTAGACAAGTAAAACGCACGTCCATGTGTGTGAACCCCTTTTCAGGAACGGGCGCCGGCTCTGCCGGCGTCCGTTCCGCCGTTGTGCCGCTTGTCCGCCCGCCTGCGGATGAAATATAGCCAAGCGTCTATATTTTATCCCGGCAAATTCCGACTTTACGCGGCGCGAAAAAAGGCGTATACTCCATCCGTACCAATATCTTCGAATCCCCGCGTCTGCCCCATATCTCCTCGGAGTGGGGCATCATCCTGGCGCTGGCCATCGTCTGCACCGGCTTCGGCTACACCCTCCAGCCGGTGGCGCAGAGCCACACCACCGCCCAGCGCGCCGGCCTGCTGTGCGCCCTTAGCCCCACCTTCGCCACCATCTTCGGCGCGGTGCTCCTGCGGGAGCGTATCACGCCCCTGGGCGGCGTGGGCATCCTGCTGATCCTGGGCAGCATCCTGCTGCCGCACTTTATAAAAGGAAATACCATAAAGGAAAGAAACACCATGAAGTACAAAGCAGTTCTCTTTGACATGGACGGTACCCTGCTGGATACCCTGTCCGATATGCACGACGCCGTGAATCATATCCTCGCCCTCCACGGCTGGCCGCAGCGCAGCAGGGAGGAGGTGCGCGCCTTCGTGGGCAACGGCGCCCGCAAGCTGATGGAGCGCGCCGTCCCGGCGGAGGTGGCCGCCAGCCCCGCGTTTGAGGGCGTCCTGGAGGAGTACAAGGCCTGGTACCAGTCCCACAACTGCGTCACCACCGCGCCCTATCCCGGCATCCCCGCCCTGCTGGCGGCGCTGGAGCAGGCGGGGGTGGCCGCCGCCGTGGTCTCCAACAAGCCAGACGCCACCACAAAGACCCTGGCCGCCAGATTTTTCCCCGGCATGCCCGCCTTCGGTCAGCGGGAGGGCGTTGCCCCCAAGCCCGACCCGGCGCTGGTGCGCCTTGCCCTGGAGCAGCTGGGTGTGTCCGCCGCCGACGCCGTCTACGTGGGCGACAGCGAGGTGGACGTGGCCACCGCCCGGAACGCGGGCCTGCCCCTGGTAGCCGTCAGCTGGGGTTTCCGCGGCAGGGAGGCCCTGACCGCCGCCGGCGCGGAGACCATCGCCGACACCGCGCAGGAGCTGCTGGAAAACCTGTAACAAAACCCCCGGTACTTTTTCCCTCTCCCATTGACAAACCCGCAAAACCGGTTTATACTGTCTCCATCAAAAGGCAATGACGGAGAAGAAGCTGCTTCCACCGGCCAAAGAGAGGGACGCCCCGGCTGAAAACGTCCCGCCCACGGTGCAGCCTGTACCACTCCCGAGCCGCCTGCGACGAGCAGGACGGGGATTGCCCGTTACAGCAATCACGAGCGACGGCGTATGCCGTAAGCAGGGTGGAACCGTGGAGTAATGCCTATTACCTCACCCCTGATACCATTCAGGGGTGGGGATTTTTATTTGTCCCGCCCCGATCACAAGGAGGAACATATCATGAGCGAAGTCAACAAGGAATTTACGTTTGAGAACGAGCAGTACCGCAAGACCTATTGGCACACCTGTTCCCACATCCTGGCCCAGGCTGTGAAGCGCCTGCACCCGGAGGTGAAGCTGGCCATCGGCCCCAGCATCGACAACGGCTTCTACTACGACCTGGACGCACCCTTCGCCTTCACCCCCGAGAACCTGACGGAGATCGAGGCCGAGATGCGCAAGATCTGCAAGGAGAAGCTGAAGCTGGAGCGCTTCGAGCTGCCCCGTGCCGAGGCCGTCAAGTACATGGAGGAAAAAGAGGAGCCCTACAAGGTGGAACTGATCAACGATCTGCCTGAGGACGCCGTCATCTCCTTCTACCGTCAGGGCGAATTCGTGGACCTGTGCGCCGGCCCCCACGTGGACTCCACCGGCCGCATCAAGGGCAACGGCATCAAGCTCACCGCCTGCAACGCCGCCTACTGGCGGGGCGATTCCAACCGCAAGCAGCTACAGCGCATCTACGGTGTGGCCTTCCCCAACAAGGACGAGCTGGACGCCTATCTGAAGGAGCGCGAGGAAGCCGTGAAGCGCGACCACAACAAGCTGGGCCGCGAGCTGGAGTATTTCACCACCGTGGACTGCATCGGACAGGGTCTGCCCATCCTGCTGCCCAAGGGTGCCCGCGTGGTGCAGCTGCTGCAGCGCTGGGTGGAGGACACCGAGCAGGCGCACGACTACCTGCTGACCAAAACGCCCCTCATGGCAAAGCGGGAACTGTACAAGATCTCCGGCCACTGGGATCACTATCTGGACGGTATGTTCATTTTGGGTGACCCCGCCGACGAGACGAAGGAGTGCTTTGCCCTGCGTCCCATGACCTGCCCCTTCCAGTATCAGGTGTACCTGAACCGCGGCCGCAGCTACCGCGACCTGCCCATGCGTCTGGGCGAGACGTCCACTCTGTTCCGCAACGAGGACTCCGGCGAGATGCACGGCCTGATCCGCGTCCGCCAGTTCACCATCTCCGAGGGACATCTGGTGCTGCGCCCCGACCAGCTGGAGCAGGAGTTCAAGGACTGCCTTGACCTCGCCAAGTATTGTTTGGGCACCGTGGGTCTGCTGGATAAATGCACCTTCCGCTTCTCCCAGTGGGATCCCGCCAACCCCAACAACAAGTATGAGGGCACCAAGGAGCAGTGGGATCACGCCCAGTCCGTCATGGAGCGCATCCTGAAGGATCTGGACGTGGACTACACCGTGGGCATTGACGAGGCTGCCTTCTACGGCCCCAAGCTGGACATCCAGTACAAGAACGTCTACGGCAAGGAGGACACCCTTGTCACCATCCAGATCGATATGCTGCTGGCTGAGCGCTTCGGCATGTACTATATCGACGAGAACGGCAACAAGGCCCTGCCCTATATCATCCACCGCACGTCCCTGGGCTGCTACGAGCGCACACTGGCCTACCTCATCGAGGAGTACGCCGGCGCCCTGCCCACTTGGATGATGCCCGAGCAGGTCCGTTTCCTGCCCATCACCGACCGTGCCGCCGACTACTGCGCCGACGCCGCCAAGGCGCTGCGCAAGCAGGGCTTCCGCGTGGAGGTGGATGCCCGCAACGAGAAGGTGGGCAAGAAGATCCGCGAGGCCACCCTGGAGAAGATCCCCTACATGCTGGTGGTGGGCGACCGCGATATGGAGAACGGCACCGTTTCCGTCCGTTCCCGTACCGGCGAGGACCTGGGTGCCATGTCCCTGGACGACTTCGCCGCCATGCTGCACAAGATCGTGGACGAGAAGCAGAAGATCTGAACCGTATAGCGAAAAACAGAGAGACCGGCATTGCCGGTCTCTTTTTTCGCGAAGTATCAGGCAGAAAACAGATTTCGCCAAAAGAAAATTCTATTTTGGCAAAACACCGAATTCTCGCCCGAAAGCACCGCGAAAACGCCTGAAACCATGGGCAAAGTGCCCAAAAAAATGCGGAAAGTATGCGGCTGAAAAACACGATGTACCTCCGGTGAACACCGTTCAGAGACACAAATATGTTGACAGACTGTGAACTTATCTGATAGAATCAAATGGGTGCATAGCACCCACTGCATAGCTGGGACAGGGCGCGCCCTGTCCACTGTTTCCTCCCGCGGGAGGAAACGGCACTATGGAAAAAGGAATTTGGAGGTAAACATGAAAAAAGTAGTTTGCATGCTGCTGGCTCTTGTTATGGCGCTGTCCCTCGTGGCGTGCGGTGACAAGCCCGCCGACAACACCGACACCGTCCCCTATCGCATCGGTATCGTGACCGGTTCCGTCTCTCAGTCTGAGGACGACCGCCGCGGCGCCGAGGCCTTCCAGGCGGAGTATGGCGAGGACATGGTCAAGCTGGCCATCTACCCCGACAACTTCACCGAGGAGACCGAGACCACTATCCAGACCATCGTGAACCTGTCCGCTGACCCCCTGATGAAGGCGATCATCGTCAACCAGGCTGTCCCCGGCACCACCGAGGCGTTCCGCAAGATCAAGGAATCCCGTCCTGACATCATCTGCATCGCCGGCGAGGCCCACGAGGACCTGCCCGAGATCGGCTCCGCTGCCGACCTGGTCACCAACAATGACTTCGTTTCCCGCGGCTACCTGATCATCCGCACCGCTCACGAGCTGGGCTGCGACACCTTCGTGCACATCTCCTTCCCCCGTCACATGTCCTACGAGACCATGTCCCGCCGTGTGGCCATCATGAAGGCCGCCTGCGAGGAGTTCGGCATGAAGTTCGTCCTGGAGACCGCTCCCGATCCCACCTCTGACGTCGGCGTTTCCGGCGCTCAGGCTTACATCCTGGAGCAGGTGCCCGCTTGGGTCGAGAAGTACGGCCAGAACGCCGCTTACTTCTGCACCAACGACGCCCACACCGAGCCCCTGCTGAAGCGTCTGCTGGAGTGCGGCGGCTACTTCATCGAGGCCGACCTGCCCTCCCCCCTGATGGGCTATCCCGGCGCTCTGGGTCTGGACCTGACCGAGGAAGCCGGCGACTTTGAGAAGATCCTGGCCAAGGTCGAATCCGCCATCGTTGAGAAGGGCGGCGCCGATCACTTCGGTACCTGGGCTTACTCCTACGGCTACACCCTGTCCGCCGGTCTGGCTCTGCATGCCAAGAACGTGCTGGACGAGAAGAGCGAGCTGCTGGATATGGACGATGTGGCCGCCGCGCTGCAGGTCTATTCCCCCAAGGCCGCTTGGAACGGTGCCGGCTACACCAACGCCACTACCGGCGTCAAGTCCGAGAACGTGTTCCTGATCTATCAGGATACCTACATCATGGGCGATCCCGGCCACTTCATGGGCAATGCCACTGTGGAGATCCCCGAGAAGTACTTCACCATCAGCTGACAACAAGCTTCTCTGAAGCAACCATTCAAGCGGGGAGGGAGGGTATCCTCCCTCCCCGCTGCTGTAAGTAGGGATGATTATGGAAAAGAACAACGCTCCGCTGCTTGAAATGCGGAATATCAAAAAGGGCTTTTTCGGCAATCAGGTGCTCACGGACATCAACTTCACCCTGGAAGCGGGCGAGGTGCTGGGCCTGGTGGGCGAGAACGGCGCCGGCAAGAGCACCCTTATGAAAATACTGTTTGGCATGGACGTGATCCGCGAGACCGGCGGCTATGAGGGGGACGTCCTGATCGACGGGGCGAAGGTGCAGTTCGACACACCCTTTGACGCCCTGAAAGCCGGTATCGGCATGGTACACCAGGAGTTCTCCCTGATCCCCGGCTTCACCGCCACGGAGAACATCCTTCTCAACCGCGAACCCAAGAAGAAAAGCGTCATTTCAGAAGTGTTCGGCCCGCGTCTGGACACTCTCGACTATAAGGAAATGGATAAGCGCGCCCAGGAGGCTATTCAAAAGATGGGCGTGGCCATCGATCAGAAGATGGTCATCAGCAGCATGCCCGTGGGCCACAAGCAGTTCACCGAGATCGCCCGCGAGCTCAGCAAGGAGAACCTGAAGCTGCTGATCCTGGACGAGCCCACCGCCGTCCTCACCGAGCAGGAGGCCCAGGCGCTGCTGGACTCTATCCGCGGCATGGCCTCCCGGGGCATCGCCGTCATCTTCATCACCCACCGTCTGCAGGAGATACTGTCCGTCTGTGACAAGGTGGTCATCATGCGCGACGGCTACGTGGTCAAGGACGTCCCCGCAAAAGAGACCGACGTCCGCGACATCACCCACTACATGGTGGGCCGCGAGGTCAAGGCCGGCAACACCGTCCACGAGATCCGCGACCACTCCGATGCCCGCACCATCATGTCCATCCGCAAGCTGTGGGTGGATATGCCCGGCGAGATCGTCCGCAACGTCAGCCTGGACGTGAAGGAGGGCGAGATCCTCGGCATCGGCGGCCTGGCCGGCCAGGGCAAGCTGGGCATCCCCAACGGCGTCATGGGCCTGTACGACGCCGGCGGCACCGTGGAGTTCGACGGCAAGCCCATCGCCCTCAACAGCCCCCGCAAGTGCCTGGATTCCCAGCTGGCCTTCGTGTCCGAGGACCGCCGCGGCGTGGGCCTGCTGCTGGACGAGTCCCTGGAGTGGAACGTGGCCTTCCCGGCCATGCAGATCCAGAACAAATTCCTGAAGAAGATAGGCTTCGTTACCTGGCGTGACGAAAAGGCCATCCACGCCGTCACCAACCAGTACATAGACGAACTGCAGATCAAGTGCACCGGTTCCGACCAGAAGGCGCGGGAGCTCTCCGGCGGCAACCAGCAGAAGGTGTGCCTGGCCAAGGCGTTTGCCCTGCAGCCCCGCTTCCTCTTTGTCTCCGAGCCCACCCGCGGCATCGACGTGGGCGCCAAGGCGCTGGTGCTGGAGTCGCTGAAAAAGTTCAACCGCGAGTCCGGCGTCACCGTGGTGATGATCTCCTCCGAGCTGGAGGAGCTGCGCCAGACCTGCGACCGCATCGCCATCGTTTCCGGCGGCAAGATCGCCGGCATCCTGCCTGCTGACCATTCCTCCGAGGAGTTCGGTATGCTCATGGTCAGCCAGGTGAAGTAAGGAGGAAGAAATGGGCAATACGACCACTCTTGGTAACAAGACAAGATTCAGAGAGCTGCTGGACAGCTTCGGACTGCCCCGCCTGATCATCGCGGGCTTCCTGCTCCTGCTGCTCATCGCCGCCCCCATCGTGGGGCTGGACTTCGCCACCCAGATCACCAACATCATCACCCGCTTCAGCTGGAACGCCGTGATGGTGCTGGCCATGGTGCCCATGGTGCACTCCGGCTGCGGCCTGAACTTCGGCCTGCCGCTGGGCATCGTGTCCGGCCTGCTGGGCGCCACCCTGTCCATCGAGCTGGGCTACACCGGCTTCGCCAGCTTCCTCATGGCCATCCTCATCGCCACGCCCTTCGCGCTGCTGTTCGGCGGCGGCTACGGCTGGCTGCTGAACAAGATCAAGGGCGGCGAAATGATGATCGCCACCTACGTGGGCTTCTCGTCCGTGTCCTTCATGTGTATGATGTGGCTACTGCTGCCGTACAAGCACCCCACCATGGTCTGGGGCTTCTCCGCCAGCGGTCTGCGTACCGTCATCTCCCTGGAGGGCTACTACGATAAGGCTCTGGCCAACTTCCTGGCCATCGACCTGAACAGCATCGGCATCAACCTGGTGATACCCACCGGCACGCTGCTGTTCTTCGCACTGCTGGCCGTGCTGATGTGGGCCTTCCTGCACACCAAGACCGGCACCGCCATGACCGCCGTGGGCTCCAACCCCGCCTTCGCCCGCGCCGCAGGCATCAACGTGGACAAGATGCGCTTCATCTCCGTCATCATGTCCACCTGGCTGGGCGCCGTGGGTATCCTGGTGTACGAGCAGGGCTTCGGCTTCGTGCAGCTGTACAACGGCCCCTTCTGGATGGCCATGCCCGCCGTGGCCGCCATCCTCATCGGCGGCGCCTCGGTGAACAAGGCGTCCATCGGCAATGTTATCATCGGTACGATCCTGTATCAGGGCATCGTGACCATGACCCCCACCGTGATGAACTCCGCCTTCCAGATGGATATGAGCGAGGTCATCCGTATCGTGGTGTCCAACGGCATGATCCTCTACGCCCTGACAAGAAAGACGGAAAGGGGGCGCTGACATGCAGACCAAGAAATTCAACGTCGGAGCGTTCCTCAGCAAGTACTCCGTACCCGTTCTGTTTATCATCATCTGCGCCATCATGGTGCCCCTGTCCGGCCTGCCCGTCAACTACCTGCTCAACGAGATCATGACCCGTCTGGGGCGCAACGCCTTCCTCATCCTCAGCCTGCTGATCCCCATCATGGCCGGTATGGGCCTGAACTTCGGCATGACGCTGGGCGCCATGGCCGGTGAGATAGCGCTGATCCTGGTGGCCGACTGGCAGATATGGGGCATCCCCGGCCTGGTGCTGGCCGCCATCATCTCCATTCCCCTGTCCATCCTGCTGGGCCTCCTGTGCGGCAGCATCCTCAACCACGCCAAGGGCCGCGAGATGGTCACCAGCTACTTTATCTCCTACTGCATGGGCGGTGTGTACCAGCTGGTGGTGCTGTTCATGATGGGCCCCATCATCCCCATCATCCACAACACCCTGAAGCTGCCCCGCGGCTACGGTATCCGCAACACTGTCAGCCTGCTGCAGATGCGCCAGAGCGTGGACAACGCCCTCGCCATCAACATCAGCGGCGTGAAGATACCCGTGCTGACGCTGCTCATCATCGCCCTGGCCTGCCTGTTCATCGTGTGGTTCCGCCGCACCAAGCTGGGTCAGGACATGCGCGCCGTGGGCCAGGATATGAACGTGGCCCGTGACGCCGGTATCAACGTGGACCGCACCCGTCTGATCTCCATCGTCATGTCCACCGTGTTCGCCGGCTTCGGTATGATCATCTACCTGCAGAACATGGGCAACTTCCCCACCTACACCGCGCACACCAACATCGGTATGTTCTGCATCGCCGCGCTGCTGGTGGGCGGCGCCTCCGTGGAAAAGGCGTCTATCGGCAATGTGTTCCTGGGCGTTATCCTGTTCCACACCATGTTCATCGTGGCCCCCGCCGCCGGCACGAAGATCACCGGCGACTCCATGATCGGCGAGTACTTCCGCGTGTTCGTGTCCTACGCCGTCATCACCGTGGCGCTGGTCATGTACGAGGCCAAGAAGCGTAAGGAGAACCGCTCCCTGGGCCAGCAGCTGGCCATCGAGCAGAAAGCCGAGGAGGAGGGTGAGACCGCATGAAGACCAGCAAACGTTCGTGGATCATCCGCATCGCCTTTGTGCTGGTGCTGGTGCTTATCGCCGTGCTGATGCTGCGCATCGGCCGCGGCCATACCATCTACTTCGACAACCGTACCCTGGAGTACCAGGGCACCACCACTGCCGCGCCCTATAAGGTCACCGTGTACGTCAACGGCGAGCAGATATCCAAGCTCTACGAGAAGGAGCGCTGCTCCGTCACCAACGTGGGCGACAACCTGGAGCTGACGCTGGAGGTCATGGCGGTCAAGGGCGGCAGCGAGACCACCGAGACCTACAAAGTGAAGCTGCCCCACGACCTGGACGGCGTCATCATCAACCTGCCCGGCTACATGGCAGGTCTGCCGGAGGAGGCGTATCTGGAGGAGTTCATCCCCGCGCCCTCTACCGACCTGGATGATGAGGAAGTGCCCAATATCGGAGAAGACGATATGGGCTTGGGCGACATCTGATAGCTGATCGTTCGGCACAGCCCATGCTCTGCATGGGCTGTGTCTGTCCAACTACCCGAAAGGAGCATAAAAAATGTCTGTTCTCAAGGGCCTGAAGCCCGAAAAGGTATTCGAATATTTTGAAAAGCTCTGCTCCGTGCCCCACGGCAGCGGCAACACGAAGATCATAAGCGACATGTGCATGGGCTTTGCCAAGGAGCTGGGTCTCAAGTGCCGTCAGGAGCCCTGCGACAATGTGGTGATATGGAAGCCCGCCTCCCCCGGCTGCGAGGACGCCGCCCCCATCATCCTGCAGGGCCACATGGACATGGTCTGCGCCAAGACCGACGACTGCACCAAGGACATGACCCGCGAGGGCCTCGACCTGATGACCGACGGTGAGTGGGTCTGGGCGGACAAGACCTCCCTGGGCGGCGACAACTGCATCGCCGTGGCTATGATACTGGCCATCCTGGCGGACGACACCCTGGTGCACCCGCCCATCGAGGCCGTGTTCACCATCGACGAGGAGGTGGGCATGGACGGCGCCTTCGCCCTGGATTGCTCCGACATCAAGGGCCGTAAGCTGCTGAACCTGGACTCCGAGATGGAGGGCGTGTTCACCGTGTCCTGCGCCGGCGGTATGCGCTCCGACTGCTTCCTGCCCGCGGAGCGGGAGGGCATCGTCGGTATGGACGTGTTCTCCCTGACCGTCGCCGGCCTGCAGGGCGGCCACTCCGGCGCCGACATCCATCTGGGTCGCGGCAGCGGCAACCGCCTCATGGGCCGCGTGCTCTGCACCGCCATGGAGAAATTCCCCGGCCTGCGTCTGGCGGCCCTCAGCGGCGGCCAGTTCGACAACGTGATATGCTCCCGCTGTGAAGCCGCCGTGGCGCTGCCCGCCGGGAACGCCGACGCCTTTACCGCCTTTGTCAGTGCGTTCGATGCCATTCTGAAGAACGAATACGCCGTCACCGACCCCGGCGTGACCCTGACCTGCGCCGCGTCCTCCGCCGATAAGGCGGTGTCCGCCCAGCGCACCGCTGTCCTGCTCCGCGCTCTGGCGGCGCTGCCCCAGGGTGTGGAGGCCATGGACACCGATTTCCCCGGTCTGGTGCAGACCTCCCTGAACATGGGCGTCACCCGTCTGGACGATACCGGGCTCCACGTCACCTTCTCCGTCCGCTCCTCCATCGCCTCCCGCAAGGAGATGCTGGGCCAGCGCGTCCGCGCCGTGGCCGAGCTGGCCGGCGGCACCGTCACCGAACGGGGCGTCTATCCCGGCTGGCAGTACAAGCGGGACTCTCAGTTCCGTGAGACCCTGCTGGCCGCCTACAAGGACCTTACCGGCAAGGACGGTGTGGTGGAGGCCACCCACGGCGGCCTGGAGTGCGGCCTGCTGATGGAGAAGCTCCCCGGCCTGGACGCCGTGTCCCTGGGCCCCGACCTGTTCGATGTCCACTCCGTCCGCGAGCGCCTGAACGTGGCCTCCACGGAGCGCACCTACGCACTGGTCTGCGAGCTGCTGCGCCGCAGCGTCTGATACCGTCGTCACTTCGGCGCCGGAGGATCCACCCCTACCTCCGGCGGAGAGCGCCCTGTGCTTCGGCACAGGGCGCTTTTGTGCGCCGTTTTGCAGGATGACCCCGCATAAAATGCAATTTTTGCAGGAACGCCCTGCATGCGATGATTTAGCATTGTGAACAGGCACCGGCTCAAAAGTGCCTATATACAGGTAAAACCAATGTAATGCGCAGAAAAATCGACCTGCCTTAAAAAATAGTTCCTGTTTTTTATTAAAAATATCCGGAGCGAAAAATGAAATTTTCCACATTTAGATATTGCAAAAAGTTTACGCCTGCGATATAATGGCACCGTTGAACACCGCTGTCCCGCTGCGGGGCGGCGAAAATAGCATTTTTCAGGAAAGAAAACCATATCGACAAGGAGAAAGAACATGAAAAAGTTTTTCGCATTGGTTCTGGCGCTGCTCATGGCGCTGAGCCTGGTCGCCTGCGGCGACAAGAACAGCGACGGCGGTGATGTCACCGTCGAGCATACCGACACCACCACCGTGGCCGTGGGCGCCGTGATCCTGGCCCGCGACGATGTGTCCAGCGATGACGTCTACAAGTTCGTGGCCGACATCTTCGACAACGCCGCCGACCTGACCACCAGCCACGCCAAGTACAGCGAGCTGACCCTGGAGTACGGTGCGTCCATCACCTCCGTGCCCTACCATCCCGGCGCTGCCAAGTACTTCTCCGAGAAGGGCCTTGAGGTCGCCGCCGTCAAGGATGGCGCCGGCAATACCGATTCCCGCAACCTGCGCTTCGTCACCGGCGGCGAGTCCGGCACCTACTATGCCTTCGGCTCCGTCATCGCCCAGCATGCCACCAACAACGCCGGCATCAATGTGGTCGGCCTCGTGGGCAACGGCTCCCAGGCCAATATTCAGGAGCTGGCTGACGGCACCGCTGACTTCGCTTTCTGCCAGTCCGACGTGATGGCCTACGCCTACAACGGCACCAACCTGTTTGACGCCAAGGTCGAGGGCTTCTCCACCGTGGCCGCCCTGTACATGGAGCAGGTGCAGATCGTCACCACCAACGCCAGCATCAAGACCGTTGATGATCTGAAGGGCAAGTCCGTGTCCATCGGCGCCCCCGGCTCCGGCGTGTACTTCAACGCCATTGACGTCCTGGGTGCCTACGGCCTGACCGAGGACGACATCAAGCCCACCTACCAGTCCTTCGGCGACAGCGCCGACGCCCTGAAGAACGGCCAGATCGATGCCGCCTTTATCGTGGCCGGCGCTCCCACCACCGCTGTGACCGACCTGGCCACCACCAAGGACACCTACCTGGTCAGCCTGGACAGCGAGCACATCGCCAAGCTGCTGGAGACTTCCGACTATTACACCGAGACTGTCATCGCCAAGGACGTGTACTTTGGTGACTGATTTCTTAGCGGATATTTGACACCTTTCGAGGCTACGGCGGGTCATCCCGCCGTAGTCCTCGCGCTATCTTGTAACATTCAGGGAGAGAAACGACTATGAGCATCGACAAGAAAAAACCGGACACCAGCCCGGCTGCAGGCGTTGATACCGCCGCTGACGAGGCCACGGATCTGGACGCGGTCATGCGCAAATATGACCGTGAATCCGCCACCCGCCTGTGGGAGGGTACGCCCCAGCTGATCATCCGCATACTCATGGCCGTGTTCGGCCTGTTCTGCATCGGTATGACCCTGTTCTCCAAGGCCATGCCCGAGGTGCGCCTCACATTGTTCGTGGGCTGCATCATCATCATCGGATTCCTGACCTACCCCGCCAGCAAGCGCCACGTCCGGGTGAATTTCCTCCCCTGGTACGACATCGTGCTGATGGTGGTGGGCGCGGCCTGCTTCTTCTACTTCGCCCTTAACGCCATGACTCTGGTGCGCCTGTCCACCCGTATCGAGACAGTGCACGTTATCATCGGCGTCATCGGCATCCTGATCCTGATGGAGCTGTGCCGCCGCTGCGTGGGTCTGCCCATTCTGTGCGTGGCCGGCGTGCTGATCATCTACGCCTTCATCAACCAGCTGAGCTACGCCGGTGCCGTCAACGGCGCCACCCTGTATGACGCCCTCAAGACCATCGTCTACAAGCTGTTCTACACCACCTCCGGCGTCATCGGCACACCCATCAACGTGTGCTACACCTACATCATTCTGTTCATCATCTTCGGCGCGTTCCTGGAGCGCACCGGTATCGCCAACTTCTTCATCAGCTTCGCCAACCGTCTGGCCGGCTGGTCCAGCGGCGGTCCCGCCAAGGTGGCGGTCATCAGCTCTGCCCTGTGCGGCATGGTGTCCGGCTCCTCCGTGGGCAACACCGTCACCACCGGTTCCTTCACCATCCCCATGATGAAGAAGACCGGCTACAAGCCCGAGTTCGCCGGCGCCGTGGAAGCCGCGGCCTCCACCGGCGGTCAGATCATGCCCCCCATCATGGGCGCTGCGGCCTTCCTGATGGCCGAGTACATGAAGCTCCCCTACGCCCAGGTGGCCGTCAAGGCCATTCTGCCCGCTATCCTCTACTTCACCGGCATCTTCATCGCCGTCCATCTGGAGGCCAAGAAGCTGGGCCTGAAGGGTGTGCCCCGTGAGGAGCTGCCCGCGTGGAAGCTGCTGCTGCGGGACTGCTACCTGATCATCCCCCTGATCCTGTTGGTATGGCTGGTGTCCTCCGGCAGCAAGACCATGTCCCACTCCGCGGCCTATTCCATCCTGGCCGCCATTGCCGTGGGCTTCGTCAACTTCTTCCTGCAGGGCAAGCGCGGCGAGAATGATGCCCAGCCCATGACCACCGGCAAGGCCCTGGGCAGCGCAGGCAAGCGCTCCTTCTTCTCCGCTGTGGAGTCCCTGGAAGCCGGTTCCCGCGGCGCCATCACCGTGGCCGTGGCCTGCAGCATGGCTGGCATCATCGCCGGCTGCATCACCGTCACCGGTCTGGCCTCCATCCTCATCAACGCCATCGTTCAGCTGGCCGGCAACGCCACCATCATCGGCCTGGTGCTGACCATGCTGTGCTGCATCGTGCTGGGTATGGGTGTGCCCACCACCGCTAACTACTGCATCATGGCCTCCACCTGCGCCCCCATTCTGATCCAGCTGGGTTTCCCCGTGGTAGCCGCCCACTTCTTCGTGTTCTACTTCGGCATCGTGGCGGACATCACGCCCCCCGTGGCGCTGGCAGCCTACGCCGGATCCGCCATTGCCAAGTCCAACCCCATGAAGACCGGCATCAACGCCACGAAGCTGGCCATCGCCGCCTTCATCGTCCCGTACATTTTCGCCTACAGCCCCGCGCTGCTCTTTGAGAACATCTCCGGATGGTGGGAGGTGGCGCAGATCACCGTCAGCGCCCTGTTGGGCATCTTCGCCATTGCCGCGGCCCTCAATGGATTCCTGTACAAGAAGGTCCATCCTGTGCTGCGTATCGTGCTGGCCATCGGCGGCCTGGGTATGATGATCCCCGGCACCCTCACCGATGTGGCCGGCCTGGCGCTGGTGGCGGCGGTCATCGCTTACCAGAAGATCGGCGCCAAGAAGCACGGCGGTCCCGTGGCGACGGCCTGACCCCGACTTGAGACAGAAAGCATCCCCGCATTTATGCGGGGATGCTTTTTTGCACACTTTCCCGAAATTGTCTGACTACAGCATCTTGCAAAATCTGTCGAAATGCTCTATCATACGTGCCGTAAGAGTAATTTGTGACACAAAGTTTCCTATCGGAAACTAAAGGAGGTATGTATGGCAATATCCGCGAAGAATACCGCTGCCTACGCGGCAGTGGATGTGCTGTCCCACCGGCGGGGAGCGGAGGTGCTGGCGGCGCTGGCCAGCGGCACCATGCGCTTCGGCGAGCTGAAGGACGCCATCCCCGGCATCGGACAGAAGACACTCACCGCCGCCCTGCGGGCGCTGGAGAGCGAGGAGCTGCTGACCCGCAAGGTCTACGCGGTGATCCCGCCCAAGGTGGAGTACACCCTGACCCAGGCCGGGAGCGAGCTGGTGGATATTCTGTGGGCATTGCGCCGCTGGCAGGAGAAATACTGCCCGGCGGAGGGAAAGGAGTAAGTCATGGCACAGACCACACGCATCGCCATCCGTAAGGGCTTTCTGGAGCTGCTGGAGCAGCGTCCTCTGGACAAAATATCCGTGGTGGACATCGCCGAGCACTGCGGCGTCAACCGCAACACATTCTATTACTACTACTGCGACATCTACGCCCTGGTGCGCGAGGTGCTGGACACCGAGCTGGACAGCGTCCTCAACGCCCAGCCCCCCTGCGAGAGCTGGTACCAGCTGCTGATGCGGGTCACGGCCTTCATGCGCGCCAACCGCCGCGCCGTCTACCACCTGTACCGCTCCAACCAGCGAGACCTGTTGGAAAACGAGTACTACCAGGTGGCCTATCGCGCGGTGGAGGGCCTCATCCGCCGCACCGCTGCCGGTCTGCCGGCGCCGGAGGAGGACATCCGCGCCCTGTCCGCGCTGTACACCGCCACCCTGGTGGGCATCCTGCAGAGCTGGCTCCACAACGGCATGAAGAGCGACGAGGAGCAGTTCCTGCGGCGCATCAGCGACCTGACCGAGGGCACGCTGCGCCGCACCCTGGAGCGCAGCTGCGGGGAGGACAAGGCGTGAGCGGCTTCTGGAAATGCGTCCTCTACGCCGTGGTGCTGGCGCTGTTGGCACACCCCCTGGGACAGGCGCTACCTGCACACTTCCGGCCCGACAGATTCCCCTTCCGCCCCTGGAAGTGGGAGAAAAACGGCCGCGTCTATACCAAACTGGCTATCGACAAGTGGAAGACCCTGGTGCCGGACATGAGCCGCCTTTTCCCGGATATGGTGAAAAAGCAGCTGCCCGCCGATACCGGCGCCATCACCGCCGCCCAGGCCGCCTCGCTGGTGCAGGAGACCTGCCGCGCCGAGGCAGTGCACACCGCCTCCTGCCTGCTGGGGCTGGCCTTCCTGTGGCTGTGGCCCGGCTGGGGCGGTGCCGCCATGCTGGCGGTGTGGGTGCTGCTGGCTAACCTGCCCTTTATCCTCATTCAACGCTATAACCGCCCGCGCCTTGTGCGCCTGGCGGCCTTGCTGCAGAAACGTGAGCAGCGGAAAGGAGTCTCCCATGCGCATACTGATCCTGACCTGTAATACCGGCGGCGGCCACAACGCCGTAGCGGCCGCCCTGACCCAGAGCTTCCAGGCGCAAGGGGCCTCCTGCGACGTTATGGACGGCCTGGGCTTCATATCCAAGAAGGCATCCAAGTTCGTTTCCAAGTGGCACACCCGGTTCTACCGCCGCTATCCTAAGCTCTACAAGGCCGGCTACATGTCCGCCGAGGAGGATGCCGACAGCAACCGCCGCGACAGCGTGGTCTACCGCTACATCGCCCGGGGTGCCCGCCGTCTGAGCCGCACCCTGCAGTCCGGCGGCTACGACGCCGTGGTCTGCGTCCACGTGATACCCGCCATGATGATGACCGCCCTGCGGCAGTCCCAGAGCGCCTGCCCGGTGTTCTGCTTCGTGGCCACCGACTATACCTGCAGCCCCACCGTGGGCGCCTGCACGCCGGATATATGCGTCATCCCCCACGCGGAGCTGACGGAGGAATTCGTCCGCTGCGGCATCGCACGGGACACCATCCTGCCCGCAGGTATCCCCGTCCGCGCCGCCTTCCGTGACCACGGCGACCGGGCCGCCGCCCGCAAAGCGCTGGGCCTGCCCGCCCAGGGCCGCCACATCGTGCTCATGTCCGGCAGTATCGGCTGCGGCCCTATGGGCGACGTGGCCGAGGACCTGGACATCCGCATGGCCGACGGCGACTTCGCCTCCGTCCTATGCGGCAGCAACAAGCAGATGCGCTGCGCCCTGGAGCTGCGCCGCCTCTACCGCGTGGAGGCCGTGGGTTTCACCACCCAGGTGCCCCTGTATATGGACAGCGCCGATGTGCTGGTCACCAAGCCCGGCGGCATCAGCATCACCGAGGCCGGGACCCGCGGCGTGCCCCTGCTGCTGGCCGATATGGTAGGCGGGTGCGAGACCCGCAACCAGGAGTTCTTCACCGCCCACGGCTGGGCAGGGGAGTGCCCTCCGGAGGACATGGCCTCCGCCGCGCTGCGTTTCCTGGACGACGGCGCGGCCTCCGCCGCCATCGTGGATGCCCAGCGCCGCGGCTTCGACGGCCTGGCCGCCGACCGCATCGCCGCCGCCGTCCTCGCCCGCTGCAAGAGCTGACATCAACGCGCTCCGGAGGAACCGGGGCGCGTCTTTTGCGCGTTCTGCACAAGGCCGTCCTTGCATTTTCTCCAAACTGTCGGTATAATTGTGAAAGGAACCGCAATTTGTTCACAGGCAGGACATAGATATAGACTATCATGAGACTATCGAAGTGTAAGGAGGGCTGTTGCCCATGATGATCGAAAAGAGCGGCACCATCCGTCTGCGTGACATCCCCACCGCCGCGGGGCTCTCACCGGAGGAGCAGGAGCTGGCCGCGGGCATGGTGCGGGTGACCCACCTGTACCGCAGCGCGCTGAAGGTGGCCGTCACCCAGATGGAGATACTGGACGAGGAATTCGCCCGTCTGTATGACCACTCTCCCATCCACCATATCGAGTACCGCATCAAGACCCTGGACAGCATCATCGACAAGCTGCGCCGCCGCGGCCTTGAGGTCAGCATCGACAACATCTACGCCCACATCCAGGACGTGGCCGGCATCCGCGTGATATGCAACTACCTGGATGACATATATTATCTCCGCTCTCTGTTGACCCGCAGCGAGTCCTACACCGTTATCCGCGAGGTGGACTACATCAAGGAGCCCAAGGACACCGGCTACCGCAGCCTGCACCTGATCGTCAACGTTCCCATCGTCATCTCTGAGGGTACCATGGTGCTCCCCGTAGAGATACAGCTGCGCACCATCGCCATGGATATGTGGGCCAGTCTGGAGCATGAGCTCCGCTATAAGTCCGACCGCCAGTTCACCCAGCAGGATGCCGCCCGCCTGCGCCTGTGCTCCGACGCCATCAGCGAGATAGACCGCGAGATGCAGGACATCTACCAGGGAAACCAGCCCCAATACCACGCGTAAGAGCAAAAAAAGAAAGCCCGGCGGGCTTTCTTTTTTTGCTCTTACAGATGATACTTTTCCTTGTATTCCTCGAAGTACCTGTCGAAGGAGTGGTCCTTCATGGCGCGCACGCTGTTCAGGTACTCGTGGGTGTCGAAGGAGTCGGACTCCAGCTCGATGATGGCCACGGCGATGTTGGAGCAGTGGTCGGCCACGCGCTCGTAGTTGGTCAGCAGGTCGTTGAACACGAACCCCTGGTTCAGCGTGCAGGAGCCGGACTGCAGGCGGTCCACATGGTGGGACTTCATCTCGTCGCACAGCCCGTCGATGATCTCCTCCAGGGGCTCCACCCGCGCGGCCTGCTGTGGGTCGTTGTCCACGAAGGCGTTCACCGCGACGGACAGTATCTCCCGCACTGCGCTCTCCATCACGTCCAACTCGTGGCAGGCCTCCGACGAGAACTGCAGCTCTTTGTCGTGTATCTCCTTGGCCGCCTCCGATATGTTCAGCGCGTGGTCGGAGATACGCTCGAAGTCGGAGATGGTGTGCAGGAACTTGCTGACCTCCTCGCTCTGCGTCTGGGACAGGGACTTGCTGGTGATCTTCATCAGGTATGTGCCCAGCTTGTCCTCGTACCGGTCGATGATGCTCTCGGTCTCCGCCACCTGGCGGAACTCCTTGTCCGAGAACCTGCTGCGCAGCTCCACCGCCATCAGCAGGTTCCCCTCGGCGCGCTGGGCCATGGAGTTGGTCACCAGGCGGCTCTGCTCGATGGACAGGGCCGGGTGCTGCAGGAAGCGCTCCTCCAGCCGGTCCATCTCCTGCTCCTCCGCGTTGGAGCCGTCGTCCGGGAACAGCAGCTCCATCAGCTTCTCCATCCAGCTGATGAACGGCAGCAGCACGACCACCGTGGCCAGACGGAACAGTGTGTTCATCAGCGCGATGGAAACGGAGGTCATCACCGTGCCCAGGAACGTGAAGTGTACGATGGCGTTGGCGCTGTAAAACAGCACGGACAATATCAGCATACCCAGCACGTCGATCAGCAGGTAGATGAACGCTGTCCGCTTGCCGTTCAGGTTGGCGCCCAGCGCAGAGAGCAGCACCGGCACCGCCGCGCCCACGGCGATACCCATGATGATGGGCAGCGCGATCTCGAAGGTGATGGCACCGGTCACCGCCAGCGCCTGCAGGATACCCACCGCGGCGGAGGCGCTCTGCAGCACGCTGGTGAACACCATGCCCACCAGGATACCCAGTATAGGGTTGGAAAAGCTGGTCAGGATGCGGATGAACGCCTCACTCTCCCGCAGGGGGGACACTGCTCCGGACATGGCGGACATGCCGTACATCAGCACCGCGAAGCCCAGCAGTATCTCGCCCACATAGCGGTTGCTGGTCTTACCGGTGAACATCCGCAGTATGATGCCGATGACCGCCACGATGCCCGTCAGCACCTCCGTGCTCAGCAGCTGCACCACGCCGCTGCCGCCCTCCAGAGAGGACAGGCACAGGATCCACCCCGTGACGCTGGTGCCCACGATGGCGCCCATGATCACACCGATGGCCTGCTTCACCTTCATCATTCCGGAGTTGACGAAGCCCACCACCATCACCGACGTGGCGGAGGAGGACTGTATCACGGCGGTGACGCCCGTACCCAGCAGTACGCCCTTCAGCGGCGTGCTGCTGAGTTTGTACAGCACCAGCTCCAGTCGGCTGCCTGCCACTTTTTTCAGCCCTTCGCCCATCAGGGACATGCCGAACAGAAACAGCGCGATACCGCCCAGCAGGGTTATGACGTCCGCAATGCCCATGCCCATTTCCTCCCATGATAATTTATTCTTATAAGTAGTATAACAGGAACACATGGGATTTGTCGACTGTAACCGCAAAAATCGAAGTAGAAATTTTGGCTTTTTCTTGATTTATACTTGTACTTCTTGTCAAAGCCCCCGAAACCGGGTATAATCACAGGCAGAAATCCACAGAACGGAGAACCGTTATGTTCAAACACTGTATCATCGTTTTCCTGGTCTCCATGGTACCGCTTATCGAGCTCCGCGGCGCCATCCCCTACGGTGTGGCCTTCGGCCTGCCTCTGTGGCTGACCTATATCATCGCCATCGCGGGCAATATGCTCCCGGTGCCCATTATCTATTTCTTCGCCCGCCGCGTGCTGCTCTGGGGCAGGGACAAGGCTGTCATCGGCCGGTTCTTCACCTTCTGCCTGGAAAAGGGGGAGAAGGCCGGGCGCAAGCTCCAGGCCAAAGCGGGGAAGGGGCTCTACTGGGCGCTGCTGCTGTTCGTGGGCATTCCCCTGCCCGGCACCGGCGCCTGGACGGGCACCCTGGCCGCCAGCCTGCTGGATATGGACTTCAAGAAGAGCACTCTGGCCTGTATGGGCGGCGTGCTCCTGGCGGGAGTCATCATGGGGGTCCTGAGCCTTTTGGGCGTGGCCGCTTTCACCGGCTGAGGCGGCTGAGGCAATAAATTTGTCTTGCAATCCCGACCGCAGTACGGTATAATCTGTGGGTAGTCTATGCCGGTGTGATGGAATTGGTAGACGTAGTGGACTCAAAATCCACCGCTGGCGACAGCGTACCGGTTCGAGTCCGGTCACCGGCACCAAAAAGGAAAACCACCCATTCGGGTGGTTTTCCTTTTTGGTGCGTTCTGCCGCAGCAGGCGGCAGATTTCCGTTTTGTTTACAAAAATCTACTACCCAACTTGAGGAAGATGTGGTATGATACTGATGTGGAATTATACCGACAGGAAGGAGGTGCCGCCGTGCACAGCGTGAAAAAATATATCGTCCTGGCAGCGCTGGCGGCGCTGCTGGCCTGTCTGCTTACCGGCTGCGGCTTCTCCGACGCCTCGGTGGAGGAACTGTTCAAGCTGCCCCGCATGGCGGAGGAATACACCGGTCTCACCAAGGAGCTGGACGACCTGATCGCCCAGGGCTACGAATACGCCTCCCCCACCGGCGGCCGCAACATCCAGTCGGTGCAGATGGCCGACCTGGACGGCGACGGGCGGCAGGAGGCACTGGCGTTCTTCCGCATGAACAACGACGAAAAGCCGTTGAAAATATTCACCTTCCGTCTGGAGGACGACGCCTACACCCACTATTGCACCATCGAGAGCAGCGGCACCGCCATCGACAGCGTCTACTACCAGGATCTCAACGGCGACGGCCGCCGCGAGCTGATCGTGGGCTGGCGCATCAGCGCCGAGGTGCAGACCGTGGCGGTCTACACCGTGGAGCGCGAGCCGGTCTCCCTTATGTCCAGCGGCTATAACCGCTTCACCATGCAGGACCTCAACAGCGACGGCATCCCCAGTCTGCTGATACTCCGCACCGACGGCAACAGCCAGCCCGTGGCCGAGTTCTACGGCTGGCAGGACCAGCAGATGGGCGTGGCCTACCGCTGCGTGCTGTCCAGCTCCATGGCGTCCCTGAACCGCGGCAGCATGGTCAGCGGCCGTCTGGACGCCAACACGCCTGCACTCTTTATCACCGGCGTGGACGAGCAGGGCGTCGCCGCCACGGACATTCTCGTGTTCCAGCAGGATGTGGGACTTGTGAACCTGGCGCTGAACGGCAGCAGCACCGGCGTGTCCAACGCCGTGTTTCCCTACCGCCAGCTGGAGCCCCAGGACATCGACGGCGACGGCTGCATTGAGATACCTGCCCCTGATGGCGCATGGAGCGCGGAGCAGACCGACGGTCTTGTGACCTGGCTCCGCTGCGGCGCCGACGGCACGCTGACGCGGGTAGCGCAGACGTACCACAGCATGTCCTGCGGCTGGTATTTCAACATCCCCGAGAGCTGGTGGGACTGGAACCTGACCACCGCCACCACCAGTATCACCAACGAGAACCAATTCAGCCTGCAGATCAACGGCGACCCGGTGTTCAGCATCTATACCATCACCGGCGAGAACCGCGACAACCGCGGCCGTATCGGCAAGCGTATCGTCCTCCGCCGTCAGACCGCCACGGTCTACGCCGGTGAGCTGTACGATGCCGCCAATTACTACGGTATGGACGAGGATATGTTCCGCCGCGGCTTCAACCTGATCGTAGGTACCTGGAGCAACTGACAAGGAGGGCAACACATGAAAAAGGTACTGGTACTGGAGGATGAATCCAGCATCCGCAGCTTTATCGTCATCAATCTCCGCCGCGCCGGTTACGAGGTGGTGGAGGCCGAGAGCGGTGAGGAGGCGCTGGAGAAGCTGTCCCTTCACAGCGACGTCCGTGTAGCGCTGCTGGACATCATGCTCCCCGGCATCGACGGCTTTGAGGTCTGCCGCCGCATCCGCGCCACCAACTCGTCCATCGGCATCATCATGCTCACCGCCCGTTCCCAGGAGATGGACAAGGTCACCGGCCTTATGACCGGCGCCGACGACTACGTCACCAAGCCCTTCTCGCCCGCCGAGCTCACCGCCCGGGTGGACGCCCTCATGCGCCGCTCCGGCGGCGTCGCCGTGGAGCCCGGCGAGATAGACCAGCCGCCCTTCCTCCTGAACACCCGCAACCGCACTCTGGAGAAGAACGGCCAGCGCATCAAGCTCACCCAGGTGGAGTACGCCATCATGAAGATGTTCATGGAGAATCCCGGCAAGGCGCTCTCCCGCGAGGAGATTCTGGACAAGGTCTGGGGACACGACTACTTCGGCGAGCTGAAGATCGTGGACGTGAACATCCGCCGTCTCCGCCTGAAGATCGAGGATAACGCCACCAACCCCACCTACATCACTACCATCTGGGGCTTCGGCTACAAGTGGGGCCTGTAACAGCGGATCTTTTCCGCCAGTACTTCGTTGCACCGGCTTGACGTACACGCGGTACGCCTGCGCCGCTGCACCTCGTCCTGACGAATGATTTCTCGCTGTCCCTCCGCGCCTCGTCCTGACGAATGATCTCTCGCTGTCAGGCTTTGCGCTGCGCCCGTGGGCGCGCTATGCCTTATTTTGCGATGAAAGGAGATGAACCCCATGGCGGCAAAAAAACGCAAGGTGCAGGGTCTGCGCCGCCGGTGGCTCACCGGCAGCATGGGTCCCGTGCTGGTGATACTGCTGCTGGTGGGCGTGCTCATCTCCGTGGGCTTCGCCAGCAACTACTACAACACTGCCCGCTCCACGCTCCGGGCGCAGGCCGCCGCAGGCGCGGACTACTTCAACACCTACGTGATGACCAGCTACCGGGAATACTACCGCAGTGCCACCGTCTACGCCGCCGCTTTTGACGACAGCGACCGCATCGAGCTGCAATTCCTCAACAGTGCCGGCAGGGTGGAGGTCACCACCCGCGGCGTCACCGCCGGCACCTACCCTGGCACGGATGAGATATACCGCGCCATCGAAAGCGGCGAGGTGCAGGACTACATCGGCCGCGACGCCGTCACCGGCGAGCGCATCCTGGCGGTATCCAGCCTGCTGAAGTTCAACGGCCAGGTGGTGGGCGTCATGCGCTACGTCACCGCCCTCGGCAATATCGACCGTCAGGTCATGCTGACGGTCATGCTGGTGGCGGGCGTCATGCTGGCGGTGGTGGGACTGATCGTCCTTTCCAGCATGATATTCATCAATAACGTGGTCGCCCCTGTTTCCGCTGTGTCCGAGGCGGCAAAGCGCATCTCTGGCGGCAGCTACGGCGTACAGATACCCAACAAATACTCCGACGAGATGGGCGAGCTGGTGGACAATATCAACGACATGTCCCGCAAGATCGGCGAGAGCGAGCGCATGAAATCCGAATTCATCTCCTCGGTGTCCCACGAGCTCCGCACCCCGCTGACTGCCATCAACGGCTGGGGCGAAACGCTGCTGGCCGACGATTCCGGCGATGTGCAGCAACTGAAGCGCGGCGTCCAGATCATGGTCAAGGAGTCTCGCCGCCTGACAAATATGGTGGAGGAGCTGCTGCAGTTCTCCCGTCTGGAGGATGGCCGCTTCACCCTTCAGGTGGAGGATACCGACCTGCAGGCGGAGCTGGAGGACGCGGTGTACAGCTACCGTGAGCTGTTTCGTCAGGACGGCATCGCGCTGGAATACTCCGCAGACCGCGCCGAGTACGAGGAGCTGATCTCCGGCGACCCGGAGCGGCTCAAGCAGGTGTTCTGCAATCTGCTGGACAACGCCGCCAAGCACGGCGGCAGCGGCAAGCGCATCGCCGTCCACCTGACCCAGCGCGACGGAGAATACGTCATCACCATCCGCGACTTCGGCCCCGGTATCCCTGAGGCGGAACTGCCCTACGTGAAGCAGAAGTTTTATAAAGGGTCCTCCAAGGCCCGCGGCAGCGGCATCGGGCTGGCGGTCTGCGACGAGATCGTGCAGCGGCACGGCGGCCGTTTAGACGTTGGAAACGCTGAGGGGGGCGGCACGGTGGTCACCGTGTATCTGCCCCTGAAAAGGCAGTCTGACAAGGAATTGTGACATATTCGCCCCGGAAAAAGGCATATTCCACCCCGGAAGATGGGGAGGAATATATGGAATTACAGCGAAAGAAACCCGAATAATAGTGGAAATAACTGGAATTAAGTAGAAAAAAGCAGAATAAAAACAGAAAAACTCGAACAAGTGTTGCATTTTTCCGCAAGGTATGTTATGCTTGCGGCAGAAAGGAATTCAGCAAGCCTATGGAAAAGAAAAAGGGCGCCTTCCGCACCAGCATCGGCGGGCAGGCGCTGATCGAGGGCATACTCATGCGCGGCCCGGAGAAGGACGCCATCGTCGTCCGCTCTCCGGAGGGGCTGGTCACCAAGGTCACGGAGCGAAAGTTCGTCAAGGCCAACTATCCCATCCTGGGCGTACCCATCCTACGGGGCGCGGTGACCTTCATCGGCTCCATGATCACCGGCGTGAAGGCGCTGATGTTCTCCGCTGACTACTTCCCGGAGGATGAGAACGCCAAGCCCGATAAATTTGAACAGTGGCTCACCGACCATGTCCCGGCGGAAAAGCTGCAGACGGCGCTGGTGGCCTTCTCCGTGATCCTGAGCATCGGGCTGATGCTGGTGCTGTTCATGCTGCTGCCCACGTTTCTGGCGGGTCTGTTCCACGCCACCAGCCCCGCCGTCCACAACCTCATCGAGGGCGTGGTGAAGATACTGGTACTGCTGGCCTACATGATACTGTGCTCCAAGCAGAAGGACGTGTACCGCGTGTTCTGTTACCACGGCGCCGAGCACAAGACCATTTTCTGCTATGAGGCGGGCCTGCCCCTGACGGTGGAAAACGTCCGCATACAGCCCCGGCACCATCCCCGCTGCGGCACCAGCTTCCTGTTCGTGGTGGTCATCGTGTCCATCATTGTTTCCAGCCTGGTGTTCCCCTACATCAACTGGCAGAGCGTCTGGGTGCGCGTGGGCGTCAAGCTGCTGCTGCTGGTGCCCGTGGTGGGCATCACCTACGAGTTCAACCGCCTGGTGGGCGCCCACGACAACGCCCTGACCCGCGTGCTATCCGCCCCCGGTATGTGGCTGCAGAACTTCACCACCCACGAGCCGGATGACTCCATGATCGAGGTGGCCATCGAGGCCATGAAGCTGGTCATCCCCGAGGAGCAGGGGAAGGACAGCTGGTAAGCGGAAAACGCCGAAAAAAACCGAAGAAAGCAATAACGGTGGGTATTATGGCGATCACTTATAACAATTTGTATTTGGATGTCCGCCAGCAGTTCCTGCGCGCCGGGCTGCCTGACCCCACGCTGGAGTCCCGCGAGCTGGTCTGCTGCGCCTCCGGCAAGAGCAGGGAGGAGCTGAACCGCGACGGGCGGCTCTACGTGCCCGACACGGTGGAGCAGCAGGTGCGTCGTCTGGCGCAGCGCCATCTGGACGGCGAGCCGGTGGCCTATCTGATCGGTGAGTGGGAGTTCTACGGTCTGCCGCTGGACATCTCCGAAAGCGTGCTCATCCCCCGGCCGGACACCGAGGTGCTGGTGGACCGCGCCCTGGCGTATCTGGGGACGGTGCAGGGGCCGCGTATCCTGGACCTGTGCGCCGGTTCCGGGTGCATAGGGCTGGCGCTGGCCAAGCACACGCCCGGCAGCCATGTGGTGCTGGGCGAGCTGGACGAGGGCGCCCTGCGGATATGCCGGCAGAACATCCGCCGCAATGACCTGACCGGGCAGGTGGTATCCCTGCAGCTGGACGCGCGGGAGAAGCCCCCCACCCACCTAGGCGAGTTCGACTGCATCGTGTCCAACCCGCCCTATATCCCTGACGGCGACATCGCCGGGCTGGATGTCTCCGTCCGTGACTATGAGCCGCACCTGGCGCTGCGGGGCGGCGATGACGGTCTGGACTTTTACCGGGCCATCACGAAGCAGTGGAAGGCGGCGCTCCGCGTGGGCGGGAAGCTGCTGTTTGAGGTGGGCATCGGCCAGGCGGACGAGGTGCTGCGCATTATGCGCGCCGTGGGCTTCGGCGACCTGGAGATCACGCCCGACCTGAACGGCATCCCCCGGGTGGTGGAGGGCGTCCTCCGCACCGAGCTGTAAAGCGCTGTCCGTTTTTCGGGACAGGCAGCACTGCACAATAGGACTATACCCTGTACACCGATGGGGTGTACGGGTGTGTATACGTTGAATTTTACCCCATCTGCATCACATGAGGAGGACGGAAATATGGCAGCGAAGAAGGAAACTCTGGCACCCACCCCGGTGGTCTCCGACAAGAAAAAGGCGTTGGAAACGGCCATGCAGCAGATCGAGAAGATGTACGGAAAGGGCTCTATCATGCGTTACGGCGCAGAGAGCACCCTGAACGTGGAGGCTATCCCCACCGGCTCCCTGTCCTTGGACCTGGCGCTGGGCATCGGCGGTCTGCCCCGGGGCCGTATCGTGGAGATCTACGGGCCTGAGTCCTCCGGTAAGACCACGCTGGCCCTGCACGTGCTGGCCGAGGCGCAGAAGATGGGCGGCGAGGTGGCCTTCGTGGACGCCGAGCATGCGCTGGACCCCACGTATGCCAAGGCACTGGGCGTCAATGTGGAGGACCTACTCATCTCCCAGCCGGACACCGGCGAGCAGGCGCTGGAGATCACCGAAGCGCTGGTGCGCAGCGGCGCCATCGATGTGGTGGTGGTGGACTCCGTGGCGGCGCTGGTGCCCCGGGCCGAGATCGAGGGCGAGATGGGCGACAGTTTTGTGGGTCTGCACGCCCGGCTGATGAGCCAGGCGCTGCGGAAGCTGACCGGTATCATCGCCAAGACCAACTGTATCGTCATCTTCATCAACCAGCTGCGCGAGAAGGTGGGCGTCATGTACGGCAACCCGGAGGTCACCACCGGCGGCCGGGCGCTGAAGTTCTACGCCTCCGTCCGCATCGATGTGCGCCGCATCGAGACGCTGAAGTCCGGCGGCGAGGTCATCGGCAACCGCACCCGCGCCAAGGTGGTGAAGAACAAGGTGGCGCCCCCCTTCCGGGAGGCGGAGTTCGACATCATGTACGGCGAGGGCATCAGCAAGCTGGGCGATCTGCTGGATCTGGCGGTGAAGCTGGACCTGGTGCAGAAGAGCGGCTCCTGGTTCAACATGGGCGAGCTGCGCCTGGGCCAGGGACGCGACGCGGCCAAGCAGTACTTCCGGGACCACCCGGAGGAGGCCGATAAGCTGGAAAAGGCCGTGCGGGAAAACTTCCACAAGCTGATGGGCAGCCAGTCCCGGGTGGCGGCCAAGGCCGCCGGCCGGGCGGTGGACGTGTCCGCCGACGACTTCGACGACGAAGACTGATGCGTATAGAGCGCATTGAGAGATCAAAGCACAGGCAGGAGCGCGTGCTGGTGTATCTGGAGGGGGGAGACCTCCTCCGGGTCACCGGCGCGGAGCTTCTGCGCTTTGGCTTATATAAGGGGATGGACTTGACGCCGGAGCTTGTGGTAGAATTACAGGCGGCGGCGCAGAAGTCACAGCTGAAGCAGGCGGCGGCGCGGATGGCCTCCGGGCGGATGCTGTCCAAGAAAGAGGTGCAGCGGCGCCTGACAAAAAAGGGCGCCGACGAAGAGGAAGCGGCGGAGATGGCCGACTGGCTGGAGTCGCTGGGCGCGGTGGACGACGCCGGGTACGCCGGGGCCGTCGCGCGGCACTACGGCGCCATGGGCTACGGCGCCGGGCGGGTGAGGCAGGAGCTCATGCGCCGGGGCGTGCCCCGAGAGCTGTGGGACGAGGCGCTAGCGCAGCTGCCGCCGGCGGGGGAGGCCATCCGCAGATTCCTGGACGCCAAGCTGCGGGGCAGGGCCATGACGCCGGAGGAGAGCCGCCGGCTGGCCGCGGCATTGCAGCGGCGGGGGTTTTCCTGGAACGACATACGGCCCGCGCTGAACGAGCGGGGGCAGGACATAGACGATACGTGAGGTATATGACGTGAAGGTTGCATTTATTTCCCTTGGCTGTGCCAAGAACCTGGTGAACACCGAGCAGATGATGGCCCTGTGCCGGGAGGCGGGGCACCAGCTGCAGCAGGAGCCCGCCGGGGCGGACGCGGTGGTCATCAACACCTGCGGTTTTATCGACAGCGCCAAGGAGGAGGCCATCGACACCATCCTGTCTGTGGCGGAGCTGAAGGCCGAGGGGCAGGTGGGCAAGATACTGGTGACGGGCTGCCTGACCCAGCGGTACCAGCAGGAGATACTGGACGAGCTGCCGGAGGTGGACGGCATCATGGGCACCGGCAGCTACGGCGAGATCGTGCCGGCTCTGGCGGAGATGATGAGCGGCGGCACGCCCCGCCGGTTCGCGGACATCCACGGGATGATCGACGAGTTTGACCGGGTGCTGACCACGCCGGGGCACTATGCCTATCTGCGTATCGCCGAGGGCTGCGACAACCGCTGTGCCTACTGCGTTATCCCGTCCCTGCGGGGCAGGTACCGCAGCCGCCGCATGGAGGACGTGCTGGCGGAGGCGAGGAAGCTGGCGGACGCGGGGGTGAAGGAGTGCATCGTCATCGCGCAGGACATTACGCGCTACGGCATCGACCTGTACGGCGAGCGGAAGCTGAGCGCCCTGCTGCGGGAGCTGTGCAGGCTGGACTTCCACTGGGTGCGCCTGCACTATCTGTACCCCGACGAGTTCACCGATGAGCTGATCGACACCATCGCCGGGGAGGAGAAGGTGCTGCCCTATCTGGACATCCCCATTCAGCACTGCAACGACAGGGTGCTCAAGGCCATGAACCGCCGGGGTGACAAGGCGGAGCTGCTGGCGTTGTTCCGGACGCTGCGGGAGAGGATCCCCGGTCTGGTGCTGCGTACCAGCCTTATTACCGGGCTGCCCTTTGAGGACGAGGCGGCGTTCGAGGAGCTGTGCGAGTTCCTACAGGAAGTGCGTATCGAGCGGGCGGGCGTGTTCCCCTACTCTCCGGAGGAGGGGACGCCGGCGGCGCGTATGCTGAACCGGGTGGACACCGCCGAGGCGGAGCGCCGGGCGGAGCTGGTGGTGGACGTGCAGTCGCGCATTATGGACGACTTCAACGAAAGCCGCATGGGCACCGTGGTGGAGGTGCTGTGCGACGGCTTCGACCAGGAGGCCATGCAGTTCGTAGGCCGCAGCTATGCCGAGAGCCCGGATATCGACGGGCGTATCTACTTCACCGCCGACCACGAGGTGGAGGCGGGAGAGTTTGTGCCGGTGCGCATCACCAGCGCCATGGACGGTGAGCTCACTGGCGAGCTGGCGGAGTAAAAGGGGCTTTCCCTTTGTGCGGCGGCGTGCTATAATACTGCGAGAGATAAAAGCGAAAGGCGGATACATATATGACTACGGCCAACAAACTGACTATCCTGCGGGTGCTGATGATCCCCGTGTTCCTGATCGTGCTGTATTGGAATTTTCCCGGCAGCCGGTATGTGGCGCTGGGCATCTACATCGTGGCGTGCCTGACCGACCTGCTGGACGGATATATCGCGCGGCACTATGACCAGATCTCCGATTTCGGCAAGTTCATGGACCCGCTGGCGGACAAGTGCCTGGTCATGGCGGCGCTGTGCTGGTTCGTGGAGGAAGGCACCTTCTTCGCGTGGGTGCTGGCCGTTGTGCTGCTGCGGGAGTTCGCCGTGTCCGGTATGCGGCTGGTGGCCGTGGAGAAGGGGCGGGTCATCGCCGCCGGCTGGTCGGGGAAGATCAAGACCGCCAGCACCATGGTGTGCATCTGCCTGATTCTGCTGGGTATCCCCCAGTGGCTGAACTACGTGTGCCAGGGCGTGATACTGGTGACCACCGTGTATTCCGGCATCGAGTACTTCGCCAAGAACGCCGACGTGTTCAAAGAGGTCAAATGACTTGACACAGCGGGAAATTCCTGCTACTATTAGTGGCAACCGAATAGCGCGTGGATCGGAAAGAGTACGCACCACAGCTTTGCCAAGAGAGGGACGGTCACCGGCTGCAAGCCGTCCCGCGGAGCGGTGCGGAAAGTGCGTCCGGGAGCGCGGGGGATGTGGAAGCCCTCCGCATGGCCAGCGTCACGGCCGCACCGAGTGATAAACGAGAGTGGAACCGCGAAGTATTTTTCGCCTCTCAGACAATGTTGTCTGAGAGGCGTTTTTTTGAAGCAAAATGTAATATAAAAGAGCATATAAAGGAGAAGTAGTATGTATCTGTATAATTCCGCCACACACAAGAAAGAGGAGTTCAAGACCCACACCCCCGGCCATGTGGAGATGTACACCTGCGGCCCCACGGTGTACCACTTCGCCCATATCGGCAACCTGCGCTCCTACATTATGGAGGACGTGCTGGAGAAGTATCTGCGCTACGCCGGGTACGACGTGAACCGTGTTATGAACATCACCGACGTGGGGCACCTGACCTCCGACGCTGACGAGGGCGAGGACAAGATGCTCAAGGGTGCCAAGCGGGAGCACAAGTCCGTCATGGAGATCGCCAAGTATTACACCGACGCGTTTTTCTCCGACTGCCAGAAGCTGAACATCAAGCGTCCCGACGTGGTGCAGCCCGCCACCGGACTGATCGACGACTATATCAAGATCATCACGAAGCTGCTGGACACAGGCTACGCCTATCTGGCCGGGGGCAATGTGTATTTCGACACCAGCAAGCTGCAGCGGTACTACATCTTCAACGACCACAACGAGGAGGACTTGGCCGTGGGCGTCCGCGAGGGCGTGGAGGAGGACACCAACAAGCGGAACAAGAACGACTTCGTGCTGTGGTTCACCAAGTCCAAGTTCGAGGACCAGGCGCTGAAATGGGACTCCCCCTGGGGCGTGGGCTATCCCGGCTGGCACATTGAGTGCTCCGGAATCTCCATGAAGTACAACGGCGAGTATCTGGACCTGCACTGCGGCGGCGTGGACAACGCCTTCCCCCACCACACCAACGAGATCGCCCAGAGCGAGAGCTATCTGGGTCACCCCTGGTGCCCCCACTGGTGCCATGTGGCGCACCTGAACACCGACCACGGCAAGATGTCCAAGTCCAAGGGCGAGTTCTTGACGGTCTCGCTGCTGGAGGAGAAGGGCTACGACCCGCTGGCGTATCGGTTCTTCTGCTTGCAGAGCCACTACCGCAAGGGCCTGGTGTTCACGTGGGAGAATCTGGACAATGCCACCGTGGCCTACAACAAGCTGTTGAGCCGCATCGCCGGGCTGAAGGACGAGGGCGAGGTGGAGCAGGCGGCCTTCGACGAGTACAAGGCCAAGTTCATGGCCGCCATGGACAACGATATGAACACCTCTATGGCCGTCACCGTGCTGTACGACGTGCTGAAGGCCAAGACCAATGACAAGACCAAGCTGGCGCTGCTGGACAGCTTCGACACCGTGCTGGGGCTGAAGCTGCTGGAGAAGGCCGCGGCCCTGCGGGCCAAGCAGGCCGCCGCGCCCGCTGCCGGTGGGTTCACCGTGGTCAGCGAGGATGGCGAGGCCAACGCGGAGGTGGAGGCGCTGATCCGCGCCCGTGCCGACGCCAAGAAGGCGAAGAACTTCGCCGAGGCCGACCGCATCCGCGACGAGCTGAAGGCCCAGGGCATTGAGATCACCGACGTGCCCGGCGGTGCCAAGTGGAAGCGTATCTGATAAAAAAGACCGCCTGCGGGCGGTCTTTTTTCGCGGGGGAACAAAGGGGCGGCGGCGTGCGTCCAAAGGAATAGAAGGAAGAAAAGGAGGTATTTCCCATGAAACGACTGAAAGCGGCCATGTGCGCGGTGCTGGCGGGCGCGATGCTTGTCGGGTGCGGCAAGGTAGAGGAGGGCGGCAGGTCGGAGGGGCCGGCGCCGGCGGTGGACCTGGCGCAGTATGTGGTCAAGGAAACGGCGTACCCGGCGTATCCGGCGGAGCCGCAGTACGAGGACTATGCCGGGCTGACCGGAGAGGTGAACTGGGATGCCTACGACGCGGCGTACACCGAATACAGGGAGGCGCTGCAGAAGCTGGGCAAGTTCGACGCGGCGCCGGACGGCGGCGCGGTAACGGCGTTTGCGGAAAGGACGCTGGGCGGCATCTTCCGCGACAGCGAGAGCCGGGTATACTCGCCCATCAGCCTGTACGCGGCGCTGGCCATGCTGACGGAGATGACCGACGGGGACACGAAGCAGCAGGTGATGGAGCTGCTGGGCGCGGCTGACAGCGAGACGCTGCGGCAGACGGTGCGCGACCTGTGGATGAGCGTGTATCTGGACGACGGGCGGTCGGTGTGCCGTCTGGCCAACGGCGCGTTCCTGCGGGAGAACGCTGAGGTGAAGCAGCAGGCCGTGGACGCACTGGCGGACTGGTACTATGCCTCCACCTACCGGGTGCCCATGGGCACGGAGGAGGCGGACAAGGCCATCGCCGGCTGGCTGAACCAAAACACCGGCGGATTGCTGTCCGAGGAGACGGGGAACATCCGCACCGATGGGAACGACCTGCTGCGGCTGTATAACACCATCTACTACAAGTCCGGCTGGCAGGACGCCTTTAAGAGCAGTCAGACGAAGCAGGACACGTTCACCGCCGCCGACGGCACGGCGCAGAAGGTGGACTTCATGCACCGCACGGAGAGCGGCAGCTATCGGAAGGGTGACGGCTACACCGCCGCGCCCCGGTATTTGCGCTATGGCCGCATGGTGTTCGCGCTGCCGGATGAGGGCGTGACGCCGGAGAGCCTTTTGCAGCGGCAGGGCTTCCTGGCGGAGCTGACGGGGGACTATAACGCCGCGGAGCTGGTGTGGTCCGTGCCCAAGTTCGATGTGAAGTCCTCCACCGAGCTGAACGAGGTGCTGCAAGGGCTGGGCGTGACGGAGGCCTTTGATATGACGAAGGCGGATTTCGCCCCGCTGACCGATAACGGCGCGTTCCTCAGCAGCGCCATGCAGGCCGCCAGGGTGAAGATCGACGAGGAGGGCGTGGAGGCCGCGGCCTACACGGAGCTGGTCTGCGCGGACTCGGCCATGATGGAGGTGCCGCCCACCGTGGAGATGGAGCTGGACAGACCGTTCCTGTTCGTGATCTTCGACAACAACAATGTGCCGCTGTTTGTGGGCACGGTGAACACGATGGCGTGATAGGCGAAAGCCACAAAAAACAAGCGAAAATTTTGTGAACAAAATAGAAAAATCCCCTTGACACAAGGGGATTTTTCCTTTATTATATGTAGGTACGCGCGCGAAGGGTGCTGCACACCCGGAGGCGTTTGCAACTGCGATGAACCGGGAGATTGCTCCGCAAGGAGGTAACTTCCGGGGAGTATGTCCGATAATCGGGCGGCTGAGAGATTTCTGTTCGTCGGCGTAGATCGCCGCGCCAGAAGGACACCGGCCTGATCGCCGGTGTTTCTTATGAGCCGGAATGATACGCACGGAACGGCGTATAAGAAATTTCCCGCCGTACGGCATTGGTCAAAGCAACAAAAACCGTACGAATTTTATGGAGGAACAAACCAAATGGCAAAAGAAATGATCCGCATTCGTCTGAAGGCCTATGACCATCAGGTCATCGACCAGTCCGCAGAGAAGATCGTCGAGACCGCCAAGCGCACCGGCGCTTCCGTGTCCGGCCCCATCCCTCTGCCCACCAAGAAAGAGATCGTCACCATCCTGCGCGCTACCCACAAGTATAAGGACAGCCGTGAGCAGTTCGAGCGCCGCACCCACAAGAGACTGATCGACATCACCAACTCCACCCCCAAGACCGTGGAGGCGCTGATGGCTCTGGATCTGCCCGCCGGTGTGGAGATCGAGATCAAGCTGTAACCCACCTTATATAATATCCCCGCAAACGAATTTGCTTGCTACCCAGCCGGGGCGCTAACTTGCGTGAGGCGTTCCGGGGGTTACGTCGGCAGAGCAAGCGGCTTCTACCCAATGGAAGTTGAATCTATGTCGACCAATAACCTTTAAGGAGGATCATACATGAAGGCAATCATTGGCAAGAAAGTCGGTATGTCTCAGATCTTCGACGAAAACGGCAAGGTCATCCCCGTCACCGTTATCGAGGCGGGCCCCTGCACCGTCGTCCAGAAGAAGACTGCCGAGAAGGAAGGCTACGCCGCTGTGCAGCTGGGCTTCGAGGATGTCCCCGAGCGCAAGCTGACCAAGCCCGAGATGGGCCACCTGAACAAGGCGGGCGTGGCTCCCAAGAAGTACCTGCGCGAGTTCGATCTGGAGAATGCCGCTGAGCTGAACATCGGCGACATCATCAAGGCCGACACGTTCAAAGAGGGCGACTTCGTTGACGTGACCGGTACCACCAAGGGTCACGGCTACCAGGGCGTTGTGAAGCGCTGGAACGCCGGCCGCACCCCCATGAGCCACGGCGGCGGCCCCGTCCATCGTCATGCCGGTTCCATGGGCTCCACCACCGACCCCAGCCGCATCTTCAAGGGTAAGATCGGCGCCGGTCAGATGGGCTGCGACCAGGTGACCATCCAGAACCTGGACATCGTGAAGGTCGATCCGGAGCTGAACATGATCGCTGTCCGCGGCGCCATTCCCGGCCCCAAGGGCGGTCTGGTCCTGATCAAGTCCACTGTTAAGACTCACCGCGTCAAGCACGCTGATGCCGGTATCAGCAACAACCCGCAGAAGGCTTCCGGTCGTAACCCGCAGAAGGCTTCCGCCCGTACTAAGTAAGGAAAGGAGTG
>CAKTOW010000014.1 GCA_934590325.1 uncultured Oscillospiraceae bacterium
TGGTCGACACCAAGAGATTCTCTCAATCGGTTTAATCTGGTGTTTTCAAGATGTCCTTATGAGGAGTCGCCCTTGGGCACTTCTTTTTTACTTCTGACACTGCAGCCCCAGCTGGTAGAACGCCACCGCCGCTGCGGCGGCCACGTTCAGGCTGTCCACCCCGTGGGTCATGGGTATCATCACCGTGTGGTCGCACTGGGCGATGGTGCCGTCGGCCAGCCCGTCCCCCTCGGTGCCCAGTACCACCGCCAGCTTATCCGCCTCCAGCAGCCGCCTGTCGTCCAGCCGCAGCGAGTCCTCCCGCAGCGCCATGGCCACGGTGGTGAAGCCCAGCTCCCGCAGCGCCGCCGTCCAGTCCCCCTCCGGCAGGTACGTCCACGGCACCAGGAACACGTTGCCCATGCTCACCCGGGATGCCCGCCGGTACAGCGGGTCGCTGCCCTGACTGGTCAGCAGCACCGCGTCCATGCCCAGCGCCGCCGCGCACCGGAAGATAGCCCCCACGTTGGTGGGGTTCATCACATTCTCCAGCACGGCGATGCGCCGCGCCCCGGCGCACACCTCCGCCAGCGAGGGCAGGGGAGGCCGCCGCATGGCGCACAGCATCCCCCGTGTCAGGTGGAAGCCCGTCAGCTGCGTCAGCACCTCCAGCGGCGCGGTGTACACCGGCATATCCCCGCTGCACCGTGCCAGCACCTCCGCGCCCTTGCCGCTGATGTGCTGCGGCTCCATCAGGAACGACACCGGCACGCACCCGGCGTCCAGCGCCCGGCCGATGACCAGCGGGCTCTCCGCGATGAACAGCGCGTTGGCCGGATCCGCCCGGTTCACCAGCTGGTTCTCCGTGGCCCGGGCGTATACGTCCAGCGCCGGATCGGAAAAATCGCGTATCTCTATAACCTGTGCCATGTCAGTCCATCTCCTTCAACAGCTTCGTCAGCGCCGCCCGGTAGTACCCGGCGGCGTTTTCCTTTATCTCCCGCCACGATGCCCCATCCGGCGTGGCGGCGCGTACTGCACGTAGTCCAAGGGCCTCCAGCGCGGCGCCGTCCAGCGCCACCGACCCTGCCAGCACCGCCGCGGGTACGCCCAGTGCCCGGCACCGTGCCGTCACGCCGCTGATCACCTTGCCGCCCAGGCTCTGGCTGTCCAGCCGTCCCTCGCCGGTGACCACCAGGTCGTATCCCGCCGCCCGCCGGTCGAAGTCTACCGTGTCCAGCACGGTCTCGATGCCCGAGCGCAGCGTGCCGCCCAGCAGCGCGGCGCACCCTGCGCCGAAGCCGCCGGCCGCGCCCCCGCCAGGCAGATCGTCCACCGCCGCGCCCAGTTTATCCCGCAGCACCGCGGCAAAGTGCCGCAGTCCTGCGTCCAGCCGCACCACGCAGGCCGCGTCCGCGCCCTTCTGCGGCGCGAAGATATACGCCGCGCCCCGCTCCCCGTACAGGGGATCGTCTATGTCGCACATCACCGTCAGCACCACGCGCTGCAGCCCCGGATGCCGCCCGGTCAGGTCGATGTCCGCGATGTCCCCCAGCGTCCCGCCGGTGGGCACGAAGGCGCGTCCCCGTGCGTCATAGAACTGCACGCCCAGTGCCGCGGCGCAGCCGCCGCCGCCGTCGTTGGTGCAGCTGCCGCCCAGCCCCAGCACCAGCCGCCGCGCGCCGCCGTCCAGCGCCGCCGCCAGCAGCTGTCCCACACCGTAGGTGGTGGCCGTCTCCGGGTCCAACCGCCCCTCCGCCAGCGTCAGTCCCGCCGCGGCGGCGCACTCCACCACCGCCGTGTCGTCCGGCAGCAGGCCGTAAAAACCCTCCACGGTCTCGCCAAACGGCCCGGATACCGGCACCGTTATCCGCTCTCCGCCGCAGGCCGCCAGAAAGCACGCCGTGGTGCCCTCTCCGCCGTCGGCCACCGGCAGTGCATCCACCTGCCAGCCGGGCACCTGTATTTCCCCGGCAATGCGGCATATCTCCGGCGACGACAGTGTCCCCTTGAAGGAATCCGACAGGACGAGACAGCGTTTCATGGGCGTATCTCCTTCTCATTATAATAATGAAGTGATTATACCAGCCGGCAGCATAAAACACAAGGGACGGCTTGCGCCGTCCCTCGTGTTTTGTACGTTCTGTAACCAATTTGAGGAGAAAATGGATGGATACGCTTTTACTTAGCCAGCAGTCTGGCAGCGCGCTTCTTGCCGTACATGCAGCAGGCCGCAACGTAAGCCACGGCGCACACCACGCCGATGATATAGGCGGGGGTCCAGGGGATGTTGAAGCCGATGTGTGCGTTGGCGATGTAGGTGATGCAGATGAAGGTGTAAAAGCCGCCGGGGATCATGGGCATCCATGCCCACTTGCCCTTGCCGTTCTCGAACATCCACGCGGTGATGCTCAGAAAGGCGAACAGGGACAGCGTCTGGTTGGCCCATGCGAAGTAACGCCACAGGATCATGAAGCCGTTGCTGTTGGTCTTGGCGAACACCAGGATGGCGATGACCAGCGCGAAGATGGGCAGAGCCAGCTTGATGCGCTTACCGTTGGTGGACTGGTCGATGTGCAGTGTCTCAGACAGGCTCAGACGCAGGGCGCGCAGCGCCGTATCACCGGAGGTGATGGGCAGCACGATAACGCCGACCAGGGCGATGATGCCGCCCACATGACCCAGCAGGTACTTGCAGACCACGCCCACAGTGCCGGTGGCCAGAGTCGCGTTGGGCTCCTGCAGCGCCAGGTTGTACACGCCCATAGCGCCGGCAGCCCAGACCATGGCGATGAAGCCTTCCAGCACCATCATGTTATAGAAGGTGTTGCGGCCCTGACGCTCGCTCTTCATGGTACGGGAGATGATAGCGGTCTGGGTGGAGTGGAAGCCGGACAGAATGCCGCAGGCCACCGTCACGAAGAAGATGGGCAGGAAGTGTCCGTTGGAGAAGTAGTCAGCGTAGGTAAAGGTGCCCACGGTGCCGTCAGCACCGGTCAGGTTCAGCACGGGAGCCGCCCAGCTGTCCCAGATGTTGATCAGGGGCATACCCTTGGCGAAGATGCCGATGAACACGCCGATGGCAGAGAACAGCAGGATGCCGCCGAAGATGGGGTAGATCTTGCCGATGATGGCATCGATGGGGAACACGGTGGCGATCAGGTAGTACAGGAAGATGACACCGTAGATGATCCAGGTGGAAACGGAAGTGGCCTTGCCGTCAAAGCCAAAGACCTGTGTAGCGGCGATGTCGCCGGGGGTGTAGATGAACACGGCGCCCACCAGCAGCAGCATCACGCACACAAACACGTTGTAGAACTTATAGATGCCCTTGGTGGAGTACCGGCGGATCATCTCAGGCATCTGGGTGCCGCCGTCGCGCAGGCAGATCATGCCGGAGAAATAGTCGTGCATGGCGCCGCCGATGATGTTGCCGATGGGGATAGTCAGGAATGCGATGGGCCCAAACAGGATGCCCTGGATCGGCCCGATGATGGGGCCGGTACCTGCGATGTTCAGCAGGTTGATGAGGCTGTTCTTCCAGCCCTTCATGGGAACGAAGTCCACGCCGTCCTCTTTGGTATAGGCGGGGGTCTTGCGGTCGTCAGGCCCAAAGACCTTTTCGCAGAACCGGCCGTAGAGGGCTGCGCCGCCGATCAGGATGACCAGACCGATGATGAATGTCAGCACAAAAACACACTCTCCTTTGTAAAGTGGATCTTCTCTTTCCGAGGTGTCCGGAGCGCCTCAAAAATCATGTTCAGATTATAGCACCGAGTAAATAAATTGCACGTTAATGTTTACGAATTGTACATAAAAATATCATAAATAAAATGTCGAATCCTGTAAAGAATTGCCGTGAAAGGAAACTTGTAAAAACCTTTAACAATGGGGGGTTTTTGCAAGTTTTCCCATCACGAATCAAAATACAAACCCTGTTTGAAAACCAAAAAATTTGTCTGGCGGAAACGTTACCAGCAAAACGGTAAAATTTCTCTTTCTCTTGCCCATTTTCGGCAAACGTGGTATCATGTTCACAACAAAAAACAGGGGAGGATACCCGCCATGGAATACAACAAGAGGATACTGGACATGACCCCCGGCGACGAGATCGAGGGCTATTACATACTCAAGTCCGCCAATCCCAAGGTAGCCGCCAACGGCAAGCCCTTCCTCACCGGCGCGCTCTCCGACCGCAGCGGCGCCGTGGAGCTGAAGGTCTGGGACTACACCGGCCCCCTCTCCGCTGCCGACGAGGGCAAGGTGGTCAAGGTGCGGGGCACCGTCAGCGAGTACCGGGGCACCGTCCAGTTCGTGGCCGGACGCATCCGCCTGGCGGCGGAGGATGACCCGGTGGATGCATCCGCCCTGGTGCCCACCGCGCCCATCGACCGCGCTGCCGCCATGGAGGACCTCCGCCGTTGGGTAGAGTCCATTACCGACCCGGACTACCGTGCCGTGGCCGATGCCATGCTCACCGCTCACGGCGACGCGCTGGAAGCCATCCCAGCCGCCAAGAGCGTCCACCACGCCTTCCTGGGCGGTCTGCTGATGCACACCGCCAATATGCTGAAGATCGCCGACTTCCTGGCGGACATGTACCCGGAGACCATCGACCGCAGCCTGCTGCTGGCGGGCACCCTGCTCCACGACATGGCCAAGGAGCAGGAGTTCGTGTTCTCCCAGCTGGGTCTGGCCACGGACTACTCCATCAAGGGCCAGCTGCTGGGCCACCTGGTCATGGGCGCCCAGGACGCGGCGGAGACCGCCGCCCGCCTGGGCATCCCGGAGGAGAAGTCCGTCCTGCTGCAGCATCTGATACTCTCCCACCACGGTGAGCCGGAGTTCGGTGCCGCCGTCCGCCCCCTCTGCGCCGAGGCCGAGCTGCTCAGCCTTATCGACTCCGTGGACAGCCGCATGGAGATATACCGCGAGACCTGCGACACCATGGAGCCCGACACCTTCTCCCCCCGCATCTTCGCCCTGGAAAAGAAGATATTCAAGCACCGCTGACAGATAGAAGGGAGCCCCGCGCCAAAAGGCCGCCTGACACAAGAAAACACACGGTTTTGCCTGCGTCTATCCGGCTGAAATCGTCCGAAAAAAGCGCCCACATGCGTCAGCATGCGGGCGTTTTTGCAGCCAATTTCAGCTCGAATTTACTTTGGCAAAACTGCTTCGCACCGAAAAAGAGCGCGTTTTGTGCAGAGCCGAGGCGCACCGCCGCAGGCATACTGGATGTCTGTCAAGGCGGCGCAACGACGGGGCTGCGCGAAACGCGCCTTTTGCGGCGTATGTTTTCTTATGCCAGGCGGCCTTACGGCGCGGGGCTGTTTTTGCGCAGCGGCACTCCCTGCTGCGGGGAGTGCTTATTTTGTTTTACAACAGATTTTCCCACCGGGGTGTGCCCCAACCGGTGGTGTCGAAGGTCTCCCGCACCGCCCGGCACATCAGCTCCAGCTTCGCCCGGATGTGCGGCGACTGTATGAGCATGGCGGCCTCGTCCTCGTGGGCCATGAAGTACTCCATGATCCGCGCGCGGTCCTCCCGCGCCTCCGACCGTCCGTACCCGTCCACGAAGTACACCCCCTCGCCGCCGCTGCTGTACAGCGTCCAGCGCAGGTCGCCGCTGTCGTATTGCGATGGGTCGTCGCCGTAGACGAAGCCCTCCGGATTCAGCACATCCCATTTCTCCGGGGCAAAGGCGGAGTAGTCGTGGGAGAGTATCTTATTCTCTGTGCTGTGCCATATCTCGTGGCATATCAGTCCGTCGGGCATATAGGCGTTCTGTACGTCCAGTGCCACGTACTGCCAGTTCATGTACTCATAGGCACAGCCCACCACGCCGTAGCTGCTCTCGATGTGCGCCACCGGCAGGAAGCACAGCCCGCCCTCGCCGTTGCTGTCGCGGAACTGCCGCAGGAACCCCTCCGGATACAGCCCGAAGCTCCGCTCCATGGCCGCCAGCATGGCGCCCACGGCCCGGGCCTCCTCACGGGCGTCCATGGTGTCCGTCAGGGTCAGCGCCTTGTCGCACAGCGCCGCCGCCTCCCGGCCCTGGGCGGACAGCAGGATGCGCACGCCGTATTTTCCCTCCAGCGTATCGGCGTACTGCCGCGCCTCCTGCATGTTTTCTGCCACCGGCGCTCCGTCCAGCGCGCTCCAGTAGTTGTGTACCAGTGTCTCGTCCACCGCCATGGGGGAGTCGATCTCCGCCGCCTCCGCCACCGGGGCGAAGGTCAGCTGCTCCGGCTCCAGCGCATACACCCTGCACGCCCCGTCCCGGTATACCGCGCCTACCAGCGTGCCCTTGCCGGGCAGCGCGCGGCAGACGTACATCTCGCCCGCCACGCCGTTCTCCGCCAGGGAACAGGCGGTGATCTCCGCCCCCAGACCGTACAGCGTCGAGTGCTCCGCCCCCACGCCCATCAGGTATGCGGGACTGCCCACGGCGTACAGGTCCCCGCCGGTGTCCATGAACAGACTGGCGTCGGCGAACCGGAACCGGCCGCTGCTGCCGTACCGGGCGGAGTAGCCCAGCTTCTCCATGTCGAAGCTGAGCAAACACGCGCTCTCACCGCTGAAGGTGGCCTGATAGACCTCCCGCTGCAGCAGGAGCACCTCACCGCTCTCCGTGTCCACCACGGCCGTGCCGCACTCCAGGCTGTAGGGCGACAGCAGCACCTGCACCGTCATCCTGCCGCTCTCCGCGTCCATGCCCGTGATGTCCGCTATCCGCAGGTCGGCGGACAGCTGTACGGGGACGGCTTCGCCGCCCGCTACCTCCTGCCGCCGCAGCACGTGGTCGCGGAGGAACCAGTACGACTTCCCGTCGTAGGAGAAGTACCCGTTCATGTCCGCCGCCGCCCAGGTGCCCTCGTCCTTGAGGTCGGCGCTCAGGAACCGCCACAGGCCGCTCTCCCAGTCCCGCAGCGCCAGCCGTCCGCCGGCCAGCCGCTGCTCCGTCAGCTCCCAGGAGCCCTCCAGCTCGACCTCGCCGCGCACGGTGTCGCCGTATACGTCCACCACCTGCACGGTGGTCTTTTCCGTGGTGTAGTCCGACCAGGCCAACGCCGCCCGCGCCCCCTCCATGGGCACGATGACGGGCAGCGCCCCCGGCTGCGTGCATTCCAGCTGCCGTACAGGTTCCTTGCGCACGCTCTCGTCCGCCGTCAGTCCGCAGCCGCCCAGCGCCAGCACCATCACCGCCGCCAGCAGCCCCGCTATGATTCTTTTCATCGTACTACCGCCTCCAGTGCCGCCACGTCCCCCGCCTGAATGGCCGGGATGGCGCGCCGGATGGTCTCCTCGTCCCAGTCCCACCAGCGCAGGGCCTCCAGCCTTTCGATGGTCGCGTCGTCAAAGCGCTTGCGTATGGGCCGCGCCGGCACGCCGCCCACGATGGTGTAGGGCGGCACATCCTTCGTCACCACGGCGCGGCTGCCGATAATGGCGCCGTCGCCGATGGTCACACCGGCGAGGATGACGGCCTCATAGCCGATCCACACGTCGCTGCCCACCACGATGTCGCCGTGGTTATCCCACGACGTGGCGATGGCGTCCACGTCGGTGGACAGCCCCCATTCCTCAAAGAAAATAGGGAAGGGGTAGGTGGACAGGCTCCCCAGCGCGTGGTTGGCGGCGTTGAAGATGAACTTCGCGCCGCAGGCGATGGAGCAGAACTTCCCGATGGTCAGCCTGTCGTGGTTGCACTCCGGGTAGTGGTACAGTACGTTGTTCCGCTGGAAGTCCCGCGGGTCGTTGACAAAATCGTCGTACATGGTATACTCGCCTATCTGTATGGCGGGGTCCGTGACCACGCTTTTCAGGTACACCGTGCTGGGTCCCTGACTGCGCGGATATATTTTCCAATCCGGTATCATGGATAGTCTCCTTTTTTCGTTTTCCTTTCCGCACCAAAGGTGCCCATAGACCTTACAGCTCCATGCCCTCCTGTACCGCGAGATCCGGCAGCTTTGCGGGCTTTCCGTAAAGGCCGACCAGCGCGCGGAACTCCCGGTGGAAGGCCGCCCGCAGCTCCCGCTCCGTCAGATGCAGGTGGTCTGTGTTGGCCAAAATGGCCAGTCCGTAGGAGAAGTAGAGCATATCCTGGTGAAAGCGCCGCGCCACGTCCTCGGAGTACCCGAAATCATCCACAATGACCGCGATGACCTCCGCCAGCAGCACGTCGCTCCGGTACGGCCCCGGCAGCTCACCCTCCAGATACAGCCACCGGAACAGCTGCTTTTCCTCCGCCGCGAACCGGACGAAGCCCATGCCGTAGCTGCTGTACCGGCTGTCGTTCCCCTGGTGGGCGCGCAGAGACTCCCGCACCCGCTGGGTGTGCATCTCTATGGCCCGCTGGGTCAGCGCCGCCTTCAGCTCGTCCATGCTCCGGAAGGAGAAGTAAATGGGCTGCGTGGAGCAGCCCAGCTTTCTGGCGACGCTCCTGGCGTTGATGGACGAAAAGCCTCCGTCCCGCAGCACCTCCACCGCCGCGTTGATGATGTCCTCTCTTGTTACCTTTTTGGCTGCGGGCATGGCTCTACCTCCAATAATAACATATAGTTATGCATAACGTAGCGTTATCATACGCCAAAGCCGCCCGTTTGTCAAGAGGGAAGTGCATAGGTCATTCGCCCTCCCCGGCATCCATCCGGAACAGGTGCAGGCCCAGGGCTGCGTTGAACCCCGTGGCGGCGAACACGCTGCACCGCTCCACCACGCCGAAGTACGCGGCGGGCACCAGCTTCATGCCCAGCGCTCCCACCAGCATCAGTCCCAGTGCTATCGCCGCGCAGATACCGTAGGAGCGGCATTCCCGGCTCCTGCCCCCTGCGGCGATGATGATACCCAGCGATACGATGGACAGCAGCACCACCACGGCGGTGACGGCCATGTGCATCACATCCTGGAACGCCCCGGCGTAGCCGCTGTCGCTGAGGGGGAACATCCGGTAGCCCACGGCGGAGACCCACTCCATCACCGCGAACAGATATACGCCCGTGCGCAGCAGCCGGGTCTTGCGCCCCTGTATGCCCACGCACACCACCGTGGCGCACACCACCTCGCAGGCGTTGTACAGTGCGCTCAGCTGGTTCCACAGCGCCAGGGACGGTGCGTTGGCCGCGCTCAGGTCGCTGACCGCCTGCGCCATCCAGCTGTACCCCGGGTAGGCCAGCGGCGCGCATACCACCGCCGCCGTGTAGGAGAGAAAGCTGACGACACCCAGCAGCCCCAGCTTCTGTATCAATGGCTTTTTCATACGCTCCGCCTCAGTGCAGCAGCCGCGCGATCTCCATGGTGGCGATCTTCAGCACCGCGCCCCCGGACATCAGCCAGAACCACGCCTGCCGCGCCTGCTGGCTCCTGGCGATGGGCGTGGCCACGGCGGCCGCGATGATCAGCAGCGCCCCGATGCACCCCACGATAGTGGGCACACTCACCAGCGGGAACACCCCCGGCGCGCAGCTGCCGTCGATGGCGTGCTGTATGCTCTTGTCCAGTCCGTCCCGTGCCGCCGCGAAGCAGCACACCACCAGCCCGAACACCAGCAGCAGGGCGCTCCTGCGCCCCCAGAACTGCACCTCCGTCCGTGTGCAGAATGTCCACCCGATGAACCCCAGCAGCGCCAGTATCATCAGTGTCGTCGCCGTTGTCACGGTGTTTCCGAAATACAGCTTCATGTCAAATACCTCTTTTCTTGTCTTTCCTGTTCTTGCTTATATTTCCGCAAAAAGCGCGGCGCTGACCACACCGCAGGTGGTCAGCGCTGTGTCCGTTCTCTGCCGGTGTTTACCATCCGGAAGAACAGCCGCACGTGCTTCTCCAGTTTTTCCAGGCATTCCGCCTCCCGCTCCGGCTGCCGGTCGCATATCCCGATCAGCGTGATGACCGGCGCCACATACATCATGGCCAGCGTTTCAGGGTCCTGCTCCTGTATCTCTCCGGCGGCCATAAGGCTGCGGAATATCCCCGCGTGGTACGCCGTGATGCGCTCGATGTACCGCCGCGTGTACAGCGCCGCCAGCTCCGGCGACCGGAACTGCTCCAGCGTCATCATCTTCCGGAACCGCCGTATGCGCTCGTCGTGCAGTGAGTACTCGAATATCTGCCGCACCTTGTCGAACAGCGCCTCTGCCGTGATCTCCGTAAACACGTGTATATCCCGGGCGGCGTCCTGCACGTGTATGTCGATCTTACCCGTGTCCTTCTCATACCGCGCCGCCGTGGTCTCCACGATGGCGTCGAATATGGCGCGCTTCCCGGAGAAGTGGTTGTACAGCGACGGCGCCTTGATGCCCACCGCCTGCGCGATGTCGCCCACACTGACCGCGTCGTACCCGTTGGCGGAGAACAGCTCCAGCGCCTTGTCCAGGATCTTCTGCTTCGTATCCTCCTGCTTCATGCCTGCACCTCCCGTAAACTAACTAATATTAGTTAGTCGTATTGTAGCGCTGCACCCCTCATTTGTCAAGAGGGAAATTTGCCCCGCCCGCCCCCCCTTGACGGCCGCTCCTATCCGCGGTACAATACCACCATCCGGAGCACCGGAAAATTCTACTCTGTAAGGAGAACTTTTTGAAACTGACTACCCTGACACTGGAGCGTGTGGCCTGACCGGGAGGTCTGGCAAATCTGTTACACGCCATTCCTCCCGGAGCTTGGACACATCTTCAGGAGGAAACACCATGAACCGTGAAAACAAACGGAAGACCTTTGAAAAAGGCTACTACAAGACCCATCCCTGCAATGACACCTTCACCTGCAAGGTCTGCGGCCGCCTGTGCACCCCGCAGAACGCCGGCAGCGACCACCGCAACCACTGCCCCAACTGCCTCTCCAGCCTCCACGTGGACATCGAGCCCGGCGACCGGGCGTCCGACTGCGGCGGCATCATGGAGCCCATCGCGGTCTGGGTGCGCCGGAACGGCGAGTGGGCCACCATCCACCGCTGCAGGCGCTGCGGCACCCTCAGCTCCAACCGCGTGGCCGCGGACGACAACCCCATGAAACTCATGTCCATCGCCATGAAGCCCCTGTGCGAGCCCCCGTTTCCGCTGGAGCGCATCGAGGAGCTGACCGCCCTTATGGCCGGCGATGGCAGAATAAAGTAGCCCCAACAGAAACGAAGAGACACACTTTTGTGTGTCTCTTTGTTTCTGTTTTGCTGTGTATGTATGATGCAGCAGAAGTGGGAACTCCCGTATACCGCAAGGAAGGGGGAGTGTGAGGGGGGAACCTTTGACGGGTTCCCCCACTCGCGTTCAGTCACCCGCCCGCAGGCGACCACTTTTGCGTAGCAAAAGTGCTGCTCCAAAAAAGAAAGACACCCACATGGGTGTCTTTCTTTTTTGGTGGAGCTGAGGGGAGTCGAACCCCTGTCCGAAAGCACTTCGACAGGACTTTCTCCGGGCGCAGTCAGGTTTCAACATTCCCTCCCTGCGCAGACACCGGACAGACTGCGCAGTTCAGTAGAGTCATAGTGCATGGGCGGGGCAACTCTTACCCGCCGCACGTCCGCCGCATAAACGACGCCTTCCCCGGCCTGCGGCCTCTCCGGTTCAGACGGCTGCCTTTAGTTAGGCAGCGACAGCAATACGATTGTTGTCAGTTAATTTTTAAGTTGCCCGTTTTATGGCGGTCAGGCGCCGCCGCCCGCTTATCCAGCCTCCACACCCCCGTCGAAACCGGTACAGCCCCAAATATACGCTGAACGAATCTTTCATGGGTATTTGTTCCAAATACCCGTGTCGAATCGGTGCAGCCCCAAATATACGCTGAACGAATCTTTCATGGGTATTTGTTCCCAATACCCATGTCGAATCGGTACAGCCCGCAGGGGACACGGCGGGGAGGGGAAGCTCCCCGCCGGTGTAAATGCTGTGAAATTCGTTTTATCTCCCGAAGGGATCGGCCAGCTTATCCGGCTCAGGATATTCCTCACCCTGGGTGTCCACGGTGACCTTCACCATGACCTGGTCCTTCTTGGGCTTGTTGGTCATCATGTTCCGGGGCTGGTTGGCGATGCGGTCCACCACATCCATGCCGTCCATCACGCAGCCAAAGGCGGCGTACTGTCCGTCCAGATGGGGCGCGTCCTTGTGCATGATGAAGAACTGGCTGCCGGCACTGTCCATAGGCTGCGCCCGGGCCATGCTCAGCACGCCCCGCGTGTGCCGCAGGTCGTTTTGCACGCCGTTGGCGGCGAACTCGCCCTTGATGCAGTAGCCGGGGCCGCCCATGCCGTTGCCGTCGGGGCAGCCGCCCTGGATCATAAAGCCGGGGATGACCCGGTGGAAGATCAGGCCGTCATAGTACCCGGCGTTGGCCAGGGAGATGAAGTTGCGCACGCTCTGGGGTGCGATGTCGGGATACAGCTCGGCCACGATCTTGCCGCCGTCCTGCATCTCAAAGGTCACGATAGGATTTGCCATCTTGATTCCCTCACTTTGTCATAAGGATATGCGCGCATTCCGCGCAAAGTCATACGATCCTCAGTACCCGCGGTTTTTCTCCCGCATGGCGCGGTCCATCTCCCGCTTGGCGTCCCGCTTGGCCACGGCCTCCCGCTTGTCGTAGGTCTTTTTGCCCTTGCACAGCCCCAGCTCCACCTTCACCCGGGAGTTCTTGAAGTACACCGACAGCGGTATCAGCGCGTAGCCCTCCTGCTTCTGCAGGTCGTGCAGCTTCCGTATCTCCCGCTTGTGCAGCAACAGCCGCTTGGGACGGTCCGGGTCGCGGTTGAAGATGTTCCCGTGGTCGTAGGGGGAGATGTGCAGGCTGTAGGCATACACCTCGCCGTCCTTGGCCACGCAGAAGGAGTCCTTCAGGTTCAGCGTGCCCGCCCGGACGGACTTGACCTCCGTGCCGAACAGCTCGATGCCCGCCTCGTAGCGATCCTCCACGAAGTAGTCGTGGTACGCCTTGCGGTTCTGCGCCGCGATCTTCACGCCGGACTTCTCCATGGATGACGCCTCCTTCCTCTGATGTGAGTGGTAGTATACCACATTTTCCCCCTCCGCGCAAGGGGTATACAGGTCTGGCAATTCTGAACTTTCTGTGCTATACTCTACCCAAATAAAACACCGGGAGGTACCCCTATGGACATGACCGAAAAGACACTCTCCAGCCGCGAGGTATACCGCGGCCGCATCCTCCGCGTCCGCGAGGACGCCGTTCTCCTGCCCAACGGGCAGCAGGGCACGCGGGAGGTGGTGGAGCACCCCGGCGGCGTGGGCATCCTGGCCCTGGACGGCGGCGACGTCCTGCTGGTGCGCCAGTACCGCTACGCCTTCTCCCGCGTCCTCACCGAGATACCCGCCGGCAAGCGCGAGCCCGGCGAGGCCCCCTTCCTCACCGCCCAGCGTGAGCTCCGGGAGGAGATCGGCGCCGCGGCAGGGGAGTGGACGGACCTGGGCGCCCTCATCGCTTCCCCCGGCTGCTATGGCGAGACCCTGTACCTCTACCTGGCCCGGGAGCTGACCTTCGGCGCCGCCCACCCGGACGAGGACGAGTTTCTTGAGCCCCTCCGCGTCCCCTTCGACACCGCCGTGGCACAGTGCCTTAACGGCGAGCTTACCGACGCCAAGACCGTGGCCGCCATCCTGAAGGCGAAAATCCTGCTGGGCCGGTAAATTGCTCTTGTATTCTGCCCGGATTTCCGCTACAATCAAACCAGTGGGCGCGCCGCGCCCCAAGGGAGGAGAGAAACGCCAATGTCCATGCAAACCAAGAAAAACGTCGCCATCGTCCTGCTGGTGCTGTCCATGCTGCTGTGGGTCATGCGTAAGCTGAACGTGCTGTACATCCCCGGCCTGTCCATGTTCCTGCTGGCGGGCTCCATGGTCATCGTGGGTATCATGATGTTCCAGCTGAAGCAGAAAAAGAAGCTGGGCGGCACCCTGATACTGGCCTTCGGCCTGTTCTGCGTCGTGGCCGGCATCATGGAGATCAAGGGCTATTTCGCGTAAACCGTATACCGAGCAGGGAGGTGGGTGTCCGCCTCCCTGTTTTCCGTCATATCATCCAAAGCTGCCGTTTCTGATTTGTTCAAAATATAGAAATTCCGCGAACTCCCCGAAAAACCGTGCACGCCCCTGGTTTTGGTGCTATAATCAATCCATCCATTAGGCAGGGCATGCCCTGCTCTCGCGTTTTAATTTGGAAAATTAAAACGACCCTGCCCTATGGAAATTTCACCTGAAAAAGGGGTAGAGAAAATGAAGAAGTTATTGGCAATGCTCCTGGCGCTGGTCATGGCCCTCAGCGCCACCACCCTCTCCTGGGCGGACGAGAACAACTATGTGACCATCGATGGCTTGATCGATGAGAGCGGTGAGCTTATCCGCTATGACACGCTGACCGCTGCAGCCAAGGCATGGCGCGAGAGCAAGAATATCGTGACAAGCGGCAATACTTTTGGCGGCCATCCTGCGGATTTGACCGAGGTCGAGAGTATCGCCTGGACGATCCACGGCACAGTAGAGACTGGTGATGGTGCCGGGGTCGTAGGCAGTAATGGCGCAGGTGATTCGATTTTTGGCGGCGGCTATTTCACCCCTGCTGTTACGGTAAAAAGTGTGACTGTCAAGGGCGTTGACAACGCGAAGGTCGCAAAGACCGGTGACAATGACTATCGCGTTTCTGCTGCAGCACAGAGTGTCACTTACGAGGGTATTACATTCGTCGATACCGTCAGGATCGACAGCAACCCGGCGAACCTGGCTTTCAATAACTGCAAGTTTGAAGCTGGACTCAGAATGCCGCACTCTGCTGCAGGGGCCAATGTGACGGTCGACAATTGCAAGCTTTCCGGAAATGCGGCCGGCTATGCTGTTTTTGTACAGGGCACGATGGCGAGTTTCAAAATTGCTAACAGCACAATATCCAACTGCCAGCGCGGCATAAACATCCAGGCCGGGAATGATGCCGTTGTCACCATCGGCAACAATACTATCAGCGATTTGACTGATGCGAATAAGGGGTCTGCCATCCAGCTGACCAGCGGTAAGACCTTTACCGTCACAAATAACACCATTTCCAATGCACCGGCCAATGCGTTCCGCATTTATGAAAATTGCCCCGCGGAGTCCATTACTATTAACAATAATACCATCAGCGCGAAATACCTGTGCTGGAATCAGGGGTATGACATGAGCAAGGTCAGCTCTGCGGATAATACCTGCAGCATCGAGGTGCCAGGTGCTTGTGCTGTCGGCGGGAATGAAATTGCACAGAGTGATTTCACCATCAATGTCAAGACCGTCACTCCGCCCCGCTACTACTACAACTCCACGACCACCACGGCCACCAAGGACGATGCCAAGACCAGCAGCCCCAAGACCTTTGACGCGGGCATGGGTATCTACGCCCTGACCGCCGTTCTCTCCGTCACCGGCATGGCTTACGTGGGCAAGAAGAAGTTCTGAACCCTGATTTCAACGGCGGCAGCCGTCCCATCACCGGGGCGGCGCTCCCCAGGCCGCCGCTGGATATAAAAAAAGAGACAGGCTCCGCCTGTCTCTTTTTTCGTTGTCAGTCAACAATATCCACAGACACCTTTGCGCCGGTGCGCTGGGCGTAGGAGCGGATGACCGTGCGTATCTCCTTAGCGATACGCCCCTGCCGTCCGATGACCTTGCCCATATCCTCCGGTGCGACGCGAAGCTGAAGCGTCAACTCGTCACCGTTTTCCACCTCGGTCACGCTGACCTGCTCCGGGTGCTCCACAAGGTTCTGCGCGATATACAGCAGCAGATCCTTCATGGCGCAGCTCCCGACTTACAGTACGTCGACCTTCTTCAGCAGGGCGCGGACGGTATCGGTGGGCTGAGCGCCGGTCTTGATCCACTCGCGGGCGCGGTCGGCATCGATGCTGATCTTGGCGGGGGAGACGGTGGGATCGTAAGTGCCGATCTCCTCGATGAAGCGGCCGTCACGGGGATAGCGGGAATCCGCCACGACCACGCGGTAGTAAGGAGCCTTCTTAGCGCCCATTCTTCTCAGACGAATCTTGACCATTGTTGTGTTCCTCCATGTAAAATAATAGTTTTTTATATCTGTTAAATGCTTCTGCACTCACATACGCATTTACACACTTGTTTTTGGCTTATTTCAGCCGTTTCTTCCTGCCGAAGCCGTGCATGGCGCCTCTGGCCACCTTGCCGCCGAAGCCGCCCATCATGCCGCCCAGGCCGCGCATACCGCCGCCCTTGGTCATGGCTTTCGTCATCTGCTGCAGCATCTCGAAGGATTTCAGCAGCCGGTTCACGTCCACCACCTCCAGCCCGCAGCCCGCGGCGATGCGCTTTTTGCGGCTGGCGTTCAGTATCTGCGGGTTCTCCCGCTCCAGAGGCGTCATAGACTGGATGATGGCCTTGTTGTGGGCCATCTGCTTCTCGTCGATCTGGCTGGGGTCAAAGCCCTTTGCCATGCCGCCGGGCAGCATGTCCGCGATCTGGCTCAGGTCGCCCATGTTCTGCAGCTGCTCCATCTGATCCAGATAGTCCGTCAGGGTCAGCCGGTTCTTCCGCAGCTTCTCCTCCAGCTTCTTGGCCTGCTTCTCGTCGTACTGCTGCTCCGCCTTCTCGATGAAGGTCAGCATATCGCCCATGCCCAGAATTCGCCCGGCCATACGGTCGGGGTGGAAGGGCTCGATCATGTCCAGCTTCTCACCGGTACCAACGAACTTGATGGGCTTGCCCGTCACCGCCCGGATGGACAGCGCCGCGCCGCCTCGGGCGTCGCCGTCCAGCTTCGTCAGCAGCACGCCGTCGATGCCCAGCGCGTCGTCGAAGGCCTTGGCCGCGTTCACCGCGTCCTGGCCGGTCATGGCGTCCACCACCAGGAGTATCTCGTTGGGCTTTACAGCCGCCTTTACGGCCTTCAGCTCGTCCATCAGCGCCTCGTCGATGTGCAGCCGTCCTGCCGTATCCAGGAACACGATGTCGTGCCCGTGGTCGGCGGCGTACCGCACCGCCTCCTTGGCGATGGTCACCGGGTCGATCTGCCCCATCTCGAACACGGGGATGTCCAGCTGCTGCCCCACCACCTGTAACTGGTTGATGGCGGCGGGACGGTACACGTCGCAGGCCACCAGCAGCGGCCGCTTGCCGTAGCTGCGCCGCATGAGACCCGCCAGCTTGGCGCCGTTGGTGGTCTTACCGGCGCCCTGCAGACCCACCATCATCACAACGGTGGGGCCCTTGGAGGCCGTGGTCAGCCGTGCATTGGTGCCGCCCATCAGGGCCGTCAGCTCCTGGTTGACGATCTTGATGATCTGCTGTGCCGGGGTCAGGCTCTCCAGCACGTCCGTGCCGATGCACTTCTCGGTCACATCCGCCACAAAGTCCTTCACGACCTTATAGCTGACGTCGGCCTCCAACAGTGCCAGCCGTACCTCGCGCATGCCCTCGCGGACGTCGGCCTCTGTCAGCCGCCCCTTGCCGCGCAGACGCTTGAATACGCCGTTCAGTTTTTCACTCAGTCCCTCAAATGCCATGGGTCCTTACTCCTTCAGGGCTGCGGCGGACTCCAGAATACTGTCCGCCAGTTCCTCCAACCGGTGGTTCTCGTACTGCCGGTAGTTGATGGTCTTGATGTCGCCCGCGGCGGCGATGATGGCCTCCACGTGCTGCTGCATCTGCAGAAAGCGGTGCACCAGCCCCGTCTTGTCCTCCAGCTCCGTCATGGCGTTCTCTGCGCGGACGATGACGTCCCGCACGCCCTGCCGCGAGATACCGCAGTTCTCCGCGATCTCCGCCAGCGACAGGTCCTCATTATAATATAGGTCGAACAGCTCCCGCTGTCTCGGGGTCAGTATGTCGCCGTAAAAATCGTACAGCATGGTCATGCGGTAAGTCTGGTTTTTCACGGTGCTGCCTCCTTCTGTAAAGTTATACGCCTTTACAACCTCGAATATCATACACGATTCCGCCGCAAAAGTCAAGGCGAAATCCGCCGCCCGGCAAAAAATATTCCCCCGGCCTCCGCCGGGGGAATATATCAATGCTTCAGCCGCTTGTCGCACCTCTTCGCCAGCCACGTTCCCACGCTCTGGAACAGCTGCACCAGCAGGATGAGGATGACCACCGCCACCAGCATCACCAGGTACTTGTACCGATAATAGCCGTAGTCGATGGCGATCTTGCCCAGTCCGCCGCCGCCGATGATGCCGCTCATGGCGGAGTAGCCCAGGATGGTGGTCAGCGCGATGGTCACGTTCTGTATCAGGGACGGCACGCTCTCCGGTATCATCACCTTGCAGATGATCTGCATGGGCGTGGCGCCCATGCTCTGGGCGGCCTCGATGATGTTGCCGTCCACCTCCCGCAGACTGCTCTCCACCAGGCGCGCCACAAAGGGGAACGCCGCCGCCACCAGCGGCACGATGGTGGCCGTGGTGCCCACCGCCGTACCGATAAGCAGCCGGGACAGGGGGAACACCATGATCATCAGGATAAGGAACGGTATGGACCGCAGCAGGTTGATGATAACGTTGATGACCTGCATCAGCCAGCGGGGCAGGGGCAGCACCCCGTTTTTCTCGCCGGCCACCAGCAGCACGCCCAGGGGCAGGCCCAGCACCAGAGACAGCGCCGTGCTGACCACGGTGACATAGAAGGTCTCCCATATAGCAAAGGGCAGGGAGGGCAGCACCGTCAGCAGGTCCTGCACCGACTGCGCGGAGAAAAGATTACTGTACATGCTCGCCCACCTCCTCTACCTGAACGTTGGCCACGTTGTGGATGAAGGCCACCGCCTTCTCGAACTGCGCGCTGGGGATGCCCAGCATCATGCTGCCGTACACGGTCTCGCTGAGCTTCTGCGTGCTGGCGGAGATGACGTTGCAGAAGATGTTCTCCTCCGCCGCCAGCCGCGCGATCAGGGGAATGCTGGTGGTCTTGCTGTCCTTGAACACCAGCCGCACCAGCTTCTCGTCCTGGGGGTTGTATACCTGTGCATCCGCGCCGCCGGGGAACACCAGCCGCCGCCCCGCCTCGGACTTGGGCGCGGCGAACACCGTGCCCACCATGCCGGACTCGGCCACGCAGCCGTCGTCCAGTATGGCCACATGGCTGCACACCTCCTTCACCACGCTCATCTGGTGCGTGATGATGACCACGGTGATGTTCAGCTTCCGGTTGATGTCCCGGATCAGCTCCAGTATCTGCCGCGTGGTCTTGGGGTCCAGGGCGCTGGTGGCCTCGTCGCACAGCAGCACCTTGGGATCGGTGGCCAGCGCGCGGGCGATGGCGACGCGCTGCTGCTGTCCGCCGGACAGCTGTGCCGGGTAGGCGTCCGCCTTGTCGGGCAGCCCCACCAGCTCCAGAAGCTCTCTGGCGCGCTTCTCCGCGTCCGCCTTCTTCACCCCGGACAGCTCCATGGGGAAGCACACGTTCCGCAGGCACGTCCGCTGCATCAGCAGGTTGAAGTGCTGGAAGATCATGGTGATGTTCCGCCGCGCCGCCCGCAGCTGGGCGGGGGTCATGGTGTCCAGCCGCTGGCCGTCCACGATGATCTCGCCCTCGGTGGGGCGCTCCAGCAGGTTGATGCACCGCACCAGCGTGCTCTTGCCCGCGCCGGACATACCGATAATGCCGTAAATATCCCCATCCTCGATGGTGAGCGACACATCCTTCAATGCGTCCACTCCGCCGTTTGCGCCGGAATCGTATTTCTTGCTTACGTGTTTCAGTTCTATCACGGTGGCGTCCCTCATTTCTGTTTGATTCGCTCGATTTCCTTTCTGCGTCCCCCGCCCTGTGCCGGAGGTCCCGGAAAAGAAACCGCGCATCCTCCCGCCGCCCCGTTTCCGCGTTGTTCCCCGCCCTGTGCAGGGCGGGGAACACACGAAGGGGGAAGAGGAAGGTGAAATACCGGTTTCAGGTTACTGAGCGCTCAGCGCGTCCAGCGTGGTCTGCTTGCCGCCGTACAGGCCCATGGGCTCCACGTGGATAGCGGCGATGGAGGCGATGTGGGTGCCGTTCTGGGCGTTGAAGTCCTCCAGATAGGGCAGGTGCTGGAAGTAGTTGGCGTCCACGGTGCCGTCATCCACCACGGTGTTGGGCACAACGTAGTCGTTGTACACCTGGATGTCCAGAGTGATGTCCTTGGCGGCCAGGATCTCCTTGACGACCTCCAGGATCTCGGCGTGGGGCGTGGGGGAAGCGGCCACGGAGATGGTCTCACCCTTCAGAGCGTCATAGTCCACGAAATCGCTGTACCCATCGGTGGGATTCTCCACCACGGAGACAACGGAGCCGGCATACTTCTCCGCGATGAAGTCAGCCACCTGCTTGCTCTCCAGAGCGGCCTTCAGCGCCAGCGCCTTGGGGGAGGTCTCGTTGCCCTCCTTGACGGTCAGGATGTTGGCGTAAGCGGAGGCGCTGCCCTCGATCAGCAGGGAGTCATTCACGGGGTTCAGCCCGGCGTTGATAGCGTAGTTGCTGTTGATCACGGCGTAGTCCACATCGGGCAGCAGGTTGGGCAGCTGCGCGGCCTCGGCCTCCACGATCTCCACGTTGTAGGGGTTCTCCACGATGTCGTTCTTGGTGGCGGTGATGCCCACGCCGTCCTTCAGCTTGATGATGCCGTTCTCCTGCAGCAGCAGCAGGGCGCGGGCCTCGTTGGTGGTGTCGTTGGGCACGCCGATCTTGATGGTGGTGGCAGCAGCGTCGCCGCTGTTGTCGTCGGTCTTGCTGCCGCAGGCAGCCAGGCTCAGGGCCAGGACAACGGCCAGGGCCAGGGTAATGATCTTGGTCAAAGTGTTGTGTTTCATGTTCGCAGTCTCCTTTGAAATGATTAGACTTGGTTGGTTACGGATTTTTATCTCAGCACCGCCGCCCGGCCGGAACGGCGGTACATAAGCAAAACAAAAACAGCGGCTGGTCATCACTGACCCTCCGCTGCTTGCTCACACATCGGCTTTTTCAAGCCGTCAAACAGTTTTCGGAAAGCTGATGACCTTTTTCGGCGCGACGAAACATGCACATGGACATCATACCCATGCACATCTCGCACATCATCATGGTAACAGTACGCTTCATGTTCAGCTTTCCTCCTTCTGTGGTTTTTCCTTTCGCGGTGTTCCGCTCGGGATGGTGGCATAATACGCCCTCCGCGCGCCGTTGTCAACCCTTTTTTCGCCTTTCTGCGTTTTTCCCAAAAAACCTACAGCGTCGGTATGTGATTTCGTCAAAATTGCCGTTTGTAAATTTGTACTTGCATTACGTACAATATATAGTATACTTACAACTGTTAAACACAATAAATTGTGGAGATGATGCGAAAATGACATCCAAAGTATTCGATTACATAGCCCGCGAACAGCAGCGGCAGGATACCACTGTGGAGCTGATCGCCAGCGAAAACTTCACCAGCGAGGCAGTGTGCCGCGCTGTGGGGAGCTGCCTGACCAACAAGTATTCCGAGGGCTACCCGGCCCACCGCGCCATGGGGAACCAGGGGCGTTACTACGGCGGCTGCCACGTGGTGGACGAGCTGGAGGAGTACTGTGTTGCCAGGTGGAAGGAGGTGTTTGCCACCGACTACCATGTGAATGTCCAGCCCCACAGCGGCTCGTCGGCCAATCTGGCAGCCTATATGGCGCTGCTCCGGCCCGGTGACACGGTGCTGTCCATGAGTCTTTCCAACGGCGGCCACCTGACCCACGGCTCTTCGGTGAACTTCTCCGGCAAGCTCTACGACCTCCACTTTTATGATGTGGACGAAAACGGCCTCATCGACTACGACGGCATGGAGCGCTTGGCGCGTCAGCTGCGCCCCGGGCTTATTATTGCCGGAGCCTCTGCGTACAGCCGTATCATCGACTTCGACCGCTTTGCCGCTGCCGCAAGAGAGGTGGGCGCGTATTTCATGGTGGACATGGCGCATATTGCCGGTCTTGTGGCGGCGGGAGAGCACCCCAGCCCCTTCGGCTTGGCGGACGTAGTCACCACCACAACACACAAGACACTGCGCGGTCCCCGCGGCGGACTGATCTTCTGCCGCCCGGAGCTGGCAAAGAAGGTCGACAGCGCCGTGTTCCCCGGTATGCAGGGCGGCCCCCTGCAGCATGTTATTGCCGGAAAGGCCGTGGCGGCCGAGGAGGCGCTGACGCCGGAGTTCAGGGCATATATCTGCAATGTGGTGGCCAACTGCGGCGCCATGGCGTCGGAATTCATGGCCATGGGGTACCATGTGGTCACCGGCGGCACGGACAACCATCTGTTTCTGCTGGACCTGACGGACACGGGCCTTACCGGGCGGGAGGTGCAGGAGAGGCTGGACAGCTGCGGCATCACGGTGAATAAGAATTGTGTCCCCGGCGATACGCGTTCGCCGTTCCAGACCAGCGGCATCCGTATCGGCACCGCCGCTATGACCACCCGCGGTTACACGGCGGAGGACTTCTGCCGTGTGGCGCATCGCATCGACCAGGTGATCCGCGATATGCGGAACGTATAAGAATATCCCCCGGCTTCGCCGGGGGATATTTGTTTTCCCGGTTATTTCATTGTTTTCCGCAGAAACCCGCTCAAAAACACCGCCGCCATCCCCGCGCACAGCGCCTCGGAGATGACCGGCGCGTACCATATGGCGTTCCCGCCCACGGCCGCGGCCAGCAGCACCAGCGCCCCGGCCTGGAACGCCAGCCCCCGGCCCACAGAGATGGAGATGGCCGCCTTCGGACGCTCCACCGCCGTCAGGAACCCGCCCATCAGCACGTTGGCCCCCAGCAGCAGATAGCACAGCCCGTACCGCCGCAGCGCCCCCGCCGCGTCGGTCACCAGCCACGGCTTCTCCGCCCCCAGGAATATCCCGGCGATCTGCGGCGCGAACACCATCACCCCGGCGAAGATCACCGCCGTCATAATGCCCACCGCCGTAAAGCCGTACCGCAGCAGCTTCCTGTAGCCCGCCGCGTCCTCCTTGCCGTAGTGATAGCTCACCAGCGGCTGGCTGCCCTGGGAGATACCCAGCATGGTGTTGATGATGAGGGTGTTCACGTAGGCGATAATGGTGTAGCACACCAGTCCGTCGTCTCCCAGGCACCGGAGGATGACCCGGTTGAACAGGAAGATCATCACGCCGTTGCACAGCTCCGTCACGCCGTCGGCAAAGCCCAGCGGTATCAGCCGCTTGTAGATCCGCCAGTCCACCTTGAAGTGCACAAAGTGGAAGGTGTTGTGCCCGCCCAGGAAGTGGCGCAGATAGATAACGCATGTCAGCAGCTGGGACAGTCCCGTGGCGAACGCCGCGCCCCACACGCCCAGATCCAGCACGAAGATGGCGACGTAGTCCAGCACGCAGTTGGTCAGACAGCCGGTGATGACCGTCAGAATGGCGAGCCGGGGATAGCCGTCCGTCTTAATGAGCACCTCCATGTTATAGGAGACGATAAAGCACAGCGCGAAGGGGGCAAGACCCCGGAGATAGTCGATGGTATATTGATACGTCACACCCTTTGCGCCCAGCAGCACGGCGAAGGGCTCCAGGAACACGAACACCAGCACCGTGATGGTCAGGCCTATGGCCGTCAGCAGCACCGTGTTCTGGCTGAACAGGCTGTTGGCCTTCTCGCCCTGCCCCTGCCCCAGATAGATGGCGATAATGGTGCTGGTGCCCACGGCGAAAATAACGCCGATGGAGAACAGCACGTTGGTGAAGGGCACCGCCAGGTTCACCGCCGCCATGGCGTACTCGCCTACGCCCTTTGCCACCATCAGCCCGTCCACGATAGAGTACAGGCTGAACACCATCAGCGATGCCACCGTAGCCGCCACGAAATGCAGAAATTGTGATAACAGACTCCGCTCATTGAGCATTTTCGATAAATTTCCTTTCCTAATTCAAAGTCCCCTCACTGTGAGGGTGGCGCGGCATGGTCGCCGCGCCTCTTCTGTGGTTTCTATTCTAACGAAATTTTCCCCCAAAGTCAAATCCACATCCCGTTAAGTCCCCGCGTATCTTTAATGAAAACCACAAGAAAAACTTCCACCCCCACCCGTTCTGAAAATTTCTTGGCACAAAAGCCAAAATACCTCTCGACAGCCGCCCTGCCGGATGGTATAATAACCGTACCGACAGCGCAGGGCGCGCCCTGCGGCTCGTTTTGATCACCCCTCAAAACGACGCCCTCTGCCGGAATCTGAGAAAATGGAGAAGGAAAGATGAAGAAATTGTTTGCGGCCGTTCTGGCCCTGGTCACGGCGCTCTCCCTCACCACCCTCGCCTTCGCTACCGACCCCTCAACGGACGGCGGCGGTGAGGAGGAACAGTGCATTGAAATTACTGTCCCTGTGACTGTAACAGTCAAAAAGGGCGGGGAAAATGCTCCTGGCCAGGCTGAATTCCACTTTGAAATTCTTAGTTTGAATGGCAGTTCGTTGATGGATGGCAGTCGAGAAGGCGTGAAAATAAGTGTTACTTCAATTACGACTAAGGGCATTGGCGACTATACGGAGTATTTAAAGGTAACTGCATCACAGGAGGGCTGGGCTTCTTTGAGTGACGGATTCATTATCCGTGAAATCAATGATGGACTCGATGGTTGGTCGTATGATGATAGACTCTGGCACGTATCAACAGTAAGTGTCATGAGTTCGTCAAATATGGCTCATAAGGGTGTAGTGCACCCTGCGGTGTATGACAATGACGCAGGATTTTACAGACCCGATTACACGGGTGACGATTATCAGGCAGCCCTCTTCACCAACACCTACACCAAGTCCTCCACCCCCCGCTACTACTACAACTCCACCACCCCCACCGAGCCCGCGCCTAGCCCCAAGACCTTCGACGCAGGCATTGCCCTCTACGCCGCCCTGTCCCTGACCTCCCTCACCGGCATGGCCGCCCTGGGCAGAAAGAAGTTCTGATATATGCACAAAAGAAGTCCCCCCGGCTCCGCCGGGGGGGCTTTTCACGCTCTTATACGTATCTCTGTGTCGTCACATCGAACACGCCCCGCGTGGTGATCCGCAGGCTGGGGATCACCGGCAGAGCCATAAAGCTCAGGGTCATGAACGGGTCGATGCCCTCGGACACGCCCAGCGCGTAGGCGGCGGCCTTGGCGTCCTCCAGATCCCGGTTCACGTTCACCAGCGTGTCGTCGGACATGATACCGGCGATGGGCAGCAGCAGCTCGCCGCGCACCTGCCCGTCCTCCACCACGGTGATCCCGCCGTGCTGCCGCACGATGCGGTTGGCGGCGCAGGCCATGTCCTCCTCGTTGGTGCCCACCACAATGATGTTGTGGCTGTCGTGGCTGATGCTGGTGGCGACTGCGCCCTTCTTCAGCCCGTAGCCCCGGATATAGCCCAGACCGATGTGGTGGGTGTTCTTGTGCCGCTCAATGACGGCGATCTTCAGAATGTCATAGTCCACGTCGATGCGGTCGGTGTACCCGCCGTCGGTGGTGGTGATCTCCCCGTCCACCATGCCGATGACGGCGTGGGGCCGCTGGTCGATGAAGTCCTCGGCGCACAGCGTCGCCACGTGGAACGTGTCGTGGGCGTGCTTCACCAGATACGGGTCGATGTCCGGCGCGGGGAACTCCGCCACCTGCCCGTGATCCACCATCAGCTCGCCCTTCTTATACACCTGCTCGATGTTGAAGTGCTCGAAGTCGTCGATGATGACGAAGTCCGCCAGATACCCCGGCGCGATGGCACCCCGGTTATTCAGCAGGAAGTACCGCGCCGCGTTGTGGCAGGCGGCCTTGATGGCGGTGATGGGGTCTGCGCCCAGAGAGATAGCCTTCTTCACGATGTAGTCGATGTGCCCCTTTTCCAGCAGGTCGCTGGGGTGCTTGTCGTCGGTGCAGAACATACACCGCTCCACGTACTTGTCGCACAGCAGGGGGGCGAGAGCCTCCAGATTCCGCGCCGCCGTGCCCTCCCGTATCATAATGAACTGTCCCCGCTCCAGCTTGGCGATGGCGTCCTTCAGATCGTGGCACTCGTGGTCGGAGTACACCCCGGCGGCGATGTAGGCGTTCAGATCGTTCCCCACCAGATCGGGGGCATGACCGTCGATCTTCTTGTGGTGCGCCTGGCTGGCGACGATCTTCTCCACCACCTGCGGGTCGCCGTTGATGGTGCCCACGAAGTTCATCATCTCCGCCAGCCCCTGTACACGGGGATGGTCGTAAAAGCTGTCGATGGCGCGGTAATCCAGATTCGCCCCGGACTCGTCCAGCGGCGTGGCGGGCACGCAGGAGGGCAGCATGAAGCGCACGTCCACCGGCAGCTCCTCCGTGGCCTGCAGCATATACTCAATGCCGTCGGTGCCCATGACGTTGGCGATCTCGTGGGGGTCGGTGATGACCGTGGTGGTGCCGTGGGGCAGCACCGCCTTGGCGAACTCCACCGGGCTGACCAGCGAGCTTTCCAGATGGATGTGGGCGTCCACAAAGCCGGGCAGCACGATCTTGCCGCCCATGTCCACCTCCATGCAGCCGTTGTACTCGCCCATGCCCACGATCAGACCCTCGGCAACGGCGATGTCGCCCTTGCAAAGCTCGTTGGAGAACACGTTCACATAGGTGGCGTTTTTCAGCACCAGATCCGCCGGCTCCCGCCCGGCGGCCACGGCGATGACCCGCAGCTTCTTCGTCAGTTTGCGGTTGATCTTCCCGGCGTAGCTCTCTTTCACAGACATAGTTACCGCTCCTTTCGCACTCAAAGCATTAGTTTTGTTAATTCTACATATTACCACTACTTATCACAAAAGTCCATCCCCCCAGCCATAAAAAATCTCCCCGCCATTCCGCCCCGCCCCGTATTCTGCTAATGTATCCCCACCTCATCGCCCCATCAGCCCCCTGTGCTGTCATTCCGAGGGCGCTCTGCACCCATGGCGATTTGCCCCCTCTGTCATTCCCACGCCAGTGACCGATGTCACTGGCGTGGGAATCCGTCCCCTACGTCTATTTCCCCCGTCAAATCCCCCAAAACCACCCTCTTCCATTTGTCCAAAAGGGAGAAAACCGCAAAAACCCGTGGACAACCGGTGAAACGGTGCTATAATCAACCTATCCGCAGGAGTACTCCTGCTTGTGCGTTTTATTGTTCACCGCAATAAAACGAGGGGGAACTGTGGAAATACTAAAAAACGGGGAGTATTACAATGAAGAAGTTATTGGCAATGGCACTGGCGCTGGTCATGGCGCTGGGCGTCACCACCGCCGCGTGGGCTGACGTAGGAGGCACCGAAGGCGGCGAGGCTGCGGCGGCTGGGTTGGATGAAGTTTATGTCAGCCACAGCAAGGGCGATGACGGCAAAGACGGTACGACGGTCGATAATGCGGTCAAGACGCTGCGCAAGGCTATGGAGTTGGTAAAAGAAAACGGTACGGTGATGATCGTTGATACGAATGATTGCGACAAGTGCCCCAATAATCCTCCTTGCGAGGGCGGCAGAGGCTATTTCTTCCAGGCGGGCAGCGGCACCTATATCACTAAGCCCGTTACATTTAAGGGCGTGGGTGAGCAGCGCGTGGCACTTACTGGTATGGTAAAGATTCCTGCGATCAGCGGCACGGTACGCTTTGAGAACTTGTCTTTTGAATCTAAATGGAATAATGTTGAGAATAAGAGTGGGGCTCCTGATTTGACACTGGAGTTTGTTGATTGTGGGTTCCCCAATATGACCGGTGTCAGCACGTTGAACGTTGGCACAGTTGCGAGTTTGACCGTGCAAGGATGTGATTTTACGGTAGGGGCAAACGGTTATTTGGGCAATTACCTTATTTGGGGAGCGGCAAGCATCATTACCATTAAAGACAATAACATTGATGGCGGTGACCGTACAAGGGGTGCCATCAATCTTGGAAGCGGAACGGCCACGGGCACAACAGCCACTATAACGGGGAATACTATCAAAGGCTTCGAGCGCGGTGTACAAGTGGCGTTCAACAATGGGACGCAGAACACGGTGACGATCAGCGGCAATACTTTTGAGAATATTTCTCACAAAGAGGGCAGCAACAAACAGGAACACGAAGTGGCAGCTGTGTTCCTGCATGAGAATCTTGCGACCGAGGGTGTAAAGACAACGGTGACTGTTGCAACAAATAACACCATGACCAACGCTCCTCGGACGATTTATGCAGAGGATGGCGTGACGGTGACAGAGATCGTCGCAGCGCCTGCTGGAGCTGAGGTGGTCGATAACGGCGACGGCAGCTACAGCGTCGAGGAAAAGCCCGCGCCGCGCTACTACTACAACTCTACGACTACCACGAAGGATACGGGCAAGACCAGCAGCCCCAAGACCTTCGACGCGGGTATGGATATCTACGCCCTGACCGCCGTCCTCAGCGTCACCGGCGTGGCTTACGTGGGCAAGAAGAAGTTCTAAAGCGCTCCCCACGGCGGCGCCGTCCCCTCACTGGGGCGGTGACCCCCAGGCCGCCGTTGGATATAGAAAAAGAGACAGGCTCCGCCTGTCTCTTTTTCTCACACTCCTTCGTGGCGCCCTCGACGCCCCGCCGCCGCCCCTCGCTGTCATTCCGAGGGCGCTCTGCACCCATGGCGATCCGCTCCCCTCTGTCATTCCCACGCCAGTGACCGACGTCACTGGCGTGGGGATCTGTATCTTTGTGCAGGGGAGAACGGATTGCCGCGTCGCTTCGCGCCGCGAAGCAAGTGCCCTTGGGGTACTCCTCGCAATGACAAGTGGCGCAGAGTCCGCCGTCCCGCCACCGCCCCGCCACCGCGCAGCGCTGTTATTCCGAGGGCGCTTTGCACCCGTGGCGATTTGCCCCTCTGTCATTCCGAGCCAGTGACCGACGTCACTGGCGTGGGAATCCGTTTTCCCCGGCGGCGCCAGCCGCCACCTACCTTTTGCGGCGCCCCGCGCCGCAAAAGGCGCGATTTGATAATCGCCCAAAACGGTAGACCAATGAACCCCCTACCGTGGCTGTTTCAGCGTCAGCGAAGCGGCAGCGGAAAGCTGTGGTGGCACAGTCCTTTTGACCGACAACGAAATCGGAAAACTTCGCCCGCGAGAACATTTCTCATATTGAAAACAGGTATAGCGCGCCAAGGGAATCCAAAACCGTAGGTTTTGGTGGCGTTCTTTCCCCCATTTCTTTCGCTACTGAAAGAAATGGGGCCGTCGGAGACAAAAAAGAAAAACCCGCTTGCGCAGGAGCGCGAAACTCCCCCAACAATAAAAAGGCAGCCACCCATCGGGTGGCTGCCTTTTTATAGATTTACTTTACACTTCCGTCTGCATTGAACACCGGCAGCACGCCCAGGTACTTGATATCCTTGCGTTCTGCCGCGCCGCCCTCGGCCAGTACCGCGATGCGGTCCACCACGGTGCCGCCAGCCATCTTGACCAGCTCCTCCATGGCGTGGAGGGAGCCGCCGGTGGAGATCACGTCGTCCATCAGCACGATGCGCTTGCCCCGGATGAGGTCGGCGTCGTCCCGGCCCAGGTACAGCTTCTGCACCCCGGCGGTGGTGATGGACTTATCCTCCACGTGGATGGGGTCGGGCATATACGCCTTGGGGCCCTTCCGTGCGATGAAATATTTTTTCGCGCCGCTCTGCCGCGCCATCTCGTGGATGAGGGGGATGGACTTGGCCTCGGCTGTGAACAGATAGTCATAGCTGTCCGCCTCCAGCATGGCCAGCATGTCCCGTGCACAGGCCACGGTCAGCTCCGCGTCGCCAAAGCAAATGAATGCGCCGATGTACAGGTCGTCGGTGACCTTACAGATAGGCAGCTCCCGATGGAGACCCGCAATGTCGATGGGGTAAACAGGCATGATACATAACTCCTTCAGCGGCGCCGCCCCGCGGCGTCCGCGCATGATAGGTAACGCAGTCGCATTACCTTATAAGTATAATGAAAAACTTGTCAAAAGTCAACCCTTCACCATGCACGTCCTGCCGCACGCAGTGAAAACGCAATACCGCCATTTACTGCGATACTCGGCGAAATGGTAAAAATGCTGGACAGCTTGCGCAAAGTGACCGTCACTTTCGGCAAAAGTACCTTTGCCAAAAGGGTCACCTTTTTCCAGACAGGTAACTGGTAAAGACTTCCACTTTGACGGAATTACAGCAACTCATCAAAACTGCCGATATATCGCCCGCACGTTTTCCGCATATCCCCGGCGGAGGAGGCGAAGTACGCATCGGCCACGCCCACGGTGTGCATCCCCGCCGCTTTCGCGCCCCGTATGGCCTCTACCGAGTCGTCGAACAGCGTGCATTCCGCAGGGGAGACCCCCAGCTCCGCCGCCACCTTTTCCCACAGCGCGGGGAATTTTTTCTCCGTCCCCAGCTCCTGGGCGAAGAACACCCGCTCGAAGTACGGCAGCAGCGCCAGGTGCCCCAGCGCCGCCCGGCAGTGCACCGGCACCGCGCTGGTCACCACCGCCATCCGTTCGCCCTGCGCCTTCATTTTCTCCAGAAACGCCCGTACACCGGGCTTTTCCGCAACATTTGTGGCGTAAATGTCCCCGGCCAGGTCCATCCACTCCGCCATGATCTCCTCCTCGGACTCCGGCAGGCGGCAGAACTCCTTAGTGAATTTCGCCGCCAGCGGGAAGATGGTGTGGGCCACGCCCTCGTAGTATTCCTGGGTGTAGGGCAGCCCCCGCCGCGCCAGGAATTCCGTGTCCACCTCTTTCCATATCCCATTGGAGTCGATCAGCGTCCCATCCATGTCAAAAAGCAGCATAAACTCTCCTTTTCCCGGGAAATTTTCCTTGCTATTCCGCGTGGTAAGTGTTATCATGTCACACATCATATCATAGTCGTTCCTGCCTGTAAATGGGGATTTTCCCCGTTTTCCCCGGCAGGAAGGAGGAAATTTGTATGCAGCAGATCAACTACCGCAAGGGCCTGTCCGCCATGGCCGTGTGCTTCATTTTCTGGGGTTTCCAGCCCCTGTACTGGTATATGTGCACCAACGTCTGCGGTGAGATCGACACGTTTTTCCTCATGGCCTGCCGTATCATCTGGGCGGCGGTGGCCTGTCTCTGCATCCTGAAGGTGCAGGGCAAGCTGCCCCAGCTGTGGGCGGTTTTCCGGGATAAGCAGGTGCTCAAGCGGGAGATACCCGCCTCCGTCCTGCTCTTCGGCGACTGGATGGTGTACCTCTGGGCGGTGCAGAACGGCCGCGTGCTGGAGTGCAGCCTGGGCTATTATATCCAGCCCCTGGTGGTCTTTGCCCTGGGCGCCATCATTTTCAAGGAGAAGATGAATTGGCGGCATTTCGTTATCATCGCCATCGTCATCGTGGGCATCGTCCTCTCCACCTCCGGCTTCGGCGGCGTCCCCTACGTCACCATTGCGCTGGCTCTGATGTTCGCCGTTTACGCCGCCATCAAGAAGAGTCTGACCATCGATTCCATCGTGTCCACCACCTCCGAAATACTGATGATGGTGCCGGTAGCGCTGCTGTTCATCCTGTTCTTCCGCATGGGCGATAACGGCATGGGCAGTATGACCGTCATCAAGCAGATACTGATGATCGGCGGCGGCATCGTCACCGGTCTGCCCATGGTATTTTATGCCATCGGAGTTCGCTATTTACCGTTAATGACCACCGGCATATGTCAGTACATAAGCCCTTCCCTGGCCATCGTCTGCGGCGCCATCATGGGCGAAGCGTTGACCCGCGAGAAGCTGGTGAGTTTCCTGTTTATTTGGGCGGGCGTGATACTCTATGTGCTGAACACCGTCTATGAGGAAAAGCAGAAGAAAAAGGCACAGGCCCTTTGACACCAAGCAAAATACCGCCCTTCCGGGCGGTATTTTTTGCGTGGAGCGGCGCAGGTGTGAAGCTTTTGTGTACAAACTGGACAAACCGGGAAAACTGTGGTAAAATGGCAGCTATCATGGGCGGGTATGTGCTGCTTTATGCGGTGTGTGCCCGCAAAGGAGAGTGCGGTATGCAGGGAAAACTCATCGTGTTTGAGGGAACGGACGGATCCGGCAAGGCCACCCAGTCCGCGCTGCTGTGCGGCGAGCTGACACGGCGCGGCATCCCTTTCCGCAAGCTGGAGTTCCCCCGGTACAAGGAGGAATCCTCCGCGCTGATACGGCTGTATCTGAGCGGCGCCTTCGGAGAAAAGCCCGGCGACGTGAACGCCTACGCGGCGTCGGTGTTCTACTCCGTGGACCGCTACGCCTCCTACAAACAGGACTGGGGCGCGTACTACGAGCAGGGTGGACTGCTGATCGCCGACCGGTATACCACCAGCAACGCCGTGCACCAGACGGGCAAGCTGCCCCCGGAGCAGCGGGACGGCTTTTTGGACTGGCTGTTCGACTTTGAGTACCGCCTGCTGGAACTGCCGGAGCCTACCCGGGTGCTGTACCTGGATATGCCCACGGAGGCCACGGAGCGCATGATGCGTTCACGTGAGGCCGCTACCCACACCACCGCCGACATCCATGAGAAGGACGAGGACTATCTGCGCCGCTGCCGCGAAAACGCCGCCCATGTGGTGGAGCGCTGCGGCTGGACGCGGATCGACTGCGCGCGGGACGGCATGCCCCGCACCATTGAGGACATACACAACGAAGTGATGGCGCGTGTGGCCGACCTGATCGGCTGACGCGCTGAAAGGAGCAAGGACTATGGGAAACCGCGAAGAACGCAACGAATACGCCACTGCCAAGTGGGACGCGGAGGAGGTACGCCGCCAGACGGCGTCCGAGCAGCGCCGCGGCAATGGCCGCCGGCGGAAGAATAAACGGAACAGGACCATCGTGTACCTGGCCTGCTGCCTGCTGGTATCCTGCCTGCTGGCGGGTATCGGCTGGCTGCTGGTCAACGACGTGTGTTCGCTGAACAAGGCCTACACCGAGGTGGAGATCACCGTGGAGGAGGGCGACAGCCGCGGCGCCGTGGCCAAGAAGCTCCACGACGCGGGACTGGTGAATTCCCGTTTGGTGTTCAATATCGCCGGTACCTTCCTGCACTATGACCGCTATGTGGAGCCCGGCACCTACAAGCTCAACAGCGACATGGATTTCCGCGCGCTCATCACCAATATGCACGACTGGGAGAGCGATTCCAAGGAGGCGCAGGGCCTCATCAAGGTCACCATCCCCGAGGGCTATACCGTCCGGGAGATCATCGACCTGCTGGCGGAAAAGGGCGTATCCACCAAGGAGGACCTGGAGGATGCCTGCGCCAACTTTGAGTACGCGGACTACGACTTCCTGGACAGCGACAAGCTGGGCAGCATCGACCGTATGGAGGGTTTCCTGTTCCCCAGCACCTATGAGTTCGACAAGAACCGCTCTGCTGTCTATACGGTGGAGACCATGCTGGTATACTTCAAGAACAGCATCAGCCAGCAGATGCTGGCGGACATCAAGGCGTCCCCCTACAGCCTGCAGGAGATCATCACCATGGCGTCCCTGATCGAGAAGGAGTCCATCGGCGATGACACCGAGCGCAAGAACATCAGCTCCGTCATCCACAACCGTCTGGAGAATCCGGACAGCGAGAAGGGCGGACGGGCGCTGCAGCTGTGCTCCTCCATCAACTATATCATGAAGCACGACGGCGTAAAGACCTTCGACACGGAGATCGACAACCCCTACAACACCTATATCAACCCCGGTCTGACCCCGGGCCCCATCTGCAACCCCGGCCTTTCCGCCATTCAGGCGGCCATCTACCCGGCGGATACCGACTACTACTTCTTCGCCCTGGGCAAGGACGGCAAGAGCCACTTCTTCACCGACTATAATGAGCACCTGAAGTTCATCAACAGCGGTGAGTACCAGCCCATCTACTCCTGATGGCGGTACAGAGGAAAAAGCCGGAGCTGCTGGCACCGGCGGGAGACTGGGAAAAGCTGCAGATGGCCGTGCTGTACGGCGCGGATGCGGTGTACCTGGCGGGTACGTCCTTCGGGATGCGCTCCTTTGCCGGGAACTTTGACGACGACCAGCTGCCCTGCGCGGTGCGGTTCGCCCACGACCATGGGGTGAAGGTACACGCCACCGTCAACACCATGCCCCGCTGGAACGAGGTGGAACAGCTGCCCGCCCATCTGGAAAAGCTGGACGCGGCGGGGGTGGACGCGCTGATACTGGCGGACCTGGGTGCCTTCACGCTGGCGGGGAAGTACGCGCCCCACTGCCAGCGGCACATCAGCACCCAGCAGTCCGTGGCGAACCATGTCTGCGCCCAGGCGTGGTACGACCTGGGCGCCGCCCGCGTGGTGCTGGCCCGGGAAGTGAGCCTGGCGGAGATATGTGAGATACGCAGCCGCGTGTCCCCGGCGCTGGAGCTGGAGGCCTTCTGCCACGGCGCCATGTGCGTCAGCTACTCCGGGCGGTGCCTGCTGTCCAACTATATGACCGGCCGGGACAGCAACCGGGGCGAGTGCGCCCAGCCCTGCCGCTATCAGTACGCGCTGATGGAGGAAAAGCGACCGGGGGAGTATTTCCCGGTGTTCGAGGACGAGAAGGGCACCTATATCATGAACAGCCGGGATATGTGCATGATCGACCACCTGGACGACCTGATGGACGCCGGGGTGGACTGTCTGAAGATCGAGGGGCGGGCGAAGTCCGCCTACTACGCGGCCATCGTTACGGGTGCTTACCGGCACTGTCTGGACGCCGCGGCGGCGGGGCAGCCCCTTGACCCGGTGTGGCGTGACGAGGTGGAGCATATCAGCCACCGGCACTACGCCACCGGCTTTTTCTACGGTCAGCCGGGACAGTATTACGAGAGTGCGCGGTATCTGCGGGACTGGCAGATCTGCGCCGTGGTGACGGACTGCGACGCGGAGGGGCTTGCTACCCTGAGCCTGCGGAACAAGTTCGCCGCCGGGGACACGGTGGAGATCGTGGGCCCGGACACGAAGCCCTTTACCGTCACCGTGCCGGTGATGCGGGACGGGGAGGGGAACGCGCTGACGGAGCCGAAGACCCCGCAAATGGTGTTTCAGATGCAGCTGCCCCGCCCTGTGCCGCCCATGAGCTTTGTGCGCCACGCGGTGGAGCTCAGCGGGAAATAAGTACATACAAAAAAGAACGGCCCGCGGGCCGTTCTTTTTTAAGTAATAGGTAAAAGTAAATAGTGTAAAAGTGGCTTCCGGGTGTTATGCGTTGCTGGTGGGCTGGGCGGCGGCGTCCGCGGCATCGTCCTCCGGCTCGGCGGCCAGCGCCTCGTGGCGGCGCTCACAGACGGACAGCACGCCCGCCCAAACGATGAAAGGCAGCACCGCCAGCGCGCCGCGGATATACCACCAGGTGACGGCAAAATAGGCCGCCGCCGCGCCGACATGGAAGCACAGCAGCGTCAGCAGGAAAAACTTCATTTTCCGCAGGTGGGCGCGGTCGTGGTCGCACAGATAGTTGGCCAGGGACAGGGAGGCCTGCTTGGTGTTGTTGGTGGAGAAGATGGTGGAGCTGTAAAAGCCCCGGGCGCCGCCGAAGCTGCTCCACTGGACGCTCATGGCAAAGAAGATGGGGTACAGGGCCACCACCGGGTTCAGCTCCGCCGGCAGGAACGCCGCCGTGACAGCGGCCGCGGCGGTGACGGCGGGGGAGATGTAGTGCATGTCCCACCCCCACCAGTGGGGCAGGAAAACGGTGAGCGTGGTGCCCAGGACGTACAGCACCAGCGCGCCGAAGTGAAGGGCCACGGCGTAGAGGTCGCCGCGCAGGGCGTCCAGCAGCAGCTCCAACAGGTTCACAGTCTGCGCGTTGCCCATGATGCCGCCGTGGACCAGCACGGTATAGCAGCCGAAGAAGCCGCCCACCGCGCAGTAGGCCAGATGGCGATACAGGTCGATATGGTCGTTGTGGGAGAGCTTTTGCACGAAAATGCCCTTCTTTCCGTAAAATGACGCCATCCAGTATACCATAGAGGCGGGGAAAGGCAAGAGAAAAATCTCACAAAAAGGGGAGGGCGGACGCAAATTCGTGTTGACAACGGGGAAGTTTGTGGTAAAATACCTCTATAAATCGGCGATGAAAAAGACGAGTTGCCGCTTACCGCCCAAAGCGAAACGGGGAGGGTGTGAGCCCGTTGGGAACGGTACGGCAACGGCCCCTTTTGAGCCGGCCGCGACGAGCGGCACGGGTGCTCCCGTTACAGGGCGCTTGAGAGGGCGGGCGACCGCCGAATCAGGGTGGTACCGCGGAAGTTTGTTTCGCCCCTGTCTGCAGCTGCAGACAGGGGCGTTTTTCATTTTGCGAGGAGGTGGGGCCGTGGGTCATCACGTTGTGGATATGAGCAAGGATCCCCGCAGCGGGCAGTTTGCCTACTTCCGGGGGATGACGTTCCCCTTTGCCGGGCTGACGGTAGAGATGGACATCACCGACATGATGGCCGCGCGTGGCGGCAGACCGTTTTTCCTGAGCATGCTGTATGCGGTGGTGCGGGCGGCCAACGCCGTGCCGCAGCTGCGGCGCAGGCTGGCGGAGGACGGCACGGTGGTGGAGTACGACTGGTGCCCGCCGTCCTACACCGCCATGAAGCCGGACGGCGTGTATGTCTACTGCACCGTGGAGGGCGACATGCCCTACGGGACCTTCATCGCGGAGGGACAGCGGCGGCAGCGGGAGGTGCTGGAGCGGGGCACGCTCACCGAGGACGGCGACGTGCGGAGCTTCTTCTTTGTCTCCAGCGTGCCGTGGGTACACTACTCGCAGCTGCAGCACCCGGCGGAGAGCCCGGACGACAGCAATCCCCGCATCAGCTGGGGCAAATATGTGACCGTCAACGGGCGGACGACACTGCCGGTGTCGCTGTTCGTGAACCACGCCCTGGCGGACGGGCTGCATATCTCCCGGTTCTTCCTGAACCTGGAGAAAGAACTGGCGGATATGACCCGCCAATGGAACGAGAGCGAAAAAGAATTTTAGTATACATTGTAAAGGAGACAACGACTATGAGCCATCCCTATCACGGCCTGAACGAGCTGCGGGAGCTGTTCCTGAAGTTCTTTGAAACGAAAGGCCATCTGCGTTTGCCCAGCTTTTCGCTGGTGCCCCAGAACGACAAATCCATCCTGCTCATCAACGCCGGCATGACCCCCATGAAGCCCTGGTTCAAGGGAGAGGAGGAGCCGCCCCGCCGCCGTGTCTGCACCTGTCAGAAGTGCATCCGCACCGGCGACATCGAGAACGTGGGCAAGACCGCCCGCCACGGCACTTATTTTGAGATGCTGGGCAACTTCTCCTTCGGCGACTACTTCAAGCACGAGGCCATCGCCTGGAGCTGGGAGTTCCTGACCAGCCCTGAGTGGGTGGGTCTGGAGGCTGACCGGCTGTATCCCTCCGTGTACGAGAGCGACGACGAGGCCTTCGCTATCTGGCGCGACGAGATCGGCATCCCGGAAAACAAGATCTTCCGCTTCGGCAAGGAGGACAACTTCTGGGAGCATGGCTCCGGCCCCTGCGGCCCCTGCTCCGAGATCTACTATGACCGCGGCCCGGAGTACGGCTGCGGCAAGCCCGGCTGCACCGTGGGCTGCGACTGCGACCGGTATATCGAGATCTGGAATAACGTGTTCAGCCAGTTCGACAATGACGGACACAACAACTACACCGAGCTGAAGCAGAAGAACATCGACACCGGCATGGGCCTGGAGCGTCTGGCCTGCGTGTGCCAGAACGTGGACAGTCTGTTCGATGTGGACACCGTCATGAACATCACCCACAAGGTCAGCGAGCTGACCGGCGCCCACTACGGCGAGAGCTACAAGCGGGATGTGAGCCTGCGCGTCATCACCGACCACATCCGCTCCGCTACCTTCATGATCTGCGACGGCATCCTGCCCAGCAACGAGGGCCGCGGCTACGTGCTGCGCCGTCTGCTGCGCCGCGCCGCCCGCCACGGCAAGCTGCTGGGCGTGAACGAGCCGTTCCTCTACAAAGTGGTAGATACCGTGGTGCACGAGAACGAATGCCAGTACCCCGATTTGCGGGAGAAGCAGAGCTACATCACCAAGGTCATCCGCACCGAGGAGGAGAACTTTGCCCGCACCATCGACGGCGGTATGCGCATCTACGGCGAGATGCTGGCGGCCCATAAGGAGAAGGGCGAGACGGTGTTCTCCGGCGCGGACGCCTTCAAGCTGTACGACACCTTCGGCTTCCCCATCGACCTGACGGTGGAGATGGCGGCCGAGGAGGGCATGACCGTGGACGAGGACGCCTTCAAGGCGCTGATGACCGAGCAGAAGGAGCGCGCCCGCGAGGCCCGCAAGGCGCTGGGTGACCTGGGCTGGGCCGGTGTGGAGTTCGGCAAGGATATGCCCGCCACCGTGTTCGCCGGGTACGAGTATGACAAGCTGGACGACGCCGGCGTGCTGGCCATCGTGGCCGAGGGCCAGCTGGTGGAGGAGATCGTCAGCGGCATGGACGCCATCGTGGTGCTGGATCAGACGTCCTTTTACGCGGAGATGGGCGGCCAGGTGGCCGACCACGGCGTCATCACCGCCGAGGGCATGGAGTTCGTGGTGACAGACGTGCAGAAGAACAAGGGCGGCAAGTACATGCACTACGGCAAGCTGCTGCGCGGCGTGCTGCACGTGGGCGACAGCGTGTCCCCCGCCATCGACACCGAGCGGCGCAGCGCCATCCGCCGTGCCCACACGGCCACCCACCTGCTGGATGCCGCGCTGACGAAGGTGCTGGGCGACCACGTGCACCAGGCGGGCTCCCTGGTGGAGCCGGACCGCCTGCGCTTCGACTTCACGCATTTTGAGGCCATCACCCCCGAGCAGCTGCTGGCGGTGGAGGACCTGGTGAACGACGCGGTGCTGGACGGCATGAGCGTCGTCACCGAGGAACTGCCCCTGGCCGAGGCCAAGGCCCGCGGCGCCGTGGCTACCTTCGGCGAGAAGTACGGCGAGACCGTCCGCGTGGTCACCATGGGCGACTTCTCTATGGAACTGTGCGGCGGCACCCATCTGGACAACACCGCCAAGGCCGGCATGTTCCGCATCAAGAGCGAGAGCAGCGTGGCCAGCGGCGTGCGCCGCATCGAGGCCACTACGGGCAAGGTCTCCCTGGAGGAGACCCGCCACGGCCGCACCACGCTGCTGAAGGCGGCCCAGTTCTTCAAGACCGCCCCCGGCGGCATCCTTGAGCGCATGGAGCAGCAGGCCAACGAGATGAAGGAGCTGCGCCAGGCGGTGGAGAAGTTCAAGGCCGAGGCCTCCCTGGGCGAGGCGAAGCAGGTGATGGCCTCCGCCAAGACCGTGGGCGGCCTGCACATCATCACCGGCACCCGCCAGGGCCTGGATGCCAACGGTCTGCGCACCATGGGCGACTTCCTGCGGGATAAGGACCCCAGCGTGGTGGCGGTGCTGGCCAGCATCACCGGTGAAAAGGTCAGCTTCCTGGCCGTCTGCGGCAAGGAAGCCGTGGCCCGGGGCATCAAGGCCGGAGACCTGGTGAAGGCCGTGTCCGCCGTGTGCGGCGGCAAGGGCGGCGGCAAGCCCGACAGCGCCATGGGCGGCGGCACCGACCTGCTGAAGGTGGACGACGCGCTGGCCACGGTGGACGATTTCGTGGTTGAGAAGCTGGGCTGATACGTGATCCCGCGCGCCCTGCGCGGCGCGCTGCACCTGAAATGAAAGGAGAAACGACCATGAAGAACGATTGCCTGTTCTGCGCCATCATCGACGGCGAGATACCCAGCAACAAGGTGTACGAGGACGAGCAGTGCTACGCCTTCTATGACATCGAGCCCCAGGCTCCGGTGCACTTCCTGGTGGTGCCCAAGGAGCACATCTGCTGTGCCAACAAGATCACGGCGGAAAACAGCGGCGTGGTGGCCCACTGCTTCGAGGTCATCGCGAAGATCTGCAAGGAACTGGGCGTGGAGAGCTACCGCATCGTCAACAACTGCGGCGATCAGGCGGGTCAGACCGTCAAGCACCTGCACTTCCATGTGCTGGCCGGGCGCGACATGACGTGGCCTCCGGGCTAAAAGAGCGCGATAGAGCGAAAAAGGAACCGCCTTCCGGCGGTTCCTTTTTCCTGCCCCGTCAGCGCGCAGCGCTGTCATTCCGAGGAGCGAAGCGACGTGGGAATCCGGCGCCCAAGTATAAGAGAACGGATCACCACACCAGTGACATCGGTTACTGGTTCGCAATGACAGAGCGGAAACGCTTTCCTGAACTGGGATTAAAAATCCCGGCGGCGTTAGCCGCCACCTACCAAAGCCCCTGCTTTGCAGGGGCTTTGGCGCAATTTGATAATTGCCAATGCGGTAGAACGCCCCACCCCTACCGTGGCTGTTTCAGCGTCAGCGAAGCGGCAGCGGAAAGCTGTCCCGGCACAGTCCTTTTGACCGACAACGAAATCGGCAAACTCCGCCCGCGAGAATACCCGGCAAGTCAGAACCGACCATAGCGCGCCAAGGGGTCCTTAGACCGTAGGTCTAAGCGGCGTTTTTGGGTACTTTTGTCGCTGTTGACAAAAGTGCCCCGCCGGAGGCAAAAAAGAAATGGGGCTGTCGGAGACACGTGCTCGCGTCCGCAGGCGCGAAACTCCCCCGCCGAAGGAGATCGCCCCCGCAGGGACGAAAAAAATCCCCCCACCAAAAGCAAAAGAGGGAGCCGCCACGGCGGCTCCCTCTTTTGCTTATTTCTTCAGGCTGGTAAGGGCATTTTTAACGCCCTCGAGCCCCTCCCCGGCGACCTTCTTGACGCCCTCAAGTCCTTCTCCGGCGGCCTTTTTCAGCTCGTCCTTCACGTCCACAGCCAGACGGCGGAATATTTCGTTGAGTATCTTTTTCTGCTCCTCGTCCGCCCCGGCGTACTGCTTCAGCAGCGCCGCGCCGCCGGCCAGACCGCCGCTGCGGATGTCGTCCAGCGTCCGGGCCTTGCCGGACAGGGACAGCACGTCGAACAACGCGTCGGTGAACTGCTCGCGCTCGGCGGGGGACATGGAGCCTATCCACTCGCGCAGTACATCGTCGGACAGCCGCCCCATCTGGGAGCGCTGGCCCAGGTGGACGAACTGTGTGCCCACCACGCTCCAGGACAGGGGCTCGTGCTGCATGATGGAGCGGTTGGCGCTGTCGATAACGGCGTAGTCCTCGGCGTGTTCCAGCAGCACGCCCACGATGGAGGATTCCGGGATATAGGTGTGGAGCTTATGGGCCACCCGCAGGTACTCCGGGGCGTCCAGCATATCCCGGGCGAAGCCGGGGCCGTCGTTGTTGTAGGCGGCGAGCAGGCGTGTTTCCTGCAGGTCAGCGGGCAGGTGGATGGCCGCCCATGCGGCTAGGTTGCCGCCCTTGCTGTGGCCGCCGATACGCAGGGGCAGATCGGGGCACAGGGATGCCATCTCCACGGCGTAGGACACGGCGCGCTCCTGGGCGGGCACGGCGGACAGAAAACTCATGTTGAAGTCCTCCTTCCACCCGGCCAGGGACGTGTCGGTGCCCATGAAGGCCACGAACAGCGTGCCGTCGGGCACCAGGAAGGACAGGGCGTCGAACTGCTTGGCACTCTGCTCATCGTACTCGTGGGTGTAGCCGAACAGGCGGACATCTTTAAAGCGCTCGGTCTGTGCCGCCTGGCGCAGCAGGGGCAGGTAGCTGAGCTCGCTGAGACCCAGCTGGTCGTCCTCCTCCGTCAGCAGAGGGGAGACCTCCGCCAGCGTGGGCGCGGCGGCGGGGCCCTTGGTGTGGACGGCGTCGATGCGGCGGAAGTTGATGTACGAAATGATGCACAGCACCAGCTCGTCCACCTCGTTGAAGCCGTCCCGGGCGAAAGACAGGTCGCCCCGCCAGCGCAGGTAATCCAGAGGCGTCCCATCGATAGGAGATAAAAGTTTTTTAGTGGATTTTTCCATAAGCGACCTCCTGTATGTTGTGATAAGTATAACATATTTCCACATGCTCTACAACGGAGAAAACGACGAAAAATGTTTACAGTTGGGTCGTTGACGATAGGGGAGTTCTATTGTATAATAAACCGATTTATTATGGGGAGGCACACCTTTATGTGGATCGCAAAGGATTGGAAAGACTACGAACTGCTGGACTGCGGCGGCGGCGAGAAGCTGGAACGCTGGGATAAGCAGGTATTGGTGCGCCCCGACCCGCAGGCCATCTGGGAGACGGACAAGGGTACGCGGCTGTGGCGCGGCGCCACCGGGCGGTACTCCCGCTCCTCCAGCGGCGGCGGTCACTGGGACAAGGGTAAGCTGCCGGAGAGCTGGCAGGTGCATTACAGGGACCTGACCTTTCAAGTAAAACCTATGAATTTCAAGCACACCGGCCTCTTCCCCGAACAAGCGGTGAACTGGGATTTCGCCATGGATAAGATACGCAGCGCCGGGCGTTCCATACGTGTGCTGAATTTATTCGCCTATACCGGCGGCGCCACGGTTGCCTGCGCCAAGGCGGGTGCCAGCGTGTGCCACGTGGACGCGGCCAAGGGCATGGTGTCCTGGGCTAAGGAGAACGCGAGACTGTCTGGGTTGGGCGAGGCGCCCATCCGGTGGATCATCGACGACTGCGCCAAGTTCGTGGAGCGGGAGATACGCCGCGGAAAGACCTACGACGCCATCATCATGGACCCACCCAGCTACGGGCGGGGACCCGGCGGCGAGGTGTGGAAGCTGGAGGACAATCTGTATCCCTTCGTGGAGCTGTGCTCCCGGGTGCTGTCGGACAAGCCGCTGTTTGTGATACTGAACAGCTACACCACGGGACTGGCTCCGTCGGTGCTGGGATACATACTGCAGATGCTGGTGGGGCGGAAGTTCGGTGGTACGGTCGCGTGGGACGAGCTGGGTCTGCCCTGCACAGAGAGTGGTATGGCGCTGCCCTGCGGCGCCACGGGAAGATGGTTTTCCGAGTAAACGAGAACGGAAGTAATTGCGTATGGCAGTGATGATAGAAACAAGAGATCTGACCTACACCTACCCGGCACCGGAGGGGGAGCAGAATCCTCCCGCGCTGCGGGACGTGACGGTGGAGATCGAAAAGGGCAGCTTTACGGTGGTGCTGGGGCACAACGGCTCCGGCAAGTCCACCTTTGCCAAGCACCTGAACGCGGTGCTGCTGCCGGGCGGCGGCACGGTGTATGTGGACGGCATGGACACCAGGGACGAGAACCTGCTGCTGGAGATACGGCGGCGGACGGGCATGGTGTTCCAGAACCCGGACAACCAGATCGTCGCCAATGTGGTGGAGGAGGACGTGGCCTTCGGCCCGGAGAACCTGGGCGTGCCCACGGCGGAGATACGCCGCCGGGTGGACGACGCGCTGGCGGCGGTGGGTATGGAGCAGTTCGCCCGCCACGCGCCGCACCTGCTGTCCGGAGGGCAGAAGCAGCGCATCGCCATCGCGGGCATCCTGGCCATGGAGCCGGAGTGCATCGTGCTGGACGAGGCCACGGCCATGCTGGACCCCGCCGGGCGGCGGGAGGTCATCGACACCGTGCTGCGGCTGAACCGGGAGCGGGGCATCACTGTGGTGCTCATCACCCACCACATGGCTGAGGCGGAGCGCGCCGACCGGGTCATCGTCATGAACGACGGCCGGGTGGCTATGGACGGCACGCCCCGGGAGGTATTCGCCCAGGTGGAGCGGCTCCATGAGCTGGGGCTGGCGGCTCCCGACACGGTGGAGCTTTTGTACCGGCTGCGGCAGGCGGGCATGGATGTGCCCCTGGACAGCCTGACGGTGGACGAGTGCGCCGAGACCATTTGCCGCGCCTTGGGCACGGCGGAAGGGAAGTAACAATTGGAACCGATCTTACAGATAGAGGACCTGACCCACACCTATTCGGCGGGGACGCCGTTCCAGCGCAGCGCCGTGGAGGGGCTGAGCATGACCGTGGGCGCAGGGGAGTTTTTGGGCGTTATCGGCCACACGGGCTCCGGTAAGTCCACGCTGATACAGCATTTGAACGGGCTGCTGCAGCCCACCTCCGGGCGCGTGCTGCTGGAGGGGAAGGATATATGGGCGGAGCCGAAGAAAATACGGGACGTGCGGTGCAAGGTGGGGCTGGTGTTCCAGTACCCGGAGTACCAGCTGTTCGAGGAAACGGTGTACAAGGACATCGCCTTCGGCCCGAAGAACATGGGGCTGGACGCCGACGAGATCGACCGGCGGGTGCGGGACGCGGCGGCCTTTGTGGGACTGCAAGAGGAGCTGCTGGACAAGTCGCCCTTTGAACTGTCCGGCGGACAGAAGCGCCGGGTGGCCATCGCGGGCGTCATCGCCATGGAGCCGAAGGTACTGGTGCTGGACGAGCCCACGGCGGGCCTTGACCCCCAGGGGCGGGACGCCATTCTGGCACAGATACAGACCTACCACCGGGCCAAGGACGCGGCGGTAGTGCTGGTGAGCCACAGCATGGAGGAGATCGCCCGGAACGTGGACCGCATCGTGGTGCTGTCCGGGGGCAAGGTATATATGGAGGGCACGCCGGAGAGCGTGTTCGCCCGCGCCCAGGAACTGGAGCAGGTGGGACTGGATGTGCCCCAGGTGACGAAGGTGGCCGCTGCGCTGCAGGCACGGGGGCTGGACATCGACACGGCGGTGTACACCGTGGAGGCGCTGGAGCGGAAGCTGCTGGCGCTGAAGGGGGGTGCCGGAGGATGCTGAAGGATATTACCTTAGGCCAGTTCTTCCCGGCGGACACGCCGGTACACCGGCTGGACCCCCGGACGAAGCTGCTGTGCGTGATCCTGTACATCATCGCGCTGTTCAACGCCAAGAGCGTGCTGACCTACGGCATCATGATCGCGGTGCTGGCGGTGTCGGTGCTGGTGTCCCGGGTGCCGTTCAAGTCGCTGACCAAGGGGCTGAAGCCCGTGTACTTCGTGGTGGCGTTCACGGCCATCATGAATATGTTCTTCACCGCCGGTACGCCGGTGGCGGATGTGTGGCTGCTGCGGAGCATTACATGGGAGGGGATCGTCGCCGCCGTGCAGATGGTGCTGCGCATCGTGCTGCTGATCATGGGGACATTCCTGATGACGTACACCACCAGCCCCATCGCGCTGACCGACGGCATGGAGAGTCTGCTGTCGCCGCTGAAGAAGCTGCGTATGCCCGTCCATGAGCTGGCCATGATGATGTCCATTGCGCTGCGGTTCATCCCCACGCTCATCGAGGAAACGGACAAGATCATGTCGGCGCAGAAGGCACGCGGCGCGGACTTCGAGACCGGGAATATCTTCCAGAGGGCCAAGGCGCTGGTGCCGATCCTGGTGCCGCTGTTCATCAGCGCGTTCCGCCGGGCGGACGAACTGGCCACGGCCATGGAATGCCGCTGCTATCACGGCGGCGAGGGGCGTACCGCCCTGCGGGTGCTGCGGTACAAGACGGCGGATTGGCTGGTGCTGGCGGCCTTCCTGGTGCTGACGGCGGGCATCATCGTGCTGAAGAAGTTCGGATTCTAAAGAAGGAGGCGGTGCGGATGCGGAATATCGCGCTGATACTGATGTACAACGGCACCGCCTATCACGGCTGGCAGGTGCAGAAAACGGAGATCTCCGTGGCGCAGACGCTGGAGAAGGGACTGTCCATGGTGTGCGGCCATCCGGTGAAGGTCACCGGCTGCGGGCGCACGGATGCCGGCGTCCATGCGGAGCACTATGTGGCCAATTTCCGCACGGAGTCCCGGATACCGGTGGACAGGTTGCCCTTTGCGGTGAACACCCACATCCCGGAGGACATCGTGGTGAAGGCGGCTTATGAGGTGGCGGAGGATTTCAACGCCATCGGCTCGTGCATCAAAAAGGAGTACACCTATCGCATCTACAACTCCCGCATCAAGAACCCGTTCTACGTCCACCGGGCGTATTTCTATCCCAAGAAGCTGGATGAGGCGCTGATGGACCGGGCGGCGCGGATGTTCGAGGGCACCCACGATTTTGCAGCCGTGCGCAGCGTGGGCACCAACGTGAGGAGCACCGTGCGCACCATACACTACTGCCGGGTGACCCGGAACGGGGAGCTGCTGGAACTGAAGGTATGCGCGGACGGATTCCTGTATAATATGGTACGTGCCATCACCGGCACAGTGCTGTACGCGGCGGAGGGTAAGCTGACGCCGGAGGATATACCGGAGATACTGGATTCCGGGAACAGGACGCTGGCGGGTCCGACGGCGCCGCCGGGTGGGCTGTATCTCACCCGGGTGTGGTATGAGGATGAACGGCTGAATGGATAACAACACCAACAACTGGAAAGAGTTCACGCTGGGCGATCCCCAGGAGGAGCAGCCCCGGCGGGTGGAGAAGAAGAGCCGCCGCAAGCCGCTGCTGATACTGCTTATCGTGGCGGTGCTGGCCATCGGCGCGGTGACGGCGGCGGTGTTGCTGGACAGGAGCGGCTTTGACGGCCTGCGCCGCAGCATCATCTATGCCAAGGCGGTGAAGGACGAGAACGGCTGCGCCCAGCTGTACAGGTACAGCAGCGACCAGTCGGGACGGTTCGCCTCCATCGAGGGGAGCCTGGTCTCCGTGTCCATGCACCAGTTGACGGTGCTGGATGAGAAAAACAAGACGCTGTACGACGAGGCGGTGAAGTTCCAATCCCCGGCGCTGCAGTCCCGGGGCGGGCACGCCGTGGCCTACGACGTGGGCGGCACGGAGGTGTACGTCCTGTCGGACAAGGGGCTGGTGTATAAGCTGGACTGTGCCGGTGAGGTGCTCAGCGCTTCACTGAATCAGAAGGGCTGGCTGACGGTGGTGTGCAGCGAGAGCGGCTGCAAGGCCGCCGTGCGGGTGTACGACGCGGGCGGGGAGGCGGTGTTCGTCTTCCGGTCGTCGGACCGGTTCGTGATGACGGCGGCGCTGTCCTCCGACAGCCGCACGCTGGCGGCGGTGACTATGGGGCAGGAGAACGGCGTGTTCGCCAGCTATGTGGTGTTCTACCGGGTCAACAGCGATAAGGAGGCCGGGCGGTGCACCCTGCGGGGCAGCGTGGTCTATGACCTGACGGCTGCGGGCAGCGGCTTCTGCGCCGTGACGGAGGAGCAGCTATGCTTCGTCGGCGCCGACGGCGTGATGACGGCGGCCTACGACTACGGCGGGGACTATCTGCGCCGGGTCAGCGTCAGCGACGACGGCTATGCCGCGGTGCTGCTGGGGCGCTATCGCACCGGCACACAGCACCGGGTAGTCACTGTGGGCGGCGACGGTAAGGAGATCGCCGCGCTGGAGCTGGACGCGGAGGTCAGCAGCCTGTCCGCCGCGGGACGGTATGTGGCGGTGCTGACCAGCGACGAGCTGGTCATCTATGATAAACAGCTGACACCCTGCGCGGAGCTGCAGGAGGTCAGTCAGGCGCGGGAGGTACTGATGCGCAGCGACGGCTCTGCCGTGCTTGCGGGCAGCATGGCTGCCAGTCTGTACCTGCCGTAAGACACAGGACGCGGGCGACCGCGGTGTGTGAGGTGAATACACATGAACGGGAATATAGGTATATTCGTGGACATCGCTTTGGCGGCGGTGCTGCTGTTGGCACTGGTCATGGGTTGGCGGCAGGGCTTCGTCCAGGCGCTGACACGGATCATCGTGGTGGTGGTGGCGCTGCTGCTGGCGGGCTGGATCGCCGGGAAGTTGGCGGACCCCGCGGCCAAATGGCTGGAGCCAATGCTGACGGAGAAGCTGGAGCAGCGCCTGACCGCCCAGGGCAACACCGACGATGCCGGCGAGATGCTGGCGGCCTTCGGCTTTCAGGGGGATACCCTGTCGGAGCTGGTGGACAAGGTGGTGGAGAGGGCGCAGCAGGCGGGCGAAACGCTGCTGAGCGCCGTGGTGTCCACGGCGCTGCGCTCGGCGGCCTACGCGGTGGTGTACGTGGTGTCGTTCCTGCTGCTGCTTTTGCTGCTGAGGCTGGTGTTGACACCGTTGCATCTGTTCACGAAGCTGCCGGTGGTACACGGCGTCAACGCGCTGCTGGGCGGTGCGCTGGGGCTGGTCAAGGGCATGCTGTTGGTGTTCCTGGCGGTGTGGGTACTGCAGAAGCTGCAGCTGTTCATCACGCCGGAGCTGGTGAGCAAAACGGTGCTGCTGAAGTTCTTTACCCAGAACAGCCCCATAGACTTGATAGCCAAGCTGTGAAATCGGATATACTGCAATTGCTGCCTTATATATAACGGAGGAATATCATGCAACCGACTCTTTGCTCTAAATGTAAGAAGAATGTGGCCGTGGTGTTTATCTCGCGGATGAACGAGAAGAACGAGATGGTCAACGAGGGACTGTGCCTGCAGTGCGCCGCCAAGCTGGGACTGCCTCAGGTGGAGGACATGATGAAGCGCATGGGCATCACCCCGGAGGATCTGGAGAACATCAACAGTGAGATGATGCAGGCCTTCGGCGGGGCGGAGGAACTGGATGCCCCGGACGACGACGGCGGTGACGAGGACGATGAGGAGAGCGGAAAGACCGCTACGTTCCCGTTCCTGAACCGGCTGTTCAACACCAACGGCAATACCCCCGCCGAGCAGCAGCCGCCCCAGAACGGCGGCGCGGCAGGCGGACAGCCCTCCGGACGCAAGACGGAGAAAAAGCGGAAGTTCCTGGACAACTACTGCATCAACCTGAGCCAGCGGGCCCGGGACGGCAAGCTGGACGCGGTCATCGGACGGGAGCAGGAGATCGAGCGGGTGGTGCAGATACTGAACCGCCGGCAGAAGAACAACCCCTGCCTTATCGGCGAGCCCGGCGTGGGCAAGACGGCCATCGCAGAGGGCCTGGCCCAGCGTATCGCGGCGGGACAGGTGCCCTTCAAGCTGCGGGACAAGGAGGTATATCTCCTTGACCTGACGGCGCTGGTGGCGGGCACCCAGTTCCGCGGACAGTTCGAGAGCCGCATGAAGGGCCTCATCGAGGAGATACGCAAGGCGGGAAACGTGATACTGGTCATCGACGAGGTGCACAATATCGTGGGCGCCGGCGACGCTGAGGGCAGCATGAACGCCGCCAATATCCTCAAGCCCGCCCTGAGCCGGGGCGAGATACAGGTCATCGGCGCCACCACGTTCAACGAGTACCGCAAGCACATCGAGAAGGACACGGCGCTGGAGCGCCGGTTCCAGCCGGTGACGGTCAACGAGCCCAACATGGAGGACACCCTGAAGATACTGCAGGGCATCGCGCACTATTATGAGGAATTTCATGGTGTGTCCATCCCCCAGGGGGTGCTGCGGCAGGCGGTGGTGCTGTCCGAGCGGTACATCACCGACCGGTATCTGCCCGACAAGGCCATCGACCTTATCGACGAGGCCTGCTCCGACCGGAACCTTCACGACCCGGAGATCAACCGGCGGATGGAGCTGGAGCAGGAGCAGGCGAACCTGACCTTCGAGAGGGAGAACCTGATGTCCGCCCAGCCGGCGGACGGTCAGCAGTTCACCGAGCAGGAGCTGGATCAGCGGTATGAGCGCATTGCGGAGCTTCGCAGCCAGGAGCTGCGGGTGACGGACGAGCTGAACGCCATCAAGGCGAAGGGAGTACCGGAGCTGACCATGGAGAACATCGCCCGCGTGATCGAGATGTGGACGAAGATCCCTGCCAGCAAGATCAAAGAGGAGGAGTTCAAGCGTCTGGCGGAGCTGGATCAGCGGCTCCGTGCCCATGTGGTGGGGCAGGACGAGGCCATCGCCGCCGTGTCCGCCGCTATCCGCCGCAACCGGGTGGGTATCTCCCCCAAGCACAAGCCGGTGAGCTTTATCTTCGTGGGTCCCACCGGCGTGGGCAAAACGGAGCTGGTGAAGCAGCTGGCGGACGATCTGTTCGACGCGCCGGAGTCTCTGATCCGGCTGGATATGTCCGAGTTTATGGAGAAGCACTCCGTCTCCCGTATCGTGGGCAGCCCTCCCGGCTACGTGGGCTACGACGAGGCGGGGCAGCTGACGGAGAAGATCCGGCGCAAGCCCTATTCCGTGGTGCTGTTCGACGAGATCGAGAAGGCGCACCCGGACGTGCTGAATGTGCTGCTGCAAATTCTGGACGATGGACAGATCACCGATGCCCACGGGCGGAAGGTGAACTTCGAGAATACGGTCATCGTCATGACCTCCAACGCGGGCTCGGACACCAAGTCCGCGGGGTCCGTGGGCTTTGGCGGCAGTGCCGACGATCAGGGGAAGGAGCGGGCGATGAAGGCTCTGCGGGACTTCCTGCGGCCGGAGTTCCTGAACCGTGTGGACGAGATCGTGTATTTCAACCACCTCAGCAAAGAGAACTTCGAGGGCATCGCCCGCATCATGCTGGAGGAGCTGTATACCTCCCTCAGCGACAAGGGCTACGGCTTCCGCTATGACGACGCGCTGGTGGATTATCTGGCGGAGAAGTCCTATTCGCTGACCTATGGCGCGCGGAATCTGCGGCGGCTCATCCAGAAGGAACTGGAGGACCCCATGGCCGCGCAGATCATCGACGCTTTCGAGCATCCCATTACGCAGATCAGCGCCACCGTGGAGGACGGCGCGGTGAAGCTATATACACTGTGAGGTGAGCCGTATGCTGTTTCGCAAGGACATTGACCCCCGGTGCGCCTACTGCGAGCGGGGGAGCCGCATCAGCGACGACAAGGTGGCCTGCGTCAAGCGGGGCATCGTGGCGCCGGAGGACAGGTGCGGCGCGTTCAAGTACGACCCGCTGCGGCGTGTGCCGCCGCGTCCGCTGAAGCTGGATACGGCGAAGCTGACCCCGGAGGATTTCGAGATATAACGAGAACGGACGGCCGCAGGGCGGCTGTTCCCGCACGGGAGGGTGACGGTATGAGCAACAGGAAGGTTTGGGCGGTATATTTCAGCGGCACAGGCACCACGGAAAAGACGGTCACGCGTATCGCGCACCGTCTGGCGGACGCGCTGGGCGCGGAATATGCACCGTACAGCTATACGCTGCCGGAGGCGCGGCAGCGGGAGGTGACGATCCCGGCAGGGGACGTGGCGGTGGTGGGCTGTCCCACCTATGCCGGGCGCGTGCCGAATCTGCTGATGCCGTACCTGCGGGACATGGTGCATGGTACCGGCGCACTGGCGGTGCCGGTGGTGCTGTTCGGCAACCGAAATTATGACGATGCACTGATGGAGCTTTCCAAGCTGTTGACGGGGAACGGCTTTACCTGTGTGGCCGGCGGAGCCTTCGTGGGGGAGCACAGCTTCTCGCGTGCCCTGGGAGCCGGGCGGCCGAATGAGGCGGACATGGCGGAGATGGATACCTTCGCCGACAGCGCGGCGGCCAAACTGGCGGCGGGGAATATCGGTCCAGTGGTGGTAGGCGGGTGCGATCCCATCCGGCCCTACTATACGCCCCGGGACCGGCACGGAAATCCTATCAACATCCTGAAGGTAAAGCCAAAGACCGACATGAGCCTGTGCGGCGGCTGCGGACTGTGTGCGGCCCGGTGCCCCATGGGCAGCATCGACCCGGCGGATGTGTCCCAAGTGACGGGGGTGTGCATCAAGTGCTGTGCCTGTGTCAAGGGCTGTCCCACGGGAGCTAAGTATTTCGATGACCCGGGGTATCTGTACCACAAGAGCGAGCTGGAGGAGGTCTATGCCCGTCCGGCGAAGAATGAGGTGTTCCTGTAAGTATCAGAGGGGCGGAAAACGGGAATAATACATAAGCTGTGCTGATGATGTGGACGGTTCTATTCAAAGTGGGTAAAATGTAGAATTGGCCGTTGACAAACGTGGCGGTGTATGGTAGTCTAACAAAGCTGTCCGGAAGGGCAGGCGCGTGGAAGTAAAAAGAAGTCAACGAAAAATGTCTGAAAAAGGTAAAATAGTAGTTGACAAGATAGCTGACATGTGCTAAGATAATGACTGTTCCGCGGTTATGGGACGTGTACCTTGTAAATTAAACAACGAACGAAACGAAAAGCACCAGACGGGAGCGCGAGAGGCTGTGAAAACAGTCAGGAGCGCAACTGAAAAACTTGGTGGAGCCGGGTTAAGTCAATTACCGGCGAAGCTAAGTATAAAAAGTTTTAAGCTATGACAAATAGCTCTGT
>CAKTOW010000015.1 GCA_934590325.1 uncultured Oscillospiraceae bacterium
TATCAACACGGTGTTTCCACCGAGCTAATCTTTACAGAGCTATTTGTCATAGCTTAAAACTTTTTATACTTAGCTTCACCGGTAATTGACTTAACCCGGCTCCACCAAGTTTTTCAGTTGCGTTCCAGACCGCTCCCGCAGTCCTTCCCGCTCCCGTCTGGTGCTTTTCGTTTCGTTCGTTGTTTAATTTACAAGGTACACGTCCCATAACCGCGGAACAGTTGATATGATACTACTTGCGGATGAATTTGTCAACACCATTTTTGAACTTTTTTTAATTTTTTGCATAAGACAGTGTAATGACTTTTAACGCGAATCGTGCTATACTTTGAATTATATTGTATGAACTTGTATAAGGAGGAGAACTCCGTGGATATTCTGCACCTGAACGGCACCTTCGGCCGCCTGGAGCACGATGAGCTGACGCTGTCGCCGGGACTGAACCTGCTGTACGCGCCCAATGAATCGGGCAAGTCCACATGGGGCGCGTTCATCCGCACCATGCTGTACGGTCTGTCCACCCGTGAGCGCGGTCCGCTGGCGGACAAAAACCGCTACGCCCCGTGGAACGGCGCGCCGCTGCAAGGGCGCATGGACGTGGCCGCCGGGGACGATACCTATACCCTGCTGCGGGAGACACGGCGCGCCGCCGCGCCCATGGGCGAATTCTCCTGCACCTATACCGGCACCGCTACGCCCGTCCCCAACATCACCGGGCAGAACGCCGGAGAGACGCTGCTGGGCGTGCCCCGGGAGGTGTTCGAGCGCAGCGCCTTCATCGGGCAGAACGCCCTGACCGTGGAGCAGGACGCGGAATTAGAGCGGCGCATCGCCGCCCTCATCACCACCGGCGAGGAGGACACCTCCTACACCGAGTCCTGTGACCGGCTGAAAAAGCAGCTGAACCGCCGCCGCCACAACAAGACCGGGCTTATCCCCGCGCTGGAGCGGGACATCGACCAGCTGCAGGGTGCCCTGCGGGAGCTGGTCGCCCTGACGGACCAGGCGCAGCAGTCCCGCCGGGAGCTGGACGCCCTGGAGCACCGCGCCGCTGACCTGCAGCAGCAAGCCGACCGGTGGCAGACGCTGGCGCAGCAGGAGCGTGTGGCCGCCTACCGCCAGGCGGAACAGGCGGCTCTGGCCGCCCAGGCCAAGGCTGACGCTCTGGCCGACCAGTGCGGCGCGCTGCCCGACGACGCGGCGCTGGCACTGCTGGAGGGACAGGCCGCCGCCCTGCCCGTGGAGCTATCCGCCCTGACGGAGAAGCGCCGCGCTGCGGAGGAGTCCGCCGCGGCCGCCCAGCAGGCGCAGGAGCGCTGGCAGCAGCACTCCCTCTACCCCGCCGGTGAGGTGGAACTGCGGCAGAAGGCCGACGCCATCGTGCCGGAAAAGTCCCCCACCCTGTTTCTGCCCATTTTCTCCGGGGCACTGATCCCCCTCTGCGTGACGCTGGCGTTTTTGCTGCGCAGCAAGGGCGCGCTTCCCTTCTGGCTGTTCATCGGCATGGCCGGGCTGGGCGTGATCGCCACGCTGTTCGCCGTGAAGTTCCGCCGACAGGCCATCGTGGAGCGGCGGAAATACGCCGAGACACGGCGCGCCGCGCTGGAGACACAGATAGATGAGTACCTGCCCCTGCGGCAGCAGGCGGAGGACGCCGCCGAGAGTGCCCGCCGCGCCCAGGTGTCCGCCGCCGACGGCGAGGACAGTTGCCGCCGCCGTCTGCGGGAGCTGCTGACGCAGGTGCGCGTCTACGCCCCCTCTGTCACCGACCTGGCCGGCGCGCAGCTGGCGCTGGCCGACATTCGCCGCCGCAGGGCAGCGCTGACCGACGCCCGCCAGCAGGCGCGGGAGGCCGCCCTGTACCGTGATGCCCTGCGCCGCCAGTTGACGGAGCAGGAGCTGTCCGCCCCCGCGGACGCCGCCGTTCCGTCCCCCACCATATCCCGGCAGCAGGCTGCGGACGAGCTGGCGCGGGTGCAGGTGCTGCTGACGCAGGAGCGCACCCGGTCCGACACGCTGACCGGCCGCATACGCTCCCTGGACCGCAGCAGCGACCTGGAGGCCCAGCTGGCGCAGAAGCAGGAGCAGCTCCAGGCTCTGCAGGCGGAGTACGACGCCATCGCACTGGCCATGGACGTGCTGTCCCAGGCCAACACTGTGCTGCAGAATCGCTTCTCCCCGGCGCTGGGCGCGCGGGCGGCGGAGATATTCTCCACCATCACCGGCGGGCGGTACGACAAGGTACTGCTGAGCCGGGATTTCTCCCTGTCCGCCGAGCCCGCCGGCGACCCGGTGGGGCGCAGCGTCCGCCTGCTGAGCCAGGGCGCCGCCGACCAGCTGTATCTGGCGGTGCGGCTGGCCATATGCGACATGGTGCTGCCCGCGGACAAGCGAGTGCCTCTCATTCTGGACGACGCGCTGGTGACCTTCGACGACGACCGGCTCCACGCGGCGCTGGACTATCTGCTGGCCGAGAGCCGGAATCGCCAGATTTTGTTGTTCACCTGTCAGAAGCGGGAGATGGCCTACCTGCAGGGACGGGAAAATGTCACCGTCACCTGTCTGTGAGGTTGCAAATCCCCTCAAATCGTGCTATACCATATATAATACATCGAAAGGAGGCTGCCATGCCCCATTTTGACTGTCTCCGCTGCGGCACGGCCATGCAGTTCGTCGGCCAGCACAAGCTGCAGCTGGGCAAGACCAGCTGGCTGTTCGGCGACCTGCCCAATCTGATGGCAGGAGCACTGGAGGTGTCCATCATGGCTTGTCCCGCCTGCGGAAAGCTGGAATTCTTCACCGGCGGCGTACCCCAGCCCAGCGGCAACGACCCCGATCTGCACCAGCGCCGGTGCCCGCAATGCGGCTTTACCCACGACTTCGACTATCCCAAATGCCCCCTGTGCGGCTATGTCTACACCGCCGGGGACGAGCTGTAAGAACATCTAAAAGGAGAACCTGTTATGAGCGATTGTACCCACGATTGCAGCACCTGCGGCGAAAGCTGCGGCGAGCGCAAGGAAGCCAACGTATTTGAAAAGAAGCCCCTCCGCCCCGGCTGCCGTGTCGGCAAGGTATACGGCGTGGTGTCCGGCAAGGGCGGCGTGGGCAAGTCCATGGTCACCAGCCAGCTGGCGGTGGCGCTGCGGCGGGAGGGCTACCGCACCGCCATTCTGGACGCGGACATCACCGGCCCCTCCATTCCCAAGGCCTTCGGCATCCACGGCCGTGCTGTGGCGCAGGGCGACGCCATCGTGCCCGTGACCACCGCCACCGGTATACAGCTGATGTCCGTGAATCTGCTGCTGGAGCATGAGACCGACCCGGTCATCTGGCGCGGCCCGGTGATCGGCGGCGTGGTGCAGCAGTTCTGGGGCGACGTACTGTGGGAGGACGTGGACTATATGTTCGTGGATATGCCCCCCGGCACCGGCGACGTGGCGCTGAACGTGTTCCAGTCCCTGCCGGTGGACGGCGTCATCATCGTGGCCAGCCCCCAGGACCTGGTATCCATGGTGGTACAGAAGGCCGTGAAGATGGCCCAGATGATGAACATCCCCATTGTGGGGCTGGTAGAGAACATGAGCTACGTCCAGTGTCCCGACTGCGGCAAGAAGCTCTATATCTTCGGCGAGGGCAAGACCGAGGAGGCCGCCAAGGAGTACCACATCCCTCTGCTGGCGAAAATGCCCATCGACCCGGCGCTGGCCAAGCTCACCGACGACGGCTGTATCGAGCAGTTCGACGGCCACTGGCTGGACGGCGTGGTGGAGACAATTTTGGGGGCGGACAAATGAGCAAAAAAAGAAACGGCGCGGTGCACCGTTTCTTTTTTTGCTTTATTTCATCAACTCCTGCACCAGCGTCACCAGGCCGCTGACACCCACGCCGATGTACACCACCTGCCGGGCGATGTCTCCGGACATCCTGCGGCTGAGCAGGGTGCCTATCCACAGGCCCAGCAGGATGCACACCACGCTGACCCCCGCCACCGGCAGCAGCGATACGCTGAAATACCCCCGCACCACCCGCATGGTGAAGTTAATGAGGTTGGTAGTCAGGAACAGGAACTGCATATTGCCCACGTAAGTCTCCTTGTCCCTGGCGATGGCCACGAAGTACAGGGCCATCATGGGGCCACCGATGGTGAACGCCCCGGCGCAGCAGCCGGAGAAGGCGCTGCACACCAGCCCCGCCGTCAGGCTGGGCTGCAGCTTCACCCGCTTGGCGAAGAAGAGGAAATACGCTGCCAGCGCGATGAGGAACGCCCCGAACAGCGCCGTCAGCACGTGCAGGTCGAACCGGCCCAGCAGGTTGATGATCACCAGGCTGCACACGGTGTACAGTCCGATGGGCAGGGCGATCTGCTTCAGGTCGATGTGCTTGCGATACATCCACGTCATGGTGCCGGACTGCGCCATGCAAATCAACGCCACGACGGTGGGCGCAATGGTCATGTCGTAGAACGCGCTGGCCGCCACCATCATCACCACCGCCGCACCGAAGCCCGTCAGCGGCTGGATGATGCCGCCCACCAGCGCCGCCAGCCCCATCATTATATATTCCACCGCACACACCGCCTTTTCTGTCGATACTCAGGGCATTATACCAGTCCCTGAGGAAAAAGGCAACGAAAAAAGAACCGCCTTGCGGCGGTTCTTTTTGTTCAGCTCTTCTTTTTGCCCAGGTAGGCTTCCTTGATGGACTCGTCGGCCAGCAGCTCCGCGCCGGTGCCGGACTTGGTGATGTTGCCAGTCTCCAGCACGTAGGCGTAGTCCGCGATCTTCAGGGCCATGTTGGCGTTCTGCTCGATCAGCAGCACGGTGACGCCCTGCTGGTTCACGGTGCGGATGATGTCGAAGATGCCCTGCACCACCAGAGGCGCCAGGCCCAGGGACGGCTCATCCAGCATCAGCAGCTTGGGGCGGCTCATCAGGGCGCGGCCCACGGCCAGCATCTGCTGCTCGCCGCCGGACAGGGTACCGGCCAGCTGCCAGTGGCGCTCCTCCAGGCGGGGGAACAGCTCATACACCCACTTGATGTCCTTCTCGATGCCCTCCTTGTCGGTGCGCAGGTACGCACCGGCCTTCAGGTTCTCCAGCACCGTCAGATTGGCGAACACGCGGCGGCCCTCCGGGGACTGGGCGATGCCCGCCTCCAGGACCTTGTTGATGGGCTTGCCCAGCAGTTCCTCGCCGTCGTAGGTAATGGAGCCGCTGTCCGCCTTCACCAGGCCGGAGATGGTGCGCAGCGTGGTGGACTTGCCGGCGCCGTTGGCGCCGATTAGGGTGACGATCTTGCCGTCGGGCACCTCAAGGCTGATGCCGCGGAGGGCCTTGATGCCGCCGTAAGAAACACACAAATTTTCAATCTTCAGCATCTTCTGCCACCCCCAAGTATGCGTCGATGACGCGCTCGTTGTTTTGTATCTCGTCCGGTGTGCCCTGGGCGATCAGCTTGCCGAAGTCCAACACGTAGATGCGGTCGGCGATGCCCATGACCAGGTCCATGTGGTGCTCGATCAGCAGGATGGTCTTGTGGAATGTGGTGCGGATCTCCTTGATGAACTCCGCCAGCTCCAGGGTCTCCTGGGGATTCATGCCGGCCGCCGGCTCGTCCAGAAGCAGCAGCTTCGGGTCGGTGGCCAGGGCGCGGGCGATCTCCAGCCGCCGCTGCTTGCCGTAGGGCAGGCTGGTGGACAGCTCGTCCTTCACATCCTCCAGGCCCACGACCTTCAGCAGCTCCAGCACCTCGGCGCGCTGCTGCGCCTCCTCCTTGCGGTTGCCGCGGAAGGTGGCGGAGAACATATTGCTGCTGCGCCGCATGTGCTTGGCTATCAGCACATTGTCGAACACCGTCTGGGTCTTCCACAGGCGGATGTTCTGGAAGGTACGGGCCATGCCCAACGCCGTGATCTTATCCGGTGTGGGGGCCAGGATGTGGTCGGTGAAGGCATGGGCGTCCAGCGCCTTCTGGCCCTCCCGCCAGGACTTCAGTGCCTCGTCGTCCAGCGCCTCCTCGGGGGCGAACTGGGCGGTGTACATATCGGCATGCTCGCCCTTGTACATCTTCTTCATCTTGCCGGTAGGATGATTGCGCACGATGCACTCCCCGCCGAAGCACACCCGGCCGTTGGTGGGGGCATACACACCGGTGATGACGTTGAAGGCGGTAGTCTTACCGGCGCCGTTGGGGCCGATGAGGGCCACGATCTCGCCCTCGTTGACCTCCAGGCTCAGGTTATCCACGGCCACCACGCCGCCGAACTGCATGGTGACGTTCTCAACGGACAATACGTTCTTGCTCATTTGGACGTCACCTCCTGTTTCACGGCTTTCTTAGCGCGGCTCTTGGCCTTCCACCCGGCTATCACCTGCGGCAGCTCCCTGTCGCCCATGATGCCCTTGCGGAAGAACAGCACCACCACCATGATGACGATGGAAAACACCACCAGGCGGAAGCCGTTACGGAACACTTCGGGTGCCTTGATACCCAGGAATTCACCGGAATCCAGTCCGCGCAGCCACCACTCGGAGGCCGCCACGAACAGCAGGGAGCCGATCACGGAGCCGGAGATGGAACCGATGCCGCCCAGCACCACCATCAACAGTATCTCGTAGGTCATGGCCACCTTGTAGTTGTTGGCCTGGGCGATGGACAGCACCATAGCCATGGTCGCGCCGGACACACCGGCGAAGAAGGAGCTGGTCACGAAGGACAGCATCTTGTGCTTAGCCAGGTTGATGCCCATGGCCTCCGCCGCCACCTCGTCGTCGCGGATGGCCTTAAACGCGCGGCCGTAGGTGGAGTTCACCAGCATGACGATGAGAATGATGGACACCGTGGCGATCAGCACCGGCACAAAGGTGGACATGCTGAACGTCCCGATCTTGAAGCTGCTGATACGGGTAAAGCTCTTCAGCAGATTGGATCCGTTGGTCACGGGGCCCAGCTTGCCCCACTGGAAGATGGCGCGGATGATCTCCGCGAAGCCCAGCGTTGCAATGGCCAGATAGTCGCTCTTCAGCCGCAGCACGGGCAGGCCGATGAGATAGGCAAACAGCGACGCCATCAGGCCGGCCAGCAGCACGCAGATGATCACACCCAGCACCGTGCCGAAGCCTCCCAGCGCGTTGCCCAGCACCTCCGGGAACGAGATGCGGATAGCCGCGTCATAATACTGATACACCGTGTCGCGAGACGCGGCGGGGATGGAGAAGATCGCGTATGTATACGCGCCGATCAGCATAAATCCGGCGTGACCCAGGGAGAACAGGCCGGTGAAGCCGTTCAGCAGGTTCATGGACACCGCCGCCAGCGCATACACAGAGCCCTTCTGCAGCACCGTCAGCAGCATGTACATCTTGTTGCTGGGCTTGATGACCTGATCCAGCACCAGCACCAGTGCCAGGAACAGCGCCACAGCCACAAGGGAGATAAACGTCTTGCGGACGTCCTTTTTCTTTTCCAGCATCATATCCGCACCCCCTTACACCTTGTCGGTGGTCTTCTCACCGAACAGGCCGGTGGGCTTGAACACCAGAATGATGATCAGCAGCACGAACGTGAACGCATCGGAGAAGGTGGCGAAGCCCACCTGCTCCGTGATGGCGCCGTTGGCCATCAGGATCGTATCCAGGCCCTTGATGACGGACTCGCAGATGCCGATGATGAACGCGCCCACCACCGCGCCGGGCACGGAGCCGATGCCGCCGAACACGGCGGCCACGAACGCCTTCAGGCCGGGCATGGCACCGGCTGTGGGCACCACGCCGGGGAAGTTGGTGAAGAACAGGATCGAGCCGATGGCCGCCAGAAACGTACCGATGATGAAGGTGGCGGAGATCACGTTGTTGATCTTGATGCCCATCAGCTGCGCTGTCTCAAAGTCCACGGACACGGCGCGCATGGCCATACCGATCTTGGTGTGGTTGATAAGCAGCACCAGCGCGATCACCAGCGCGATGGTCAGGAACGGGGTGATGACCGTCACGCGGGACGTCTCCATGCCGAACAGCCGCACCGGGTCGGAGATCCACGGGATCGCGGGATAATTCTTGTTCAGGCCGCCGGTCACATACAGCGCCAGATTCTGGATCAGATAGCTGACGCCGATGGCGGAGATCATGACGGACATGCGGGGCGCGGTACGCAGGGGCTTGTACGCCACCCGCTCGATCAAAAAGCCCAGCAGCACCGTCAGCACGATCATCAGCGGGATCGCCAGATACAGCGGCATCCATGTGGCAAAATAGACCATCATCAGGCCGGCCACCATGAACACGTCGCCGTGGGCGAAGTTGATGAGCCGCAGTATGCCATACACCATGGTGTAGCCAATGGCGATCAGCGCATATTGCCCGCCCACCGATATGCCGGATATGATATACGGCAGCGCGGTTTTCAAAACTTCCATGCGGGGTTCCTCCCTATTTCGTTCTTTCTTCCTTGGCAGACAGCCGTTTCCCACCGGCCGCCGCGAAGCCGTCCCGCGAAGTGCGGGGCAGTCTCGCCGCCTCCGGTATAGCACAGTAGCTGGCGGGAGCCGCTGCTCCCGCCAGCCCTGTGTACCTCACTTGGCTGTAGTATGTACTACCCCTTTAGCCGACCTTGGCCACGGTGACGAAGTCCCAGTTGCCGCTCTCGGTGTTGCACTTCTTGACAACGGCGCTGTCGCGGTTGGCATCGCCGATATCATTGAAGGAGATAGCGCCGGTGATGCCCTCATAGGTCACGCCGGGCAGCGCGGCCAGAACAGCGGCGGGATCGGTGGAATCAGCGGCCTTGATGGCCTCCAGAGCCACGCAGTAAGCGTCATAGCCCATGACGGTCACGGCGGACAGCTTGTCATCGCCGCCGTTGTTGGTCTTGGCGGTAGCGTCGCTGTTGATCCACTCCTTGATGGCGGCGTCGAACTCGGCATTCACGCCCTCCTGATAGAAGGTGGTCACGCAGATGTTCAGGCTGGTGCCCTTAGCCGCCTCCAGCACCACGTTGGAGTCCCAGGTATCGCCGGCCAGGATGGGCATGCCCAGACCCTGGGTCTCAGCCTTGGCAATGATCTGCGCAGCGGCCTCCAGAGACACGGGGGAGAAGAACACGTCGCAGCCCTGCTGCTGGGCGTTGGTGATGTAGGTGGAGAAGTCAGAGGTGCCCTCGGGGAACTGCTCATACACGCAATTCTCCTCGCCGAAGGCCTTGATGAAGTAGTTAGCCAGACCGCCGGAGTAGTCGTCGCCCTGCTTGGCCAGGCAGTACGCCTTGGTGGCCTTCAGCTCATTCTTGGCATAGTTGGCCAGAACGGTTCCCTGGAACGGATCCAGGAAGCAGATGCGGAAATACACATCGCAGTCGGAAGTCACCTGGGGGTTGGTGCAGGTCACGCCGATGGCAGGCACCTGTGCCGCGGAGAAGGTATCGCCGGCAGCGATGGACACGCCGGAGCCGTAGGAGCCCAGAACAACGGACACGCCCTCAGAGATCAGGGTCTGTGCGGCGGTGGGCGCCTTGTCGTTGGAAGACGCGTTATCGGCGTACACCAGCTCGACCTTGTACTCCTCACCGCCGATGGTGACGGTGGGGATCATCTTATTGGCATACTGCATGCCCAGGATCTCCTGCTTGCCGCCTGCGCCGTTATCGCCGGACTGAGGCTCAAACACGCCGATCTTGACGACCTTGTCGCCGGAAGCGGAATCATCGCCCTTCTGGCTGTCACCCTGCTCACCGCAGGCCACCAGAGACAGAGCCATGATCAGCGCCAGCATCATTGCCAAAAACTTTTTCATGGTATATTCCTCCTAAATTTCCCTTGCAGTGGCCGAACACTTCGGCCACTCACAGAATACGTGTATTTTAGCGGAAAGATGCCGTAAAAACAATTGTAACAACCTCTAAAAATCCCGGCTTTTGGTGCGTTTTCGGGGCGTTAAGAATCCGTAACGGCCGCGGATGTGTCTCCATGCAGAGGACAAACGCCCTGTGTGCGCAAACTTTTCCCGCCGGTTGTCTCCCGCTGGCGGACGCCCTCCCCCGTCATTGTGCACAAAACCAATCTCCTTTTTTGTGCAAAAACCGGCGGACGCAGGGCGTCCGCCGGTTCTGTACAGGGCATCATACCCTGCCGGTCGCTGTATATTCGTCCGGGCCCTCCCACGAGGGGGTGCCGCGGGTCAGGCTTCCGGGCTGTCCGGGGCCTTGAAGTAACTGTTAAAGGTGTCGGCATCCATGGTCTCGTGCTCCAGCAGGTACTCGGCCACCGCCGTCAACTCCGTCTTGTACCGGGCCAGTATCTCGCGGCACTTGCGGTAGGCTTCGTCGATGATGGCGCGGATCTCCGCGTCCATCTCCGCGGCGGTCTGCTCGGAGTAGGGGCGGGTGTGCCCCATGGACTTACCGATGAACACCTCGTCGCCGCCGGCGTCGAAGGCCACGTTGCCCATCTTGGCGGACATGCCGTAGGTGCCCACCATCTTGCGGGCGATGGCGGTGGCGCGCTGGATGTCGCTGGAGGCGCCGGTGGAGATGTCGCCCAGCATCATCTCCTCGGCGGCGCGGCCGCCCAGGAGCCCGGCCACCCGGTCCAGCATATAATTGCGGGACAGGTAGGAGCGGTCCTCCTCCGGTAGGTAGATGGTCATGCCGCCGGCCTGACCGCGGGGGACGATGGTGATCTGATGCACAGGGTCCAGGTCGGGCAGGGCGTGCATGACCACGGCGTGACCGGCCTCGTGATAGGCGGTGAGCCGCCGCTCGGTCTCGGGCACTACGCGGCTGTGCTTTTCGGGCCCGGCGATGACCTTGATCACCGACTGGTGGATGGCCTCCTCGGTGATGAACTTCTTGTTCTGCCGGCCGGTCAGCAGCGCCGCCTCGTTCAGCAGATTCTCCAGATCGGCGCCGGTAAAACCGGCGGTGGCGCGGGCCACACGGGCCAGGTCCACATCCTCCGCCAGGGGCTTGCCCCGGGCGTGTATCTTCAGTATCTCCTCGCGGCCCTTGATGTCGGGGAGACCCACGAACACCTGACGGTCGAAGCGGCCGGGGCGCAGCAGCGCCGGGTCGAGAATGTCCACACGGTTGGTGGCGGCCAGCACCACGACGCCCTCGTTGGCGGCGAAGCCGTCCATCTCCACCAGCAGCTGGTTGAGGGTCTGCTCGCGCTCGTCGTGGCCGCCGCCCAGGCCACTGCCGCGCTGGCGGCCCACGGCGTCTATCTCGTCGATAAAGACGATGGCTGGGGACTGCTTCTTGGCCTGCTCGAACAGGTCGCGGACACGGCTGGCGCCCACGCCCACGTACATCTCCACGAAGTCGGAGCCGGAGATGGACAGGAACGCGGTGTCCGCCTCACCGGCCACAGCCTTGGCCAGCAAGGTCTTGCCGGTACCCGGAGGGCCCACCAGCAGCACGCCCTTGGGGATGTGGGCGCCCAGCTCGGTGTAGCGCTTGGGGTCGCGGAGGAACTGCACGATCTCCTCCAGTTCCTCCTTCTCCTCGTCGGCGCCGGCCACGTCCTTGAAGGTGACCTTCTTGCCGTCGTTGGGGATGTCCTGGATACGCGCCTCGCCGAAGCGGGCCATCTTGTCGTTGACACCACCCCCGGCGCCGCCGGTGCGGGCGATGAGGTTCATCAGCAGGATGAAGGCCATGGCAGCCAGCACATAGGGCAGCAGGGTGGACAGCCAGTTGGTGCGTCCCTCCGCCGCGTAGTTGTAGTCGGTGATGATGCCCTTTTCGCTCTGGCTCACCACCAGGTCGTTGAGGTCATTATAAAAGGTATCGAAGCTCTGCAGCTCGCAGCTGACGGAGGTCTCGTCCTGCAGCTTGGCGGACAGGCGGCGGTCGGTGGCAGTGAAGGACTTCACCTGTTCCTGGGTGAAATACTCCCGCATCCGGCCGTAGCTGATGTCGTTGGCCCGGCGCATGTTGCCCATCATCTGGGTGATGAACACTACCGCCAGCAGGATGAATATCAGCAGCAGGCCGCCGGAACGTCTTTTCTCAGTCAATTCTCACGCCTCCCTTTCACGCGATCCACCGGACGCCCTGCCAGCTCTGGTCAGAGCCCACGGAGATGGCCACCAGCATGCGCCCCTGGATGTTGGACACGGGGATGTAGGGCTCGCTGAGGAAGCGGCTGTCGTTGGAGCCGGTGCGGTTGTCGCCCATGACGAAGATACAGCCGTCGGGCACGGTGAAGCTGCGGTCGCTGTTGGTGACTCCCTGGGTGGGCAGATAACTCTCGTCCAGCTTCTGCCCGTTGATGTAGGTATAGCCGTCCCGGAAGGACACGGTCTCGCCGGGCAGGCCGATGACGCGCTTCACCAGCACCTTGTTCATCTCGTCGTCCCAAAAGGTGACAATGCTGCCCCGGTCGGGCACCGGGTCGGACACCACGTAGGGCAGACGCCAGCCTATCAGCAGGGTCTTGGTGGGGATGGTGGTCTCCATGGAGCCGCTGGGGACATAGGCCAGCTGCAGCAGCACCTTGAACAGCACGAACACCACCGCCAGGGTGATGACCATGTAGCCGTAGTCCTTCCACAGTCTGCGGCCCCTGGACATGGGCTGCGCCGCCGCTTCCGCTGCGGCAGGCGCCGCCGGAGCGGTATTTTCCGCAGGCGCGGTCTGCTGCGGGGCGGCGTTCGCCGCCGGGGCAGTCTCCAATGCCGCCTCCGGGACCTTCACCTCCGGGGCCTTGGGCTCCGGCTTGCTCTTTCCCGCAGTGGGGGCAAGACGCTTTCCGCCTTTCTTTTCCATTTTTCTTCACTTCCTATTCTCAAAAGGTGCGAGGGTGATCGGGCGGATACCACGGCAGACGCACAGTGTTCCGCTGCTTTTACAAAGGTGCAGATCCTGCGTCAGGACGAGGCGCAGGGGCGCAGGCGTACTCTGTGTACGTCAAGCCCCTGCAACAAAGTACCGGTGCAGGAGATGCGCCTTTACTTGGTGTAAACTTCGGGCTTCAGCACCCCGATGTACGGCATATTCCGGTACTGCTGGCAGTAGTCCAGACCGTAACCCACCACGAACTCATCGGGCACCTCAAAGCCGGCGTAGTCGGCCTTGATGGGCTTCTCACGGCGGGCGGGCTTATCCAGCAGGGTGGTGACGGTAACGGAGGAGGCGCCCTTGGTCTTCAGGTACTCGGTCAGGAAATACAGGGTGTTGCCGGAGTCCAGGATGTCCTCCACGATGATGATGTCGCGGCCGCTGATGTCCCGCTGCAGGTCGCGGGTGATCTGCACCACGCCGGAGGACTTGGTGGCGTTCTTATAGGACGAGAGGCCGATGAACTCCACCTCGCTCTTCAGCTGGGTGGCGCGGACGAGGTCCGCCATAAAGATGAAGCAGCCGTTCAGGACGCCGACGAACATGGGGTTTCTGTCCTTGAACTGGTCATAGAGCTGGTCGCCCATCTCCTGCACACGCGCCTTGATCTGCTCCTCGGACAGCAGCACCTTCAGGATGTCCTGATCCATATTGCTCTTAGCCATAGGTATTTGTTCCTCCGTTATCTTTCATTTTTACAGTGATGTATATGGTATGGCCGGGCTCCCCCGGCAGGGATAGCTGGTCGATACCCACGCCCGGCACGGCGGCGGCAATGCCGTCGCGGCAGAGGACGGGGACGGCGTCCCGCTGCTCCGGGGGGATGCCCCGGTCAGCAAAAAGGCGCTTGAGACTGCGCTCTCCGCGGCTGCCCGGCAGGGTGAGCCGGTCGTCACGGTGCCAGCGGCGGACAGTGTAGCGGCCCTCGCGGAGGGCCAGCGCGCCGGGGAGCGGCGCGGCGGACAGGGTGATGCACCACGGGCCCGCACTGTTGCCGCCCATGCGGAGCGGTGTCTCGTCCGGGGCGGGGTCAGGCAGGGTCAGCGTCAGCACGCCGCCGCGGCAGACGGCCTGTGCCCCGCCGGGCAGGGATAGGGTGCCGCCGGTGCGGCACAGGGTCTCCAGCGCCTGGTAGTGGACGGCGGTAAAGTCCTTCTTCCCGGTGGGAAGGCGGTCGGTCATGAGCCGCAGCATCCGGGGACGCAGGGGCTCCGGCGCGGTGAGCAGGGCACCGCAGGAAAGAGCGGTACCCTCCGGCGGCAGGAGCGCGGCGGCCTGGCCGTCCAGGTAGTCGTTCTCCCGGCGGAGGATGTCCGCCGTGCGGGCGATATGCTCGGCGGCGGCGGGGTTGATGGTCAGCAGCTGGGGCATGATCTCCAGCCGCAGGCGGTTGCGGGCGTAATGGGTGTCCAGATTGGTCTCGTCGGTGACGTAGGGCAGTCCATGGCTGGCGATGTAGTCGTCGATGGCAGCGCGGGGGGTGTCCAGCAGGGGGCGGATGATGCCGTCCCGGACGGGCGGGATGCCCGTAAGGCCCTGGGGGCCGGTACCCCGCAGCAGCTGCAGCAGCACGGTCTCCGCCTGGTCCTCCCGGTGGTGGGCGGTGGCGGTGAAGGCCGCACCGGTGGTCTCCGCCGTGCGGCGGAGAAAGTCATAGCGGGCGCGGCGGCCGGTCTCCTCCACCGTCAGGTGCCAAACGGCGCACAGGGCGTAGACGTCCACCCTTTCGGTGTAGAAGGGGATGTCCCTCTCGGCGCAGAGGGTGCGGACAAGGTCCTCGTCACGCTGGGCCGTGGGGCGCATGCCGTGGTTCAGATGGGCGGCGGCCACGCGGAAGTCCCGCTGCCGTCCCATGCGCCACAGGCAGTCCAGCAGGCACACGGAGTCGCGGCCGCCGGACACAGCGCAGAGTATCAATCCGCCGGGGGACGGGAGCATGTGCCAGCGCTCCATCCAGGGCATCAGGTCAAGCATCGTAGTCGTCCTCGTCGTAGCGGGTCTCCAGCGTGCCGAAGGCGGTGTACTCGGGCATCCAGCGGAGCTCTACCTTGCCGGTCTCGCCGTGGCGGTTCTTGGCCACGATGCACTCGGCCACGTTGCGCTTCTCGGTGTCGGCATTATAATAGTCGTCGCGGTAGAGGAACATGACGATGTCGGCGTCCTGCTCGATGGCGCCAGATTCGCGGAGATCGGAGAGCATAGGGCGCTTGTCCTCGCGCTTTTCGTTGGCACGGCTCAGCTGGCTCAGGCACAGCACGGGCACCTGCAGCTCCTTGGCCATGATCTTCAGCATACGGCTGATGTCGGAGACCGCCTGCTGGCGGTTCTCGCCGGAATAGCCCTTGCCGCCGGCGGAGGTCATCAGCTGCAGATAGTCGATGACCACCAGGCCCAGGCTATCCAGGCGGCGGCACTTGGCGTTCATGTCCGCCACAGTCAGCAGCGGGTTGTCGTCGATGCGGATGTCCATACGGCTGAGGGAGGACGCGGCCTCGGCGATGCGCTGCCAGTCGCTCTCCCGCAGGTTGCCGGTGATAAGGCGCTGGTTCTCCACCAGCCCCTCGCTGGCGATCAGGCGGGTGACCAGCTGCTCCTTGGACATTTCCAGGGAGAAGATGGCCACGGTCTTGCCGCTCTCGCGGGCGGCGGACAGCGCCACGTTCAGCGCCATACTGGTCTTGCCCATGCCGGGTCGGGCGGCCAGCAGCAGCAGGTCGGACTTGTTCATGCCGTTGATCTTGGTGTCCACGGCGGACAGGCCTGTGGACAGGCCCGGCACGGACTTGCCGCCGTTGGCGGTCAGCTCGGCCAGCTGGCTCATAACGTCGCCCAGCACCATGCTGACGGGCGTCATGCCCTGGGCGCTGCGGCCCCGGCGGATGGCGTAAATGCGCTGCTCCGCCGCCTCCAGCATATCGCCGGCGCTGCCGCTGCCGTTCTGCACCATGGAGGTGATCTTGCCGGCAGCGTAGGCCACCTGGCGCATGAGGGATTTGTCCTGCACGATGCGGACATACTCCATGACGTTGGCGCTGGTGGGGGTGACCTCCATCAGCTGCAGCAGGTAGGCGCGGGTGTTGTCGTTATAGCGGCCGTTCTTCTCCAGCTCTCCGGCCACGGTGACGCCGTCGATGGGCTGGGAGTAGACAAACATGTGGTAGATAGTCTCGAAGATCTCCCGGTTGGTGCGCAGGTAGAAGTCCTGGGCCTGCAGCTTGTCCATGACGTCCTTGATACAGTCGGCGTCAATGAGCATGGAGCCCAGCACCGCCTGTTCCGCCTCCGGCGAGTGGGGCATCTGGTTGTTCAGCAGAGCATCGGAAACTGCCATGGAGAGACCTCCTTTTATTTATGAAATAGGGAACCGCGCGATATGACCCGCCGCAGCGGCGTTACTTTTCTTCGATAACGAGGACATAGACGGTGCCGGAGACCTCATAGCCCAGCTTGGCCTTGACCTCGTAGCTGCCGAAGCTCTTGATAGGCTGCTCCAGCACCAGCTTCTTGCCGTCCACCGTCAGTCCGTACTGGTCGCTGAGGGCGGCGGAGATCTCCTTGCCGGTGATGGCGCCGAACAGCTTGCCGCCCTCGCCGCCCTTGGCGGCGATCTTCACCTGGCTGGCCTTCAGCTTCTCGGCGATGGCCAGGGCCTCGGCCTTGGCCTCGGCGTCGGCCTTGGCCTTGGCCTTGGCCTGCAGGTTCATGGTGTTGACAGCGTCGGCGGTGGCCTCCACGGCCATGCCCTTGGGAATGAGAAAATTGCGGGCGTAGCCCTCGGCGGCCTCGATCATCTGGCCCTTCTTGCCCTTGCCCTTGATGTCCTGCTTCAGAATAACTTTCATAACAGCATATCTCCTTTTCTGTTTGTATCAACTCTCAAAATAGTGGTCGATGGCCTGCAGCAGCTTGCCTCTGGCCTCCTCCACGGAGATGTTCTCCGCCTGTCCTCCGGCGGTGGTGGAATTGCCGCCGCCGCCCAGGGCCTCCAGGATCACCTGGACGTTCACCTCGCCCAGAGAGCGGGCGGACATATACACGCCGGTGCCCTTCCTGTACAGCACGAAGCTGGCGCGGATGCCCTTGAGGGTCAGCAGCTCGTCGGCGGCCTTGGCGGCCGTCACCCGGTCGCATTCCTCGTCCAGCGCCACCACGGCGATGTCGTCCCGGTACAGCTCCGCCTGCCGGATGATGGCATAGCGGGCGATCATGGACTGCAGGTCGCCCTGGAACATACGCTGCACGTCCTGGGTGTCGGCGCCCACACGGCGCAGGTAGGCCGCCGCCTCGAAGGTACGGCCGCCGGTGCGGTTGGTAAAGTTCTTGGTGTCCAGCACGATGCCCGCCAGCAGGGCCTCCGCCTCGCACTTCAGCACGTCGGAGGGCTCCACCAGGTACTGCATCAGCTCCGTCACCAGCTCGCTGGCGGAGGAGGCGTAGGGCTCGTGATAGTTCAGGGCCATTTTCTCGATGTAGCTGCTGCCCCGGCGGTGGTGGTCGATGACCGCCACGCGGTTGCAGGTCTCCAGCATCTCCTCGGACTCCACGCTCTCGGGGCGGTTGGTATCCACCACCACCAGGAGGGCGCCGGGCTGGCACTTGATGAAGGCGTCGGAGCCGGAGATGGTACAGCCGGCGTACTCCGGCTGCTGGGATAGCCGCCGCAGGATGGGATGGGCGGCGTTGTTCTCTGTGTCGATGACGATCTGGCACTGCTTGCCCCGCTTGCGGGCGATGCAGCACACGCCCACGGCGGCGCCCAGGGAGTCCATGTCCGCGTACTTGTGGCCCATGACGTATATCTGCTTGGCGTCGTCGATCAGCTCGCCCAGGGCGTTGGCCATGACGCGGGACTTGACCTTGGTGCGTTTTTCGGTGGACTTGCTGCGCCCGCCGTAGAACTCGAAGTTGACGCGGTCTTTGACGACGGCCTGGTCGCCGCCGCGGGAGAGCGCCATCTCCAGCGCCAGGGAGGCGTTCTTGAACAGCTGCTCGAAGCTGTCCTCGTCCCGTCCCACGCCGATGGACAGCGTGGCGGACACACCCTCGCCGGCCTGCACCTGCCGCACCCTCTCCAGCACGTCGAACTTATTCTCCGTAAAGCTTGTGTAGTCCTTCTCCTCGAACAGGAACAGATACCGGTCGCGGTCGTAGCCCAGCAGCAGGCCGCCGGTGCCCGCCGCCCAGGTGTTCATCTGCTCCTCCAGCGCCGCCAGCAGGGCCGAGCGCTTATTCTCCGGGCAGGCCTTCATCAGTTCCTCGTAGTTGTCTATCATGAGGATGGCCAGCAGCGGGCGGGTCAGCTCGAGGGTGGTGCGCATCTGCTCGGACTCGGTGACGTCCATCCAGTAGGTAGTAGCCAGGGTGGGCTGGTCGCCGCCCTCCGGCTCCGGACGGCTGAGAGCGCCGAACACGCGGTAGATGCGGTCGTTCCAGCGGAACTGCTCCGGGTACTCCCGCTTGCCGTCTATGAGCCAGCGATAGGTAAAGTCAGGGATGACGGTGTCCACCGCCGTTTCGAATATCTTCTCCTTCTGGGCGGTGAGCTGCATGAACATATCGTTGCACCACAGTATCTCGCCGGTGGTCACGTCGAACACCAGCATGGGCAGCGGCGCGTAGAGCATATTGCTGGAGCGGGCGGTATCCATGCCGCCGGAGACCCGGTCCATGTACTGGCGGACAGAGGCCTGCGCCATCTTATTGCGGCGGCGGCCCACCAGGATGACCAGTATGGCCACCAGGCCCTCCGCCGCCGCCAGCAGCGGCTCGAAGGGCACCGTCACAGCCACGAAGGCCACAAGGCACAGGCTGTACAGCGTCATATTGGTGCGGAAACCGCGGATGATCTTCTTGCTCAAAAAGCGCGCCTCCTTCCCGCCGGGGGATGCCATTACATACTACTCCATGGTATGAGTAGTTTATTATAGCACGAAAGGCGGGCGGGTACAATACCGGTTTGCGGGAAATCAGCGGGGATTTTTCCGCGGCGAGCGGAGCGTGTCGGAAGCGCGTCGGAAGCCGTCGGCAAGTTGGGGGTGTACAAACGGGAAGAACTGTGGTATACTTTGTGCAAAGTGTCAAATACGGCACGTGTTTTTTGGTTGTTTCGCGGTGTGTGTATGCCGCGGTCAATATAGTAAAACGAGGGTCACACCCTCTGCATCGAGTGCTGACGTCGGGCGACTGACTGTTCCCTCCCCCTGCGATGCAGGGCAGGCGGGTGGGACAGACCGCCTCTGTTTTGCTGCGGTCATTTTCTCCCGGTCGGGCGGTGCTCTATCTCATGTGAAAAGGAGCATTTATTCTTTTATGGCAGAAAAACTGAAGATCATCCCCCTTGGCGGTCTCAACGAGATCGGCAAGAACATGACCGCCTACGAATACGGCGGCGAGATCATCGTGGTGGACTGCGGCATGGCGTTCCCCGGCGATGATATGTACGGCATCGACTGCGTGATACCGGACGTGACGTACCTGGTGAAGAACAGGAGCCGTCTGCGCGGCCTGTTCATCACCCACGGGCACGAGGACCACATCGGCGCCATCCCCTACGTACTCAAGCAGATCAACATGCCCATCTACTGCACCCGGTTCACGGCGGGGCTCATCAAGCTGAAGCTGCAGGAGCACGGGCTGATGAACTCCACCAAGCTCATCACCGTGGAGCCGGGCCAGACCGTCCGGGCGGGCAAGTTCCAAGTGGAGTTCATCCACGTGAACCACTCCATCGCGGACTCGGTGGCCTTCGCCATCCACACGCGGATGGGCACCGTCGTCCACACCGGCGACTTCAAGATCGACTCCACGCCCATCGACGGCGAGGTCATCGACCTGGCGCGGTTCGGCGAGCTGGGCAAGCAGGGCGTGCTGGCACTGCTGGCGGACTCCACCAACGTGGAGCGTCCGGGCTACACCATGAGCGAGCGGGCCGTGGGCGCCACGTTCAAGCGGCAGTTCACCGGCTGCGACAAGCGCATCATCGTCACCACCTTCGCCAGCAATGTGCACCGCATCCAGCAGGTGCTGGACGCCGCGGCGGCCTGCGGCCGCAAGGTGGCCGTCACCGGGCGGAGCATGGAGAATATCATGAAGGTCTCCACCGAGCTGGGGTACATGAAGGTACCCAAGAACACACTCATGGACATCAACCGCATCAAGGGCCTGCCCCTGAACCAGCAGGTCATCGTCACCACCGGCAGCCAGGGCGAGGAGATGAGCGCCCTGTACCGCATGGCCTTCTCCACCCATAAGCAGGTGGACATCGGCGCCGGGGACAAGGTCATCATCTCCGCCAGCGCTATCCCCGGCAACGAGGTGACGGTGGGCCGAGTCATCAACGAGCTGTTCCGCAAGGGCGCGGACGTGGTATACGACAAGGCGGACATGCTGCATGTGTCCGGCCACGCCTGCCAGGAGGAGCTGAAGATCATCCACGCCCTGACGCGGCCCAAGTTCTTCATCCCCCTGCACGGCGAGCAGCGCATGCTGCAGATCCACAAGCGCGTGGCGGAGAGCATGGGCATGCACCCCAACAACATCATCGTGGCCGATAACGGCAGCGTCATCGAGCTGACCACCAAGCACATCAAGTGCGAGACCACCGTCCCCGCCGGGGAGGTATTCGTGGACGGCGGCGGCGTGGGCGAGGTGGGCGCTGTGGTGCTCAACGACCGCAAGCTGCTGGCCGAGGACGGCATGGTGGTCATTGTACTGCCCATGTCCAGCCACGACCACCAGCTGCTATGCCCGCCGGAGATCGTCACCCGCGGCTTCGTGTACGTGAAGGAGTCTGAGGAACTGCTGGAGGACATGCGCCGCGTGGCCACGGAGACCGTGGACGGCATGTCCGCCAAGAAGCGCCGGGACGAGGGCGACGTGTGCCGCGCCGTGCGCTCGGCGGTGAGCAGCTATCTGTACAAGCATACCAAGCGCAGCCCCATGATCATCCCCATGGTGACAAAGCTGTAAAACGCAAAGGACCGTCTCAGGCGGTCCTTTTTTATGTGTGGGGCACGGCAGGCTTTCCCTCCTCCCCGCGGTATGGTATACTGCAGGTGTCACACATTTGCTGCTGCAGCGTCATAGCGTCAGAAGGTGGTGAGGCGGCGTGGACAACGATATTTTTGAACAGCTGTACCGGCAGCACTACGCCGCCGCGCTGCTGTACGCCCAGGGCCTGTGCCGCAGCCGTCACCTGGCGGAGGACATGGTGCAGGAGGCCTTCTGCCGGGCGTGGATGGCCCTGCCGGACGATGTGATCAGCTTCCGCGCCTGGCTGTTCCGGGTACTGCGGAACCTGATCATCGACCACCAGCGGCGGCAGAAGCACCTGGCGGACCAGGAGCCTCCCGACACCCCCGACCACACCACGCCGGAGAGCGTGCTGCTGCAGCGGGAGGACACGGCGGCCCTGTACCGCGCCATGGCGCGTCTGCCGCAGAGCGACCGGGAGCTGCTGACCCTGTGGTGCTTCGCCCGGCTGACCGCACCGGAGCTGGCGGCGGCGCTGAACGTGTCGCCCGCCGTGATACGCCAACGGCTGCACCGCGCCCGCGCGCGGCTGCGAAAGCAAATGGAGGAGGATGGCTATGGATTTTGAGACCGCCTTTGCCCGCTATCAGGCGGGCACCGCCGACGCCGAAGAAACGGCGCTGGTGGAGCAGGAGCTGGAAAAACACCGGCTCATCGAGGACTATCTGGCCGCGCAGGAACTGCCCGAGCTGCCCCGGGAGGACGCGGCGCAGGCCACGGCGGAGGCGAAAGCCGTGAAGCGCACCATAAACCGCCGCACCCGCAGCACCGTGCTCGTCACCATGGCGGCGGTGCTGGCGGTAGTGCTGCTGCTGCAATTCGTGGCCGCGCCGCTGATCAACCGCACCGTCTATGACGACACCTGGTGGGGCGCGGGATACGACGGGGCAGACTACCGCGACTTCGACGTGGCCATGTCCGTGTTGGCGGGGCTGTATATGCCCCTGGGGGACTATTCCGGCAGCTACTCCCGGCACACGGGCTTCATGACCGACACCATTGACCTGCAGTTCAACCGGTTCTACACCGACAACAGCAGCACCCTTATCCGGACGGACATCCCGCTGTCTCTGGGCATATTGGGCGAGCTGGCTCCCGACGAGATAAGCTCCATGTACTACGCCACCTCCGGTCATTTTTCGACTTACCTCAATGCGGACGGCACCCCGGCGGAGCCTACGGGTCACAGCCAAAAGGCCCTGGCGAAGATGGGCGACCAGTTCACCGTGACCTCCTCCGTCAACTTCACCGAGGACCTGACCCCGGATGAACTGGCCGCACTGATGGACCGGTACCCGGACGTGGATTTCATCTCCGCCAATACAGCGAATATCTACGGAAATTATACCTATGACATGCTGTTCTGCTCCCTGCACCGCATGGCCTGCGGCTATGGCGCCAAGCTGGAGGAGGCATACCCCGGCCTGCAGTTTTCCGAGGCGAGCTACCCCGGCTTCTCGGGACACAAGTCCGTTACCGGCGCACAGATACAGCAGCACTTCGAGGCCATGCTGCAGTTCCTGGTGGACCACCCCAGGCTGACGCGCCCCGCCAAGCTGATGAATCCCTCAGACCGCTATGCCTGGATGCTGGAGAGCATCCGGCAGGACGGCCTGCGCTTCGCCGGCGTGTGGGTACAGGGCATCCCCTCCGACCTGCTGGAGCTGGCGGAGGACGACACCGTCCGCAGCCTCTCCAACTACCACGCCGAGATACGCCTCTGGAACGACGATTGACCCAAAAAAGGCGCGGCGCCCGCGGGCGCCGTGCCTTTTTCGCGTTTACTGCATATTCCCCGGCTGAAAGCCCCCGCTGGGCGGCGTAGGCCGGTCACCGGGGTCGAAGTCTCCGTCGGGCATCTGGCCGGGCTGGGCGCTCCCCATGCCGCCGGGACCGCCGCCCATGCCGGTCTGCACGCTGCCGGCCTGGGCCGTGGCGGTGGCCACGGTGCTGCCGCCGGAGGTCAGTTCATAGCTCCCCTCCGCCGTCAGGTCGGCGGACGAGAAGAACACGAACCCGGCATTGCACACCGCCTCGCCGCTGTACACCGCGGTATCGCCGCCGGCGATGGCGAACGCGCTGCCCTTGGCCAGCGAGCTGCCGCCGCTGCCGCCGCCGAAACCGCCCATACCGCCGAAGCTGAACGTCACGCAGGGCTGCTCCGCGCTGAGCTTCATGCCCATGCCGCTGCTGCCGCCCGCCGCCAGTACGGTGCCGCCGGTGATGCTGATGGCCCCATCCGCGTCCAGCGGCTGGTTGTCGGCGGTGCTGGCCGTCCACACGGCCACGCTGCCGCCGCTGATGTTTAGGTCGCCGTTGGAGTCAAACCCATCCCCGCCGCTGGTATAGGCCGTGATGGTGCCGCCGCTGATGTTCATGGCGAAGTCGTACCCGCTCAGGTCACCGTTAGCGGCGTTCAGGCAGTCGTCCGTGGCGTTGATGGTGATGTCCCCGGAATAGATATTCAGCGTCGCGCCCTCGATGCCCTCACAGCACGTGCTGATGACGATGGTGGGGCCGTCGGTGCCCGCCGCGCCCACGTTCAGCGTCAGGTCGCTGTGCAGGGCATCGTCCCCGGCGGAGATGGTGACGGTGCCGCTCTCCACGTTCAGCAGCTGCTCGGCGTTCACCGCGTCGTTGACCGGCGCGTCGATGGTCAGCGTCAGCTCGCGGATGGTCAGGGACGCCTCGCCCTCCTCGGCGGTGGTGGCCCCGGACTTGATGCCGTTCTTGCCCTTGGCGTTGACGGTCAGGCTTCCGGTGCCGCACAGCACCACCCGGCTGCCGTCCTTGCACTTGACGACCGCGTTCTCTGCGTTTTCGTTGTCGGGATACTCGCCGTCGTTGTTCTGCTCACTGTCGGTCAGCACGTTGGCGCTGCCCGGCGCGGCGTAGATGGTCACCTCCGTGGACTTATTGCAGGTGATGGGCGCGGTGTCGGCGCTGGTCAGGTCCAGCCCGTTCAGCACCAGCGTGACGCCGATGGTGCCCTTCTTCACGGTGACGGAGCCGTCGCCGCAGGTGCCGGTAAGGATGTAGGTGCCCGCGCCGTCGATGGTCACGGCGGTGCCCTCCACGGCGTAGCCGGTGTAGTCCCCATCGGACGCGGCCACACCGCTGTCGGTGAACGTCAGGGTGGTGGCGCCCTCCAGGGACACCTCCGCGCTGACCGCCTGCACCGTGTCCGTATTTGTATCGGTATCGGCGGCGCCAGTCTGTCCCGTGGTGCCGCAGGCCGCCAGGCTCAGCGCCAGCGACGCGGCGCACACCAGCGCGATGAGTTTCTTTTTCATGTGAAATGACCTCCTTTGTCATGGGTGTTTTTTGTTGTGGCCTTATCATATCCGCCACGCCTAAAGGCAACTTAAAGGAAAAAACTTTTTTCTTTTAGGTTGCCTTTAGGCTGCCCCTGTATGCTATACCCATCAAAGCAAATCACGCAAGGAGGAGACCACCATGGCAAACGTGCAGAGCTGCTTCAAGCGCTATGAGAAAAAATATCGCCTGACCCCCGCGCAGCAGCGCATGATCATAGAGGGCATGCGCGAACACATGACGGCAGACGAACACGCCGCGTACACTATATGCAATATCTATTACGACACCGCCGACTGGAGCCTTATCCGCACCTCTCTGGAAAAGCCGGTGTACAAGGAGAAGCTCCGTATCCGCAGCTACGGCACCCCCACGGACGGCGGCAAGGTGTTCGTGGAGCTGAAAAAGAAGTACGACGGCGTGGTCTACAAGCGTCGCATCACCGCCCCCGCCGCTGGGGCGGAGCCCTTCCTCACCGGTGTCGGCGGCGATGCCTACGGCCAGATCGGCCGGGAGATACAGTGGTTCCAGTCCTTCCACCGGGCGCAGCCGCGGGTGTTCATCGCCTACGACCGGCTGGCCTTCGCCGGGAAGGAGGAACCGGAGCTGCGCATCACCTTCGACACGAATCTGCGCTGGCGGGACACCGACCTGGACCTGCGCTGCGGCGACTACGGTGCGCCCATCGATGACGCGGACATGGTGCTCATGGAGATCAAGATACCCGGCGTGTGCCCCCTGTGGCTCAGCCGCCTGCTCAGCGAGGCGGAGGCCTACCCCACCTCGTTCTCCAAATACGGCGCCTGCTACAAAAACCACATCCTGCCCGCGCTGCAGAAAAAATACAAGGAGGGACTTCACTGTGCTTGACTCTATTATCGGGACGGAGCTTACGCTCTCCGCCTTTCTGATCTGTACCGCCGTTTCCCTGGCGCTGGGCATCGGCCTGGCGCTGGTGTCCCGGTTCCGCGCCCGCTCCAGCCAGAGCTTCGCCGTGACGCTGGCCGTCCTGCCCATGGCGGTGCAGGTGGTCATCCTGCTGGTCAACGGCAACATCGGCGCGGGCGTGGCCGTGGCCGGGGCCTTCAGCCTGGTGCGCTTTCGCTCCGCCCCCGGCACCGCCCGCGAGATCACCGCCCTGTTCCTGGCCATGGCCATCGGCCTGGCCTGCGGCATGGGCTACGTGGGACTGGCGGCACTGACCTTCGTCATCGCCTCCGCCGTGCTGATGGCGCTGACCGCCCTCAACTTCGGCGCCGCCCCCGCCCAGGAGCGGGTGCTGAAGATCACCATCCCCGAGGACCTGGACTACGACGGCCTGTTCGATGACCTGCTGGACCAGTACACCACCGCCCACAGCCTGGTGAAAGTCAAGACCTCCAACATGGGCACCCTGTATGAGCTGGAGTACCGCGTCACCCTGCGGTCGGACAGCGTGCCCAAGGCGTTCCTGGACGCCCTGCGCTGCCGCAACGGCAACCTGAACATCGTCTGCGGCCGGGAAACGGTGAAAGAAGCGCTGTAACTTGCATTTTCCTGCGCTTTACTCTATACTGTGGCTGAAAACACGTCCCCCGTCCCGCAGGGACGGGGGACACAGCAGAAACGAGGTGACCACCATGCGTCTTTTGATCGCGGAGGACGAGCTGGACCTGGCGGAGGCGCTGACGGCCTTTTTCGAGAAAAACCACTTCTCCGTGGACGCGGTACACAACGGCTTCGACGCCTATGAATACGGTGTCACCGGCGCGTATGACGGCATTATCCTGGACGTGATGATGCCCAAGATGAACGGCATACAGGTGCTGGAGCGCCTGCGCACCGAGGGCGTCAAGACCCCCATCATGATGCTCACCGCCAAGGGGCAGAAGGACGACCGCATCCTGGGCTTCGACGCCGGCGCCGACGACTATCTGCCCAAGCCCTTTGACCCGGACGAGCTCATCACCCGCGTCCGGGCCATGCTGCGCCGCAGCGAGTCCTACCAGCCCTCCCTGCTGGCCTACGGCGACCTGACACTGGACCCCGCTTCCGGCCTGCTGCGCTGCGGCGACCAGTCCCTGCGCCTCAGCGGCCGGGAGTTCCAGGTGATGGAGCTGTTCATGCGCTCGCCCCGGCAGGTGTTCTCCGCCGAGCACATCATGGAGCGTATATGGGGCTGGGACAACGAGGCCGAGATCAACGTGGTCTGGGTCAACATCTCCAACCTGCGGAAAAAGCTGAAGTCCATCGGCTCCCGCGTGACCCTCCGCGCCAACCGGGGGCTTGGCTATGAACTGGAGGACGCCACATGATAAACAAACTGCGCAGCCGCTTCATCCGCATCGCCACCCTGTCCGTGGCGGCGGTGATGCTGCTGCTGACGCTTATCCTCAACGTGGCCAACTACATCTCCGTGGACGGCGATCTGCGGGGCACCCTGACCCTGATCTGCGAGAACCGGGGCACCATCCCCCTGCCCCAGAAGCCGGAGACTCCCAACAGCCAGACGCCGCCCACGCCCCCCGACGGTGCGGACAGCGCGGACAACGCCGGGGACATCACGCCCCCGGAGGAGCCGCCCTACGGGCGGGGCGGCCGCTTTACCGCCGAAACGCCCTACTCCACCCGCTACTTCGTCCTGTTCTATGACGAGGACGGCACACTGACCAGCGCCGACCTGAAGAACATCGCCTCCGTCACAGAAAGCGACACGGCGCAGTATCTGGCCGCCGCGGTGCAGCACGGCCAGGGCTTCGGCCGCTGCGGCAGCTACCGCTTTTTGGTGTCCTCCGCCGACGGCGGCGGTTACATGGCCATCTTTCTGGACAGCTACCAGTCCCTCCGCACTATGCGGACGGTGCTGATATGGTCGCTGGCAGCGGACGCGGGCTGCACCCTGCTGGTGCTGGTGCTGGTGGTGCTGCTGAGCCGCCGGGCCATCGACCCGGTGGTGCGCAGCGCCGAACAGCAGAAGCAGTTCATCACCGATGCCAGCCACGAGCTCAAGACCCCCATCACCGTCATCGCCACCAGCCTGAAGGTGCTGGAGATGGAGGTGGGCCAACAGAAATGGATAGACAAGGCCCGCGCCCAGACGGAGAAGCTGAAGGAGCTGGTGAACTCCCTGGTGACCCTGAGCCGCATGGACGAGGAGAACTCCCCCCTGCAGATGGCGGACTTTCCCATCAGCGATGCCGTGGCCGAAACAGCCGAGTCCTTCCGCCAGGTGGCGGAGAGCCGCGGCTGCCCGCTGGAGCTGTCCGTGACGCCGGGACTCACCTACCACGGCGACCAGTACGCCGTACGGCAGCTGGTGTCCATCCTGCTGGACAACGCTATCAAGTACGGCACCCCCGCCATCCCCATCACCTTAACGTTGGAAAAGGCGCGGAAGGGTGTGACCATAAAGGTCGCCAACGACTGCGAAAACGGCGGCGAGATCGACACCTCCCGGCTGTTCGACCGGTTCTACCGCGCCGACCCCGCCCGCACGGCAGGGGGCTTCGGCATCGGGCTCTCCATCGCCCGCGGTATCGCCGAGGGCCACCACGGCGCCATCTCCGCCAAGGTGGAAAACGATGTCATCACCTTCACCGCCGAGTTGAAATAAGCGAAAAGAGACAGCTTTCAGCTGTCTCTTTTCGCTTATTGCGCAGAGGGCGCCGGTTCAGTTCTGATACGCGGCGTGCCACCGGCTGTCCAGGGGATAGCAGGCCAGGGACTCTCCGTCCAGGTCCTCGCGGTGCATGCCCACAGCGGCCACATGGCCGCTGTCGTAGGTGGTGTAGTAATACACCCCGGTGTCGGCGTTGCAGCAGGAGGTGTACAGCGTCAGCTCGCACGCCCCGTCCGCCAGCACGCAGCAGCCGCGCTGCTGCGCCGCCGCCCCCAGGATGTGGAACAGCTGGCTGACGCTCTCTCCCTCCCCCTCCCCGGAAACGCTGTTCATACGGGTGAAGGCCGCCCGCACGAACCGGGACTGGGAGGACAGGTCGCCGGGCAGCCCCATAGCGCCCATGCCCCGGCTGTACTCCTCCAGCGGCAGAGCGGGCGCAAAGCGGTTTTCCGGCGGGTTCGGGGACAGGTGGGCGTAGTTGTTCAGGGCGAAAAGCTGCAGCGGGAAGGGCGGCTCGTTGGTCAGCACACCCGCCGGGTCGTCGTGGATGCGCAGCCCCTCCGCCGTCTGCTCCACCGCCACGCAGCGGTGTCGATCCGCCAGCAGCCAGTGGAGCTTCGCCGGGGGCAGGCCGGGGAGAAAGCCCTCGTCGGTGATGTGGACATCCTCCAGCAGGGCGCAGGCCTCATCCGCCGTGGCGCAGCGCCCCAGCAGCCAGGGTATCAGCTCAAACTGGGTCACGTTTGTCCTGCCCGGCACTTCTGGGGCGTAGACCGCGCTGCGGACGAAGTTCAGCCCCGCGATGCACAGGCCCTTCTCGTTCACCGCGTCGTAGTACAAGGGATAGCTTGCCTGCACCGAGGCCATGCCGATCATGGCATAGTGACAGGGCATATCCTCCATGTGCCGCATGGGCAGGGGAAAATGCCGGGGCGTCACCGTCACCTGCTCGCCGAAGCCCCGCTCGTAGTCCAGGTTGCGCCCGAAGTAGAAGCACTTTGTCTGATATGTGGCCGCTGTGCACATGGCCGTAGCCTCCTTTTACTTTTTGTCGGTCTGCCGGGCCGGGTACTGCCGCTTCAGGAAGGAGAGGAAATACCGGGCGGCGCTGTTGGCCGGGGGCGGGGACTTCACCGCCGCGCCCAGGCTGCGGAACATGGGCTCCGTCAGGGGGATGACCCGCACCTGCCCCTCGTAGCCTACCAGGGAGAAGGCGGACAGCACAGACACGCCCAGCCCCGCGGCCACCATGGACAGTATGGCTGCATCGTCGGAGGCCGTCACCTCCAGCCGGGTGGTGTCCGGCGGCAGAAGGCGGGTCACGTACTGCTCCGGGCAGGAGAGGAAGGTCTCCTGCAGCAGGCGGTCCAGGGAGATGGTCTCCTCCGTCCAGGGGAAGTCCGGGGGCACCACCGCCACCAGGGGCGCGTCCGTCAGCGGCGTCCAGTAGAAGCCCTTGCCGCAGGATTCCTCCACCAGCGCAATGTGTACCCGCTCCTCCTCCAGCGCCGCAGCCAGCTCGTAGCCGCCCACCAGCACGTCCACCTTGATCTCCGGATGGAGCTTGCGGAACTTCTGCAGCAGCTCGGGCAGGCGCGCCCGGGCGATGCTGGCAAAGCAGCCTATCCGCAGGATGCGGCTGTACTGCTCGCCCTGGGCGGCGGCCTCCTGGCGGAGGGCGTCGCTGGCGGCGAGATAGTTCTGTATATAGGGCAGCAGGTGTTCCCCCTCCTCGGAGAGCCGCACGCCGTGGCTGCTGCGCACCAGCAGGGTGCAGCCCAGCTCCGCCTCCAGCTTGTTCACCAGGTGGGTCATAGCGGACTGGGTATAGCCCAGCTGCGCCGTGGCTTTTCCGAAGCTGCCGCACTGTACCGCGGTCAGCAGTGCCCGCAGCTTTTTGTCATCCATATAATGGGCCTCGCTTTCACACTTTACACAAAAAATGCCGGAATATTTTTCAATATATCACAAGGGAAGTAGGCTTTCAATGACGGCAATGTAAACTTTCCGCTAACGATATGGAAAAATCTGCAAGGAGATTTGTATGCCATCAATTTTATTGATGGCCCATTCGATAATCGTCATTTCCGTGATCATGAAAAAAATGATACTCTATATGCACAGGTTGCAACGCGCTATCAGGAGAGGTTGCAGCCGCGCGCCGCACTCGGCGGCGCGGGAACATGAGAGAAGAAATGGAGTATCAAAAATGACGGGACAGAAGAAGGGTCGCTCGGTGAGCGACATCATCGTGGTGGGATTCGCGCTGTTTTCCATGTTTTTCGGCGCGGGCAATGTGATCTTCCCGCCCTTTCTGGGCATGGAGGCGGGCAGCCAGTGGCTGGCGGGCTTCTCCGCCTACTTTATCGCGGACATCGGCCTGGCCATGCTGGGCCTGTTCGCCCTGCTGCGGGTAGGCAGCAGCGAGGCCGTACTGCAGCGGGTGGGCAAGGTGCCCGCCGAGGTGCTGATGTGCGTCATCATCCTGTGCATCGGCCCCATGGTGGCCATCCCCCGCACCTCCGCCAGCACGTATGAAATGGCTATCGCGCCCAACATCTCCGGTGTGTCGCCGGTGGTGTTCTCGGTGCTGTTCTTCGCGGTGATTCTGGCGCTGTGCATCAAGGAGTCCGCCGTGGTGGACATCGTGGGCAAGGTCCTGACGCCGCTGCTGCTGGTGGGCCTGTTCGCCATCATCATCAAGGGCATCGTCACCCCCCTGGGCGACATCGCCCTGCCCCAGATCGACAATGTGGCCGTCACCGGCATCAAGGCCGGGTACCAGACCATGGACGCACTGGCGGCGCTGCCCTTCGGCATCATCATTCTGCAGAGCGTCGCGGCCAAGGGCTATCACCGCGGCCGCCAGCAGTTCCGCACCGTGGGCGGCGCGGCGGTACTGGCCGGCGTGCTGCTGCTGGCGGTGTACATGGGGCTGGCCTATCTGGGCGCCACCGTGTCCGGCCAGTACACGGCCTCCATCGGCCGCGCGGCGCTGATCATGGCCATCGTGGAGTCCCTGATGGGCAAGGCCGGTATGGTCATCTTCGGCATCGTGGTGGGCCTGGCCTGCGTCACCACCGCCATCGCGCTGAGCAGCTCCGCCGCCGCCTATTTCGCCGAGCTGTGCCGCAACAAGGTGTCCTACAAGGCCTTCGTGGTGGTCATCTGCGTGTTCAGCGCCGTGGTGTCCAACCTGGGTCTGGACCGCATCGTATCCATCGCCGCGCCGGTACTGGATGTAGTATATCCCCCCGCGCTGGTGCTTATTTGCATCTCGCTGCTTATTCCCAAAGTCCATGACTTCGTCAGCCGCGGCGCCGCCGCCGGTGCGCTGGTCGCCAGTGTGCTGTGCACCCTGGACAGCTACGGCGTGAACATCCCCGCGGTGCGGGAGCTTCCCCTGTACGGCATGGGGCTGGGCTGGGTACTGCCCGCCGTGGCCTGCGGCGTGGCGGCCTACGCCATCTCCCGGCTGCCCTCCGTGCAGCGCGCGGAGAAAACGGCGCGGGAGCACTGAGCCGACAAAAACGCTTTCTCCCTGGGCGGAGCCGCACGATCGCGGCGGCTCCGCCCTCTCTCCTATCTCTGCGCGCTGTTGACAGACGCGGAAGAGTGGTTTACAATAGAACTGCTGCTGACGTCGAAAGTACGCTTGAGACAGAAGATGCGCCATAAGTCATCTGCACCCGCTGCGGCGGGTGCCGTGGTCGTGTCGCGGTGGCGGCGCGGCTTTTTTATTTTTTCCGGGAGGTATCTGCTATGGAAGAAACGCGGGTGGCGCTCATGGGCATCATCGTGGAGAACGAGGACGCCGTGGCGGCGCTGAACCAGCTGCTGCACGGGTGCAGCGGCTACATCATCGGGCGCATGGGCGTGCCCTACCGGGCCCGGGGCGTCAACATCATCTCCGTGGTGCTGGACGCACCCCAGGACGTGATCTCCGCCCTCAGCGGTAAGATCGGGCGGCTGGAGGGCGTCAGCGTCAAGACACAGTACGCGAAAATGGGCGAATGACGCCCATTGCGGCTATATTTTTCTCACGAGAGGAGCAAGACACATGAAAAAGATCGTTTCCCTGCTGCTGGCACTGGTGCTGGTGCTGTCCCTGGCCGCCTGCGGCCAGAAGGAGATCGACACGACCCCGGCGGACGACACCCCGGCGGAGAAGGTCACCATCCGGCTGGGCGGGCTGAAGGGCCCCACCTCCATGGGCATGGTGAAGCTGCTGGCGGACGCCGGGACCGGCGATACCGCCAACGAGTACGCCTTCACCATGGCGGCCTCCGCCAATGAGCTGACGCCCCAGCTGGTGCAGGGCGAGTTGGACATCCTGGCGGTGCCCGCCAACGTGGCCTCCATCCTGTACAACCAGACCGAGGGCGGCGTACAGCTGCTGGCGGTGGGCACTCTGGGTGTGCTGTACATCGTGGAAAAGGGCGGCGAGACCGTGACGGACATCGCCTCCCTCAACGGCAAGACCATCTACGCCACCGGCAAGGGCGCCACGCCGGAGTACGCCCTGACCTATCTGCTGAGCCAGCACGGCCTGACCCTGGGCGAGGACGTGCAGGTGGAGTGGAAGAGCGAGCCCACGGAGATCGTGGCGCTGATGGCGGAGCAGGACAACGCCGTGGCCATGCTGCCCCAGCCCTTCGTCACCGTGGCGCAGGGGCAGGTGGAGGGTCTGCGGGTGGCGCTGGACCTGACGGCGGAATGGGACGCGCTGGACAACGGCAGCCGGCTCATCACCTCTGTCCTGGTGGCGCGCAAGGCCTTTGCCGATGAGCACCCGGAGGCCGTAGCGGCCTTTCTGACCGAGTACGCCGCCAGCACGGACTTCGCCAACACGAACCCGGCGGACGCCGCCGCGCTGGTGGAGGAGTACGGCATCGTCAAGGCCGCCGTGGCGGAGAAGGCGCTGCCCTACTGCAACCTGGTGTGCATCACCGGTGTGGACATGAAGATCGCCGCGGACGGATACCTCAAGACCCTGTACGACCTGAAGCCGGAGGCCGTGGGTGGCGCCATGCCCGACGACGGCTTCTACTGGATGGACGCATGAATGTGAAGACGTGGCAGCGGCTGGCTGCGGCGGCGCTGGCGCTGCTGGTATGGCAGGCCGCGTCCATGGCCGTGGGGTCGGCGCTGCTGCTGCCCTCTCCGGTGAAGGTGCTGGCGCACCTGGCGGCGCTGGTGCCCACGGCGGGATTCTGGCGTGCGGTGGCCTTCAGCTTCTGCCGCATCGCCGGGGGCTTCGCCCTGGCGCTGGTGCTGGCGGCGGCGCTGGCCTTCGCCGCCGGGCGATGGCCCATATTGGACGTGCTGCTGCAGCCCTACGTGCTGGCGGTGAAGTCCGTGCCTGTGGCGTCGTTCATCATTCTGGCGCTGATATGGATGGACACGGCCGCCCTGCCGCTGTTCATATCGTTTTTAATGGTGTTCCCCATTCTGTACACCAACATACTGCAGGGCATCCGCAGTGCCGACGCCCAGCTGACGGAGATGGCATGCACATTCCGGGTGCCCTGGCGGCGGCAGGTGCGCAGTATCCTGCTGCCGGCGGTGGAGCCGTTCCTGCTGGCGGGCTGCGCCACGGCGCTGGGCATGAGCTGGAAGGCCGGGGTGGCCGCCGAGGTCATCGGCGTGGTGGGCGGCTCGCTGGGCGAGCGGCTCTACGACGCGAAGATCTACCTGCAGACCGCCGACCTGCTGGCCTGGACGGTGGTCATCGTGGCGCTGAGCGCGGCCTTCGAGCGCCTGGTGCTGGCGCTGCTGCGGCGCGGCCTGCGGGCGCTGGAAAGGGGGCGGCGGAGATGATCGGTATACAGCGGCTGTGCAAAAGCTTTGACGGGCGGACCGTGCTGGAGGATGTGAGCCTGACGCTGGCGGAGGGCGCGGTGCTGTGCCTGATGGCGCCCTCCGGACGGGGCAAGACCACGCTGCTGCGGTGCATCGCGGGGCTGGAAAAGTCCGACAGCGGCACCGTCACCGGGCTGCCGGAGCGGGTCGGCTTCGTGTTCCAGGAGGACCGCCTGTGTCCCGGACTGGACCCGGTGGAGAATGTGCGGCTGGTCACCGGGCGCACCATGACCACGGCGGAGATCGAGAGCCACCTGATGGAGCTGGGGCTGGGCGGCTGCCTGCGCCAGCCGGCGGAGGAGCTGTCCGGCGGACAGCGGCGGCGGGCGGCCATCGCCCGGGCGGTGTGCTACGGCGGCGGGCTGCTGCTGTTGGACGAGCCCTTCAAGGGCCTGGACGGTGCCGCCCGCGACGACGCGGCGCGGTACATCCTGCGGCACCGGAACGGCGCAGCGGTGCTGTGCGTCACCCACGGCCGGGAGGACGCGGCGGCGCTGGGCGCGGAGATCATAGAACTGTAAAAAAGAGGGACGGCCGGAAAGGCCGTCCCTCTTTTGCGTAAAAAGCAGCCCCCGGCTCCGCCGGGGGCTGCTCTTCGTGCAGTTATCGTATCTGGCCGCTGCCGCGGGCCACGTACTTATAGGTAGTCAGTTCGTCCAGACCCATGGGACCGCGGGCGTGGAGCTTCTGGGTGGAGATGCCCATCTCGCAGCCCAGGCCGAACTCTCCGCCGTCGGTGAACCGGGTGGAGGCGTTGACGTACACGGCGGCGCTGTCGGTGTCGCGGATGAAGCGTTCGGCGTGGTCGGGGGTCTCGGTGACGATGGCATCGCTGTGGTGGGTGGAGTGGGCCATGATGTGGGCGATGGCCTCGTCCACGCTGTCCACCACCTTCACCGCCAGGATGTAGTTGAGAAACTCCGTGTCGAAGTCCTTCTCCCCGGCGGGGGTGCCGGGGATGACGGCGGCGGCACGGGTATCCAGCCGCAGCTCCACGGGGACCTTCCCGGCAGCGGCGCGGTCGTCCACCAGGCGCTTTTTCAGCCGGGGCAGGAACGCCTGCGCCACGGCGCTGTGTACCAGCAGCACCTCCTCCGCGTTGCAGACGGAGGGACGGCTGGCCTTGGCGTTCTCCACGATGTTCAGCGCCATGTCCAGGTCGGCGCTGTCGTCCACGTACACGTGGCAGATGCCGGTGCCGGTCTCGATACAGGGGACGGTGGCCCCGGCCACGCAGGCGCGGATGAGCCCGGCGCCGCCCCGGGGGATCAGCAGGTCCACCAGGCCCTTGGCGGTCATGATGTCCGTGGCGGACTGGTGAGTGGTGTCGTCCACGATGTTCAGTATCTCCGGGTCGCCGCCGGCGGCGGAAATGCCCGCCTTCAGGGCGTCCACGATGGTTCGTGCGGTGCGGTAGGCCTCCTTGCCGCTGCGCAGCACGCAGACGTTGCCGGACTTCAGTGTCAGGGCCGCCGCGTCGGAGGTGACGTTGGGACGGCTCTCATAGATAATGGACACCAGGCCCAGGGGCACCTGTATCTTCTGTATCACAAGGCCGTTGGGGCGCTTTACCTCCGCCAGCACCCGTCCCGTGTGGTCGGGCAGGGCGGCGATGGCGCGGACACCGTCGGCCATACCGGCCAGGCGGTCGTGGTCCAGCCGCAGGCGGTCCAGCATCACGTCGGTGATGTGTCCCCGTGCGGCGGCCATGTCCGCGTCATTCTGCGCCAGGATGGCGTCCTCGTGGGCCATAAGGCTGTCCGCCATGGACAGCAGCAGCCTGTTCTTGCCCGCCTCGTCCAGGGCGGTCAGGCTGCCCCGGGCAGCCCGTGTCTTCTTCAGTATATCGATAGTGGTCATAGTCACTGCTCCTTTGCAAGAAATCGGGTGCCCACGTTCTTCCCGGCGGCGATGTCGTACAGCAGCTGGGGCTTGCTGCCGTTGGCGATGACCATTTCACAGCCCGCGGCGGTGACGATCTGCGCCGCCTTCAGCTTGGTGGCCATGCCGCCGGTGCCCAGGGCGCTGCCGCTGCCGCCGCCCAGGGCCAGGATGTGCTCGTCCACGGCGGGCACCACGGGGATCAGCCGGGCGCCCGCGTCCCTGTGGGGGTCGCCGTCGTACAGGCCGTCGATGTCGCTGAGCAATATCAGCAGGTCGGCGTGTACCGCCGCCGCCACGATGGCCGAGAGCGTGTCGTTCTCGCCGATGGTGTTCTCCACGCCCACCTCGTCGGTGGCCACGGTGTCGTTCTCATTGATGACAGGCAGGGCGCCCAGCTCCAGCAGGCGGAAAATGGTATTGCGCATATTGCGGCTGCGCTGCTCGCTCTTCACATCCTCGCCGGTGAGCAGCACCTGCGCCACCGTGTGGTTATACTCGTTGAACAGCTTGTCGTAGGTATACATCAGCTCGCACTGGCCCACGGCGGCCGCAGCCTGCTTGGTGGGCATGTCCTTAGGTCGTCCCGGGAGGTTCAGCTTGCCCACGCCCATACCGATGGCGCCGGAGGACACCAGAATGATCTCGTGCCCAGCGTTCTTCAGGTCGCTGAGGACCTTGCACAGGGACTCCATCCGCTGGATGTTCAGACGCCCGGTGGCGTGCGCCAGCGTCGAGGTGCCCACCTTCACAGTGATACGCATATACAGACCCTCCCTTGGGAAACGTTCCTCCTCCCCGCATATGGCGGGGATATTTGGGGCTATTATACTACTAATCCGGTGGTATGGAAAGAAAAATTTTGCTTGACAGGTGCTAAGAACGCATGTTATGCTAACTGTACCAACACGCATAATACACTTGATACGGAAAGGAGTGCGTAGGACATGATCGTACTGGACTACCGGGACAGCCGCCCCCTGTACCAGCAGGTGAAGGACAGCCTTCGCCGCATGATGCTGACGGGTCTGCTGGCCCCGGAGGAAAAGCTGCCCTCCGTGCGCTCTCTGGCCACACAGCTGGCCATCAACCCCAACACCATCCAGCGCGCGTATGCCGAGCTGGAGGCGGAGGGCTACATCTACTCCGTCACCGGCAAGGGGAGCTTTGTCTCCGCAGGGGACGGAGAGCACCGGCGGCGCATACAGGAGCTGGCGGCACAGGTGGTGCCTGCGCTGGAGGAGCTGAAAAGTCTGGGCTATACACGGGAGCAGCTGCTGCAGCTGTGGGAAGGAGGAAACGCAACATGATCGAGGTGAAAAACGTCGTCAAGACCTTTGACGGCTTCCGGGCGCTGGACGGCCTGACCATGACGGTGCCCCGCGGCGCGGTGTACGGCCTGGTGGGCCCCAACGGCGCGGGCAAGTCCACCGTCATCCGCCATCTGGCGGGCATCTACCGGCAGGACAGCGGCGATGTGCTGGTGGACGGACAGCCGGTGTACGAAAACCCCGCCGTGAAAAGCCGCATGGCCGTCATCGGCGACGACTGGTACTACTTCCCCCAGGCGGGCATACGGGAGATGGCCAAGTTCTACGCGGGCATCTACCCCCAGTTCAGCTGGGAGCGGTACGAGAAGCTGAAGGAGGTATTCCCTCTGGACGAGAAGCTGATGCTGCGCCGCATGTCCAAGGGCATGCAGAAGCAGGCGGCCTTCTGGCTGACGGTGTGCTGCATGCCGGAGTACCTCATCCTGGATGAGCCGGTGGACGGCCTTGACCCGGTGATGCGGCGGCAGGTGTGGTCCCTGCTGCTGGGCGACGTGGCCGAGCGGGGCACCACGGTGCTGGTGTCCAGCCACAACCTGCGGGAGCTGGAGGACGTGTGCGACCACGTGGGCATCCTGAACCGCGGCAAGGTGCTGCTGGAGCGGAGCCTCAGCGACCTGCAGGACAACACGGTGAAGCTGCAGGTGGCCTATCAGGGCGTTACCGAGCCGGTGCTCCCGGCGGAGCTGAACATCCTGCACCGCAGCCACGTGGGCCGGGTGTACACCTACATCATCCGCGGCAGCAGCCAGGACATCCTGCGGCGCATGCGGATCACCGATCCGGTGCTGCTGGAGTCCATCCCGCTGACGCTGGAGGAGATATTCATTTACGAACTGGGAGGTGTGGATTATGCCGCGAAAGACATCCTTCTGTAACCGCGCGCTGCTGCGCAGCGACGTGAAACGCTATTGGCCGCTGCTGTTCATGTACGTGCTCGTATGGGTGGTCATCCTGCCCCTGCAGCTGGTGCAGACCGGGCGGTACCAGACGCTGGAGCCCCTGGTGCAGGCGCAGCTGCACAACGCCATCTGCAGCGCGCTGTATGCCTCCGTGGTCGTGGCGCTGATCTCCGGCTGCCTGTTCGCCATGGCGGTGTGGTCGTACCTGATGTCCGCCCGCACCGTGGGGCTGATGCACGCCCTGCCGGTCACGCGGACGCAGGCGTTCTTCTCCCACACGCTGTCCGCCATGGGCATGCTGACGGCGGGCAACGTGCTGGTGTTCCTTGTCAGCGTGCTGTGCAGCGCGGGCCGGGGCTTCGTGGACTGGGCCACGCTGGGCGCGTGGCTGCTGCTGACAGAGCTGATGTGCCTGTTCTTCTTCGCGCTGGCGTCCCTGTGCGCCGTGGTCACCGGCTGGCTGCTGGCGGTACCGGTGCTGTACGGCGCGGTGAACGTCGTGGCCCTCCTGCTGTACCTGGTGGTACGCGCCGTGGCGCAGCTGTTCTACTACGGCTACGCCGGCAGCGGTGAGGTCCCGCAGGGCATCCGCTGCCTGACGCCGGTGATGCGGATATGGAACAGCCTCAACGACGGCTCGGGCGAATGGATCACCGCACAGGGTCCGGACTACGAGCGGCAGGTATTCCTGCAGGCGCTGGCGCCGAAGTCCTTCATCGTCTGCGCTGTCTACGCCGCCGTGGGCATCGCCCTGCTGGCGCTGGTGTGGTGGCTGTATAAGAAGCGCCCCAGCGAGACCGGCGGCGACGCCATGGCCTTCCGCTGGCTGCGGCCCATCGCCCGGTGGACCATCGGCCTGTGCGGCGGCTGGGGTCTGGGCCTGTTCCTGCACTACACCATCTTTGTGGATAACGGCTTCGTCAACCTGCTGGTATGCCAGCTGGTCATGGGCGTGATCTGCTTCTTCGCCGCACAGATGCTGCTGCAGAAGAAGTTCCGCATCTTCAACAAACGCTGGTGGATCGAGACCGCCGCGCTGGTGCTGGTGCTGGCGGCGGTGATGGGCGGCGTCAAGCTGGACATCACCGGCTATCAGACCCGTGTGCCCGATGCCGGCCGCGTCAAAGCGGTGTCCTTCAGCTGCGCCGGGGCACACTTCAGCTCCGAGGATACCGGGACAGCAGAGGAGATCATCGCCCTCCACCGGGCCATCATCGACCAGTACCAGGAGACCGGCCTGACCATCGATTCCGACGTGACGCTGGAAAGCGGTGCCGAGCTGCAATACCGCTGGATCTACCTGACCTATACGCTGAAAAACGGCACCAAGCTGGAGCGCAGCTACGGCACGCCGGTGCTGGAGGGCTCCGATGTCCACCGGCTGCTGACCCAGCTGGTGAACCGCACCGACAGCCGGGAGAGCCTCATCGGCATCGACTCACTGGCGCGGTACGGCGGCGTGAACGCCGTGATCAGCGGCTACGTCCGCCGGTACGACACCGACGAGGTGGCCGAGCTGACCCGGCAGCAGGCGCAGGACCTGGCCTCCCTGGCCCTGGCTGACGCAGCCAACAGCTCCGGGCCGCTGGATCCGCGGAGTGACGACTTCTATTCCTATGTCAAGGGCTATGACATGGATATACAGCTCCGCGTGGTGATCGACCGTGAGACCTCCACCACCGTGCCGCTGAACGTGCCCGCCTTCGCCCTGCGGATGCAGAAGTTCATCGACGGGCTGGAGTTCCAGGTGGACGGCTCCTCCGGGGACACCACCAAAGCCGTGGATGAGATACTGTACGACTGAGCAGATGCGTCAGGCCCCCGGCTCCGCCGGGGGCCTGACGCTATACATGAAAGCAGTCCCCCGGCCTTGCCGGGGGACTGCTGCTGTTTACTCGTTGGTGTAGTTGTCGAAATAGCCCTGAATGTAGACGATGGGGGTGCCCTTGTCGCCGCTGCCGCTGGTCAGGTCGCACAGGGAGCCGATCAGGTCGGTGAGGTTGCGGGGCGTGGTGCCCTCGGACACCATGTTGCCCACCAGGGACTGCTTGGCGTCCTTGGCGCGGATCTTCTCGGAGATGGCCTTCTGCAGTGCCTCGCCGCTGAGGTCGGCGAACTCCTTGTCGGCCAGGTATTTCAGCTTCAGCTCGTTGGGGGTGCCCACCAGGCCGCTGGTGTAGCCAGGGGCCACCACGGGGTCGGCCAGCTCCCAGATCTTACCGGCGGGGTCCTTGAAGGCGCCGTCGCCGTAGACCATAGCCTCCACCCGCTTGCCGGTGGCGGCGCACATGGTCCGGCCAATGGCCTCGGCCACGGGCTTGGCGTCCCGGGGGAACAGCTTCACGCGGTCGTCGTCGGCCTTGTTGCTGCCCAGCAGGCCGTACTGGGGGTTGAAGCCGCTGCCGTCCACGGACGCGGTCAGCAGGTCGTCCAGACCCAGCACCACCTTGGCACCAGCGGCGGTCAGCAGACGCTTGCTGCGCTGGCGGGTGTGGATGTCGCAGGTGATCACCGTGTCGGTGTAGGGCAGGATGGCGGTGACGCGGTTGGCGAACACGATCTCCGCCTTGGCTCCGGCGTCCTCGATGATGGACTTGTAGTATGCCACGTAGTCCACGCCGGTGAAGGGATGCACCACCTCGCCGAAGGCGTTGCGGAACTGTTCCAGGGACAGCACATCGTGCCAGGGGTCTATGCCCGCCTCGTCCAGCTGGTCCAGCGTCACCAGGTGGTTGCCCACCTCGTCGGAGGGATAGCTGAGCAGCAGAACGATCTTCTCGGCGCCCATGGCGATACCGCGCAGCAGCAGGGAGAAGCGGTTGCGGCTGAGGATGGGGAAGGCCACGCCTACGGTCTTGCCGCCGGTCTTGGCCTTCACGTCCGCGGCGATCTGCTCGCAGGTGGCGTAGTTGCCCTGGCAGCGGGCCACGACGGACTCGGTCACGGCCACCACGTCGCCGTCACGGGGCGTGATGCCGTTCTCCTTCAAGGCGTTCAGCACAGTGCTGACGGTGATGTCCACCACGTTGTCTCCCTCACGGAAGATGGGGGCGCGGACGCCCCGGACGACGGTACCCAAAGTTCTGCTCATAGCGGAAGCCCTCCTGATATAGTAAAGGTTTTGTACAGTATATATTCTGCGCAGTATAAGTTTTGTGCTGAAATTATTCTGAAATTATCCAGGTGAAAAATATCCAGGCGGCGCAGACGCGCAACGCATATTAGTATACCACGCCGCTTTAGCATAAGTAAAATATCAATATCTGATATTTGCATTAAGCAGGTCTAATGTATATGCAGTTATTTCCCGACGGCCAGCCAGCCAATTGTTGTTTTACCGGGGCAGATGTCAAGAAGAAAATGGACAAATGACAAAAAATATCAATCTTGAGATGTAACACAAGAAGATCTCCGGGCGCCAGGCAGCTGGCGGCGGAGTGTGTTACAAGCGGTATCGCTGCGCGATGTAGCATGGAAACACCGCGCCAATCAAGACCACGAAAAAAGCAGCTCTCACGGGGGAGCTGCTTTTTTCATGCGGAGTGCCCTTGCGGGCAGTCTTGACAGGCGGGTGGTTCCCTGCGTTGGGTAACCAACATGGCCAGCTTCGCAGGCCATGCTGACGCAATTTCATATCATGGGGATGCGGGGCGCGGCGTAACACAAGATTGCTGCAGCAGCTCCGGCAGCTCCAGCGAATTTGTGTTACAATGGAAAGACCACGAACTATCCTGAAACATAAGGGAGGCTCTCATGGGACACTACATGACGAAAGAGGAACGCATTATCCTGCAGACGCTGCTGGACGAGAAGAAGCCGGTCAGCTACATCGCCCGGAAGCTGGGCTGCTGCCGCCAGACGGTCTACAACGAGATACGGCGCGGACAGTATCTCCATAACTACGGCTACTATGACAAGCTGCGGTATTCGGCGGACAAGGGGCAGCAGATACACGACTACAATCAGACGGCAAAAGGCAGGCCGCTGAAGATCGGCAGCGACCACGCCTTTGCTGCCTACATCGAGCACAAGATCATCGTGGACAGGTACTCCCCGGCTGCTGCTCTGGCAGCGGCACGGAAGTACCCTTTTGCTACGAGGATATGTGTCAGTACCCTGTACAGCTACATCGACAAGCGGGTGTTCTACAAGTTGGGCAACCGGCACCTATGGGAGAAGTGGAAGAAGCGGCCCAAGAAAACCGAGGACAAGGAGCAGCGGGTAGTACACCCGAAGCTGCCCAGCATAGAGGTCAGACCGGCGCACATTGACCGACGCGAAGAGTATGGACATTGGGAAATGGACCTGGTAGTCAGCGGCCAGAACGGGAGAAGTGTACTTCTTACACTGACAGAGCGACTGAGCAGACAGGAGATCATCGTCAAGCTGCCGGACAGGCGGGCGGAGACCATACGCAGGGCCATAGACCGGATGGAGCGCAGGACGCCGGGCTTCCGGCAGAAGTTCCGGTCTATCACCACCGACAACGGCAGCGAGTTCATGGAGTATGACAAGCTGGTCAAGAGTTGCCGGAGAAAGGGCAGCCGCTTTGACATCTACTACTGTCACAGCTACTCCGCATGGGAGAAAGGCAGCGTGGAGAACCACAACCGCATGATACGCCGCTTCTTCCCCAAAGGCACCAACTTTGACGAGGTATCACCGGCAGAGGTACAACGGGTACAAGATTGGATGAATGGGTATCCGCGCAGAGTGTTAGGTTGGCAGACACCCGATGAAGCCGCAGCATAGGCAGGGCCCCGCGCGGCTGAAGCCTTGGCGCGGGGCCCCGCTGTAACACATTGTGCAGCTGCAGCCGACTTGGATCGGCGCTGCAGCAGGACCAGGTTGTGTTACATCACTTGCGTATCTTCTTCTGACTTCTCCGCCACTTCCGGGAGGGCTTGACCACACCGTCCATATTGGCCTGCTGCTCGTTCCGGCGCAGGGAGAGTATCTCCTCCTCAGACAGCATATCGCCCTCCTTGAAGGACTTTTGCAGATTGCCCACACAGGCCAGCGTGTCGTATGCCGCATAGTCCTTGTTGGTCACGAACCAGCAGCGGCGGGTAAGGGGTGTAAGCAGCTGGGTATTGGTAGCATTCTCCATCTCCCATGCGTCATAGAGGTTCTGACGCTGGAAGCGCCACAGCTTATCACAGTCCACCACGCAGCTTGTCACCTGACGGAGCAGCGCGTCCACATGGCCGAAACGCTGGGCGGTGTAGTACATGGAAATGTGGTAGTGGCGGCAGGTCAGCAGGGTATTGAGGAACAGCGGGTCGATGTTGCTCTTGAAGTTCCGGCTGTTCATCCGGACGCTGAACTCGTCGCCCAGCACCAGTGTAACGGTGAGCGTGTCGTGCTCCCTGTCATACTGGCCGTTCTTTTCAGCACAGTAGACCACCTGCTGGAGGGAAACGAAGTCATCATAGGGGATGGACAGCGCCACATTGGACAGCACCTTGACCCGCTGCTCTACCCACATGGCCCGGTCCTTATCCCAGACCGGCTTACCGTCGTACTGCTCGTACATGGAAACCACCTTATGGACGGCGGAGAGTGTCTTGCCCTTGCCGAACAGGCCAACGTAGGCCACCAGCTCGCCGGTCCTGCACTCGTTCCATTTGCGGTACTTGAGATATTGGAACAGGTCAACGGTGCCATAGCGTACCAGCTTCACCGGGTGGAAGAACGCACAGCGGATGGTGGGACAGAGCGCCAGCACCAGGCCGAGGGCGATAAGTATGATGACCGCCATATCAGAACCTCCGCCAGTTGACCAGCGCGGCGGCCACAGCCGCCACAATGCGGAACACGGCGGTGACCAGTACCACGGCCACGAATACAGTCAGCAGATAGGGTATCAGCTCGGCCATGGTGGTAGGCGGCACGATGTCCACGCCGGTGATCTGGAAGAACTCAGCCACAACAGACGCCATCAGAACACCCCCTTTACAAAGTACCATAGCATGAACATGAAGCCCAGCACGAGGAACAGAAGCAGCATACCCTCCGTGACAGTGTACTCGTCAAAGGGTTTGGAGAGGAACAGGCCGGTGTCTGTTTCCTCCTGCGACAGCGTGGTGGCCTTGATCTGACCGACCAGCGCCGGGTCATCCGTATAGAGAATGGAGCCGTCCGTGTCGTAGATGGTGGTATACTCCTGCTTTGTCTCGGCCTCCGTTGTGTCGGTATTATCGGCTGTGGGTTCCTCGTCCGGCTCCAGCGCCGGTCTGAGCGCCCACTCCGGTATGTCCTCGGTCGTGAAATCGGTGTCAGCCGTTGTGGCGTAGGCATTCACGGTGAGCATAAGCAGCAGCGCCAGCAGCGCGGAGGTCAGCGGTATGTACTTCAATTATCATCACCCCACTTGAACAGAAGATAAATAACGGCACCGGCCACGATGAGCCAGAGGAGGATGTTCCAGAGGGTGAAGGTCAGACCGTCCACGGTGAACTCTATCTGAAATATCTGCAGACAGGCAGACAGGACTTGTCCGAGACCTTGCATCAGAATACCCTCCTTTTGATAATGACGCCGATGGCCAGAATGACCAGCGCCGCTTCGATGATAGTCAGCCACTCGGCGGGGATAAAGGGAAACAGGCTGGTGCCGAGGTTGAGGAACGCCGTGAAGAAGTTTTTGACGGAGTCCACCGTATGGTCCAGCAGCAGGTCCACATCGTCCAGGCCGTCCAGCAGGTTAAGGATGAAATGCAGGGAGCCGACGATAAGGCCGTTGATCAAGCTGGTGATCATATTCAGCAGAGCCCGCAGCGGCTCAAGTAAAACAGACATGGTATTCACCCCTGTAACACAAATTTCAGATCCTGGCGCCGGAGCTGCAGCAAGAAGTGTGTTACGAGAAAAACAGCTTCTTGCCCACGATGCCCAGCACCATACAGACCACGGCGAAGGTCAGCGCGACCTGCAGTTCAGACGGCAGCACCGTCCAGAAGCCGGTGAGCCACGCCGGGTAATCGCCGCCGAAGCCGCTGATCTGCTCCGTATACTCGTTGAACTTGGAGATGACCTCGTCCACGCTGGAGATGGCCTTGTCAAACAGCCGGACGATGAAGCCTATCAGCTTACCGGCGAAGGTGCCCAGCTTGGAGAACACCTTGACTACCAGCTGAGAGATAGAGCTGTTGCTGTAATCCTCATCTGGGGCACCGTTCCCGGTATGGTCCTCATAAGTCCTGCCGCAGCGGGAGCAGGTATAGACATCGTAGGCGGAGGCGGTCTCCTCGCCGGTGTCCGGGTCGGTGACGGCGTCCACATGGGACGATATGACCCAGTCATGGCCCAGCGGGTCGATGATTTCCGAGTAGCTGTCCCCACATTGGGAGCAGGTGGAGACCTGCAGGCCGGGCAGGGTACAGTCGGCGTCCTGTTCCATGTGCTGTTCATAGGTATGCTCACAGGTGGTGGAGCCGGAGGTGCTCTGCAGCTCGGCGAGGATGGCATCCAGACGTTCCAGCACCGGCGTCAGGTCCAGCTTCTCATCCAGCCACGTCTGGAACGCTTGCAGCCACGCGAGGATATTGCTGCTGCCGGAAACATCCGGGGGCGGAGCGCCGGTGTCGGTGTACCACTGTTCGCCGCAGACGGAGCACTGGTAGAGCGTATGGCCCTGGGTGGCCACGGTGCCGTCTGCGTTGTAGACCGTGTTGACGTGTTCTTTGACCTTCCAGTCGTGGCCTTTGGCGGCGAGGTTTTGTTCATACGTTTCGCCACACAAAGAACAGGTGTAGGACGCATGGCCGCCCTCCAGACAGGTGGGAGCCGTGTCTATGGTTTCCGTCCAATCGTGCTTGCAGCCGGTGGGGGTGTCGGGGTCCGTATCATCGTCAGCCTCGACCACATAGTTGTAGGTGTTGGAAATATTGTTATTCGTAATGGTCACGTTGGTATCGCCAAACTGCACCGTAAGCTCAACGTCATTGTCCAGAGTGAGGAAGTACGTCCGGGACGAGTAATCGTATGACCACGATTTGATATCATAGTAGGTATTGGTGGTCATATCGTAATACTTGTTGTTGGTCTCATCGACAATGGTGACGTCCGTATAGTAGTTGTCGGAGTTATCAACGTAGATACCGGTGAGGTTGTCAACACGATTGTTGATGGTATAGTCGTTAACAATGACTGTCGATGCGGGAATAACTTCCCAAGCTGGGGTACGAATAGTAACAATTCGTTGATCGACGTAAGATGTATCAATTTGGTTACTATATTGACCGCCAGAAAAGTACGCATAAACCGTATCGCCAGAAGAAACGGTCCATTTAGTTCCCTCCGACTGATATTGACGCCAAGTCCCATCGACAGTCTTTGCGGTTAGTGTATGCCCATCAACGGAAAATAAGGAATGTTCAAGAAATGGAGAAGACCAAATCAAAGTATACACGCCGGCGACAGGAACCGTGAATCGTAGGGTTTGATCCCTCTTGCCGAGCCTGTACTGGTATAAACGACCGTTATCGTAAGCGGAATTAATAACAATACACGAGCCCAAAAGACGAACATCATAAAAATCAGCATCATAACCAGATAAATAAACAAAGTTTCCGGTCGTATCGATAGAAAATACTGGGTTTGCGAAGAACCCGCCAGCTTTGGACCAGTTAGAGACATCCGACCACTTGGGTTGCCATAGCAACTTTCCGTCGCTGGTATACCCTGTGGCTGGAAGCTGATTAACGTACTGGTTATAGTCCAGCTTCATATCATCCGGGCTTGTCCATGTAGGTGTAGAGGGCGTTTCAGAACCGCCTCCGGAGCTACCGCCGCCAGACTCACCGGAGCCACTGCCGGAGCCGGAACTGCCACCGGAACCACCAAAGCCGCCACCGCCAAAGCCTCCGCCACGACCGCCGCCGCTGAAACCACCGCCGCCGGACCAGCCGCCGCGACTGCCGCCGCTGATACCGGTACCGGAACTGCTGTCACCAAAGAGCAGATTATAGACGATGTCCCAAAAAGTGGTCGGCTTATATGTACGGCTGCCGCCGCCGAAGCCATCGGCAAAAACCGGGGAAATACACGAAGATGCTATTGTAATCGCGCAAATAACTGATATAATGCGTTTAGGGAGATACAAAAAATCACCACCCGGAGGAGAGAATATGAACCACTACATATACGCCCAGATACTGAATATGCAGGCCATGGCAAAAACCTTTGGGCAGTCCTGCGAACTGGCGGCCATGAAGGATGACGGCCAGATCAGCAAGGACGAAGTCAAGCAGCTGAAGCGTATCAAAGCCGCCGTGGAAGCGTTCTGTAAGGAACTGGATAAAGTGAAGGACTAATCTCTAATCCCTCGCCGCAGGCGGGGGATTTTTCTTTGTAACACACTTTCCCGATCTGACGCCGGGCATCGAAGATCTATCTGTGTTACGCTTCTTCATCGGCGCGGCCTTGCCGCCAAAACGCTGGGGGAACAGCCAGCGCAGCAGGCGCATGACCACCCAAACCATGAGACAGGACACCAGCACGAGGATGAACAGGCAGACCAGCACAATGGCCGCCGTGACGAGAAACTTTATCATAGCAATACCTCACTCTCAAAATCGTTTTGACCTGCGGTAGATATATAGCAACAGACCGGCTACCACGCCCAGCAGTGCCGCCGTCATGAAGAACGCCAGCAGCGGCTCGGCAAACACCGCCGAGAAAACGCCGCTGATCAGCGCACAGATACCGGTCAGAAATGCGGAAACAGTCATAGTTACCTCCAAAAGAGAAAGGGGTATGGGGCGTTCCCCATACCCCTTGTGTGCGGCATCAGCCGCGGGCAGCGCGCTTGGCCTTGCGGAAGATGGAAAAGCCCAGAGTCACCAGACCGGCGCAGATGAACAGCGTCAGAATGGGATTGGCGGTCATGATGTCCCAGACATCACCGACCAGCGTAGCCAGCGTACTGGTGTTACCAAGGATGGTAGCAATGGTGGTGGAAGCAGCAGTCTCGGCAGTGCCCTCCTTTCATAGATTTGATGGTTGCGGGAGGAGGAGTCGAACCTCCATCTCCGGGGTGAGAACCCGGCCAGCTACCCTTACTCACATCCCGCCATGTAACACACTGCGGTGTTGATCGGCTCGGCGATCCGCGCCGCAGCGTGTCATTGTTGTGTTACAGCTTTGTCTCGAACTCCTTGAAGCACTGTTCCAGACCTTTGAGCCGATTTTCAAGGGAGATCATGAATGTCTGTGCGTCACGGTAACGGTCCGAGAGAGCGAAGTAGCTTTCTTTCGCCTTCTGATACCGCGCCTCCATGTCCCGGAGCTGCCGTTCCTTCTCCGGCAGCAGCATGTAGCAGTTGTAGACCAGGCGCTCGAACTTCTGGGTGAAGTTATCGCCTACCTGCTGCTCGATGATCTCTATCAGCTCGTCCGAGAACCGGACGGAACGGATGTTGTTCTTTGCCATGTTATCCTCCTATGCCGGTCTGCAGCCAGTGGAACAGGAACCGTCCCAGCGCATAGGCGAAGCCGCCTATCACGCACCACTTGAGCCTGTCACAAAACCGCATGACCTTCCTCCTGTACTTGTACCATGCGTGGCGGAGACACCGCCACACGGCGTAGAATATCTGAAACTCGTTCATGTCATATACCGTCCCGCCATCGCCGAGAGCCTGTCAGCCTTGTACTGCTGTACCAGCCGGGTATACTTGGGGTTCTCCACCGTGGGACGTTCCCTGATCAGACGCTGGAACTCATGTATGCCGTAGATCTGAAGCAGGGCGTCTATGGCGTTGCCCGCCTGATTGACCACATACTCACGGCAGCGGTCTATGTTGTAGTCCATGCCCGGTGCCGTATATATCTTGATGGGCGTCAGCACCTCCAGCATATCCAGCCAGTAATCCGTCATCTGCCAGCGCCACTTGTTGGTATCGGTATCATCCGGAATGACATACCGAAGGTAGTTCAGCAGCACACCGGAGAACGCCTCGCCCACGGTCATGGGTATCTTGGTGAACTGCAGCGCCCGGTCGTCCCGGAGCTGCATCTCTACGCGAACCCAGTGGGTGCCCGGCTCACAGTGCCGTTCGGCGGCCTTGTCGTAGATACGGACAAGTACCTTGCTCTGCGGGCTTCCGATCTGCACCGTGGAGCCCTTGGAGCTGAGCACGGTCTCCCAATAGTCGCTGCGGCTGACGTAATGCTTGCGGCGGGTGTTCTCCACGACTTCGTCTATATCCAGTATGCCGGTGTGGTCATCAAAGGCCACGTCCAGACGGGTGATCTTCAGCTGCTGGGCGGCTATCCAGCCGAACAGGTCGTCCCAGCTTTTGGCGGAGAGGGACTCGAACGTCCGGCAGCCTTGACCTGACATCTCCACCCACACGCCCATATCCTCCCGGCCGTTGTAGTGGACGCTGATGCAGGAGAAGTATTTGCGGTCACGGTAGCCGTGCGCGCCCTTGGTCTCCTGCCACGGACAATGGGTAAGCCCCAGCGCTTCTATAAGCTGTTCCGGGGTGTGGTTCTTGCTTGTGAATGAAAGCCAGTCGTAAAGAACGATGTTCTCCTTTCCTTCCATAACAGACCCCCTAACCGGCTATCTTGTAGGTAGTGACCCCCTGTTAGCGGGGGGTCACGCCGGGAGGAGCAACCTCCCGGCGTTGCAGGGATGAGGGGTTTGCGAAATGGCCTTAGAAGGAGACTTCGTTCAGCTCGACAGAAACTCCGGTAGACGCAGCCAGCGACACGCGCTTTTTCTCGTCGAAATACAGATTGACAACTTCCAGAGGCTTGAGGTCTTTCCATACGGCGTTGGACACGCAGCGCAGCTTCTCAGCCTTCATGCCGTTGGCGTTGTAGTTGTCAGACTTGTAGGAGCTGACTGGGGAGATGACGAACAGCTGATAGTACGGCCGCATGACGATGACCTTCTGGCCCTTGTCGTCCTCGCGCTCGGTCTCCATCTGACCTTCCGCCCAACCAGTTACGACCCACTCACGTTCTTTGAATGTGTACAGCTTGCTTTCGTTTGCGCTCATATAGAGCCTCTCTTTCCGCCCATATAGGGCTGTGTAGTATTAAGGACAGGCCCGGATCAGTTGATCCAGCCTGTCCAAGTACATATTAAAACCTGCGTGTTGTTTTACCGGAAGAAATTCCTCTTGCTTTTTTGCAGAAAATGTGTATAATAACAGGGTACGCAAGTGAATACGGGCTTGTAGCTCAGCTGGGAGAGCAGGCCTGACATATTGCAACGTGACAACTTCATATTCGGGCTTGTAGCTCAGCTGGGAGAGCGTTCGGTTCGCATCCGAGAGGTCGAGGGTTCGAATCCCTTCAGGTCCACCACGAAAAGCTGTGAAATTTCATATTTCACAGCTTTTTTGTAACTTTTTAAGGAGATTTGTGTGGATGCGAACAGAGCGTTTCCGGCGAATTTTGGAGATTTTAGGGGATATTGACCCCAAGCGGTTCGCATCTTAAAAACGACATATAGAAAAACGAGAGCGTCGGTTTGTTGGTTTCATAAAACCATCAACCGGCGCTCTTTTGCGTTTCAGGACAGATCAAGGGCGGAAGCCCGGAGAGGAGCAATATGCGAAAACCAACAAGACCGCTGGCGCGGCGGATCGACGAGCGGCAGCCAGTGCCCTATCAGCAGAGGTCACCGGAACCGGTGTTTTGCACCGAAAACGAGCAATGCCGTGGATGCCCTTACCCCGCCCACGGTATGGTCTGTTGGCACCGGGGTGGAGGCTGTCTGCGCACAGATATGGAAGAAATAGAAAGGAGACGCAAATGATGATTCAAGCGGTTCTCAGTAACCCCAGCCACCCGGAATACGGCGTGGCGACCATCCCGTTCCCTTACGGTCAGCAGCGATTGCAGGAAACGCTGGGGCTGGATGATGAAGCCATCTATGAGCTGGACGGCTACAGGGATTTTGAGAAATACGGTCAGGACTGCATGGAAAACGACTGCGTGACAAAAACAGAGTTCGGCCTGCTGCGCCGCTTGGACCCGCCCTTTCCGGAGCAGACGCAGGGGCAGCGGATGACGTAAGCTAAAGCGGCTCGATCTATTTGGATCAAGCCGCTTGATAAGCAGACAAACTGGAATTTGTCAGCCTAATTGCTTTTTGATTTCAGCTTTCACTTTATCCAAATCACTGCAAGTCAAGATTGGAATCAGCCGGTTGATTTCGTCAATGCTCCTATCCCACCACTTGAATCTCAGCAGCAATTCAATCAGTTCATCGTCAAAGCGTTTTTGAATTGCTCTTGCAGGATTCCCAACGACCTTCGTATATGGTGGAACATCACTTCCCACAACGCTGTTTGCACCAATGATTGCACCATCTCCAATGTGAACGCCGGGAAGGATTACCGAATTTTGCCCGATCCAAACATCATTTTCGATAACGGTATCTCCTTTTAATGGCAGATCCGTCTTTGCAGGCGGCGACATTTCCCATCCCTCCAAGGTATAGAACGGGAATGTAGAGACGGCGTTCATCTGATGGTTTGCACCGTTCATCACAAACTCAACTCCGGCGGCGATTTGACAGAACTTTCCGATGATGAGTTTGTCATCATTCCACTCGTATAAGTGTGAAACATGACTTTCAAAATCCGAATCGGCAATATAAGTAAAGTCCCCGACAAT
>CAKTOW010000016.1 GCA_934590325.1 uncultured Oscillospiraceae bacterium
GCGCCGATGTGCTGGGTGATGCCGCCGGCCTCGCCGCTGGCCACGTGGGCGTTGCGGATATAGTCCAGCAGGCTGGTCTTGCCGTGGTCCACGTGGCCCATGACCACCACCACGGGCGCGCGGGGCACCAGATCCTCGTCCTTGTCCTGATGGTCGTCGATCAGGCGCTCCTCGATGGTAACGACGACTTCCTTCTCCACCTTGCAGCCCATCTCCTCGGCGATGATGGCGGCGGTGTCGAAGTCGATCATCTGGCTAAGAGAGGCCATGACGCCGTTCTTCATCAGGCACTTGACCACCTCGGCGCCGGTCTTCTTCATGCGGCTGGCCAGCTCACCCACGGAGATCTCGTCGGGGATCTGCACGGTGACAGGGGTCTTCTTGATGACCTCAAGGCGCAGCTTGCGGAGCCGGTCGGCCTCCTCCTGCTTGCGCTTGTTGCTGTTGAAGTTGTTGTCCCGGCGCTGCTTGTTGCGGAACTTCTCTTTGCCCTGGGGCGCCTGCTGGTCGCGCTTGCTGCCGGAGCGGGCGTCGGCCATATCCTGCAGCTTCTCGTCGTACTTGTCCAGGTTGACGTTGGTGGCCTTGCGGGTGTCCACCACCTGCCGCTGAGGCACGCGGGACATGGGCTGCTTGGGCTGCTCCGCCTTGACCTCGCCGTTCTGGGCGGGCTGCGCCTTGCCGCCCTGGGCCTGTCCCTGTGCGGGGGCGGCGGGCTTGGCAGCGGGCTTGTCGGCCTTCTTCTCCGCGGGCTTGGCCCCCTCGGCGAAGATCACCGCGATGCTGCTGACGGGGTTATGCTGGGTCAGATATTCAAAGATCAGACTCAGCTCATGGTCGTCCAGCACCTGCATGTGGTTCTTCGGCGTTTCGGCGTACTTGGTCAGGATCTCCGTGATCTCCTTGGTGGACACGCCGAAATCCTTGGCCACCTCGTGTACTCTGTATTTGTTAGCAATATTACCCAAATAAAGCCACCTCCATCTCAGTTATCGCGCCGACGGCGGCGCGCCGTGTTCTCGTCATTTGCAGCCTTCCTGCGGCTGCCTTTGCCCTTCTTCACCGGCAGGGCGTTTTCATACCGGCTGCCGGGGGCTTCCTTCTTTGCCGGCCGCTTATCCCTGGGCGGGCGGCCGCTCCGTTCTTTATAGACCCGGTCGGGACGTCCCTCCGGATGCTCCCGCCGCGGCGGACGCCGGTGTTCCGGTGCCGGGGGCTCCGGAGGTGTGTGGGGCGGTTCCGGGGGCTTGCCGCCGTGAGGGCGGCGCTTGCCCTGCCGCAGATTCTTCTCGTGCTGGAGCTGTTCTTCCTTCCGCTCGCGGGCGCGCCTGGCCTTGATGTCCAGCGCATCGGCGGCGGCCTGATAGGTCTCAGGCTCGGCGGCGGCGAGTTTCTTCACCAGGGACTGGGCGAAGCCGATGTCCGTCACTGCGCACATGGCCACGCTGGTGCGGCCCAGTGCCCGGCCGAAAACATCCTTCCCGGCGGGGAAGGGGAGGCACAGGCAGCTGCCCGCCTGGGCGAAGCTGTATGCGCGGCGGACGGAGGACGCGGCGGCGTCCTGCGCCGTGAAGATGACACGGGCCTTCTTGCCCCGTGCCGCCGCGCCCACGGGCTCCTCGCCCACGGCCACGGCACCGGCCTTTAACGCAAGGCCCAGCGTAGACAACAAATGCTCCGTCACAGCGCCACCATCTGTCCTTCCAGCGCGTCGTAGACCTCCGGGGGGATGGCCGTGTCGAACGCGCGCTCCAGCGCCTTGCTCTTACGGGCTTTTTTCAGGCACTCCGGGTCGGGACACACGTAGGCGCCCCGCCCTGACTTCTTACCGGTGCTGTCCAGCAGTATCTCGCCCTCGGGGGTGCGGACGATACGCAGCAGCGCCTTCTTATCCTTCATCTCGCGGCAGCCCACGCACTGCCGCTGGGGTATTTTCCGTGGCTTCTGCATGAGCCGCTCCTTTCTGTCCCTTACTCGGCGTTGGACGCCTTGATGTCGATCTTATAGCCGGTGAGCCGGGCGGCCAGACGGGCGTTCTGCCCCTCCTTGCCGATGGCCAGGCTCAGCTGGTCGGCGGGCACCGTCACGCGGCAGGCCTTACCCTCGTCACTGAGCTGCACGCTGACCACGTCGGCGGGCGCCAGCGCGGCGGCGATGAACTCGGCGGGGTCCTCACTGTACTTGATGATGTCGATCTTCTCGCCCCGCAGCTCGTCCACGATGGCGTTGACGCGCTGGCCCCGAGGGCCGACGCAGGCGCCGATGGGGTCCACGTTCTCGTCCTCGGACCACACGGCGATCTTAGTACGGTTGCCCGCCTCGCGGGCGATGGAGCGGATCTCCACCGTGCCGTCGTAGATCTCGGGTACCTCCAGCTCGAACAGCCGCTTTACCAGGCCGGGGTGGGTGCGGGAGATGAGCACCTGGGGCCCGCGGGTAGAGCGGCGGACCTCCACCAGGTATACCTTGACCATCTGGCCCTCGTGCAGCTCCTCGCCGGGCACCTGCTCGTTCATGGTCAGCACGGCCTCGGTGGCCTCGCTGCCGGTGCCGATGCGCAGCATTACGTTGCCGCTGCGGGGGTCGATGCGGCTGACGGTGCCGGTGAGGATCTCATGCTGCTTGCTGCCCCACTCGTCGTAGATCATGCCGTGCTCGGCCTCGCGCAGGCCCTGGATGATCACCTGCTTGCCGTTGCCGGCAGCGATGCGGCCGAACTCCACGGACTCCACCGGGAAGTTCACCATGCCGCCCAGCTCGTTCTTGGCGGAGATGCGCTTGGCCTCCTCCAGGGAGATCTGGCTGGCGGGGTTCTCCACTTCCTCCACGATCTCCTTCTGGACGTACATCTTCAGGTCCTTCTTTTCCTCGTCCACGTCCACCACCACGAACTCCACGCCCTCGTGGTCGCGCTTATAGGCGGTGGTCAGCGCCTGGATGATCTTGCCCATCATGAAGCTCTGGGGGATGCCCCGCTCCTTTTCCAGCATGGCAAGAGCCGCGAAGATCTCATCACATTTCATGTCGTTTCTCCTTATATATCAAGTCGTGTTTTTGTATCACTTATGGCTTCAGAATTCCACCCGCAGGCGCACCAGCGCCACCTCGTTCTTCTCGAACCGCACAGGATCCGCACCGCCCATGTCCAGCAGCACTGCGCCGCTCTCGTAGCCCGCAAGTTTGCCGGCGAACTCCTTGCGGCCGTCCTTGGGCTGGTAAGTCTTGACCAGCACGGGGCTGCCCATGAACTGCGCGAAATCGCCGGGGCGCTTCAGCTGACGTTCCAGCCCGGCGGAGCCCACCTCGAACACATAGCTGCTTTCGATGGGGTCGGCCTCGTCCAGCAGGTCACTGACCTTGCGGCTGATGGCCTCGCAGTCCAGGATGTCCACACCGCCGTCCTTGTCCAGGTACAGCCGCAGGTACCACTGGCCCGCCTCGCGGACGTACTCCACGTCCCAGATGCGGCAGCCCTGGGCCTGCACGGCTGGCTCTGCCAGCTCCCATACGATGTCGGTGATCTTTTTCACAGGCGTCCCTCCTGATTTTAACAAATGGAAATTGACCAACAAAAAGAGCGGACTATGTGTCCACTCCAGTCAATACCATACCTTACTTACAGTCACAGCATACCATATAAATGGGCAAAGCGCAAGTGTTTTTGCGGAAAAACTCCCGCGAAATAGGGAGAAAACAGGAAAAAGAGCGTCCTCAGGACGCTCTTTTTATCTTCATGATGCCCCGCGACAGCAAAAACGCCGCCAGATTTACCAGCACCACCGTGGCGCCCACCGGGGTGCTCCACAGGTAGGAGCCGGTGAGCCCTACGCAGAAGCACACCACGCTGAGCCCCGCGGCACAGACGACCACGCCCCGGAAGCTGCGCAGCAGGTTCATGGCTGTCAGCGCCGGGAAGATCACCAGACTGGAGATCAGCATGGCGCCCATCATCCGCATACCCAGTACGATGGTCAGCGCCGTCAGCACCGACAGTATGGTGTTGTACAGCCCGACCTTTACGCCGGTGGCGCGGGAGAAGCTCTCGTCAAAGGTGATGGCGAACAGCCGGTGGTAGAACAGCACGTACAGCACCAGCACCGCCGCGCACAGCACGACACTCAGCACCACGTCGGCGCGGTCCATGGCCAGGATGGAGCCGAACATGAAGCTGTCCACATCGGTGGTCATGCCGGTGGTCAGGCTGGTGACCACTACGCCGATGGCCAGTGCCGACGCGCTGACCACGGCGATGGCCGCGTCCGCGCCCATGCGGCTTTTCTCCGTCATCCGCAGCAGCCCCAGCGCCGCCAGTATCACCACCGGGATGGACACCGGCAGCGGCGCCCAGCCGCAGGCCAGGGCGATGCTCAGCGCGCCGAAGGACACGTGGCTGAGGCCGTCGCCGATCATGGAATAGCGTTTCAGCACCAGCGGTACGCCCAGCAGGGAGGCGCACAGCGCCACCAGTATACCCACCACGAACGCCCGCAGGATGAACGGGTAGGTGAACATCTCCAGAAGTAAGCTCATACGCCGTCACCTCCGAACCGTTTGCCCCAGGGAGAGGCGAGATACTCCGCCGCCGTGCCCCAGAACCACTTGCCGTGCCCGGCGTGGAGGATACGGTCGGCGTAGCGCAGGGCGCTGCGCATATCGTGGGTCACCGTCACGATGGCGATGCCCTCGGTCTTGTTCAGATATTCCAGCGTGCGGTACAGCTCCAGCGCCGCCGCCGGGTCCAGGCCGGTCACCGGTTCATCCAGTATCAGCAGCTCGCCCGCGGCGCACAGCGCCCGGGCCAGAAGCACGCGCTGCTGCTGGCCGCCGGATAGCTCCCGGTAGCAGCGGTCCTTCAGCTCCAGTACACCCAGCTTGCCCATGTGCATCAGGGCGGCGGATTTCTCCGCCGGGGTGTAGAAGAACCGCAGGCCCTTCCCACTGAGGAAGCCGCTGAGCACCACCTCCGTCACCGTGGCGGGGAAGTCCTTCTGCGCCTTCGTCTGCTGGGGCAGATAGCCTATGGCCCCCGACCGCAGGGAGGGTGCCCGGACGATCTCGCCGGACATGGGGCGCAGCAGCCCCAGCAGGCTCTTCACCAGTGTGGATTTGCCGCTGCCGTTCTCGCCCACGATGCACACATAGTCGCCGCTGCGCACCTGAAAGCTCAGATGCTCCCAAACGGCCCTGCCCTCGTAGCCCAGAGTCACGTCCCGGCAGTCCAGCAGTATTTTCTTCTCCTGTTCCATCAGGACAGTCCCTCCTTCAGCGCCGCCGCGTTGGCGGTCATAAGGCTTAGGTATGTGGCGCCGCCGTCGAACTCCGCCCGGCTCACTGTCTGGCAGGAGTGGAACGTCCGCACCTGCGCGCCGGTGGTCTCGGCAATGGCCTGGGCCACCTTTTGGCTGCTGAGCTCGATGGTGTACACCACGGGTATCTCTTGTTCCTGCACCAGGTCGATGAGATATTTCAGCGTGGCCAGGGAGGGCTCCGTGTCCCCGGCGCAGCCGTGGAAGGCCGCCCGGTAGTCCAGCCCGTACTCCCGGCAGAAGTACAGCAGCGGGAACCGGTCGCCGAATACCACCAGCTTCCGCTCTGCGCCGTCCACGATGTCCCGGAACGTGTCGTCCAGTGCCTGCAGCTCCGCCAGATAGCTCTCCAGCCGCGTCCGGTAGGCCTGGGCGTTGGCCGGGTCGGCCTCGCACAGGGTGTCGCATATCGCCCGGCACAGGGCCATGGCATTCACCGGCGAGGTCCATATATGCTCGTCGTACTCTATTTCCTCCTCGTGGCCGTCGTGCAGATGGCCGTCGTGTTCATCGTGTTCAGCGTGTTCGTCGTGGTCATGGTCGTGACCGCCCTGCATCCCCTCGGAGAATTCCTCGGCATAGGCGTCCACCTGATCCATCATGGCCAGCCGGTAGGGGATGTGCTCCCCGGCGGCGGACAGGATGTCCTCCACCCACAGCTCGCTCTCGCCGCCGTTGTAGATAAACACCTCCGCCTCGCTGACGGTGATCACGTCCAGGGGCGTGGGCTCGAAGCTGTGGGTCTCCCGCCCGGCGGGCACCAGCAGTACGGCGTTCACGTCGTCCCCACCGATCCGCCGCACGAAGTCGTAGTAGGGGAACAGGGTACACACCACCCGCAGCCGGCCGTCGTCCGGATCTGTCCGCCGTCCGCAGGCGGCCAGCGTCAGCGCCAGCGTCAATGCCAGCACCGCCGCGCCCAGGCGCTTCATGGTCCCCACCTCCTTCATACATAAGTCCTACTATTATATCATACCCCGCGGGAAAAGGGAAGTACGTGCTGTCGCTGCAGGAAAGCGGCGAAGTTAACGCTACCTTAACATTGGATTAGCAGCATCTTAACACGCGTGAAAAATTTTCTTAAAACGAAAATAAGGGGAAATGACTTGCGAAAACGGCAAAAATGCAATCGTTTGGAGAGCGGTATGGTATAAAAATGAGAAAAATTATATAGAAATAAACATTGTTAGCGCTAAGATAATGTTAAATTAGTAAAAATCAGCGTTAAATTTTCATTAAAATTGCTAATTGAACCGCTCGGCGATTTCCTGTATACTTTTCCCATGTTCCGCAATATTTGTGCGGAAGTTTGTTCAGGAGAAAAAATTAAAAGGAGAGAAACAATGGAAGAAAGAAAAGGCTTTGGATCCAATTTTGGATTCCTGATGGCAGCCGTGGGTTCCGCCGTGGGCCTGGGCAACATCTGGGGCTTCCCCAATAAGATGGGTGCCTCCGGCGGCTTCACGTTCCTGATCATCTATCTGATCCTGGCAGTTATCTGCGGTTTCATCGTTATGCTGGGCGAGCTGGCCCTGGGCCGTAAGACCGGCAAGGGCGCCATCGCCGCCTACCAGGCCATTTCCAAGAAGTTCAAGTGGGTCGGCTGGCTGGGCGTCGCCTCTGCGTTCCTGATCATGAGCTTCTACTGCGCACTGGGCGGCTACTGCATCAAGTACGTCGTTCTGAACGTCGGCAACCTGTTCGGCGCGGGCTTCGGCTCCAACGGCATGAACGGCGGCGAGGTGTTCGGTGCGTTCCTGACCAACCAGGGCGAGGGCGTCATCTACGGTCTGATCTTCGTGCTGCTGACCATGCTTATCGTCATGGGCGGCGTCAGCGGCGGTATCGAAAAGTTCTGCGGCATCGGTATGCCCGCGCTGTTCATCATGCTGCTGATCTGCATTATCCGCGCCTGCACCCTGCCCGGCGCTGTGGACGGCCTGAAGTATATGTTCGTCCCCGGCTGGGCGGTGGCCAACGGTGTTATCAAGGAGGCACCCAGCATCTTTGAGGTCATCTCCACCGCCGGCGGGCAGATGTTCTTCTCCCTGTCCATCGGCATGGGCGCTATGATCACCTACGGCTCCTATCTGGATAAGAAGGAGCACCTGGAGAAGAACGCCGTCCTCATCATCGTCATGGACACCCTGGTGGCCCTGATGGCCGGTCTGTGCGTCATGCCCGCCCGCTTCGCCCTGGATCCCGAGGGACCCATCGGCGGCCCCAAGCTGCTGTTCATCACCATGCAGAACGTGTTTGATTCCATGCAGGGCGCTATCGGCCCCATCTTCGGCATTATCTTCTACCTGCTGGTGGTCCTGGCCGCTGTGTCCTCCTCCATCTCCCTGCTGGAGACCGTCGTGGCCCACTTCGTGGACGAAGCCCGTGAGAAGGGCAAGGGTGACCAGCGCAAGAAGTACTCCCTCATCGCCTCCATCCTCATTGCGCTGCTGTGCGTGCTGGTCTGTGTTGACGGTCTGGGCTCCAACGGGATCGCGCCATGGGAGCTTTTGAAGCTGGACGGCTACAAGGGCTGGAGCGACTGCTGGCTGGACTTCTTTGATATGATCTCCGAGGGTGTGTTCATGCCTCTGGGCGGCCTGCTGATGACGCTGATGATCGGATGGGAGATCGGCCCCGAGGTGGTCAAGGACGAATGCGAGGCCACCGAGGGACACAGAATGAGCAGCTATCCCTTCTTCAAGGTCTGCTGCAAGTACATCACCCCGCTGTGCATGCTGCTGATCCTGTACGGTCAGCTCAAGAGCTTCTTCTTCTGAGAGGCGCTCCCACAAGCTCAGAATCCCACCGCCCTTCGGGGCGGCGGGTTTTTGATAAAAATCTGTTAGCTTGTTTCCGGGACCGCCATCCCGTCAACATCTCTCCTGACAGATCGAAAAGGCACCCGTACGGGTGCCTTTTTTGTTGCCCGGAGAGGGGAGGGCTCCCGGCGGTGAAAGGGCACCGCAAAAGCGTATGCACTGCTCATGGCACACATGCCCGTTAAGAAAGTGACAATTTTGTTTCCTGAAAAGAGAATAATGCAAACGAAGCCGGAAAAACCTGGATAAAGCGTGGTTTTACTGAATCATTCAATGTAAAAAATGAATAAAAGTGCTGTAAAATTCGCGCCACAGCGTGTTCACAGAATGTTAAAAGTGTACAATACGGCGCTTGATTTTTATAAAAACTGCTAATTGCGGGCGGAAAGATATTCCTGTATACTTTTTTCAGGTGGTCTTGGCGGGAAATTTATCCCCTTGAGCAGCACCTGCGGGGCATGGCGGTGCCCCGGGTCGTTTCCTGTCAGTAGACAGGACGCGGCGAAACATATTGGCTTCTGCGCTGTCGCAGGGGCGAAAATCTGTTAAGGAGAGAAAACAATGGAAGAAAGAAAAGGCTTTGGATCCAATTTTGGATTCCTGATGGCTGCCGTCGGCTCCGCCGTCGGTCTGGGCAACATCTGGGGCTTCCCCAACAAAATGGGTGCCTCCGGTGGCTTCACGTTCCTCATCATCTACCTCATTCTGGCAGTCCTGTGCGGCTTCATCGTCATGCTGGGCGAGTTGGCCATCGGCCGCAAGACCGGTAAGGGCGCTGTGGAGGCATACCACGTCCTGTCCAAGAAGTTCAAATGGATGGGCTGGATGGGCATTCTGTCCGCGTTCTTCATCCTGTTCTTCTACTGCGCACTGGGTGGCTACTGCATCAAGTATGTGGTGCTGAATGTGGGTGATCTGTTCGGCGCGGGCTTCGGCACCGGCGCGGCAGCTGAGCTGGCCGCGGCCAACGGCACCTCCGTGGGTGCTGAGGCTTTCGGCGCCTTCATCGGCAGCCCCACCGAGGCTATCATCTACGGTCTGATCTTCGTGGCCATTACCATGATCATCGTCATCGGCGGTATCGGCGGCGGTATTGAGAAGGTCTGCTCCGTGGGTATGCCCGCGCTGTTCGTGATGCTGCTGATCTGCATCGTCCGCGCCTGCACCCTGCCCGGCGCTGTGAACGGCCTGAAGTACATGTTCGTGCCCGGCTGGGCGGTCACCAACGGCGTTATTGAGAAGGCACCCGACTTCCTGACGGTGCTGGCCACCGCAGGTGGCCAGATGTTCTTCTCCCTGTCTCTGGGCATGGGCGCCATGATCACCTACGGCTCCTACCTGCAGAAGAAGGAGAACCTGCAGAAGAACGCCATCCTCATCATCGTCATGGATACGCTGGTGGCGCTGATGGCCGGTCTGTGCGTCATTCCCGGCCGCTTCGCCCTCGACCCCGACGGCGCGCTGGGCGGCCCCAAGCTGCTGTTCATCACCATGCAGAACGTGTTCAGCCGCATGGGTCCCATCGGCCCCATCTTCGGCATCCTGTTCTATCTGCTGGTGGTGTTCGCCGCCGTCTCCTCCTCTATCTCCCTGCTGGAGGTCATCGTGGCGCACTTCGTGGATAAGGCGCGTGACGCGGGCAAGGGCGACAAGCGCAAGCCCTACACCCTCATCGCTGCGGCCTGCGTGGGTCTGGGCTGCATTCTGGTCTGCGCCGACGCGCTGGGCAGCACCGGCTTCGCACCGGGCAATATCTTGGGTATGACAGGCGATCTGCCCACATGGGCAGCCGACTGGCTGGACTTCTGGGATATGCTGTCTGAGGGCATCATGATGCCGCTGGGCGCGCTGCTGATGTCCCTGATGATCGGCTGGGAGGTCGGCCCCGATATGGTCAAGGAGGAGTGCGAGCAGTCCGGCCACGCCATGGGCAGCTACGGCTTCTACAAGATCTGCGTGAAGTTCATCACCCCGCTGTGCATGATCCTGATCCTGTACGGCCAGATCAAGGAATTCTTCTTCTAAGCAAGAGCATAAAAAAACACCGGAACGAAAGTTCCGGTGTTTTTTTATGCGATGCTGATCTGTCGGGCGTCCCCGTCCCGCAGCGCCACCACGGTGTCCAGCACGCCGTAGGCGGTGATGCCGCCCCAGGGCGCCCGGTGCAGCGCGGTCACGGCGGCGCCGGGTGTCAGTCCCAGCTCCTGCATGCGCCGCTGTTTGTGGGGCGGGAGATGCAGTGACACAACGCGGGCGCTGTTCCCCGGCGCCAGCGCGTCCAATGTCTCCATCATGGGCAAAGACCCCTTTCTTCCGTGTCTGTGCCAGTATATGTGCCGCGTCACTTCAGGGTGATGCTGTTGTGCAGCACCGTGGCGCTGTACAGGAACAGCACGTCCGCGTCCTGGGGGAAGGTCACCACCCGCTCCAGCGCGTCGGAGGCCAGATAGCGTATGTCCACTGCGTAGACGGTACCGTAGCTCTCCGCCAGCAGGGGGATGAGACTGCTGCCGAAGGAATCCCGAAACACCACCAGCGTGCGGCCACTGTCCGCCGTCGGGTTTTCAATGCGCAGCAGGGACTTACTGCCGCTGAGGAACAGATCGTAGGGCGCTTTCTCCGCGGCGGTAAAGTCGTATATCCCGCCGGTGGCGCCGGTCTCGTAGTCGTACACCGTGCAGGTATCCAGCGCCGGGGAGGTCAGATAGACCAGCGTGTCCGCCTGCAGCGGCTCCTCCGTCTTGCCCCAGTAGCTGCCGTGGAACTCGCCCTCCAGCGCGCACAGTGTCTCCTCCCGGGTGTCGGGCACAGGCGCACCCATGGCCGTCAAAAGCGCCTCCGCCGCCGGGCGCAGCCGCTCCTGCCGCCAGTGGGGGTCGGTGCGGTAATAGTCGTCCAGTGCCAGAAGGGAGCCGATGTCCACCGCCTGTACGTTCAGCCGCTCCGCCAGATAGGCGGCGGTCTCCTGCGCCCCGGCGGGGACATAGCCCTCCGGCGGCACGGTGAACTGCGCCTTGTCCGGCACCACCGCCAGATAAGCGGCGTTGTCCGGGAAGTACTTCTCCAGCAGGTGGCTGAACCGGTGCACCGCGAAGTCCAGGGACTTACCGTCCCAGGGCGCGTCGGTGGCAGCGGCATAGCCCTCATATACGTAGACCTTGGGGGCCGCAGTGTCCTGCTTTGTGGGCGATGAGGGCAGCAAGGCAGCGGCTATGAGCATAGCCGCTGCCAGGAGCAGGAACACGATACGCTGTACCAGCTTCTTCACTGGATGGCCTCGTCATAGACGGGCTGCACGCCGAAGATGCCGTTCAGGTGCGACATAAAGGTGTCCACCAGGTCCTCGGCGCCGAACACGGACACCACGTACTCGCCTACCACGGCCACGGCCACCTTGTCGGGGAAGCCGCACATCCACTGCCGCTGCTGGATGTTGTCCCGCAGCTGGGTCGCCAGCGCGGCGGGGTCATCGGTGCAGTGATAGGCGGCGGCAGTAAAGGTGTTGGCGTTCATCATGTGCACGAGGGACGCCGCCTGATCCACCTTCGCCGTCTCCGGCAGACCGAGGGCACTGTCCACGGCGGCGCGGTCGCTCAGATCGTACACGCCGGGGGCGTCCTCCTTGCTGTTCGCCTCGGAGTAGTCGCCGCCGGAGGTGGGGAACTTCTCATCCTCGGTGTAGGTGCTCCACACCTTCTCCAGCAGATCCAGCGCGCTGGCGGGGGTATAGGGCTGGTCGCTCTTGTCGTCGGTCTTGCTGCCGCAGGCCACCAGGCTGAACGCCAGCGCTGCCGCCAGAACGAGGGAAATAAACTTTTTCATGAATTTGTATCCTCCTGAGTTAGGTTTCTGTCCGTAAGACGTAGTGGCGGGCGCTTTGGTTCCATGGGAACTTTTGCCGTGCCGCCGCACCGCCGGAAACGCTCCGCCGCTTTTACAGCCAGGTATGGTCGAAGCCGTAGGGCAGCAGCTCCTTCAGCGTAAACTTCTTGCTCTCGCCCTTTTTGTTCAGGCATATCACCGTCAGCTCCGGGGCAAACTCCATCATCACCTGGCGGCAGGTGCCGCAGGGCACGCAGAAGTCGTCGCTCCTGCCCGCGATAACGATGGTGTCGAAGTCCTTGTGTCCCTCGCTGACCGCCTTGACCATGGCCGTCCGTTCGGCGCAGATGGTGGCGCCGTAGGCGGCGTTTTCAATATTGCAGCCGGTGAACACCGTGCCGTCCCTGCACAGCAGCGCCGCGCCCACGGGGAAGTGGGAGTAGGGCACGTAGGCCCTATCCAGCATGGCGATAGCCATTTCACAAAGCTGTTTTTCCGTCATGGTGCATCCTCCTTCATGTTTTCCGTTTTCTTCCTGTTTTATACCGCACATCAGCTCAGCTCCGCCTTGCCGGTGTAGAGTTGGTAGTACTTTCCCTTCTGGGCCAGCAGGTCCTCATGGTCGCCCCGCTCGATGATGCGCCCGTGTTCCAAAACCAGGATGGCCTGGCTGTTGCGCACGGTGGACAGCCGGTGGGCGATGACGAACACCGTCCGCCCCTCCATCAGGGAGTCCATACCCTTTTCGATCAGGGTCTCCGTCCGGGTGTCGATGGAGCTGGTGGCCTCGTCCAGTATCAGCACCGGCGGGTCGGACACCGCCGCCCGCGCGATGGCCAGCAGCTGCCGCTCGCCCTGGCTCAGGCTGCCGCCGTCGCCGGTGATGACCGTGTCATAGCCCTGGGGCAGGTGGCGGATGAAGCCGTCGGCGTTGGCCAGCCGCGCCGCGGCGCGTACCTCCTCGTCCGTGGCGTCCAGGCGGCCGTAGCGGATGTTGTCGGCGATGGTGCCGGTGAACAGATGGGTGTCCTGCAGCACCATGCCCAGCGAGCGGCGCAGGGAGTCCTTCTCGATCTCCTTGACGTTGATGCCGTCGTAGGTGATGGTGCCCTCCTGCACGTCGTAAAAGCGGTTGATCAGATTGGTGATGGTGGTTTTGCCCGCGCCGGTGGAGCCCACGAAGGCGATCTTCTGCCCCGGCTCGGCGAACAGGGACACGTCGTTCAGCACCGTCTTTTCCCCGTCGTAGGAGAAGGTCACGTGGTCGAAGCGCACGTCGCCCCGCAGCTCCACCAGCGTGCCGTCGGGCTTTTTCCACGCCCAGCAGCCGGTGCGGCGGTCGGTCTCGGTGAGGGTATCGCCGTTCTTCTCCACCCGGACGATGACGGTCTTGCCCTCGTCCACCTCCGGCTGGGCTTCCATGACGGCGAAGATACGCTCCGCACCGGCGATGGCGGCCAGCAGCACGTTCACCTGCTGGCTCACCTGCGAGATGGGCTGGCTCACCTGCTTCACGTACAGCAGGTACGCGCCCAGCGACCCCACGTCGAACATGCCGCCGATGGCGAGCAGCCCGCCCACGCAGCACGTCACGGCGTAGTCGATGCGGGACAGGTTGGCCATGGCGGGCATCATGGCGCCGGAATAGGTCTGCGCCGCCGTGGCGGCCTGACGATAGTCGGCGTTCAGCCCGGAGAACTGCTGGATGGCCTTGCCCTCGTGGTTGAACACCTTGATGACCTTCTGGCCCTCCACCATCTCCTCGATATAGCCGTTCATGGCACCCAGTGCCCGCTGCTGGTTCTGGAAGCTGACGCGGCTCTTGCCGCCCACACCCTTGACCACCAGCAGCATCAGCACCAAAAAGGCAAAGGTGATCAGCGTCAGCACCCAGTTCATATACAGCATCATAGCAACAATGCCGATAAACGTCAAGGTGCAGGACACCACACTGGCGAAGCTGGAGTTGATCATCTCCGACACGGTGTCCATGTCGTTGGTGAAGCGGCTCATCAGGTCGCCGGATTGGTGGGTGTCAAAGTACCGCAGGGGCAGACTCTGCAGCTTGTCGAACAGGTCCTGCCGCAGCTGCGCCACCGTCCGCTGCGAGATGTGCACCATGATGCGGGAATAGGCGTAGGAGCACGCGCCCGACAGCAGGAACATCCCCATCAGCAGCACCAGCATTTTCAGCAGGCCGCCGAAGTCACCGGGCAGGATATAGTCGTTGATAATGGGCTTGAGCAGGTAGCTGCTCAGCACCGAGGCGGCGGAGCTGACCACCAGGCACACGAATACCAGCACCAGCGCCGCCTTGTAGCGGCCGATATACCGCAGCAGCTTCTTCACCGTGCCCCGGAAGTCCTTGGGGCGCTGGAAGCCATGCCCCTGAGGGCCGTGTCCCCGCGGCGCGCGTTTCTGTTCAGCCATCTATGCTCACTCCTTCCTGCTGGGAGCGGTAGACCTCCCGGTAAATGTCGCTCTTTTCCATCAGCTCCTCATGGGTGCCCATGGCAGAGATATGCCCGTCGTCCATCACCAGTATCAGGTCGGCGTCCATGACGGACGTGATGCGCTGCGCGATGATCAGCTTAGTGGTGCCGGGCAGCACCGTTTTCAGCGCGGCGCGTATCTTGGCGTCGGTGGCGGTGTCCACTGCGCTGGTGGAGTCATCCAGTATCAGTATCTTCGGCTTGCGCAGCACCGCCCGCGCGATGCACAGCCGCTGCTTCTGCCCGCCGGATACATTGGTGCCGCCCTGCTCGATATAGGTGTCGTAACCGTCGGGCATCTTCTCGATGAATTCGTCGGCACAGGCCAGGCGGCATGCCTCCTGTATCTCCGCGTCGGTGGCGTGCTCATCGCCCCAGCGCAGATTCTCCCGTATGGTGCCGGAGAACAGGGTGTTCTTCTGCAGCACCATGGCGCAGCCCCTCCGGAGGGCTTCCATGGTGTACTCCTTGACGTTGTGCCCACCCACATAGACGCCGCCGCTGTCCACGTCGTACAGCCGCGGTATCATGCTCACCAGCGTGGTTTTGGCACTGCCGGTGCCGCCTAAAATACCTACCGTGGCACCGCTGGGCACTGTGAAGCTCACATCGTCCAGATTCCAGGCCTCCGCCGTGTCGTGGTACTTGAAATACACGTGATCGAAGCGGATGCTGCCGTCCTCCACCCGCAGCGCCGGGTCGGCATCCTTGTCGGTGATGCGGGGCTCCTCGTCCAGCACCTCCACGATGCGCTTGCCGCAGGCGATGGCGCGGGTCAGCATCATCAGCACCACGGACACCATCATCAGCGACATTAGTATCTCGCTGACGTAGGTGAAGAACGCGATCAGGTCGCCGGACAGCAACGTGCCCTCCCATACGTAGTGGCCGCCGATCCACATCACCGCCGTGATGGTGCCGCCCATGAGGATCATCATCACCGGCATGAACAGCACCACGAAGCCAAAGGCCCGCTCCGCCATGCTGCGCAGCTTCTCGCTTCGCTGTGCGAACTTCTCCTGCTCCTGCTTCTCCCGGACGAAGGATTTCACCACGCGGATGGCGTTCAGGTCCTCCTGCACCACCAGGTTCACATCGTCCGTGGCGCCCTGCAGGGAGGTGAAGAACGGCCCCACCCGCTTGATGACGATGGCCACCGCGATGACCAGCAGGGGGATGACCACAAGGAACACCTGGCTCAGCCGTGCGCTGATGATGAGCGCCATCACCAGTGCCGTCACCAGCATCGTCGGGGCGCGCACCAGCATGCGCATGCCCATGAATGTGGTCATCTGCACCGATGCCACGTCGTTGGTCAGCCGGGTCACCAGGCTGGCGGTGGAGAAGTGCTCGATGTTGGCAAAGGAGAACCTCTGCACCTGCTCGTACTCCGCCTGCCGCAGCGCCGCGCCGAAGCCCATGGACGCCCTGGCGGCCAGCGCCGCCGCGCCCACGCCGCAGCCCAGTGCCAGCAGCGCCATAATGACCATTTTCAGCCCGGCGGTCAGGATATATGCCCGGTCGCCGGTGGCGATGCCCACGTCCACGATGTCGCTCATCACCTGGGGCAGCAGCAGCTCCAGCACCGCCTCACCGGCGGAGCAGGCGATGGCGAACACCATCAGCAGGCGATAGCCCTTTGTGTAGGGCGCTAATTTTCTCAGCATGTTTCCTCCTCCTCATCGGCCAGATTCCGCGCCGCCCGCAGCAGGAAGTCCGTGAACAGGGCCTTCTCAGTACCGCTGAAGCCCCGCTCCAGCCGCTCGTTCACCTGCTGCAGCACGTCCTGGAAGTCGTCGCGGAACCGGCGGCCGCTCTCGGTCAGCGCGAGTATGCGGCACCGCCCGTCGGCGGTGCTGACGGTGCGGCGCACCATACCCTTTTCCTCCAGCCGGTCCACGATGCCGTTGACCGTGCTGGGCTTGACCATCAGGTGCCGCTCCAGTGTTTTCTGGTTCACCTCATCCTCCGCGTCGTACAGGAACATCAGCGTCCTGCACTGCATGGGGGACACGTCATACTGCTTCAGCAGCTTCCCCATCAGGTTATGCACCTGGTGATCGCAATACCCGAACAGCGCGCCGAAGTGCGCCGGGCGTTCGTCAAAGCAGAATTTCATAGCGACCCTCCTTCTTTGATTTAAAATTATTAGCACGCGAACTATTAGCACGCTAAATGGTAGCACCGATACTTTTTATTGTCAATAGCTTTTCCCGCCGGTCACTGTAAACGATTTGTGAACGGAGGGAGACGCTTGTGAACAATTTGTTAATGTTTTATCAAACCTGTTGACTTTTTAACGCACCCTGTGTATGATATATTCATCCGAAAGGATACCCACCCATTGTATTTCTCTCTCCTTTTACTGAAAAAACAGGCGGCTCTGCAACGAGCCGCCTGTTTTTCTTTGCACCCCGCCTGCGGGGTCGTCATAGGATACCCTGTGAAATAACGCGGGGAGGGACGGCGTATGAAGGAGTACACGGTGGCATTGGCGGGCAACCCCAACGTGGGCAAGTCCACGGTTTTCAACGCGCTGACGGGGCTGCGGCAGCACACCGGCAACTGGTGCGGCAAGACAGTGGCGGCAGCCGAGGGACGGTACGTCTGGGAGGGGGATACGTTCCGTCTGGTGGATCTTCCGGGCACCTACTCCCTCCACCCGGACTCGCCGGAGGAGGTGGTCACCCGCGACTGTCTGGACGGCGGCGCGGATGTGATCGTGGCGGTGCTGGACGCCTGCTGCCTGCGGCGGAACCTGCGCCTTGCGGTGCAGCTGCGCTGCCGCACGGGGCGCATGGTGGTCTGCCTGAACATGATGGACGAAGCCCGCCGCCGCGGAGCCGCGCCGGACGGCAGCGCGCTGGCGGAGGCACTGGGCGTGCCGGTGGTGATGACCTCCGCCCGTGACCGCTCCGGGCTGGACGCACTGCGAAACGCGGCGGCGCAGGCGGCGCGCAGCCCCGCGTCCCCGCCGCCGTGGGAGGGCGCGGCGGACGACCCGCTCTGGGTGGCGGAGCGGGCGGACGCACTGGCGCGCGTCTGCCTTGGGGGCACCGCCGCCCTCCATGAGCGCGACCGGCGCATTGACCGCATCCTGATGGGAAAATACACCGCCCTCCCGGTGCTTCTGGTGCTGCTTGGCGTGGTGTTCTCCCTGACTATGTGGGGCGCGAACCTGCCCTCCGCCCTGTTGAGCCGTTGGCTCATGGCGTTGCAGGAGCCGCTGCGCCGCCTGCTGTCCTTCGCCCCGTGGTGGGTGCAGGGCGCGCTGGTGGACGGCGTCTACCGCACCGCCGCATGGGTGGTGGCGGTGATGCTGCCGCCCATGGCCATCTTTTTCCCGCTGTTCGCCCTGCTGGAGGATGCGGGGCTGCTGCCCCGGCTGGCGTTCAACTGCGACGTGCTGTTCCGCCGCGCCGGAGGCAGCGGCAGGCAGTGCCTTACCATGTGCATGGGGATGGGCTGCAACGCCTGCGGCGTCATGGGCTGCCGTATTATGGACAGTCCGCGGGAGCGGCTGGCGGCGATACTGACCAACGCCTTCATGCCCTGCAACGGGCGGCTGCCCACCCTGTTGGTGCTGGTCACGCTCCTGTGGCAAGGACGCCCGTGGGCGGCGTCCGCGTCGTTTCTGGGCTGCATCCTGCTGGCGGTGGCGGTGACGCTGCTGACCACCCGCTTTCTGACCGCCACCGTCCTGCGGGGCGCGCCCTCCGCCTTCACGCTGGAGCTGCCGCCCTACCGTATGCCGCGGGTGGGGCAGGTGCTGGTGCGCTCCCTGCTGGATAAGACGCTGTTCGTGCTGGGGCGGGCGGTGACGGTGTCCGTCCCGGCGGGGCTGGTGCTGTGGCTGCTGGCGAATCTCGCCCCCGGCGGCGTGCCGCTTTTGCAGCGGGCGGCGGCGTTTTTCCAGCCACTGGGACGGCTGATGGGGCTGGACGGCATGACGCTGACGGCGTTCCTGGTGGGCTTTCCCGCCAATGAGATCGTGCTGCCCACGCTGGCGATGGGCTACACCCAGGCGGGCAGCCTGACGGACTGCTCCACCGCCGCCCTCCACAGCCTGCTGACGTCGCGGGGCTGGACGGCGGAGACGTGCGTGTGTATGCTTCTCTTCTGCCTGTGCCATTTCCCCTGCGGCACCACTTGCCTGACTATCCACCGGGAGACGGGCAGCGTCAGGTGGACGGTGCTTTCCATGCTCCTGCCCACCGCTGTGGGTGTGGCGCTGTGCATGGTCTGTCACGGGATATTCTCCCTGCTGGCATAGGGGCGGGACGGACAGAGACCGGGGTGCCGCAAAAAACTATTGCCATCCGAAAAGAATTGTAGTAAAATACACTGTACGAACTTGTTCTCCGCTGTGCGCTGCGGAGCCGGTCTCGCGCAATGGATACCCACGAATCATGTCAGGCGGGGAACCGAGCAGCATTAAGAGGGATCATCCATGTGCCGCGAGGGTGCCGGCTCTGTGGCCCAGAGCGGAGAACAGGTTCATTTCTTTTACCGGGGAGGTGTGCCCGTGTATCAGGCATTGTACCGCAAATACCGTCCCAGGACCTTCTCGGAGGTGGTGGGGCAGCAGCACATCACCGACACGCTGCAGCGGCAGGTGGCGGACGGTCAGGTGGGGCACGCCTATCTTTTCACCGGTACCCGCGGCACCGGCAAGACCACCTGTGCCCGCATCCTGGCCAAGGCGGTCAACTGCGAAAACCCCATTGACGGCGCGCCCTGCAACCAGTGCGCCGCCTGCCGGGGCATCGACGACGGCTCCCTGCTGGATGTGACGGAGCTGGACGCCGCCTCCAACGGCAGCGTCAGCGACGCCCGCTCCCTGCGTGAGGAGGCCATCTATCCCCCCTCCGTGCTGCGGAAGCGTGTGTACATCATCGACGAGGTACACATGCTGTCCAAGGACGCCTTCAACGCCCTGCTGAAGATCATGGAGGAACCGCCGGAGCATCTGCTGTTCATCCTGGCCACCACCGAATTGCAGAAGGTGCCGGCCACGATCCTGTCCCGCTGCCAGCGGTTCTCCTTCAAGCGCATCCTGCCACACGATATGGAAAAGCAACTGCTGCACGTGGCGCAGGCGGAGAGCATCGACCTGACCGCCGACGGCGCGGAGCTGCTGGCGCGCATGGCCAACGGGGCGCTGCGCGACGCGCTGAGCCTGCTGGATCAGTGCCGTGCGGCCGCCGGAACGGTGGACGCCAAGTCGGTGCTGGACACGCTGGGACTGGCGGGCAGCACCCAGACGCTGCAGCTGATGCGGCAGCTGCTGGCACGGCGGAGCGGCGACGCGCTGGGCCTGCTGGATCAGCTGTACCGGGGAGGCAAGGACATCTCGGCACTGCTGGGTGAGCTGAGCGATCTGTGCCGGGATATGACGGTGATGAAGGCCGCGCCGGAGGGCGGGGCGGCGCTGCTCAGCGGCGTGTACGACCGGAAAACGCTGGCGGACATGACGGCGGAAACGCCCATGCGGCGGCTGCTGTTCATGACCGACACCATACAGCGGACGGCGGCGGGGCTGCCGGACAGCATCCGGCAGCGGACGGATGCGGAGCTGTGCCTGCTGCGGCTGTGCGACGAGAGCCTGTCCGGGGACACGGCGGCGCTGGACGGCCGGGTGTCCGCACTGGAGGAAAAGTTGGAAAAAGGCGTGATACCTGCGGGGAAGGCGCTTGTTTCAAGTATAGATCGACCGGGACCGGCGGCACAGCCGGCGCGCGAATGGGCCCCTGCGCCGGGGCCTGCGGCGGCGCCTGTGCAGGTACCGGAGCCCGAGAGCGGGGCGCAGCCTGCGCCATCGGCGGCGGGCGCGGACGAAGCGGTGGCGGAAGCCGGAAAGCCTTCTGCTGCAATGGATACCGGCGGCGACGGTGACGTGTGGGAAACCCTGATCGAGCACTACAAGGGGGCGCTGCCCGTGAATTTCAGAGTAATGCTCAGCCACGCAAAGGGAGTGCTGGACGGCGAGATACTGACCGTCCGGTGCGAAAACGAGATGTTCAAGTCGCTGCTGGACTGCAAGGCTGTGACGGAGGTGCTGGAGAGCGTGACCTCGCGGCACGCGGGACGGAGCGTGCGGGCAAAGTTCGAGGTGGGCGACATCGGCGGAAAGCCTTCTGCCGCAAGGCCTGCGCCGGTGCGGCAGCCGAAGCCTGCGCCGGTGCCGGTGGACGACTATGAGCGGCCGCCGCTGCCCGAAGAGGCACCGCCCATGGCGGGCGAGATGCCCCCGGCGGGGGATATGCCGCCCTGGGAGGAGCCCGCGCCTGCACGGGACAAGCTGGACGAATTAGCGCTGAACGGGCAGCAGCTGGACGGATTCCAGATAAAGTAATGCACACCCGGTGACCCTTTTGGTAACGGTCACGGATAGGTACCTTCGGTGCATTTCCGCAAAATAGGTGACGGTACCACGGGGATAAACGGGAAAAAGACAGCTTTCACCGAATAATTGACAAAAAGGAGAACAAGTATGGCAAAGGGTTACAGCGCCCGGAGGGGCTTTACCGGCGGCGCCGGAATGATGCAGCAGCAGGCGCAGATGCAGCAGAAGCTGCTGAAGATGCAGCAGGAGATGGCCAAGGCGCAGGAGGAGGTCGAGCAGGCGTCCTTCACCGCCTCGGTGGGCGGCGGCGCGGTGACGGCCGTGGTCACCGGCAAGAAGGAGCTGACGGCGCTGACCATTAAGCCCGACGTGGTGGACCCGGAGGATGTGGAGATGCTGCAGGACCTGGTGATCTCCGCGGTGAATGAGGCGCTGCGCCAGGCGGAGGACGCCATGAGCAGCTCCATGAATGCGTTGACCGGGGGATTGAACATACCGGGCCTGTAAAAAGGAAAGACCCGGCGGGATCTTTTCCGCCCTGTCATCGTCAGACCTCCTAGACGTACACACGGTACGCCGTCGTCGGTCTGCCATCGACAGGACGAAAAATCTCTCCGCCGGGATGGAGGGAAAGCGCAAGAAGAAAGCTGTCGCCGAGAGGCGGCGGCTTTTCTTTGTTGCCTCCGGCGGGGTACTTTTGTCAACAGCGAGCAGTGGAGCGAAGCGGAACAAATACCCTTGGGGTACAAAAGTACCCAAAAACGCCGCTTTGACCTACGGTCTAAGGATCCCTTGGCGCGCTATGGTCGGTTCTGACTTGCTGGATATTCTCGCGGGCGGAGTTTGCCGATTTCGTTGTCGGTCAAAAGGACTGTGCCGGGACAGCTTTCCGCTGCCGCTTCGCTGACGCTAAAGACAGCCACGGTAGGGGTCGGGGGTTCTACCGGGTGGGCGATTATCAAATCGCGCCAAAGCCCCTGCGGGGCAGGGGCTTTGGTAGGTGGCGGCTGGCGCCGCCGGGGAGATACGGATTGCCACACCAGTGACATCGGTCACTGGTTCGCAATGACAGAGGGGAGCGGATCGCTATGGGTGCAAAGCGCCCTCGGAATGACAGCGCTACGTGCTGGCGGGGCGGCGGACCCTGCGTCGCTTGTCATTGCGAGGAGCGAAGCGACGCGGCAATCCGTTCTCTTATACTCGGGGGACGGATTCCCACGCCAGTGTGCACCCCAAGGGTACTTGCTTCGCGGCGAGCACTGGCTCGGAATGACAGCGCTGCGCGCTGGGGAAACGGCTTTTTGGAGGGGGAGAATTACATTTCGGGGCGCAGGAGTGACATTTGGGGCAGTTGAGGAACAAAATGCGAGGGAGGGTGGTATGATAGGGGCATCAAAGGGCCGCGAAGGGGTCGCGGCCGATAAACGACGAGGAGGAACGATATGAAAAGAATAGCGGGTATTTTCCTGGCGGCGCTGTTAGCGCTGACTGTTCTGCCCCATGGGGCAGAACTCGTCACTTCGTCAGAAGTGACGAAGGGGATTGTCACAACGGCGTATGCGGGGGACGCGCTCGGCAGCGGCCGGGTGTCCATTGGTGGTGTGGTGCTGGATGGAAGCAACACAAAGTACTACAAAAATGGCGGTACTGAGGGCAGTGCCAGTGACTACGATGCCAAATTTGAGAATGGCGTCCTGACGCTGAACGAGCTGGAACTGAATGGACAGATCGTATCCAATGGGGACTTGACGATCGTTGTGCACGCTAAGGGTGCAACTATCGATTATACGACCACGGAGACCGGGAAAGCAGCCATTCAGGTGGAAGGAAATTTGATTGTTAAAGATGATGATAACAGCAGCATCTCTGATGGAGATTTGAATATTCACGCCAACGGTGCGGATGCTATTAACGCTACGGGAAATGTGACGATAGAAAGCATTGACACGAATGCGATAGCTACTGCTGGAAGTGGTATTGTAGCTGGCGGGAATGTGGTATTCACTGCATCGGTATGGGTAAGAGTTGAAGGGACCTACGGCGTTTATAGTAAGGCAAGTGGCGACTATAGTGGAATTGAGGTCTACTATAATTCGCGCGTAATTGCAGATACAACGGATACAGGTTTATATGTGCCTGATGGTCGTATACATGTCTGGGATAATGGAAAAATCTACGCTATAGGGCAGAGGTATGGCGTGTACGGAGAGACCGTGTCTGTGGGAAATCACTTGGTTGCGGTTGGCGGAATCGCCGGGGTTGTAGGAACATTGGCAGCCACCAGCTCAACCAGCTTCATTATCAAAAGTGGTGAAGCTGCCACGACAGCAACCGAAAAGACCAACGTGAGCGAGTGTACAAGTGACAAGTATGTGCTGATTCTGAGAGAGGCTGTCGCATATTGTACGATTGGGTTCTATCCGGGTGGGGGAACAGGCACCCAAGAGGAAAAGCAAGTCCTGTGGGGGACGGGTTGCAACGCCCTGCCAGACTGTATGTTTACGGCACCCAGTGGAAAAATCTTTGCGGGATGGTCGCTTGAGTGGGGGGGAGAGTCTATTGACTCTTTGAGCGCCGAGCAAACGATGGTGAATTATGTGACCCTTTATGCGACGTGGAAAAATAATGACAGCGGGGAGACCACGGGACATGTGCATGCCTGGTCTGCAAGCTGGGCGACAAACGAGACCGCCCATTGGCATGTGTGTACTGCGCTGAACTGCTATGTGAGGGATAACACGCAGAAGGGTGGCTATGGGGTACATACGGCCGGTGCTTGGGAAACTGTCATTCAGCCGACCGACACCGCTGATGGCAAAAAACAAAAGAAGTGTACTGAATGCGGCTATGTGATGGGAGAAGAGACTATCCCGGCGACCGGCGGAAGCCAAAACCCCGGCGGGGAAGTAACGCCGGGCACAGGTACAACGCCGAGGTATTACTACAACTCCACGGCGGCTGCCGACACCAAGGCGGACGGGAGCAAGACCGGCAGCCCCAAGACGTTTGACGCAGGTGTGGGTATCTACGCCGTCAGCGCGGTGCTGTCCCTGACCGGGATGGCGTATGTGGGGAAGAAGAAATTCTGATAACGCAAAAAAAGAAAGCCCCAGAGGGGCTTTCTTTTTTTAGGGGATAGTAGGGAGTTTCGCGCCTGCGGGGGAGGGGGGAACGGATTCCCACGCCAGTGACGTCGGTCACTGGCTCGGAATGACAGAGGGGGCAAATCGCCGTGGGTGCAGAGTGCCCTCGGAATGACAGCGCTGCGCGCTGGCGGGGGAGGGGGGAACGGATTCCCACGCCAGTGACGTCGGTCACTGGCTCGGAATGACAGCGCTGCGCGCCGGCGGGGGGGAAAAATCAGGCGAAGTAGGAGACCAGGAGGTCCACCACGACACCGTAGCTTTTGACGCCATCGGTGTCGCCGTTGCTTTTCAGGAAGCCGTCGTAGACCGTGTCGGAGACCGCGGCCACGGCACCGCGAAACTGGGCCCAATAGGCGTTGTCGGCGCGGATGTCGGCCACTACCGTGTCGGGCAGGCTGTCGCGGATGGACTGCCAGGCGTCGCGGTCGGCGGTGTACAGGGCGTTGGACAGATAGCCGAAGCCGCTGAGCCAGCCGGAGTAGCGGTAGACCGGGTCGTCGGAGCGTATGGCGGCCAGGATGCCCACGAAATTGCACTCCTCCTCGGCGGTGATGCCCTGGCGGTGGGCCAGCTCGTGGCAGACGGTAGCGGGGAGGTAGGCGGCGGGGCTGTCGGTGTTGACGTTGGGTTCGCCGGTGAAGGGGAAGTAGAACCCGGTGAAGCGCAGGGCACTGAGAGCACGGGAGCAGGCGAAATCCTTGGCGGGGGCGGTGTCCGGGGTCAGGAAGGGGAACTCGTCCGTCAGGACATCCAGGGCGCCGGGGCTGCGGGCGAGGATGGCGCGGCGGTCGGCGGCGCAGAGGCCGTCGGCGTCCCGGGGGACATCCGCGGCGGCGGAGGCGAGGTTATCCGCGAAGTAGCGGGCGGTATTGGCCAGAGCGGCGGCGGTGACGGGCCGGGTGGTGAGACCGCTGCGGTCGCGGAAGCTGTCGGTATTGTAGCCGGTGCCCCAGAGAAGGCAGAAGCCGGCGTAGACGGTGGCCACGGCCAGGAGCGCCGCAAGCAGCTGGCGCAGGGCGCAGCGGCCGCGGCGGCGGGAGGCGGCGATGCGGCGGGGAACGCTGCAGAGCCAGAGCAGGGCAGCGAACAGGGCGGTGAGGATGAGTACCTCGGCCACGGAGACGTCCAGGCGGCCGCAGAGGGCGCCCAGCCAGCGCTGGAAGGGAACGACGACGCCGTACCAAAACCAGTTCATGGCGGGGCGGCTGGTGCGGACGGTGAAATAGACCGCGAAGAAGGCCGCCAGGACCAGGGCCCAGCGGCGGAGGGCGCGGGGGCTCACAGGGGCAGGGCCTTGCCGGTGAAGCACATGACGCAGTGGGACTGCACCATCAGCTTGCCGGTCTGGTCGCGGACTTCGGCGGAGGCGAAGGCCAGCTTGCCGCCGATGCGGTCCACCCTGCCCACGGCGGTGAGGGTGCTGCCCGCCGGGGCGGCGGACAGGTAGTCGATGGTAGCGTTGACGGTGACCATGGTCTCCTGCCGGAGGGTCATGATGGACATGCCCATGGCCACATCGCACAGGGAGAACAGGAGGCCGCCGTGGGCGCCGCCCCAGCGGTTGAGGCTCTCGGTGTGCATGGGGAGCACCACGGTGGCCGTGCCGTCGGCCAGATCGGTGGTGCGCATGAAGTTGTGGGTCAGGAACGGCTCGGAGTCGTTGCCGTAGCGCATAAGGCGGTCGTAGAGGTCTTTGGTCATGGGGAGGTCTCCTTTTTTACACGGGATCGCTGGGGGCGGGGGGCTGATGGTCGTCCTCGGACGGGGCGTCCTTGGCGCGGCCCACGTAGGCGTAGGCCTCGGTGGGCATGTTCCGGGCGCGGAGGCGGCGGTCCATCAGGAATTTGATGAGCTCCTGGACGCAGGCGAACACCGGCACGCCGATGAACATGCCCAGCACGCCGCCGAAGCCGCCGCCCACCAGGATGGCCACGATGACCCAGAAGCTGGAGATGCCGGTGGCGTCGCCCAGGATCTTGGGGCCGAGGATGTTGCCGTCAAACTGCTGGAGGATGACGATGAAGATGATGAATATCAGGCACTGCTTGGGGCTGACCAGCAGGATCAGGAAGGCGGAGGGAACGGCGCCCAGGAAGGGGCCGAAGAAGGGGATGACGTTGGTGACGCCTACCACCACGCTGACCAGCGGGGTGTAGGGCATTTTCAGGATGGAGCAGCAGATGAAGCACAGGATGCCGATGATCAGGGAGTCCAGAAGCTTGCCCCGGACGAAGCCGGAGAAGATGGCGTTGACCCGGCGGGTGCCCCGCATGACGGCGTCGGCCTTCTTCTCGGACAGGGTGGCGTAGACGGCCTTGCAGCAGCGGGCCAGGCTCTTTTCCTTCATGCCCATCAGGTAGATGGAGACAATGATGCCCACGATCAGGTCGAAGGCGAAGCCTACGGCGCCGCGGATGCCGCTCCAGATGCCGTTGGTCAGGGGCACCACGGCCTTCTGCGCCCAGGGGAGCACCTTTTCGGTGAGGAACGCCATGCCGTCGGAGTAGCGCTCGGTGATAAGGCCGGCCAGCCGGACGGCGATCTCGTTATCGCTGTCCAGCAGGTCGTTGGCCCAGCGGTAGACCTTGCGGTAGTAGGACTCGGCGTTGTTGATGAGGGTGGTGACGCTGTCCACCACCTGGGGGACCAGTACGCTCATCAGCAGGTACAGCAGGAAGATGACCACGGCCTCGGTCAGCAGGATGCTGACAAGGCGCAGGGCACCGGAGGGGCGCTTCAGTTCCTTCTTGAAGCACTTCTGCCAGAGGGAGGCGATGGCGCCCTCCACCCAGGACATGATGGGGGTCAGCAGGTAGGCGATGGCGAAGCCGTACAGCACCGGCGCCAGAATGGACGCCAGCCGGGACAGGAAGCGCTGCAGCGTGCCCGCCTGGTAGAATGTGTCGTAGAATACCAGCACGGCACAGACGGTGAGAAAGGCCGTCAGGCCCCACTTGAAATACTGGGAACGCTTCATGGCATCGACCTCCTGAGGGTGTTTTATCTATCATACCTGTATGTGCAGCGTTTTGCAACATTTTTTGCGGCGCGACAGGGGCGGCGGAATGTATATTGAATTCCGGCGGCGGATGTGGTATCATAACGAAACAAACCGCGTCTGCGCGGTGCATTACAGATGGTGAGGAAGGGTGTTCCCATGAAAAAGCTCTTGTTTATCGTCAATCCGCGTGCAGGAAAGACAAAATCCCGCGCCCCGCTGTTTGACGCGGTGGCGCAGTTCTCCCGCGCAGGGTATCTGGTGCGGGTGTTTGTGACAGAGGAGGGCGGACAGGCCCGGGACATCGCCGCGAAATGGGGCGGCGAGTACGACGAGGTGGTGTGCGCCGGCGGCGACGGTACGCTGAACGAGACACTGTCGGGGCTGATGACGCTGGAGAAGCGGCCGCTGCTGGGGTATCTGCCCTGCGGCAGCACCAACGACTTTGCCATGAGCCTGCATCTGCACACCATGATGAGCGCGGCCGCCGAGGCCGCCGTCCACGGCACGCCGCGGCCGCTGGATGTGGGGCGGCACAACGACAGGTATTTCTCCTATGTGGCGTCCTTCGGGGCGTTCACCAGGTCGTCCTATTCCGCCACGCAGGCGGCCAAGAACGCGCTGGGGCACTTTGCGTACATACTGGAGGGGCTGGGGGACCTGGATTCCCTGCGGCCGTACCGGTGCGAGGTGGAGGCAGACGGCGAGCGGTTCGAGGGTGAATTCATCTTCGGCGCGGTGTGCAACTCCACGTCCCTGGGCGGGCTGGTGAAGCTGGACCCGGCGCGGGTGCGGATGGACGACGGGAAATTCGAACTGCTGCTGCTGCGGATGCCCAAGACGGCGCTGGACCTGCAGAACCTGATCACGGCCATGACCCGGATGCAGTACGACTATCCGGGGGTCATCCTGCGGCATGTGCAGAAGGTGACGCTGACCACCGCAGAGGAGCTGCCCTGGTCCCTGGACGGGGAGTACTGTCCCAGCGCGCCGCGGGTGGAGATAGAGAATCTGCCGGCGGCGGTGCAATTGGTGAGATAACAGAGAAACGGCCGGAGGGCCGTTTCTTCTTTCAGGTAAGCGGAGAGCAAAAATATAGCGGGATGTGAATACATCCCGCTATATTTTTTACGAATATTGCAAATAGTTATCAGAAAGAGACCATCTCCGGGTCGGGCTTGGTGGTGGCGGCGATGGAGGTGACGTAGAGCACGGGACCCTCGCCCTGGTAGGCATCGCACTGCTCCACCTTGACGGTGGCGTGCAGCTTCACCCACTCCTTATCCCGGTACTTGTCCAGACCCTCGCCGCGGCAGACCAGCGCAAGGAACTGCATATCCTTGTCACAGCAGACCATGGCGAAGCGGCCGGGGCAGTGGACGCCCTTGAACTTCTTGGAGTGGCACATCATGGCCTTGAAGGAGACCTCCACACCGGCGTAGCGGCCGGGGTTGTCCATGATGTCCACGTACCATATACCGTAGTCGTCGTCGGGGACCTCCAGCTTGCCGGAGCTGAGGTCGAAGGGGGACATCTCGGGGGTGACGTATTCTTCGCTGGTGCCGTCCTCGTTCTCCAGATAGATGTCGGCGCGGCGGTTGACCATGCGGAGATTGCGGCTGCGGAGCTGGGCGCGGAGCTGCTCGTCGCAGTGGTCGAAGATCAGCAGGTCGGCGTTGGTGATCTTCTCCATCATCAGCTGGCCCATGTTCTTCACGTACATCTCGAAGGTGCGGGCATCCACCAGGCACATGATCTGATAGAGTATCCAGTTGGCGGGGAGACCCTCGCGGTAGAGCTTCTCCATGCTCCACATGCCATTGTACTCCACGATGACCTGCTTGGGACGGTACTGCTTTTCCAGCTTCTTCAGGAAGTCGGGGGTCAGCTGCTCCTCGTCCTCCACGGTGTAGGTGAACACGTTGGAGAGGTACTTGGGGTCGTAGCCCAGGTCGCCCTCCTCACAGCACAGGAGCAGGGTGCGGTCCTCGGCGGCAAAGCCGTCCCGGAGGATGCCATTGATGAAGGTGGTCTTGCCGGCGTCCAGGAAGCCGGCGATGAGATAAACAGGAATATCCATAGCGTGAGCTCCTTACAGGCCGAACAGCTGGGACAGCTTCGCCTCGTCCAGGTTGGAGCCGATGACGCACAGGCGGCCAGTGTAGTCGGCGGGGCCGCGGCGGATCTGATGCTCCTCGGGGACGAAGTCGTAGTGCAGCCACTGGCCGCCGTCGGCGGCGGGAACGATGCCCTTGGCACGCAGGATGGCGCCGTAGTCGCCGCTGTCCAGGGCGGTGAGGATGCGTTCCAGGTCGGACTCGGTGAAGGGCTTCACAGTCTCGGCGCCCCAGCTGGTGAACACCTCGTCGGCGTGATGATGGTGATGGTGGCAGGAGCACTCCGGGTCGTCGCACTCGCCGTCGTGGTGGTGATGGTGCTCGTGGTCGTGCTCGTCGTGGTCGTGATGATGGTGCTCGTGCTCGTCATCGTCGTGGCCATGGTGGTGGCAGCAGTGGCCGTGATCGTGGTCATCGTCATCATCATCATCGTGATGATGGTGGCAGCAATGGTCATGGTCATGCTCGTCATGGTCATCATGGTCGTGGTGATGGTGGTGATGCTCATGCTCGTGCTCGGCCTCGTCGGCCTCGTGCTCGGCGCGCATCTTCTCCAGCAGCTCGTCGGCCAGGGAGACCTTCTCGATGGCGGAGAGGATGGCCGCGCCGTCCAGGGCGTCCCAGGGGGTGGTGAGGATGGCGGCGGCGGGGTTCTTCTCACGGAGAAGGGCCACGGCGGCCTCCAGCTTATCCTGGCTCAGGCGCTGGGTGCGGGAGAGGATGATGGTGCCGGCGGACTCGATCTGATTGTTGTAGAACTCGCCGAAGTTCTTCATGTAGACCTTGACCTTGGTGGCGTCGGCCACGGTGACGAAGCTGTTGAGCTTCATGTCGGGGACATCCTTGACGGTGTTCTCCACGGCCACGATCACGTCGCTGAGCTTGCCCACACCGGAGGGCTCGATGAGGATGCGGTCGGGGTGGAACTGGTCGTGCACGTCCTTGAGGGCGCGGTCAAAGTCGCCCACCAGGGAGCAGCAGATGCAGCCGGAGGACATCTCGCTGATCTGGATGCCGGAATCCTTCAGGAAGCCGCCGTCGATGCTGATCTCGCCGAACTCGTTCTCGATGAGCACCAGCTTTTCGCCGGGGAACGCCTCGGCCAGCAGCTTCTTGATAAGGGTGGTCTTGCCCGCGCCGAGGAAGCCGGACACGATGTCGATCTTTGTCATAGTAAAACCTTCTTTTCTCTGCCGCGTGGGCGGCGATAAATTTGTTCCGCGCCTGGCGCCGGTGCCCGGTGGGGCGGACGGAGAGGGGATGGGAACGTTTTTCACTTATATAATAGCGTATTTTTTTGAAAATGCAAGAGGGGCGGGAAAGAGATATGCCGGCGGCTGCACCGCCGGCATATCTGCCGTTATTCGGGAAGACGGTTGAGGATGAGCTGGCTGAGGGAGGCGGCGAGGGCGCGGTCGTAGCGGCGGGCGGTGCGGGCTTCGTCGGCAAGGCCGTTGGTGCCGTCGGGGGCGTAGGCACCGTCGCCGGGGACGGCGCCGCCATCGGCGTTGTGGCCGCCGTTCATGCTGTCGCCGGGGATGATGTCCTGGTCGGAGCCGTTGGTGTCCGGCTGGGTGGTGATGCTGCCGTTGGGCGTGGTGTCGGGGGCGATGTCGGCCTTCTTGCCCGCCTCGCCGCAGGCGGCCAGGGTCACGGCCAGCAGCAGGGCGGCGGCAAGAGCCGTCAGGCGATCTGTCATGGGGGTTCCTCCTTTTCACGTATGTCACGGCATCGCTCACGCAAAAACACGCTCACCTGCGCCAACGTATGCCGTGCCGTGATTAGTTTTTGCGGCGGCGCGGTTTATAGACGCGACACTTTTTGGCTTTTGCCGCAGGCAAAGTTGCTTTTTGCGCGTGGGCGTGGTATGATACTGTTTACTTCCCAACGCGACTACGGGATGTAATTTATGGAAGAAAATCAACTGAATGTATATAGAAGGAGGGCTTTTTCATGCAGAAACTGGAGAAGCAGTACCATATCCACTGTGTGGAGGGGGACGTGGGCCGGTATGTGATCCTGCCCGGCGACCCGGGGCGGTGCGAGAAGATCGCGGCGCTGTTCGACGACGCGCACTTCGTGGCGCAGAACCGGGAGTACGTCATCTACACCGGCACGCTGCTGGGGGAGAAGGTCTCCGTGTGCTCCACGGGCATCGGCGGGCCCTCGGCGTCCATCGCCATGGAGGAGCTGCACAACATCGGCGCGGACACGTTCATCCGGGTGGGCACCTGCGGGGGCATCGACCTGGACGTGCAGTCCGGCGACGTGGTGGTGGCCACGGGCGCCATCCGCTTTGAACACACCAGCCGGGAGTATGCGCCCATCGAGTACCCGGCGGTGGCCAATTTCGAGGTGGCCACGGCGCTGGTGCAGGCATCCCGGGCGCTGGGCAAGCGGACGCAGGTGGGCGTGGTGCAGTGCAAGGACGCCTTCTACGGCCAGCACAGCCCGGCGAAGATGCCGGTATCCTACGAGCTGCTGAACAAGTGGGAGGCCTGGAAGCGCCTGGGCGTCAAGGCCAGCGAGATGGAGTCCGCCGCGCTGTTCGTGGTGGCGGACGCGCTGCAATGCCGCTGCGGCAGCTGTTTCCACGTGGTGTGGAACCAGGAGCGGGAGGCCGCGGGCCTGGACCAGAAGATGAGCGAGGACACCACCTCCGCCGTGCAGGTGGGTGTGGAGGCGCTGAAGCTGCTGATCGAAGCAGACAGGAAGAAGTGAGAAAAGCGACTGCCTTAGGCCAGGCGGCCTAAGGCGGTCGCTTTTTTTGCTTTCGGCGGGGCAGCAGGGCAAACTTATGACTGGTATCTGAAAAAAATTTAGATAACCTGACAAAAAGTCTTGTTTTTCCCGTTAAAAAGCGTTAAGATAATCCTGCGCCTGCTATGGGGCGCGGTACATTTTTGCTGCAACAGAGTAAAAAGGAGAAAATCATGGAGCGTATCTTTCATCTGAAGGAGAACGGCACCACCGTGAAAACGGAGATACTGGCCGGTCTCACCACGTTCATGACGATGGCGTACATCATCGCCCTGAACCCCAATCTGCTGACCAACTTCGCCGTGGGCACCCCCCTGTGGAACGGCGTGTTCCTGGCCACCTGCATCGCCAGTGCCATCGGCACCGTGGTGATGGCGTTCCTGGCCAACAAGCCCTTCGTCATGGCGCCGGGCATGGGCCTGAACAGCTTCTTTGCCGTTATCGCCGGCAACGTGGCCGCCATGCTGAACACCGACTACACCAGCGCCTTCCAGGCGGTGCTGTGCATCATCCTGGTGGAGGGCATCGTGTTCCTGCTGCTGAGCGTGTTCAATATCCGCGATAAGATCGTCACCGCCATCCCCCTGGGCGTGCGGCTGGGCATCGGTCCGGCCATCGGCCTGATGCTGATGAACATCGGCCTGGGCTCCAACGTGGGCATCTACGCCGAGGGCAACGGCTACACCAGCCCCTTCTATGTCATGCGCGACTTCTTCGGCGCCATGACCCCCAGCGTCATCAAGGACCACATGGGCGCGGAGTACAGCCAGATGGTGCTGACCGTGGTGACCATGTTCATCGGCCTGTTCGTCATCATCCTGCTGGCCAAGAAGGGTGTCAAGGCCGCCGTGCTGGTGGGTATGCTGGCCGCCTCCGTCATCTACTGGGCGGGCTGCTTCATCTTCCTGGGCACCAACCCCTTCGCGTCCCTGCAGGGTGCGTCCTTCCTGCCCCCCTTCCACGACATGGTGGAGACCACGCTGTTCAAGTTTGACTTCGCCGACTTCTTCAACATCGGCTGGTTCACCGCCATCAGCCTGATCATCACCTTCTGCATGATCGACATGTTCGACACCATCGGCACCCTGGTGGGCACCGCCTCCCGCGCCGGCATGACCGACAAGGAGGGCAATATGCCCCAGATGAAGGAGGCCCTGCTGTCCGACGCCGTGGGCACCGTAGCCGGCGCCTGCTGCGGCACCTCCACCGTGACCACCTTCGTGGAGTCCGCCTCCGGCGTGGAGGTCGGCGGCCGTACCGGCCTGACCTCCCTGACCGCCGCGGTGATGTTCCTGGCCTGCATGTTCATCGCGCCTGTGGCCGCGGTGATCCCCGCCGCCGCCACGTCCTCCGCCCTGATCTACGTGGGCATCCTGATGCTGCAGGGCCTGAAGAACGTGGACTTCGACGACCTGGACCAGGTGGTGCCCGTGTTCCTGATGCTTCTGGCCATGCCCATCTCCGGCTCCATCGGCCACGGTATCGGCATCGCCATGATCACCTACACTGTGATCAAGGTGTTCTCCGGCCGCGCCAAGGAGGTCTCCGTGCTGACGTACGTGATCTCCCTGCTGTTCATCGTGAAGTTCTTTGCAGTCGTCTGAGTTTGAAGCAATAAAAAATCAGCCCGCCGGAGGCGGGCTGTTTTTTTATCTGCGCTCCTGCTGGGCCTTGTACGCCATGGCTTCCTTCTGATAGCTGAGGGCGGACTGGCGCAGTTGGGCGATGGCGTCGCCGTCCAGCTGGGACTTCACCCGGGCGGGGGAGCCGAAGGCCAGGGAGCCGTCGGGGATGACGGCGTTCTGGGGCACCAGGGCGCCGGCGCCGATGAGGCAGTTGCTGCCGACCTTGGCGCCGTTGAGGACGATGGCGCCCATGCCGATGAGGGTGTTGTCGCCGATGGTGCAGCCGTGGAGGATGGCGCCGTGGCCGACGGTGACATTGTCGCCCACGGTGACGGGATAGCCGAATTCCTCGTGCACCACGCAGTTGTCCTGGATGTTGCTGCCGGCGCCGATGGTGATGGGCTCGCGGTCGGCGCGGAGCACCGCGCCGAAGAACACGCTGCTGTGGGCGCCGAGGGTCACGTCGCCCAGCAGGGTGGCGTTGTCCGCCACGAAGGCGGTGGGGTGGACGGTGGGAGTCTTCATGGGTATCACCTCGCGGAAAAATTTCCTGTATTATACTATACCGCCGCAAGAAAATCGACAGTAAAAAAGAAAATTGTGCTTACATTTTTCGCCAAAGTATGCTATACTATGTACAAGAAGGGGGTACGCATGGCCGGGCGGTCATGTGCATTTTTGTGTTTGTGTGTGCGTGCGGAGAAGGAGCGTGTGTGATGTTTGCTGCAGGCGATCTGGTGGTGTACGGCGGCGAGGGCGTGTGCCGCGTGGAGAGCATAGGGCCCTCCGGGCTGCGCTATGACGGCGGGGACAAGACCTATTACCATCTGGCGCCGCTGTACCGCAGCGGCACGGTGATGACGCCGGTGGATACCACGGTGCTCATGCGGCACGTCATCAGCCGGGAGAAGGCCATGGAGCTCATCGCCGCGCTGCCGGAGCTGCCGGCGCAGCGTCCCGCGGAGCGGGGCATGCGGGCGGCCAAGGAGTTCTATCACCAGCTGGTGGCGCGCAGCGACTGCGCGGAGCTGGCATCCATGATACACGGGATATGCCGCAAGCGGGCGTGGGCCCTGCACCACGGCAAGAAGGTCAGCCAGATGGACGAGCGGTATCTGAAGCGGGCGGAGGAGCAGCTGTACGGCGAGTTGGCCGCCGCGCTGGAGATCGCCAGAGAGCAGGTGGTGCCCTTCATCCGGCAGACGTGGGCCAAGTGGCCGGAGCAGCTGCCCAAGAGCGAGAGCGAGCAGGAGGAGCCTGCCGGGGCGGCGGAAGCGGAATAACTGTACAGGGACGGCGAGAGCCGTCCCTGTTTTGGTACGGACAGCAAGTAAGGTCAAGAATCGTGCCGGGGAAAAGAGTATGCTGACAGCAGCGAAAGAGAGGGGACGGGCGTATGTACGAATGGCAGCAGCTGATACAGACGGTGGTGAACGAGATGGACGAGGCCATCATGCGCCACGACGACCAGGCGCTGACGCTGCAGGCGCTGGCGGCGCGGCTGCACTACTCGGAGTTCCACGCCACCCGGAAGTTCCGGGAGATGGCGGGGATGCCGCTGCGGACGTATCTGCACCAGCGGAGACTGGCCTTCGCCCTGAAGGAGGTGCGTGACAGCAGACGGCCGCTGCTGGACATCGCGCTGGACTACGGGTTCTCCGGACAGGAGTCGTTCACCCGGGCCTTCAAGGCGCTGTACGGCGTGACGCCGGGGACATACCGGCGGGAGCCCAAGCCGGTGGTGCTGCGCACCAGGATACACCCTTTCGATCGCTATATCTTTGGAATGGGAGAAATTGGCATGATAAAGAGCGAAGAGGGCGTAAAGACGTATTTTGTGACCATACCGGCGCACAAATATCTGCATGTGCGGAACTATGAGAGCAACGGGTACTGGGACTTCTGGGAAAAGCAGAAGGACGTGCCCGGCGGGGACTGTGCCACCGTGTGCGGTCTGCTGGACAGCATCCCCGGCAAGCTGGACGACAACGGCGGCGCCGAGCCCGACGGCATGGCCGGGCAGATCATGGCGTACATCAACGACCCCAGAGGGCGGCTGTGCGCGTGGGGGTATCCCCGCATCGAGAGCTACGGCGTGCGGCTGCCGGCGGACTATGACGGGGCTGTGCCCGCGCCGCTGGAGCTGATGGACGTGCCGGAGGGGGAGTACGTGGTGTTCGAGCACGGGCCCTTCGACTATGAGCAGGAGTGCCGCACGGTGGAGGATAAGGTGGAAACGGCCATGCGGGAGTTTGACTATGCCGCCAACGGCTGCGTGCTGGACACCGCCACGCCGGGACGGATGACGTACTTCTACTTCGTGCCGGGGCAGTACTTCAAGTATATCCGGCCCATCAGGCGGGAGAAATAAGGGAGAAGGGACGGCAAGAGCCGTCCCTGTCTTTTATCGCCCTGGGGAAACCGCATCTTGCACAGAGATGCATTTTATGCTACAATACGCCGTGGATACGCGGGCGTGGTGGAATTGGCAGACTCGATGGATTTAGGTGATGTCACCTCAGTGTAGGATTTTCGCTCCATCATTCGCCGTGCTCATTCTTTGGTAAAAGCAGGTTCATCCTGTTTTTATAGGTGCGGGTCAAGCGTTATGCTCCGCCTCGGTTCCTCGCCGTGTAAAAATCAGAGGAGAATAAAATAGCGACAGGTGACCCTGCCGCTCATATCTGCGGGCATGATGGAATTGGTAGACATGCGAGATTTAGGTTCTCGTGCAGTGATGCGTTGGGGTTCGAGTCCCCATGCCCGCACCACTTGGATAGTCCATCTTCGCAAAATGCGGGGATGGATTATTCAATTTTTATCGCATCTGGACAACGAGGCGCTTTTTTACTATAATTAGCGTATGTAATAACCTCAATACAGAAAAAAGGTGACAAACAATGGCTAATTTATTTTTTCAAGCCACACAAGTTGCGTTAGACAACATTACGGTAGCATTTGATTTTGTTCATCCTTTGCGCGCCAGCATGAAATATACACGAAGGAAAATCTCGGAAATTAATGTCTCTAATCCGACTGCAGAAGATACTATATTCCAATCTGAAGTAGATCCTAATCAAGAAATTCACGGGGTCAGTTATCGCGGTTCTTACATTAATACTTCTTGGGAACAACAAGAAGAACAACTTGCTTGGCTGTTGTTAAACAACTTGTTTGCCATCCACGAAGGATGGGCTCATCGTTTATACGAAGAACGTTTTTCTGCAAAAGGATATAAGGAGAAGACGTTTGTCAAAAACCTTGAGTTTCCAGGACTATTGAGTAAATTTTCGACATATTACGCAGTGGGAAGCAAGAAATCCTCCATAATGTCCAACGCGTATTTTGATGCTTACAAAGTATCGTCTAAGTTGGATTTCAACAAATTAGAAAACTATATGTTATTATATAGATTTTTCAAAGAAGCCAGAAATTGCTACATGCATCGTGGCTTCGCAGCGTCGCAAGCTATTATGGATGCCTATGTTGCGTATTTTCCAAAAGCCACACTTAGTGATTTAGATGCTGCCGAAGTTCCTGTAATTATTCCGCCAATCTTAGGTCAGCCAGTTCGACTTAACATAAGAGGCGTGATTGGTTTTTCTCAGTTCGTCCGAAGAATTCTTATCATCTCAGATGCTTTTTTGATTATGACAACGGCGGCAGAAGATGAATTTCTTTCCAAGAAACCAGCAACCTGGTTATCACGAACATTAAGCGGAGATGTTTCACGTTCTAAATGTCAAATCACACGATATTCTAATAAAATCGGGTTATTGAAACCAACATGGTCTGTCGAATATCAAAACTTCCTTATTCGGCATGGAGTTTTCAACCGATAACAACATCTTAGCAATTTGGCAAAAGAGAGGACACCACGATGGGCAATGACATGAAAATCAAAGTTGAGCTACCTGAATTAGTTAATAAAACGTTTGAAAAGCCTGCCACAACATTAGGAGATAAACTTTCTGATTTAATTGAAATCATATTCGGCGGCATTACATATTCAAAAGAAATGCTTGCGTATAAACGTGCATTGAATTTCGAGGAGTTTAAAAAAAGTCTGGCAAAGAAAGTTGACGAAATCCCTGTAGCAAGCCGGATTGAACCTTCAGAAAGTATCGTTGGACCAGCATTAGAAGCAGCAAAATATCGCATAGACACAGAGGAACTACGAGAGATGTTTTCCAGTTTAATCTCCGCATCGTTGGATACTGAGAAGGTTTCGTTTGTTCATCCTGCTTTTGTAGAGATAATAAAAAATCTATCTCCGCAGGATGCTGAAGCAGTGAAGTATTTAGCATATGTAAAAGACAGCCATATTGTTCCGATTATCTCTATAGATGAGAAAGTTATGAGCATACCAAATAACTGTAGCCATTACTGCTTTTTGTCAGACAAATATGGGTTTTATGAGGCAAACACAATCATATCTTCTTTATTGCGGTGTGGGTTGATAGAACTGAATTATGTGTTTTCGAAAGACACTAATTTTCAGGGTTTTACTTTCGATGATATGGAAGGAAAGTTCTCTGAATTGCGGAGAGTTCGAAATATTGGTCGGAATCTTGATAATCCGTTGTCATATAAATATGGTGTTATCTGTTTGACCGCTCTTGGTTATGAATTTTCCAAAATTTGTATCCCGGACGCATTTGTGGAAAACAAAGGACATCTACAAAATTAACTTCGTACAGGGCATCCTAATTTTTCCATCACCAACATATCGATTTCTTCCTCTAACCGCCGTATATTCCCCTGTAACGACAAAATGTGGGCGTCGAGGACCGGTTTCCTCAACGCCCACATTTTTTGCAGCTGTGCCAGATTCTTTAGTTCCACGGCACACTGCTCCCGCACAGTTTCGGCACACGCCTGCACCTCGGCATCCAGTACCTCCTCACGGATACGGTGGGAGGGGCAATAGGATTTTCCATTCCGATGATACCCACGGCACACATATTCCACCCGGCTCTTGCCGTTCCAGCAGCGGATCATAGGAATGAATGCATTCCCACATTCACGGCAGGTCAGCAGTCCCGCATAGCGGTGCTTGGCCTGATTGCCGTTTGCAGGCCGTGCCTGCCGTTCGAGCAGATGCTGCACCTGTTCCCATTCCTGTTTTTCTATGATCACAGGAAAGAATCCCTCATGACGATACCAGTCAGCTTTGTCTATATGCTTGGCTTTTCCATTGTTGTATTCTCTGCGGTGGTTGTTCAGCACGCCGGTGTACGCTTCCTCCACCAGGATGTTTTTTACGCTGGCATATGTCCATAGGAACTGCCCATCACGGGTTTTGTGCGTATGCCGAACCTCTCTGCCACATCGCTCAGCTCGGAGCTGTGCCGGGGTCTTTCGCCCCATAATGTTGAGTCTGCGGGATATCTCTTTTTGCCCACACCCCTGTAAGTACAGGGAATAGATGAGCCGCACTGTGACCGCCGCTTCTGTGTCAACCTTGATTTGCCCCGTATTTTTGTCTTTCCAGTAGCCGAAGGGAGGCGTGATCACGATGCCGTCTTTCTGCTTCTGGCGGTATCCCGCCCGGATCTTTTTGCCAATATCCCTTGCATAGTAATCGTTCATCAGGCCGCGGACGCCGATGATCAAGTCATCTTCGTCGCGGAATGTATCAACGCCCTCCGTGGCAGAGATCACACGCACCTGGTGTTCCCGCAGGTAGTCAATAAACAATGCGGTCTGAGTCCTATGGCGGCCAAGCCGGGATAAATCTTTCACGATGACAGCGTCGATCATATCAGCGTCTACAGCCGCCGTGAGCTTGTCCAGCCCACGGCGGTCAAAACTCATGCCGCTTATGTTGTCATCGAAGGACTGTCCTACGATGGTGTACCCGTGCTGCTCGGCAAACGCCTGGCAGATCTCCCGCTGATTTAGCAGGGAGTTCATCTCACGGTCATCATCGTTAGAAAGCCGCGCATAGAGCCATACCCGCACCTGTTATCACCTACCCCGCATAATAATCGCCGTAGATCGCCGCACCCAGCCTGTCATAGTCAAAATCTGCGGTGGGGAAGCAATCTGTCTGCGCTCCGTTTTCGAAGACGTCCAGATGGTCACGGAAGGGCGCTTTCAGCCGGATCTCCAAATCCAGCCTGCCATCCTCCTCATGAACGAGTATCTTCTCCACCAGCATCCTCAGATGTGCTTCTGACATTTTGCCCTCTCGCAGGATATCGTCGATCAGGCTGATGTCCCGCTTCAGCTTGGCCTGTCGGCTGCGGAGCATTTCCGAAATATTCTGCAGTTCTTCGATTTGTTTCTTGGCCTCCGCGATCTGCTCCTCGCGCTTGGCGATCATGCGGTCGTAGCGTTCCGCGTTGGCCTTATCCCGAATGCGTTCCATCAGGATCACCTCCACTTCCTCCTCCAGTAAGAGAATGTGTTCTTGCAGTTTACTTATTTTGGCACTGGCCGTGGAAGCCTTCGGCGTCCATCTCTCAATGAGCCATTCCATCCGCGACCAGTTTTCCTCATACATTTTCTTTGTCCGAAGGATCTCCGCGCCGATCAATCTGTCCAATGTTTCCTCGTCCACCATGTGAGATGAGCAGTGTTCCTTGCCATACCGATGGTAGGTGTCGCAGACATAGGCGACCCGTTCCCCGCTTTTCAGCTTAATGCGTTTCCCGATAAAGGTTCGGCCACAGTCCTTGCAGCGAAGCAATCCACCGTACCGGAGTATGCCCCGGTTGGTGCCCGCACGGACATTTTTCTCTTTGCGTTCTGTAAGGAGCGCCTGTGCTTGTTCCCATATCTCACGGGTCACGATCATTGGCAGATAATTTTCATGCCGGAACTGCTCCTCCGGGTCTGTGAAACGGAAAGTCTTATTGATTTTATTGTGCTCGCTCTTGTGACAGATCAGCGTGCCGATGTAGCTTTCATCTCTCAAGATTCGGGCCACCATCGTTGCATCCCACAGATATTTCTTGAGGATGCCATCCTGGGTGTTGGGCAGGCGCTTGTTCAGCAGTTCCGCCTGCATAAGCGCCGGCGTTTTTCTCCTCTGTTCATTCAGTGTGCGGGCGATGGCCTTCATGCCGCTGCCGCCGACATAGGCGGAGAAAATCAGTCGGACCGTTTCGGCGGCTTCCTCTACGATAACGACTTTCTTTGTGTTCTTGTCCTTGAAGTAGCCGAAAGGCGGGATAGTCACGATACCTTCCTTTTGCTTTTGCCGGTAACCAGTCCGCACACGACGACTGCCGTCGCGGGCATAGAAGTCGTTGAACATACGTCGTTCGGGAAGGTGAAGCACAAACAGCAAAAATCCAGTATTCATGCGGGTTTGCGGCGAGATGGCTCTCGATCAGATACCTCTCTTTCAGACAGTCAAGGTGCTGAAATCACAATCGCATAGTTGTTTTCATGGGAGAATGGCGGTAACAGCGGTCATTCTCCCTTTTTTCGTTCCTGCCGCTTTCAATGAGGAGGAACACGAACATGGAAGAACCGAAAAGCAAAGCGAAGCGCGGGGCAAAGACCGCTGCGGCTGCGCAAGAGGATACTGGTTTACCGGCTGCACCGCCCTGACCATGGCGGAGATTCCCTACACCACGCCGGTCATCGGTGCGGCGGCCTT
>CAKTOW010000017.1 GCA_934590325.1 uncultured Oscillospiraceae bacterium
TGGAGCTTGTGGCCGGATTCGAACCGGCGACCGCTGGTTGTGGGTAAGGGTGAATGAACAAATCGAAGAAAACGGAGTACCGGCGTTTGCCGGTACTCCGTTTTCTTTATGCCGGTCGGCTTCCCGGCTGTGCCTCATCCGCCTTGATCACCTCGCCGGTGCAGCCGCCATTACGCCGTTGGTTGATGCAGCCGACGAATTTGTAGTAGATGTCCACCTGCTGGGTCTTAACACCATCCGGCCCGACCGCCTTTTCATGTACCACGATCCTCTCGATCAGTTCGTTGAGGATATAGGGCGTCAGTTCTGTAATGCCGGTATATTTCCAGATGAGGGGTAGGAACTGTTCGATATTTTCGTAGACCTTATCACTCTTAGAAATCTCTGCTGCCAGCTCCTCCCGCTGCCCTTGGAGGGCGGCCTGCTCCCGTTCGTACTTGGGAGCCATGGCCTGATACCGTTCCTCGCTGATCTTCTCTAATGCCGCATCCTCATAGAGCTTGTTCAGGATCTTGGACAACTCGCCAATACGCTTGTCCACCCGTTTCAGCTCCCGCTTGTATCGGTCGACCTCCGCCTTTTGCTTCTCCGTGTGGAGTGAGACCAGCATCTCCATGTAATCCTGTGCTGACCGCCGCGCCTCCACCGCATTGCGGCGAATATCCTCCAGCACCAGTTGGTTCAGTGTTTTCCATCCGATGGCGTGGGAGGTGCAGCGGGATTTCCCGTAGTTTTTGTATACCCAGCAGGAGAAGCCTGTATATCGACCCTTACGTTTATCGTAGCTGGCATTCAGCGACGAGCCGCAATCCGCGCACTTCACCAATCCTGCAAAGGGCTGTACCTCGCCGCTGGCATTTTCGCGCCGCTTGGCGCGCATCATCTGATGCGCTGTGTCCCACAGCTCTTGTGTGATCAACGCCTCGTGCGTGTTGTCCACTACGATCCACTCGGACTCGTCCGTTTCCACACGCCGTTTGTCGAAGAAGCCCTTTGTCTTGCTGCGGCCGAAAACCACCTTTCCCAGATACACCGGGTTCTCGAGGATGGTGCGGATGGAGCTGGCGTGCCAGTCAAAGGGCTTGCGCCAGTAGTCACTCTTATAGTAATTCGGATTGTTTTGGTTGAAGTAGGCCTGCGGATTGAGAACTCCCTTTTCCCGCAGGATTTTTGTCATCCGCACATAGCCGACGCCATCAGCGAACATACGGAAAATGTCCCGCACCACATCCGCTGCCGGTGGGTCAACGATCAGGTGGTGACGGTCATTAGGGTCTTTCTGATAGCCGAACGGCGCACGGCTGCCCATAAACATTCCGCTTCTTGCTCTGGCCTGGTGCGCGGCTCTTGTTTTGGTGGATGCCTGCCGCGCATAGAACGAGTTGATAACATTGGTGAAGGGCAGCACCAGATTGTCCAGCCCCTTGGCGGAGTCAATGCTCTCCGCCACCGAGATGAAGCGAACATTTTTCTGCTCGAAGTAGTGTTCAATGTACATACCCATCTGTGCGTATTCTCTGCCGAAGCGGGACAGGTCTTTCACAATGACCGTGTTTACTTTTTCGCTTTCGATGTCCTCCAACATCCGCTGGAATTCCGGACGCTCAAAGTTTGTACCACTCCAGCCGTCATCACAGTAGTAGTCCGCGATGTTGATATGCTGTTCTTTGCAGTATTGTGTCAGCAATGTGCGCTGTGTCTGAATGCTGCCGGATTCGCCCACGCTGCCATCGTCTTGACTAAGCCGACAGTAGACCGCCGCTTTTTCTTCCATAGCTTTCACTCCTTTCGCCACACACAATACCCTTAGTCTCCGTCAATAGCTATATCCACATCTGACGAAGAAGCATTCGTAACTTCGTGCAGATTGCATGAACAAAAGGCATCGGTGAGCATATCTCCCAGCTTGTCACAGACCTCTTTGTCACCGCTGTAGTGACTGACTGTCACATATCGGACGCCTCGAATGACGGTCATATTTTTCAAGCAGTCTCCTTCGTATAAAAACATGATGTACCTCCAATCGTCACTCTTGTGAGTCGCTGATCACATCCCGCAGCGAGATAGTACCGCGTGTGCTGGTGACCTCGCGGACGCTGCCGCCGCGCAGCTTGTTGTACTCGTCGCGTGTCATGTCCACGTCTGCCGCCAGCAGATGGTTGGTGATGTTGTGCTCCACGGTCAGGTTGAACAGCAGCTTGGCCATACGGTTTGCGAACACGCCCAACGTACCTTCCAGCACATCCGCAACGGCGCGGGGCAGGAACGCTCCGGCGGTCTGCACCTTCAGGTAGCCGTCGTAGAACCGAACAGCCTTCTCTACGAACTCACTTTGGCTGCCGCAGTTAGCCAGCGGTGCGTTTATTTCTATCATTTTCTTCGCTTCCGGCGTAAGCCAAAAAGCGTACTTTTCCTTGTTATTTGTCATTTCATTTTCCTCCTTGAAATTTTGCCGCGACCCCGCAGCTTTTCCCGTAATTGCGGGATCATTGCTGTTCTCGACCCCACCGCCCGCCGAAAATCCCCTTCTACGACGCCGGTGGCGGAACGGCGCAACTGCCCGCACTGCGGGCAGAAGTGACCGGGGTGGGGGCGTCCACGACGCCGCCCCTTTCTCCTGCTTCGCTTTCGGCGCACCGAAAAACTCCCCCAACACGCGCCCAAATAGGCTGGGAGGTATCCGTACCCCACCTCCGCCTCACGAGGCCACACAGCGGCCCACAGGCAGCAACACGGCGGGCAACGGGCGTGAGGTTCGGCGTGGCTGCGAATTCCCCTTTTCCTTCCCCGGGTTTGCTCCAAAATCGTGATTTTTTGGAGTGAAATAGCATCGTGTGCCTCTGTCAAAAATCGGTACATTTTCGCTCCGTGACGGCTGTGACAGGTGTGACGGCAAATCCAACACAGGCACCATATCAGTTTTTCCCGTCACTGCCGTCACTCCCGTCACACGGAAGGCAAAGGATACTCAGCGTCCGCGTTGTCCGTGTGCGTTCGCTGACCACGCGGATACCGTTCTGCTCCAGCACCTCCGCGTACTTCACCAGCCGTTTGGACAGCACACTGGGCGTCAGCCTCTCCCCCGTCTTTGCTTCCAGCAGCGCGCTTAACTCCGTAGCCGTTCCCTCGAAGCTGCCCAGCCCCCGCAGAAAGGCAGAGAGGGAAATTGCCTCCGGGTCGATAGAAATGCGCTCCCCCTCCACCGGCTCTGTCAGCCGCCATGTGTAGCCGCTCTTATCGAATACCAGCGGCAGCTCGCGGTATTCTATGTCCCGTCCGGTGCAGTACAGGGTCGCTTCACCGCTGCCGCGTTTACGTTCCTTCAGCACGAAGTTGCTGTCTGTCGCTCCGCTGATGCCCGTCGTGCCGGAGATCATGTTCATGGGATCGTCATCGTTCATCTTACGGAGGTGGTGAATGAGCAGGATGGCGATGTGGTGCTTGTCCGCCAACGCTTTCAGTACAGAGATGTCACGGTAGTCGTTGGCGTAGGGATTGCCGCTGTCGCTGCCGGTGCGGATGCGCTGTAATGTGTCGATGACCACCAGCGAGGTGTCGGGGTGCTGCGTAAGAAAGTTGGTGAGCTGCTCCTCCAGTCCCTCGCCGATGCCTGCGGCGATGGTGGCGAAGTGCAGTGCCTCCGGCGCGTCGTCGGTGATCTGAAACAGGCGGCTTTGGATACGGGTGAGGCTGTCCTCCAGACAGAGGTAGAGCACAGTGCCACCGTGCGTTGGGAAGTCCCACACGCTTGTTCCCTGCGCCACTTGCAGACACAGCCACAGAGCCAGCCACGATTTGCCCACCTTCGGTGCTCCGGCAAGGATGTGTAACCCCTGCGGCAGCAGCCGGTCTATGATGAACCGTGTGGGCGGAAGCGACGTGGACATGAGCGTGTCCGCGTCAATGGTTTGCAGTTGTTGATGCGTCATGCATATCATCTCCAATCTAAAGTTTATTTTTCTGTACGACCCAGTGTGTTCATGGTATAATGAATGCAGAACACTATACATGAAAAAGTGATCTTCCTCCGCTGAGAAGAAAGATCACTTGTGGACAAAACGGGAAGGTACGCCAATGGAGAGAAAACTCGGCCTATATGTCACGCTGGGCGACGACGGAAGTCTGAAACGCACGTTGGTTTCCGTATCCGGCGAGACAGAATTGGAGGCGACAACGCTGAATGACGAGGTCATCCTGTTCTCTGAACTCATTTTTGATTTCTATGCCTTTATCGTAGATCGCATCCGGCTGTCCGCTGCATATCTGGTCACGCAGGACGGCGACGGGAAGGATACCGTCGATATGCGCGTATTTGAGTTCATACAGGATACGGTGCAGGATTTGATCGAGGAGTTTGAAGAAGACGATCCCCTATATGGAACGCTTACGAGAACCATCATGGAAGACCGAATCCCCGCTGCTGACGGGAGCGACACATACCCCGTGACTGCCGTGGAGAAAATCATTTCAGAACTGTCCGCGGTAATGCTTACACAATTCTCTGTGAACAATATCCTGCGGGATATGCGCTTCCATGTCCCCGTCGATCTGGACAAGAAATACCGGAGCTTGCAGGAGGTAGAATTCACACAGATTTCCAGCTTTTCAAATCTGCATACCCCAGAGTATCTGTTCCGTTCAGCGGCTGACTACTACACGTTTCTGGTACTCCACTTTATCGCTGCCGAACCGCGCGTAGCACTGTGTGAATGCTGCGGCAGATACTTCATTCCAAAGACCGCCAAGAAAACCTTGTATTGCGACAGAGTGCTGAAGGACGATAAAACATGCAAGGATTTGGGTCCTGCATTGAAGCATAAGCTGCAGGCGCAGAATAAAAAGGTCGTGGAGGAATTTGACCGTGCAAAGCAGCGGATGTATAAACGCTATGAGCGTGCGCTGGATCCGAATAAAAAAGCGTCCAAAAGGGATCTGAGCTATGCGGAGTATTATGAGTGGTTGGAAAATGCAACGGAAGCACGGGATGCGTACCTTGCAGGAAAGCTCTCCGAGAAAGACGCTCTGAAGGTTATCCGGGACGATTTTGTAAACAGAGACAAAATGTAAAAACAAACGCAAATCAGAAAATGCAAAACTGCGAACGGCACGAAGGGTACCCCTTCGTGCCGTTCTTTCTTATCGTCAATTCGGCTCCGGACGCATGGCGTTAAATATGCACAAATTAGAGCGGCTTTTATGTATCATTCGCCGAATCTTCCCGCCATTCGCCACCTTATGCTCCGTGCATATTGCCAACAGAATACAATCGTAGTATAATCAATATGCGTTATTTCGACCACCTGGGAGGTGTTGCTATGGCTGTGCCAAAATTGATCATCCGGCCGAAGAAGTATACGGAGGAATCCGCCGTGATCTCCATGCGTCTGCCCAAGGATATGCTCCGGGATATTGACGCAATCGCCAAGTATGTGGGCTGCACCCGCAACGAGATCATGGTCAAGTGCTTTGAGTTCGCATTGGAACACATGGAAGTTTCAGAACGACAGGACGGAACTGACCATCCGCTGAAATAAACGAGGGGAGAAAGAGAAATGTCTGTTATCAAATGCAAAATGTGTGGTGGAGATCTGGAGCTGATCGAGGGCAGCAGCGTCGCCGTGTGTGAATACTGCGGTTCTCAGCAGACGGTGCCCGCGGCCGACAATGAGAAAAAGCTGACGCTGTTCGCCCGCGCCAACCGGCTGCGCCTTGCCTGCGAGTTCGACAAGGCTGCCGGTGTGTATGAGAGCATCGTGGTGGACTTCCCCACAGAGGCCGAGGCCTACTGGGGTCTTGTGCTGTGCCGCTACGGCATCGAGTACGTGGACGATCCCGCCACAGGAAAGAAGATCCCCACCTGCCACCGCTCCAGCTTTGACAGCGTGATGGAGGACAGCGACTTTGAGCAGGCACTGGAGAACGCCGACGCCGTGGCGCGGCGTGTCTATCGGGACGAGGCCAAGGCCATTGAGGAGCTGCGCCGGGGCATCGTGGAGGTGTCCGGCAAAGAGCCGCCCTACGATATTTTCATCTGCTACAAGGAGACTGCCGAGGACGGCCAGCGCACCGTGGACAGCGTCATCGCGCAGGATGTGTACGACGCGCTGACGGAAAAGGGCTACCGGGTGTTTTTCAGCCGCATTTCACTGGAGGACAAGCTGGGCACGGAGTATGAGCCGTACATCTTTGCCGCGCTGCACAGTGCCAAGATCATGTTGGCCTTCGGCACGGACTACGAGTATTACAACGCGGTGTGGGTGAAAAACGAGTGGAGCCGCTTTTTGCAGCTGATGACCAAGGACAAGAGCAAGCACTTGATCCCCTGCTACAAGGGTATCGATGCCTACGATATGCCTAAGGAGTTCGCCAAACTTCAGGCACAGGACATGGGCAAGGTGGGCGCGATGCAGGATCTTCTGCGGGGCGTGGATAAGATCATGGGGAAAGGTGCGGGTGCTGCGACTGCGCCCACGGCCGCAGTCGCAGATATGGCGGCAGCCAGTGCCACGGTGGAATCCCTGCTGAAGCGTGCACAGATGTTTTTGGAGGACAAGGATTCCAAGCTCGCTACAGAGTACGCCCAAAAGGTGCTGGATAGTGACCCGGAGTGTGCGGACGCTTATATGGTGTTGCTGCTGGCGACATGGGGGATCGGAACATGGGAGGAAGCTGGTTCTAATATCATCAAGGTGGTGCAGAGCCGCGAATATAAGCGCGCCAAGCAATTTGCAAGCGGCGCACTGGCGGACAAATTGGCCGATGCAGAAAGGTTGGCCAATGAATACGCGGAACTCAAGAAGGAATTGCAGGAGAAGCTGTCAGCATACTATCGCTGTCACGTGCCAAGCATGGTTGTCTGTTGTGGCAACAAAACGATAGGCTTGCAGGAGAATGGCACAGTACTGGCGTGTGGTAGTAATCCGAATGGTGACTGCATTAATGTACCTGACTGGACAGATATCATGGCAGTTGCCGCCGGTGATGCCCACACGATCGGGTTGAAATCTGATGGTACGGTGGTAGCTTGTGGAGAAAATGAGCAAGGTCAATGCAATGTATCCAACTGGACAGATATCGTGACAATTGCCGCTGGTTACTACTACACAATCGGGCTGAAATCCGATGGTACGGTGGTAGCTTGTGGAGAAAATAAGCAAGGTCAATGCAATGTATCCAACTGGACAGATATCGTGGCGGTTTCCGCCAGTGGCCTCCACACGATCGGGCTGAAATCCGATGGTACGGTGGTAGCTTGTGGAGAAAATAAGCAAGGTCAATGCAATGTATCCAACTGGACAGATATCGTGGCGGTTTCCGCCGGTGGTGCCCATACGGTCGGGTTGAAATCTGATGGTACAGTGGTGGCCTGCGGCGATAACAAATGTGGCCAATGCAATGTATCCAACTGGAAAGATGCCTTAGCAGTTGCCGCCAGCTTGCGCTATACGGTTGGGCTGAAATCCGATGGTACGGTGGTGGCCTGCGGAGAAAATGATGACGGCCAATGCGATGTATCCAGTTGGACAGATATCGTGGCGGTTGCCGATGGTATAATTTGCACGGTTGGACTGAAGTCCGACGGAACGGTAGTGACCTGCGGTGAGAATGAATATGGTCAGTGTAATGTATCCGGCTGGAAACTGTTTGATAACTTTGATGATGTAGTGAACAGAGCTGTCGCAGAAGAAGAGAAGCGCAAAGCCGCAGCCGAGAAGCGGCGGCTTGACAAAGTCGCCGTCCTGGAGACGGAAAAACAGCAGATCAAAACAGAACTGCCCCATATAAAGGGACTGTTCTCCGGCGGCAAACGCCGCAAAGAGATTGAGAGCCGACTGGCGGAGATCGAGAAGGAATTGGAACACTTGAAATAAGAGGTGAAACGATGAAAAAAGAGGTGCCTAAAAAATATTGTCAAACCTTTGATACACCGGACAGTTTGCCCGATAGAAACCTTCAAAAGATATTAAAATTTTACCTCTTAAACTGCCCAGTGCCAGGAAGAAGTGTGCGTGGAAAAACATTTTGCGAGTACGGATTTGTTGGGACATCCTCGTTTTCGAAACTTAAAAAGGCACTTCTAAAGGCAAGCAACGGCAATTTACGAAACAATTACAACCCGGTAAAAAAAGAAGATCTTGAAAGAAAATATGCAGAGGTTGAGACAATTGGCCCTCCGAATGAGTACTGTGTGTTTTTGATAACGGAAGGCGTAATGGAATCTTTATTTGTTGCAATCAGAAACGCTTTTGCTCATGGTAGCTTTAATGTCAAAACTTATAGCGGAACACGCATATACTTTTTGGTTAACTACAAGAAATATAAAAAAGCGCAAATTGTACTTCAAGAAGAAACATTACTTCGTTGGATTGACATTATAAAGGCCGGACCAATTTCATCATAAATCTGTTTGTTAATTTCACGCTGTATAAGGAGAAACATCATGGCTAAATTTGTAATAGAATGTCCCAGCTGCGGCAAGTTTGCCGAGGGTAAAACCGGGTTCTTTGCCCGGAAAAAGATCGACTGCGCCTGCGGCCACACCATCAATGTCCGCACCGACAGGATGGCGTCGCGGCAGTGTCCCCATTGCGGCAACACGGTGATCTTTGACCAGACCGCAGGTGACAAGGCCCTGTGTCCCGTCTGTCACGAGCCCATCAACACCATGGACGAGCAGAACCAGATGGCGGAGTTCTCCTGCGGCCAGTGCGGCGTGCGGCTGCGCGCGTCCAAGGCAGCGGCACACTTCGTCTGCCCCGTGTGCGACTACGACAACGATGTTCCCGCGCAGATCATGCAGGAGAGCATCCGCAAGGACGGCCTTGCCAGCATCATCAAGTACGAGGGCGACAACGAAACGCTGGTGTGGAAGCACCCCATTGAGGACTTCAACTTCGGCTCGCAGCTCATCGTCCACGAAAGTCAGGAGGCCATCTTCTTCCGTGACGGGCAGGCACTGGATCTGTTCGGGCCGGGCCGCTACACGCTGGAGACCCAGCAGCTGCCCCTGCTGGAAAAGCTCTATAAGCTGCCCACCGATACCGAGGGGACTTTCCACAGCGAGGTCTACTTCATCAACAAGACGGTGCAGATGGCCATTAAGTGGGGCACGCCGGACAAGGTGCGGTTCATCGACCCGCTGACCAGCGTGCCGCTGGAGATCGGAGCCTCCGGCGAGCTGAATTTGCAGGTGTCCGACGCCCGCAAGCTACTTCTGAAGCTGGTAGGCACCATGAGTGGCATCGCGTGGGGTGACCAGGCGGGCTTTACCAAGTCCGTGCAGAACGCCTTCCGCCCGCTGATCGTCAACGCGGTACGCAGTAACCTGCCCGCCATCATCAAGAACCAGCAGATCGACCTGCTGGAGATCGACGAGCGGGTGGACGACATCTCCGCCGACCTGCGGCAGAAGATTTTGCCGGGATTTGAGGAGTACGGCCTGACCATCCCGCAGTTCTATGTGACCCACATCGTGCTGCCGGAGGATGACCCCAATTTCAAGCGCATCCGGGAGCTGCATACCGTGATGCTCCAGACCCGCACCTATCAGGCGGAGGCCGCGGTCAAGACCGTGCAGGCACAGAGCGAGGCGGCCTACCGCACCGCACAGGAGGAGAGCAAGGCGGCCATTACCGCCGCCCAGCGCAAGGTGGAGCTGGAACGCCAGACCACCGAGACAGAGGTAGCACGCCGGGAGGCGGAGCGGACGGTCATCAAGGCACAGGCGGAGGCGCAGGCACAGCGTATGACGGGTCTTACCGAGGCGGAGATCATGCGTGCCAAGGGCTACACCCAGAAGGACGTGCTGCAATCCGAGGTGCAGAAGGCCTACGCTGCAGGCTTGCGCGAGATGGGCTCCAACGGCGGCGGCAGCGGTCTGGGCGACATTGCCGGATTGGGTGTGGCACTGGGCGCCATGGGCGGCGTGGTCAACATGACCAAGGACGCCCTGAACCCCGTTTTCAGCGGGATCACCCCGCCTGCTCCTGATGCAGCCACCCCCGCGGATGGTTGGAGCTGCGCCTGTGGGCGGACGAACATCACCTCCAACTTCTGTCCCGACTGCGGCGCGAAGAAACCTGTTCCGCAGAACGGATGGACTTGTCCCAACTGCGGCGCGGCCAGCATCACCAGCAATTTCTGCCCGGATTGCGGCGCGAAAAAGCCCGCGCCGGACGCGGGCTGGGACTGTGATTGCGGTCAGACAAACATCAAGAGCAACTTCTGCCCCAACTGCGGCAAGAAGCGAGGCGAATGACCCGGTGGCTTACATAAAGGAGGTGCATGGATATGAAAAACAAGAATAGCGTGCGCGGGCTGGTCATTCTCGGCATCGTACTGGCGGCATGGCTTGTCATCGTGCTGGCTGTACCCTTTGTGAAAAACGGGGCCTACTGGCTGAGCTTTGTGTTTACCCTTATCGCATTTCTCGCACAGCTCTACATTTTCAAAATTTCCTTCCGCAACGGCGAGAGTGTCCGCAGCAAGTTCTACGGCTTCCCCATCGCCCGCCTCGGCGTGGTGTATCTGGCGGTGCAGCTGGTGCTGGGCTTGCTGGTCATGGCACTGGCCAAATGGGTGCCCACATGGGTGGGCGTGATTCTCTTTGCCGTCACGCTGGCAGCTGCGGCGGTGGGCTGCATTGCCGCCGATATGATGCGCGACGAGGTGGAGCGGCAGGACGTGAAGCTGAAAAAGGATGTAAGCCCCATGCGCGCCATGCAGTCCAAGGCCAACGCGCTGGTGAACCAGTGCGATGCGCCGGATCTGCGAGACGCACTGCAAAAGCTAGCGGAGGACTTACGATTCAGCGATCCTGTCAGCAGCGAGACGCTGGCGGACATCGAAGCGTCCCTGTCCGCCTGCTTGGATGAATTGCAGCAAAGCCTTACCGATGGCGACATGGACAGCGCAACCGTCCTCTGCTGCCGCGCCAAGGCCGCGCTGGCGGAACGGAACAGACTGTGCAAGCTGAATAAGTAATAGATAAGGGGGCGATTTGTAAAGGTGAAAGTAACATTTTTATTTGGTTCTGGGGCGGATACGGATGCAAGCGACAAATTAAAATCAGGGCAATCTTTCGCAGAGGCTTTGCTTCAAAATAGATATAGCCATCAAATCAAATCGATTACAGGGTTTGATGCTTCACATTTTCAATTGATTTATCCGGGGAGCCAAAAAGTCTTTATCCAGACAATTCTTGCCCAGCGAGAAAAAGCGCAGAAACTGTTTGGAACGGAAATTGTTGATGATATTGTCTGCTATTCTTATGAAAAGAGTAGCGACGATCTTTCAAAAAAGATTGCCGGCTATTGTCGCTCTTGGTACGGCATTCTTAAGCACCCTGAGGTTGAGAGTATCGAAATAAAAAACTTCTTTCTCCAAAACGCGGTGTTATTTGATTCACTTGACGAAAAGTTTAATTCTTTGCGAGATGTAAGCTATAACTCAAACGCCAAACGGGTAATTAATGCGTATCTCACGGTGTTTCTGTTGATGTTCGAAAGCCTCTATGACATACCTTTAAATTTTGAATGGAGCTATCCTTCAATTTTTGAAAAGTTAAGAAAGCCGTACGACATTGACTCCTCCAACGGATGCTATTATAGCATTTTGGCCAATAGCGGTATTGACTGTAATATTATTACAACCAATTATACTGACATAGTCAATGCATTTGCAGATAGAGGTGGAGATGATATTGTATATCTGCATGGAAAAATGACTTTGTTTGAGGATTTGAAATCTCTGTCTGTTTTTGACTGTAGAACACTGCAAAACGCTAATACAAAGTTGAGTCGCAATAATCAATTTTCCAATACTATTCCTTTCATCATGATTCCAAGTGGCGTAAAGCCTATTATATGCCAGAGGCAAATTCAGGAGTTTGCAAAATTTATTCACGCTTTGGACCAAAGCGAATATCTAATCGTTTTGGGGTATCGATTCAATAGCGAAGACAATCATATTAATTCGATTATTGCAGAATGGCTTCGCAGGCGACATCGTAAGCTACTGTACTTAAACTACAATGGTTCTGTAGATTTTAGCACATTTAACTGGGCAGACGAGTTTTCCGTGAGGACATACGAATATCCTGAGGACGAAGTATTACGTTCGAATAGTCAAATCGTCAACATAAAAATTGACAAAGAAACTGCCCGCAGCACTTTTAAAGAACTTCTCAGTAAGTTGAGGTAAACACCATGTCAACATTCAAATGCAAAATGTGCGGCGGGGAGCTGCAAATCAATCCCGGTGAGTCCGTAGCCGTGTGCGAATACTGCGGCACCACGCAGACGCTGCCTAAGCTGGACGACGACCGGCGAGCCAACCTCTACGACCGCGCCAACCACTTCCGGCGCAACAACGACTTCGACAAGGCGGCGGGCATCTATGAGCAGATTCTCAACGAGGACAAGACCGACGCCGAGGCGTACTGGTCGCTGGTGCTGTGCCGCTACGGCATTGAGTATGTGGAGGACCCCGCCACGCACAAGCGCGTGCCAACGGTGAACCGTGCACAATACACCTCTGTGTTCGACGACGAGGACTACAAGGCCGCCATCCAGTACGCCGACGCCGCCCAGCGGACGGTCTACGAGGCCGAGGCCAAGGCTATCAACGAAATCCAAAGAGGCATTCTGGAAATTTCCCAGAGAGAAGAGCCTTTTGATGTATTCATCTGTTACAAGGAGACGGACGCCAATGGCCGCCGTACGCCGGACAGCGTGCTGGCCACCGACCTGTACCACCAGCTGACGCAGGAGGGCTTCAAGGTGTTCTTCTCCCGCATCACGCTGGAGGACAAGTTGGGTACCGCCTACGAGCCGTACATATTCGCCGCACTGAACAGCGCTAAGGTCATGGTGGTGCTGGGCACGAAGCCGGAGTATTACAACGCCGTGTGGGTGAAGAACGAGTGGAGCCGCTATCTGGCGCTGATCCGGGGCGGTGCGAAAAAGGTACTGATCCCCGCCTACCGCGATATGGATCCCTACGATCTGCCAGAGGAGTTTTCCCATTTACAGGCGCAGGATATGTCTAAGCTGGGCTTCATGCAGGACTTGATCCGTGGCATCAAGAAGCTGACGGAAGCTGACAAGCCCGCGGCCAAAGAAACCGTGGTGGTACAGGAGACTGCCGCCAACACCGCGCCCCTGCTGAAACGAGCTTTCATCTTCTTGGAGGACGGCGATTGGGGCAGCGCCGATGAGTACTGTGAAAAGGTTCTTGACCTCGACCCGGAGTGCGCGCAAGCGTATTTGGGCAAGCTGATGGCGGAGCTGCGGGTGCGAAAGGTCGATGACCTCGCAAATTGTGAGCAACCGTTTGATAACAGCAACAATTACCAAAAAGCAGTCCGTTTCGGTGATGAAAAGCTATCGTCAACCCTGTGCGGATACATCTCTGACATCAACGACCGCAATGAGAACGCCCGCCTGACCGGAATTTATAACGATGCTGCAAATGCAATGAGCCTCGCAGATTCGGAGGATGCCTACCGATCGGCTGCTGATAAATTCAAGAGTATTCCTGACTTTAAGGATGCCGACGCCCTTGCCGAGAGTTGTCTTGATAAGGCGGAAATCTGCCGCAAGGACGGAATTTACTCCTCCGCAAAATCCAAAATAGCCGAGGATAGTACAGTTTCTTGTGAAGAAGCGATTCAGATGTTCCAATCTATTCTCGGCTGGAAGGATGCGGACGAACAAATTTGTGCTTGTCAAAAGAGAATTGAAGAAATCAAGGCAAAAGAAAAGGCCGAGCGGCTTGAAGCAGAGCGCAAAGCTGAAGAGCGCAGAATTGCGGCTAACAAGGCAAGAAGGGAGCGCAAAAAAGCATTTGTCATCGGTGCGCCTATTGTGTGTGCTTGCATAGCTTTTGTAATCGCTCTGACAACGGTGCTTATCCCCAAACAAAAATATAATAAAGCAATACATTTGCTTGATTCCGGCGACTATGCAGAGGCTGCGATAACTTTTGGTTCGCTTGGCAATTACAAGGATGCCAGAGATCGGTGCATACCGCTGTTCCAACTGTTTTCTGATAGTCTTTCTGCCAATAACCATACCGTTGCCTTAAAAGCAGATGGGACGGTAATGGCAACGGGCTATAATGCATATGGGGAATGTGATGTATCTGACTGGAAGGATGTTGTGGATGTGTCTGCCGGTTACAATTATACGATTAGCCTAAAAGCCAACGGCACGGTGGTGGCAACGGGCTATAACGAGTACGGGCAGTGCGATGTGCTCGACTGGGTTGACATTGTGTCCGTGTCAGCCGGTCACAACCATACAATTGGCTTGAAAGCAGATGGCACAGTGGTAGCAACGGGCAATAATGCAAGCAGACAGTGCAATGTGTCCAACTGGAAGGATATTGTGGCTGTGTCAGCGGGTCACAATCATACAATTGGTCTGAAGGCTGACGGTACAGTAGTAGCAACGGGCTACAATGAATATGGACAGTGCGATGTGCTTGGCTGGACCGATATTGTGTCCGTGTCTGCCAGTAACGACTGTACAATCGGTTTAAAGACCGATGGTACGGTGGTAGCAGTAGGTTATAATGAGTACGGGCAGTGTGATGTGCTTGACTGGGTCGATATTGTGGCTGTGTCAGCCGGTCACAATCATACAATTGGTCTGAAAGCTGATGGGACGGTGGTGGCAGCGGGTAGAAATCACTTTGGTCAGTGCAACGTGTCCGACTGGGTTGATATTGTGTCCGTGTCAGCCGGTCACAACCATACAATTGGCCTGAAAGCTGACGGCACACTGGTGACAACGGGAAGTGATAGAAACAGGCAGTGCGATGTGTCTGACTGGACGAATATCACCATAGAACAACCAATGGCATGGGGAGAAACAAATGACAATTTCTGATTTTGCAACGAAGCACACTATAAGCGAACGAACGGTTAGGGTGTGGATTGAAAAAGGGTATGTTCCCGGTGCAAGTCTTGCCGAGGATTATGTTCCTGCTTCGGCAAGAAAACCCTATACGAAAGCAAGAGCAAAAACCAGCGATGCCATTTATTGCAGTATTGTCAATGCGTCCCGAAATCACTTTCATGTGCTGCCGGCCTTGTACGGTCTGTGTGAGGACGAGTTCAACGGATATGTTGATCGCTTGGTTGAAGCTGGCTACATAGTCAGGCGCACTACGGATGACGTAACCTATTATGATGCAACACCCCAAGCAAAGCATTATAAGAAATTAGAATTGCTCAAGGTGTTAGAACCTGCAATTAAAGCTGCATCTGAGGGTATAACGATTGCCGCATTCGAGTTTGCTCAAAAAGAACTGCTGTAACTATAGTCAATAGCAAAAGAGCCGGCGCAGGGAATCCCCTGCGCCGGCTCTTTGCTATACTCACTTGATCGCCTCACCGAACACCTGACGCAGCAGGTCTGTCACACCCTGCGCGGCTTGGATGGTGGCGATCATCAGCAGGTCGCCATCCACCTCCGACCAGTTGAGATCATGTCCCGCGCTGCGGATAAGCTGCGTCAGGAACGCCCGCTGGGTGCGTCCGTTTCCCTCGCGGAAGGGATGCAGGTAGTTGGTCGTGCAGTAAAAATCGGTGATCTCCTCCACGAAGGCGTCATGGGACAAGCCTTTGAAGTAATTCTGCTCCTTCAGTCGGTCAAAAATCAGCTTGGCCTGCGGTTCGATCTCCCCGGCAGGGCAGAAATCCGTTCCCTTCTTGCTAAGGTTCACCGTGCGGGTCTGCCCCGCCCAATCGTACAGGTCAGAGAAAAGAAACCGATGGATCGCCTTGTAGTGGGCAAAATCAAAAACGCCTTCCAGCGGGCATTGTTCCAGCTTGGAGGCGTTGACATAGGTGGCGAGAGCCTCCGCCTCTTGCAGCGCGGCCTCGTCATGGATATGCAGTTTGTTCACCAGCACCGTTGTGCCGGGGTAGCAGTTGTCCTGAATGGGATCGATGCTGTACGCCATATCATCGTCACCTCTCGGCTGGTTTTGAAAAACGCCGCAGCAGCTCCGCCGTGGTCACCTCGCCACGCAGCACACGCTGGCACTGCTCCCGCATTTGGGGCGTCACCTGACAGCCCTCCATGCGGACGGAGGCCTCCGCGTTCTTCATGGGAACCGTATATCGCTTGTCAGTGTTCTTGTACATAGAAAAACTCCTCGCGTCATCCGCGAGGAGTCTGGAGCTTGTGGCCGGATTCGAACCGGCGACCTGCTCATTACGAGTGAGCTGCTCTGCCAGCTGAGCCACACAAGCATCTCTATGAGAATCGGCTCCTCGCCGTACTCTGTTTGTTAGTTTACCACACCTGTGGGGTGGAATGCAATAGCCGCCTTATATAGCATCAGCGACCTGCTCATTACGAGTGAGCTGCTCTGCCAGCTGAGCCACACAAGCATCTCTATGAGAATCGGCTCCTCGCCGTACTCTGTTTGTTAGTTTACCACACCTGTGGGGTGGAATGCAATAGCCGCCTTATATAGCATCAGCGACCTGCTCATTACGAGTGAGCTGCTCTGCCAGCTGAGCCACACAAGCATTCCGTGCCGGACGATAGTATAGCATATTTCGCCGCCGCCGTCAACAGCTTTTCTGCCGCAGGCACGGCGTAGATCACTGCGCCGTGCCTGCCGGGATGGTGAGCGCCTACCGGAAAGGGAAATACATAACGTAATCGACAGGCCGCGGCGGCGGAACTTGCGCGGAAAAGTGCAGGAAGTGCGGGGAGGGGGAACGGAGGGGCACATGGCGCCGTCCCGACAAAAGGGGAGGGGAATCGGCGATTTTGACATAGTTTTGACATAATTTACGGGTGGTGCCGCAACCCGCGGTACTTTACGATGGATTGACATAATTCTACATGACATAATTTTTACAAAGAGTTATCCACAGTTTCCACCGGGTTTTCCACAGAGGTGTAAATGCGTGTATGACAATGTATTGACGCTGATTTACAAAAAATGTAAACGCCGGAAAGCGCCTCTTTTACCCGCGAAACACAGACTGTTAACTTTACATAATGTCGTATCATGGCGGTGCGGGACGGAAAAAGGGGCTTAACGTTTCCATAACGTACAGGTTTACAGCGTTTGCGCCCGCCGCAAAAAAGCTTCCCCCGTGAGGGCGTCCTCACGAGGGGGAAGATGATATTCAGAACACGGGGGCACCCAGGTCCATGGTGGCGTAGGCGTTGAGGTCAAGGCCGGCGGTGCGGCCCGCCTGATACTCGTAGTAACCCTGGGCGCCGATCATAGCGCCGTTGTCGCCGCACCACTTCAGCGGGGGGAGAAACAGCCTGACGCCCGCCTTGCCGCAGGCGGCCTGCAGGTCGGCGCGGATAACGGAGTTGGCGGCCACGCCGCCGGCAGCCACCAGGGTCCTGCGGCCGGTGAGCTCCAGGGCGCGCATGGCGCGGGGCACCAGTTCCCCGGACACGGCGCGGGCGAAGTCCCGGGCCAGGGCGGGGGCGTCCAGCGCCTCGCCCTTCTGCTGGGCGTTGTGGGCCAGATTCACCACGGCGGTCTTGAGCCCGGAGAAGCTCATGTCCAGCTCCGCCCCGGCCACATGGGCGCTGGGCAGGTCATACACGCCGCCCGCGGACTGCTGCGCCAGCTGGTCCATGGGCCTGCCGCCGGGGTAGGGGAGCCCCAGCACCCGTGCGGCCTTGTCGAAGCACTCACCGGCGGCGTCGTCGCGGGTGGCGCCCAGGATGGTCATATCGGTGTAGTCGGCCACGTCCACGATAAGGGTATTGCCGCCGGAGATAGCCAGCGCCACAAAGGGCGGCTCCAGCTCCGGGAAGGCCAGGTAGTTGGCGGCGATATGCCCCCGCACGTGGTGTACGGGGATCAAAGGCACACCCAGGGCGTAGGCGGCGGACTTGGCGAAGCTGACGCCCACCAGTACCGCGCCGATGAGCCCCGGCGCGTAGGTGACGGCCACGGCGTCGATGTCCTTTTTCGTCAGGCCCGCGTCGGCCAGCGCCTTATCTGTCAGGGCGGCGATGGCCTCCACATGCTTGCGGGAGGCGATCTCCGGCACCACGCCGCCGTACAGGGCGTGCATATCCGCCTGGGAGAGGATGGCGTCGGACAGCAGCTGCCGCCCGTCGCGTACCACCGCCACGGCGGTCTCGTCGCAGGAGGATTCAAAGGCCAGGATGTTCATTGTGCAGCCTCCCCGTCGTAGTATTTGGTGAGGATCAGGGCGTCCTCCTTGGGCAGATCGTAGTAGTTCCTGCGCCGCCCTACCTCACGGAAGCCGAAGCCCTGGTACAGGGCGATAGCGGCGGTGTTGGAGGGGCGCACCTCCAGCGTCAGGAAGGCCAGCTGATTGCCACGGGCGAAGTTGTCGAATACCTGCAGCAGCTGGGCGGCCACGCCCTGCCGGCGGCGGGAGGGGTCCACCGCCACGTTGGTGATATAGCCCTCGTCGGCGGCCACCAGCAGCCCGGCGTAGCCGATGACCTTATCGGTCTCCGGCTCCACCGCCACCAGGAAGGCGGCGCACTGGTTGTCCAACTCCTCGGCCAGCATCTGCCGCGACCAGGGGCGGGAGAAGCACGCCAGCTCCAAAGCTGCCACCTCGTTGATGTGCTCGGCGGACATGGGTACGATACGTATTGTTTTCATAGCATTTATCCCTTCGCTTCCAGCCAGTTTTTGCCCCAGTGCGCGTCCACGGTCAGGGGGACGGACAGCGCGGCGGCGTGCTCCATCTCCTCCGTGAGTATCCGCGCCACCTGCTCACGCTCCGCCTCCGGACACTCCACGATCAGCTCGTCGTGGACCTGCATCAGCAGCCGGGCGCGGAGGCCCTCCGCCGCCAGCCGGTCATGGACGCGGAGCATGGCGATCTTCATGATGTCGGCGGCGGTGCCCTGCACCGGCATATTCAGCGCCACGCGCTTGCCGAACTCCCGCAGGTTGTGGTTGCTGCTGTGCAGCTCGGGCAGGGCCCGGCGGCGGTGGAACAGCGTCTGCACGTAGCCGTCCTTCTCCGCCTGGGCAACTACATCGGTCATGTATTGCCGCAGGGTGCTGTAGGTGGCGAAATACCGCTCCATGTACTCCTTGGCCTCGGCCACGGTCACATGGAGGTCCTGGGACAGGGAGAAGGCGGAGATGCCGTAGACCATGCCGAAGTTCACGGCCTTGGCCCGGCGGCGCAGCTCCGGCGTCACCTCGCTCTCGGCCACGTGGAACACCTTGGCGGCGGTGGCGGCGTGGAAGTCCGCGCCGCTGCGGAAGGACTCCTGCATGACCTGGTCGCCGGAGATGCAGGCCAGCAGCCGCAGCTCGATCTGAGAGTAGTCGGCGTCCACCAGAACGCAGCCGTCTGCGGCGGTGAACATGCGCCGCAGCTCGCTGCCCAGCTCCGTGCGGGTGGGGATGTTCTGCAGATTGGGCTCCGTGGAGCTGAGCCGCCCGGTGGCGGTGACGGTCATCTGGAAGTTGGTGCGGATGCGGCCGTCCGGCTCGATGACCTTCAGCAGGCCGTCCACGTAGGTGCTCTTCAGCTTGGCGTACTGGCGGAACCGCAGCACGTCCGCCACCAGCGGGCTGTCGTAGCGGAGCTTTTCCAGCACGTCGGCGTTGGTGGACCAGCCGGTCTTTGTTTTCTTGCCGTGGGGCAGCCCCAGCTTGTCGAACAGGATGGTGCCCAGCTGCTTGGGGGAGTTGATGTTGAAGCTCTGCCCGGCGGCGGTGTAGATGGCCTGCTCGGTCTGCGCCATGGCCTCCTGCAGCATGGTGCCGAAGTCGGACAGGGCGCCCTTGTCCACCAGGAAGCCGGCGCGCTCCATATCCGCCAGCACCCGGCACAGGGGCAGCTCCACCTCGTAGAACAGCTTGTCCAGCTCCAGCTCGTGCAGCTTGGGCAGCAGCGTCCCGTACAGGGCGGACACGGCGGAGGTGTAGCTGATGAGGGAGGTCTGCGCCTCCACGTCGCTGCCCAGCAGGGGGTTGAAGGCGTCGTCCAGCAGGTGGGCGGCGGGGGGCAGCTCTTCGTTGTAATAGCTGACGAACAGCCGGGCCAGGTCGTAGCTGCCGGCAATGGCGTCCACCAGATAGGCGGCCAGGGCGGTGTCGAAGATAAAGCCCTCGGCGGGCAGCTTCTGGAAGAGCAGGGTACACATCATGTCCTTGACGCCGTGGCCTACCTTTCGTATGTCGGCGGAGAACAGGGAGGACATCAAGGTGCTCCAGTCGCCTCTGTATCGGTTGACATAAAGTTCTGCCATCAAGGAACTGTCTGAGCTGGTCTCGCACTCCACCGCCAGGGCATTCAGGTCGGGGGTGCCATAGACGGTGACGTGATCTGCCGCACGCCACAGGTCCAGCAGCTCCTCCGCCCGGTCTGGGCTCTCCAGTATTTCGGAGGCGGCGGTGTACGACGGCAGTTCCTCCGTACTGCGGGCGGGGGACAGGTGGTACTTGTCGATGAGCTTCTGGAACTCCAGCTTCAGGAACAGGTCGTACAGCTCCGGGCGGAAGGGCTGGCGCAGGTTGTCCTCCGGGCGGAAGTCCAAGGGCGCGTCGGTGACGATGGTGGCCAGCCAGTAGCTGTGGCGGGCGGCGGCCTCACCGTCTTTTAGTTTACATAAAAATGCAGGGCGCAGCTGCACATTGTCGATGTCCGCGTACACGTTGTCGATGCTGCCGTAGGTCTGCACCAGGCCCATGGCGGTCTTTTCGCCGATGCCGGGGACGCCGGAGATGTTGTCGCTGGTGTCGCCGGCCAGGGCCTTCAGGTCGATCATGTGGATGGGGTCGAAACCGTATTCCTCACGGAAGCTGTCCTCGGTGACGCTGCGGGCGGCGTCGCCCTTGCCGGTCAGCAGGCGGACGCGGGTGTGGGGGGTGATGAGCTGCAGGCTGTCCCGGTCGCCGGTGACGATGACGCAGTCCCAGCCGTCGGTCTCGCACTTGCGGCTGATGGTACCGATCAGGTCGTCGGCCTCGTAGCCGCTGAGCTCGTAGCAGGGGATGGACATGGCGGCGAGCACCTGCTTCAGGGGCAGCATCTGCTGCGCCAGTTCGTCGGGCATACCCTTGCGGTTGGCCTTATAGGCGGCGTCGGCCTTGTGGCGGAAGGTGGGCTCCCGCCGGTCGAAGGTCACGCAGACCGCGTCGGGCTGTTCGTCGTCCAGCAGCTTCTGCAGCATGGTGATAAAGCCGAAAATGGCGTTGGTGTACAGCCCCTGCCGGGTGGTCAGCAGCCGTGCCTTGCCCACACCGTAGAAGGCGCGGTTGACGACGCTGTTGCCGTCGAGTACCATCAGTTTCATAGGGGACCTCCCGCGTTTCATAATAATAATATATCTATCATATTATACGCCGGTTTGCGCGGCAAAACAACCGTTTCTGCGCCCCGGGGAAAAATTCCGGGGGAACGGTGGGAAAAAGCGGCGGAAACGGTTGCTTTATGGCGGCTATCTGCTATAATCGGAGGCAGAATCGATAAGGAGGTCGCACCATGCGAGATCTGAAAAGCACCTGCCGTGTGGCGGTGGTACAGGCCACACCTGTGATGTTCAACAAGGACAAGAGTTTGGACAAGGCGCTGCGGCTCATCGACGAGTGCGTCCAGGGCGGCGCGGAGCTGATCGTGTTCCCGGAGCTGTTCCTCCCCGGCTATCCCTTCGGCATGACCTTCGGCTTCACCGTGGGCAGCCGCAAGGCCACGGGCCGGGAGGACTGGAAGGCCTATTACGATAACTCCATGCTCTCCGACGGGCCGGAGATGCGCAAGCTCATCCGCCGCGCCAAGGAGCACGGGGTGTACATCAGCATGGGCTACTCCGAGCGAGACGCCGTCACCGGCACACTGTACAACTCCAACATGATGATCGCGCCGGACGGCACCGCCATGAACCACCGGAAGCTGAAGCCCACCGGCAGCGAGCGGGTGGTGTGGGGCGACGCGGACCGGGATTACTTCCCGGTGATGGACACCCCCTGGGGCCCCATGGGGAATCTGATCTGCTGGGAGAGCTATATGCCCCTGGCCCGCGTGGCGCTGTATCAGAAGGGCATCTCCATATATATCTCCCCCAACACCAACGACAACCCGGAGTGGCAGGACACCATCCGCCACATCGCCATCGAGGGGCACTGCTACTTCATCAACGCCGACCTGGTGTTCCGCCGGGAGGACTATCCTCAGACGGTCAGTGCCACGGCGGAGATCGCCGCCCTGCCGGACATCGCATGCCGGGGCGGCAGCTGCGTCATCGACCCCTTTGGCCACGAGGCGTCCGTCACTGTGTGGGACAAGGAGGCCGTCATCTACGCCGACCTGGATATGCAAAAGGTGCCGGCCAGCCGTATGGAGCTGGACTGCGTGGGCCATTACGCCCGCCCGGATGTGCTGGATCTGCACGTGAACGAAAAGTAAGGGCAAAGCCGCTGTACAAAAAGGACCGCCGCAGGCGGTCCTTTTTTGTGCAGCGGCGCTAAAATGCCGTAAAAGTCCGAAAAACAGGACTGGCAATCCTAAAATACGGACTGTGACAAAAATTTGACAAATCCGGGCACCCTATGTACAATGGGGGCGAAACGGAAAGAGAGGAGCGTTGGTACCATGCAATTTTGGAAGATGAACGGCGCAGGCAACGACTTCATCGTGGTGGACGACCGGAAGAACGAGATCCCCGATGAAAAGTGGCCGGAGATCATCCGCACCCTGTGCGAGCGGCACATGTCCATCGGCGCGGACGGCTTTATGGTGGTGAAGAAACCCACCTACGGCGGCGACTACAAGATGCAGTTCTTCAACTCCGACGGCTCCATGGGCGAGATGTGCGGCAACGGCGCACGGTGCATCTGCCGCTACGGCTACGAGAACGGCCTGGCCGGCGAGGTGCAGAGGGTGGAGACCACCGCGGGGCTGGTCACCGGCTGGCGGGTGGACAAGCGCCAGTACCGCGTGCGGCTCAACGATCCCTGCAACATGCGCCTGGACGGCACGGCGGAGGTGGACGGCGTCACCTATGACTGCGCCTACGTGGAGCTGGGCGACCCCGGCATCCCCCACGCGGCGGTGCCCATCAGCGGCCTGAAGGACTACGACACCCAGGCGCTGTTCCGGCTGGGACGCGAGCTGCGGTACTATAAGGACTTCCCCAAGGGCGCTAACGTGAACTTCTACGAGATCGTCGGCCCCGACCATGTGTATGAGCGCACCTACGAGCGCGGCGTGGAGGATTTCACCTACGCCTGCGGCACGGGCACCGGCTCCGTGGTGACGGTGCTGACCCTGCTGGGCAAGGTCTCCGGCAAAAATGTCCGGGTGGACATGACCGGCGGCACCCTGACCATCGACGTGGAGCGGGCCGCGGACGGCAGTGTGACTGACCTGTACCTCACCGGGCCCACCAACATCGTCTGCAAGGGCGAGATCACCGACGAGGCCCTGACATTCTGATCCCCCTCACCCCCCATTTGCGTTTCCCGCCCCGCGAGGGGCGGGGGACGCAGGGAAAACGGGTATTTTAAGTTGTATGTAAGCAATATGCTTTACATAGAGAGCGAGAAAATCAACCACAAATCTGTTAGGAGGAGTAAATTCAATGGAAAAGAAAGCAGTCGTCAAGAATTATATTTTCCTTGGCATCATGCTGGGCGCCATGGTCGTCGGCGCCATCATCGGCTGGCTGGCTCCCGGCGCGGCCCCCGTGCTGAAGCCCTTCGGCACCGTGTTCATCAACATGATGTTCTGCGTGGTGGTCCCCCTGGTGTTCGTGTCCATCGCGGGCTCCATCGCCAACATGAAGAGCATGAAGCGTGCAGGTAAGATCATGGGCACCACCGTGGCCACCTTCGTCATCACCGGCGCCATCGCCGCCGTCATCATGTTCGTGCTGATGAAGATCTTCCCCCCGGTCCTGGTCCCCTGGACCGACATCCCCTCTGAGGAGATGGGCGAGTACGCCTCTATCTCCGACATGATCGTCAACTTCTTCACCGCCAGCGACTTCGTGGGTCTGCTGACCCGCCGGGCCATGCTGCCCCTGATCGTGTTCTCCGTGCTGTTCGGCTTCGCTACCAACATGGCCGGCGGCCCCGAGACCCTGGTGGCCAAGTGGCTCAACAGCATGACCGAGGTCATGATGAAGTTCATCAAGATCATCACCTACTACGCTCCCGTGGCTTTCCTGGCTATCTTCGCCGGCCTGGTGGCTGACTACGGTCCGCAGATCGCCGGCTCCTACGGCCGCGCCATGGCGGTGTACTATCCCCTGTGCTTCATCTACATCTTCACCGCGTTCCCGCTGTTCGCTTGGTTCGGCGGCGGCAAGCACGGCATCAAGACCATGTTCAAGCACATCGCCAAGCCCGCTATCGTGTCCCTGGGCACCTGCTCCAGCGTGGCCACCATCCCCACCAACATGGAGGAGGCTGAGGCCACCGGCATCAACAAGGATGTGGCCGAGATGGTCGTTCCTCTGGGTGCTACCATGCACATGGACGGCTCCTGCTTCTCCTGCGTGCTGAAGATCGCCTTCGTCTGGGGCGTGTTCGGTCAGGATATGGGATGGGGCTCCCTGATCCCCATCGTCCTGGTGGCCGTGCTGTCCTCCGTCGGTATGTCCGGCGTCCCCGGCGGCGGCTACATCGGCGAGTACATCATCTGCTCCATCTTCTTCCCCAATCAGATGGAGCTGGCCTTCCCCATCCTGGTGGCCATCGGCAACCTGGTCGATCCCCCCGCCACTATGATCAACTCCGCCGGCGACTATGTGGTCTGCTACATTGTCTCCCGCTTCGCGGACGGCAAGGACTGGCTGGATAAGGCTCTGGCCAAGAAGTCCGCTGCTGCCGAGATCACCGAGAAGGCTGAGTAAAAAACGGAATATCACCCCCTTTGCTCTCAAAGCAAAACGGGCAGGGGGCTGCGGTGTGGTTGAGCCGCAGCCCCTCCGCCCTCTCTCTTTAGCACTTTCGTAAACGACAAACCGAAAACAGAACTGCAATTAACATTTGAGCTCGTATATTCGGCTTCGCAGGAGCCTTACCATACATAGGAATCGTCCCGCCTGCAGGCGGGCAGGAGAGAAAGGAACACAACTATGATCTGTGACAATATCACCGTGGGCGCCAACGGCCATCTGTACTTCGCCGGACAGGACACCGTGGCGCTGGCGCAGCAGTACGGCACGCCCCTGTATCTGCTGGACGAGGACTACATCCGCCACCAGTGCCGGGTGTATCAGAACGCCTTCAAAAAGCACTTCGGCCCCACCAGCCGTCCTCTGTACGCCAGCAAGGCCAACTCCTTCAAGCGCATCTACGAGATCATGAAGGAGGAGGGCATGGGCATCGACGTGGTGTCCTCCGGTGAGATATACACCGCGCTGCAGGCGGGCTATGACCTGTCCCACGCCTACTTCCACAGCAACAACAAGACCGACGAGGACATCGTCTACGGCATGGACAACCACATCGGCTACTTCGTGGCCGACAATGTGGAGGAGATCAAGGCCATCGAGGCCGAGGCCGCCCGCCGCGGGATAAAGCAGAAGGTGCTGCTGCGCCTGACGCCGGGCATCGACCCCCACACCTACGAGGCCATCGCCACCGGCAAGGTGGACAGCAAGTTCGGCTCCGCCATCGAGACCGGCCAGGCCGAGGAGATCACCGTCTATACCCTGGCGCAGCCCCATGTGGAGCTGATGGGCTTCCACTGCCACGTGGGCTCCCAGGTGTTCGGCGAGGACATCTTCGAGCGCGCCGCTGTCATCATGCTGGAGTTCATTGCCGCCATGAAGGAGAAGCACGGCTACATGGCCCAGCAGCTGGACCTGGGCGGCGGCTACGGCGTGCGGTATGTGGAGAGCGACCCGCACCTGGATGTGGACACCAAGGTGGGCCAGGTAGCCGCGGCCATCAAGACGGCCTGCGCCGGCCTGGAGATAGACATGCCCGAGATACACATGGAGCCGGGCCGCAGCATCGTGGGCGCGGCGGGCATGACCCTGTACACCTGCGGCACGGTGAAGAAGATACCCGGCTACAAGAACTACGTGTCCATCGACGGCGGTATGCCCGACAACCCCCGCTTCGCCCTGTACAAGGCCAACTACACCTGCCTGCTGGCCAACAAGATGAACGAGAAGTGTGACTTCGAGGCCTCCGTGGTGGGCCGCTGCTGCGAGAGCGGCGACATCATCCAGGAGCACGTGATGCTGCCCGCCTCCGTGGGGCGGGGCGACACCGTGGCGGTGTGCACCACCGGCGCGTACAACTATTCCATGGCCTCCAACTACAACCGTCTGCCCCGTCCCGCCACCGTGATGCTCCGCGGCGGCGAGAACTACGTGGCCATCCGGCGTGAGACCTTCGCCGACCTGTGCGCCTGCGACCTGTAACTGCAAAATACACAACGAAAGCAAAGCCTGCGGACACAGGCTTTGCTTTCGTGTCCATTGCAATCGGCGGCGCTATCGTGTACAATAGCGCCATACCGGAAGAGGGGAGAGAGCGGAAATGGACATATTGCAGAGCGTCATGGATTCGTCCTCCCACGCCATGTTCACCATGGACCGGCAGGGCATCGTCACCCACATCAACCGGCAGGCCAAGGAGCGCTTCGGCCTGTTCAACCACAGCATCTACTCCCACCCCGCCGGAAGGCTGGAGCCGGGCGACATCGTCATCCTGGGAACCTCCGTCATGGGCGCCGACGACGGCAACCTGGCGCCGGAGGACCTGGCGGTGCTGGGCATACAGGACCACCGGCTGCACGGCGGCGATATGCTGGCGGCGGTGGGCGTGTACCAGGGCGCGGGCGTAAAGCCCGTGTACAAGTACCTGCGTAGCGGCGCGGCGGGCCTGTCGCTGGACGTGACGTTCCAGGGCATGCCCATCAATGTCAAGATCACCGACCGCGAAATATCCGTCACCGTACAGGACCGGGTGTATACCATCACCTACTTCATCTGCATCGGCCAGATGGTGGTGCTGGACCGCCGCACCAAGAAGGTGAAATTCTGGGAGGAAAAGGGCTACTCCGCCCGCAAGGAGGGCATCGGCAGCCTGCTGCGGGGCGGCAGCTTCATCGCCAAAAGCCCGGAGCAGGAGATATGCGTGGTGGGCTATCACTTCCGCGAATTCTTCGAGGGTGAGCTGTTCGAGGAGCACCTGCGCCAGGTGCTGGACGGGCGGTCCCCCGGCTTTGCCGACATGGCCTACGAGATAAACGGCTTCGCCCTGCTGGCCTCCATCATGCCCATCCACGACGGCGGGCAGGTGGTGGGCATCATCGTCAAATTCCGCAACATCGAGGACATCCGCACCACCATCATGGAGCGCAACACCGCTATCGCGGCGGCGGAGCGCAAATTCCGCGAATCCTCCGAGCGCAGCCTGCCTGGTGAGGTGGGGGACGCCCTGCTGGGCTGCGGCAGCTCCGCCGCCATGCGCGCGGCGCGGCGCCGTGCCTACAAGCTCAGCCAGATGGACTGCAACATCTTCATCACCGGCGAGCCGGGCACCGGCCGGACGAAAATGGCCCAGAGCATCCAGCGTGTGCAGCCCCGGGGCGGCCCCTTCGTCCGTGCGGACTGTTCCGCCATCGACCCGGCCCTGCTGGACGCGGAACTGTTCGGCCGCGAGGGCGGCCAGCCGGGCCTGTTCCGGGAGGCCGACGGCGGCACGCTGCTGCTGGACGAGGTGGGCGATATGCCCCTGAGCGTCCAGGCCAAGCTGCTGAACGCCATCCGCCGGGGCGAGGTGCTGCCGGTGGGCGCTGCCCGTCCCGTGACCGTGGATGTGCGGCTGCTGGCCATCGCGGGCCCCAACCTCCGTGACGAGGTGGAGACCGGCCGTTTTCGCCAGGATCTGTACTACCGCCTGTCGGCCTTCTCCGTGGAGATGCCGCCCCTGCGGGACTGCCGTGAGGACATCTACCTCATGGCCAACGAGCTGATGGAGCAGATATGCCAGCGGTACGGGATGCCGGAGAAGTCCCTGTCCGGCGAGGCCTTCAGCAAGCTCATCAACTACGACTGGCCCGGCAACCTCCGCGAGCTGGAGAACGTGCTGGAGGGCGCGGCGGCCCTGTCGGACTCCGACATCATCTACCCGGAGCACATCCGGCTGGAGACCGAGCCCGCGGTGCAGACCCTGCGGCAGCACCTGCGGCAGGAGGAGCGCCGCTACATCCAGCAGACGCTGGCCCAGTGCGGCGGCGACCGGCAGCAGGCCATGAAGCTGCTGGACGTGTCCCGCTCGGTATTCTACGAACGCCTGAAGGAGTACGGTCTCCACTGACCGCTCTTTCCATATATCATCTTTGCTATTTCACGAAAGGAGAACGAATATGAAGAATTTACAGGATTTCCCCCGCATCCCCCTGGCGGTGCTGCCCACGCCCATCCAGAAGCTGGAGAATATCAGCCGCCTGCTGAACACCAACGTGTATATCAAGCGTGACGACCTGACCGGCATCGGCCTGGGCGGCAACAAGGTGCGCAAGCTGGAGTTCCTGCTGGCGGACGCCAAGCGCCAGGGCGCGGAGATCGTGTTCACCACCGGCGGTGCCCAGTCCAACCACGCCATGCTGACCGCCGCCTGCGCCAAGAAGCTGGGCATGACCCCCATCCTCATTCTGAAGAAGCGCGGCGTCACCGAGCGCAAGGGCAACCAGCTGCTGGAGTACCTCATGGACACCGACGTGCGCTTTATGGACACGGACAGCTACGACGACATCTACGCCGAGATGGACCGCGTGGGTCAGGCCAGCGGCAAGAAGTACTACAAGATACCCTGTGGCGGTTCCAACGCCATCGGTGCCCTGGGCTATGTGAACTGCATGAAGGAGATCGCCGACACGGGCATGCACTTCGACTACGTCTGCTGCGCCGAGGGCAGCGGCGGCACCCACGCCGGTGTGGCGCTGGGCGCCAAGCTGTTCATGCCGCAGACCCAGGTGGTGGGCCTCATGGTGGACAGCGACCCCTTCGACGTCATCACCACCCGCATCATGCAGGAGACTGCCAAATTGCTGGAGCTGGACTTCGTGCCCACCTCCGACGATGTGCACCTGGTGAATATGTGCGGCCCCGGCTATGCCATCCCCTCCCCGGAGGGCAACGCCGCTATCCGCATGATGGCCGCCAACGAGGGCCTGTTCCTGGACCCCGTGTACACCGGCAAGGCCTTCGCCGGCCTGGTGCAGCTGGCGAAGGAGGGCAAATTCAAGCCCACCGACAACGTGCTGTACCTGTATTCCGGCGGCGCCGGCGGCCTGTTCGCCATCGACGTGGACCTGGGCTGACACAACAGAAAAAAACACCCGCCGCAGGCAAGTAAGCCCGCGGCGGGTGTTTTTTGGTTTACATAATGGCAAAATGTCGCCCGGAAGTGACAGCTTGCAAGGAGTGATAGGTGGACTTTACAGGGTGTTTTTGGTAAGATAGGGCCATGAAGCGAGAGGATCGGCAGCCCGCGTCCCCGCCGCAGGGCGGGCACGCGGAGCAGAAAGGAGAAACGCCCATGAACTTTGGAGAGAAATTGCAGGCGCTGCGCAAGGCCCGGGGCTGGAGCCAGGAGGAGCTGGCGGGGCAGATACACGTGTCCCGGCAGACACTGTCCAAGTGGGAAAGCGGCGGCGCCGTTCCGGATACGGAGAACGTCATCGCTCTCAGCCGCCTGTTCGGCGTCAGCACGGACTATCTGCTGCTGGCGGAGGGCGAGGCCGCGGCCGCGCCGGTGGCGGCTCCTGCGGCGAAGAAATGGCCGACGGCGCGCAGGGTGTGGCTGGTGATACTCATTGTGGCCCTGCTGGCGCAGATCGGCCTGCGGATATGGGGCAGCGTGGCCATGGGAAAGGCGGCGGTCTACGGCGGCGGTCAGGTCTACTCTGAGGCGGTGACGGCGCTGTACTACCTGAACGACCGGTATAACCTCACATGGCTGACACTGCTGGTATATGGCATGACCATCGCCGGATTTGTGGGCACCGTGCTGTACAAGCCCGTGCGGGAGTTCTTGCGCGGCGAGGTGCTGGGCGAGAAAAAAGGTTGACATAACAAATGCGTTACGTTTCCAAACCATTGACATTTCCCGCCCGGTGTGGTAAAAGAATACAGACGCGTAGCGCACTGCGGTGCCTGCGAAGCGTATCGCCTTCCGGCGGTGCGCTTTCTTTTTTTTAGGAGGAAAGATACAATGCCAAGGAACAGAACACAGGGGCTCATTTTCGGTATCATCATGTCGTACAGCATGGCCGTCGGCATGGAGATATACAACAACGCCATACAGCAGGGCGTCCATCTGCAGCCCGGCGGCTTCACCAACCTGACCTACGCCGTGGTGGGCAAGGCGCTGGTGGAGGCGCTGTTCATGGGGCTCATCGTCATCGCCGTGTCGGAGCTGTGGGGCAACCGGCTGGGGGCGAAGCTGGCCGCCAGGGTCTGCGACCCGGCGAAGGATAACCCGTTTTTCTGCCGCCTTATGCGGCAGGGCTGCACCGCGCTGGTCATGTGCCCCTCCATGTGCCTGATGGCCACCATCATTTTCAGCCTTATTCTGGGCGGTGCGTCGGTATGGCAGCTGCCAGTAAAGTGGTTCGGCACGCTGCTGAAGAACTTCCCCATGGCGTTCTTCTGGAATATGTTCGCCGCGGGGCCGTTCACCAACTGGGTCTGCGGAAGGCTGTTCAGATAAAAAAAGACCGGCTCACGCCGGCCTTTTTTATGTCAACCTACAGGTACGAATTCCACGTTCAGGTCCACGATCTCGTTCATGCCGTCCAGCCGTGCCTCGGCGTCGTACTGCCACACATCGAAGCGGTAGTAGAAGTCCGGCCAGTCGCCGTAGTCGGCGATCCACAGCCTGTAGTCCGTCAGGGACCGCAGATCGTAGCGGTAGTAGCCCTGCTGGCGGTTCATGTACACACCGGCATCATAGCCGCCCTTTTCGATAATGGCGCAGAAGGTGCGGGCCTGCGCCGTCAGCAGCAGATCGCCATTGTCGGCGGTGCGGGAGTCCACTGTATGCACCGGCTCCCAGTCGAAGTACACCGGCAGCTGCAGCGCCCGGCCATTCAGCAGCCGCAGGACGTACAGCGCCTCGTCGGCGGCCTCCCGCAGGGTGGTGGCCTGGGAGAACATATACACGCCCACATCGACCCCGGCGGCCCTGGCCCCGGCGTAGTAGCTCTCAAAGGAGCGGTCCGGGTACAGGGTGCCCTCGTCTCCGTAGCCCCGCAGGCCGATGCGCAGATAGGCGAAGTCCACGCCCTGCTTCTTCAGAGCGCTCCAGTCGATGGCGCCCTGGTGGTTGGACACGTCCACGCCCCAGCGTGTGGCGTACTCCGTGCCCAGATAGCGGACGCGCTGGCCGGGCGTACCGTCGTCGTTCTCGTCCCGGCGGAAGTCCTCCGCCAGCAATCCGGCGGGCGTCACGCCCTCATGGGGCGTCAGCCATACCATGTTGGCGCCGTCGTTGATGTACACCTGCCCCTCATGGGGATCGGGCTCCGGCTCCGGCTCCGCGGAATGGCTGCGCAGCGACAGCACGACCGCCGCCAGCAGGGCGATGAGCACGATGCCCGCCGCCGTCAGCAGCAGTATCGGCGTCAGTCCCCGGCGCCGTCTGCGCCGGGGAGTGGTGGTGTATTCCATCTTTACCCCTCTCTTTCGAATACATGGATGTCAAAGGCCATACGGCAATCCAGCGATTGCAGTTTACATAATTTATTAACGCCGCTTTTTGGTGTTTTCCAGCAGTAGGGCGTCATACCGAACAGCGCCTGGATGTCCTCCGGGCAGTCCAGGTGCAGCACGTCCTCCACGTGGTCGATGCGCACATAGCGGAAGCCCTCGTAGAGGGTCTCCTTCACCTCGTTGGGATAGGGCCGGTCGTACAGCACCTGCTTCATCTCCCACAGGTGCATTTCCCCGGGGACCACGTAGATAAAGTGCCCGCCCGGCCGCAGCACCCGGCGGAATTCCTCGATGGCCAGCGGGGAGAAGCAGTTCAGCAGCAGGTCCACGGTGCCGTCCGCCACCGGCAGGTGGTAGGAGGACGCCACGGCGAAGTCCACGTTTTTCTCCCGCTTGGCGGCCAGGCGGAGGATGGGCTTGGAGATGTCGATGCCCGCCATCACCGGCGCTTTCCCCGCGCCGCACAGGGCCCGGTACACGCCGGAGGTATAGTATCCCTCGCCGCAGCCGTTGTCCAGCACCGTCGGGGCGTTGCCGGTGAGTGCCACGGCAAGTTTACATAACATATCGCGCAGCGGGGCGTAGTAGCCCTTGTCCAGAAAGGCGCGGCGGGACGCGGCCATGGCCTTGTCGTCGCCGGGGGCCTTGGAGTGCTTCTGCTGCACCGGCAGCAGATAGGTATAGCCCTCCCGCGCGATGTCGTAGCAGTGGCCGGCGGGGCACAGATAGCTGCCGCCCCGGCGCTCCAGCGCGCCGCCGCACAGGGGGCAGACGAACAGGCCGCTCATAGGCCGCCGCCCTCCGGCAGCGTCACGTCATGTATCCACTTCTTCGACCGGATGCGCAGCAGGCATATAGGGCACTTGACGAAGCACTCCGTCTGGATGGCCAGGGAGATGAACCAGGGGTCGGCATCCAGTACCAGGCCCAGCAGCGCCGTCAGGGGCAGAGCCACCAGCCACTGGGGGCCCAGATCCAGCGCCGTGGACCAGAACACGTCGCCGCCCGCCCGCAGGATACCGGTGACGGCGGAGATGGAATAGGCGTGCAGGGGGATACAGGCGAAGCCCGTTACGATCAGCGTGGTGGCCAGGTGCGCGCTTAGCCCCTCCAGCTTGAACAGCGGGAAGATGACCGGCTGGAACAGCAGGGGCACCAGCACCAGCGCCACGACGGCCAGACCGGCGCCCACCAGTATGGTCACCCAGGACAGCGTTTTGGCCAGCGCCATCAGCTCCTCCCGGTCGGCGCCCTCGCCGATGGCCTTGCCGACCATCACGGCGGTGGCCGCGCCCAGGCCGAAGCACACCACCAGGAACAGACGGTTCAGGTTGCCCGCCACAGCGTCGGCGGCCAGATACGCCACCGACACGGTGGTGTGGCCCAGAATGACCGTCAGCAGGCTGTTGCCCAGCCCCCACATGAGCTCGTTGCCCATCACGGGGGAGGCGTACTTCACGAACCGGCGCAGCATCTCGCCGCCGGGGCGCGCCAGCGCCTTCATATCCAGCGGTATGACCTTGCTGCGCAGGGCGCAGAACAGGCACACGGCGAACTCCGCCACGCGGCTGAGCAGCGTGGCGATGGCCGCGCCCTCCACGCCCAGGGCGGGCAGCCCGCACTTGCCGAAGATGAGCAGGTAGTTCAGACCGGTGTTCAGCACCGTGGACATACCGAACAGCTTCATGCCGAAGGCGGAGTTCTCTACGCTGCGCTGGGCGCTGACGTAGATGGACGACAGCATGTTGAACACGTAGGAAAAGCCGATGACCCGCAGATACGGCGCGCCCAGCACCGACAGGTGGTGCTTGTTGCTCATCAGGTCCATGATCTCCACCGGCCACAGGAACAGCGCCAGCGCGATGACCAGCGCCAGCCCCACGCCCAGCCCGGCGGCCACGCCGATGGCGCGGCTGATGTTCTGCAGGTCGCGCTTGCCCCAGTACTGACTGATAAGGATGCCCACGCCGGACTGCACGCCGAACACGATGGAGATAAGCAGGAATACCGGCACGTTGGCGGTCTTTACCGCCGCCATCTCGTTGTTGCCCAGCTGGCTGACCATCAGCGTGTCGATCAGTCCCAGCGAGAACGTGATAAGGTTCTGCAGGGCGATGGGCGCGGTCAGCCGCGCCAGATAGTTGTAAAACGCTTTATCGCGCTTGAGCGCCTGAAACATAGTTCACCTCGATAAGAATTTACAGCATGGGGAAGCGGGAGTCCCGGTGGGACTTCAGTGCGCGGCAAAGCGCGTCCACGTCCGCTTCCGTATTGTCGGGGGAGAAGGAGATGCGTATGACGCCCGCCGCCGTTTTCTTGTCCAGCCCCAGGGCAGACACCACGTGGCTGGCCTTGCCCTGGTGGCAGGCGGAGCCTGCGGAGATGCATATCCCCTGCTCGCCCAGCTCGGACACGATGTTGGCGCTGGGATACCCCACCAGCGACACCGCCAGGATATGGGGCGCCGTGCCGGCGCCCACGCACACCACGCCGCCCATCTCCAGCAGCTTCTCCCGGCAGTAGTCCTTCAGCGCTGCCATGTGGGCGATCTTTTCGTCGTAGTTCTCCCGCCGCAGCTCCACTGCCTTGGCGAAGCCCGCGATCTGTGCCGTGGCCTCGGTGCCGGAGCGCAGGCCCTGCTCCTGCCCGCCGCCGGGCAGCAGCGGCCGGGGATTCCGCACCCGCTCGCCGATGTACAGCGCGCCGATGCCCTTGGGTCCGCCCAGCTTGTGGGCGGACAGGCTCATCATATCCACGCCCCAGCCCTCCGGGTCACAGGGGACCTTCATAAAGCCCTGCACCGCGTCGCAGTGCAGCAGGGCGGGGGAGTTCTTCTCCCGCAGCAGTTTGGCGATGCCCTCCACGGGGAACACGCAGCCGGTCTCGTTGTTCACCAACATCACGGACACCAGGGCCGTGTCCTCCCGTAAGGCGCCGGCCACCTGCTCCACGGTGATGTTGCCGTCCCGCCCGGGCTTCAGGTACGTGACCTCATAGCCCTGCTGTGCCAGCAGCTTGCAGGGCTCGATGACAGCGCTGTGCTCCACGGCGGTGGTGATGATGTGCCTGCCCTTGTGGCGGTTTTGCCACAGGGCGGCCTGTATAGCCCAGTTGTCGCTCTCGGTGCCGCAGGAGGTGAAGTGCAGGCGCTCCGGCCCGCAGCCCAGCGCCCCGGCCACCACGGCCCGCCAGCCCTCCACGGCTCTGTGCATCTCCCGGCCGATGGGATATTGGGAGGAGGGATTGCCGAAGTGCTCTGTCAGCACCTCGTACATGGCGTCGGCCACGGCTTTGGGCACCGCCGTGGTGGCGGCGTTATCGAGATAGATCATAGCGAGTCTCCTGTTTCCTCAGCCGGGACTTGTCATGCCCGGTGAAATGCAGTATAATTGTCAAGTCATTATATCTTATCAAAGAGGAAAGTGCAAGATGCGTATTGCCATCTACACCTTGGGCTGCAAGGTCAATCAATATGAAACACAGGCCATGGGGCAGGAGCTGCTGCGCCGAGGGCACACGCTGGTGCCCTTCGAGGATGCCGCCGACGGCTACATCGTCAACACCTGCTCCGTCACCGCCGTCAGCGACAAGAAGTCCCGCCAGATGATCCGCCGCTGCAAAAAGCTGAACCCCGCCGCCGTGGTGGCCGCCTGCGGCTGCTATGTCCAGACCCATCCGGATGAGGCGGCGTCGCTGGACATCGACCTGATCGCCGGCACCGGCGACCGCATGGCGTTCCTGGACCTCTTTGAGCAGGTGGCGGAGGAAAAGCGCCCCCTGACACTGCTGGACGATGCGCTGCGCCGCCGGACGTTCGAGGTGCTGCCCGCCGGCGGTATGACCCAGCGCACCCGCGCCATGCTTAAAGTGGAGGACGGCTGCGTGAACTTCTGCACCTACTGCATCATCCCCTACGCCCGCGGCCCCGTGCGCTCCCTGCCCAAGGCCCGGGCCGTGGCACAGACGGAGCAGCTGCGGCGGGAGGGCTACCGCGAGCTGGTGTTCACCGGCATCGAGATCTCCAGCTGGGGCCACGACCTGAAAAACGGCGAGACCCTTATCGACCTGCTGGAGGCGGTATCCGCCGCCGCGGGGGATATGCGCCTGCGGCTGGGCAGTCTGGAGCCCCGCACCATCACCGAGGATTTCTGCCGCCGGGCATCGAAGCTGCCCAACCTGTGTCCCCACTTCCATCTGTCCCTGCAGTCCGGGTGTGACGACACCCTGCGCCGCATGAACCGGAAGTACGACACGGCGCGGTTTTACGAGTCCGTGACGCTGCTGCGTGCGTATTTTGACCGCCCCGCCGTCACCACCGACCTGATCTGCGGCTTCCCCGGCGAGACAGAGGAGGAGTTCGCTGCCACCCTGGTATTTATTGAGAAGTGCGGCTTCGCCGCCATGCACATCTTCCCCTACTCCATCCGCCCCGGTACCAGGGCCGCGGCCATGGAGCAGGTGAGCGCCGCCGTGAAGGAGCAGCGCGCCGCCCGCGCCGCCCAGACGGCGGAGACCATGCGCCAGGCGTATCTGCGCGGCTGCGTGGGGCAGACCTATCCGGTGCTGTTCGAGCAGGAAAAGGACGGCTATTACACCGGCCATGCCCCCAACTACTGCGAGGTGGGCGTCCGGGCGGAAGATTTACATAACAAAGTATTGAACGTGAAAATAACAGGTATAGACGGCGATATACTCACAGGGGAGTTGACATAACATGAATCACTTTTTCGCGTATATCAACCGTATGCGCTTCATCCAGCGCTGGGCGCTGATGCGCAACAGCTACACCGAGAACATCCAGGAGCACAGCCACCAGGTGGCGGTGCTGGCCCACGCTCTGGCGGTGCTGCGCAACGAGAAGTTCGGCGGCCAGGTGGACACCGGCACGGTGGCCGTGGCGGCCCTGTACCATGACGCCGGCGAGATACTCACCGGCGACATGCCCACCCCCATCAAGTACTACAACCCTGGCATCCGGGACGCCTACAAGGCGGTGGAGCAGGTGGCGGAGCAGAAGCTGCTGTCCATGCTGCCGGAGGAGCTGCGCCCCACCTACGAGGATGCGCTGCACCCCGCCGACCCGGAGGTCGAGGAGCTGGTAAAGGCGGCGGACAAGCTCTCCGCCCACATCAAGTGCATCGAGGAGCTGAAGGCTGGCAACAACGAGTTCCGCCAGGCCGCCGCCCAGACCGCCGCCGCCATGGACGCCATGCGTCTGCCGGAGCTGGACTATTTCCGCGAGCACTTCCTGCCCAGTTATAGTTTGACACTGGACGAGTTGGAGTGAAAACCGTGCATCCTGCGCCCTGCCATCATCAAGCCTCCTCGACGTATACACGATACGCCGTCGTCGGTTTGCTATCGGCAGGACACAGGACCCATCGGTTTTCAGAAAGCCGCGCCTCCTGCGCCCTGCCGTCGTCAAGTCCTCTCGACGTATACCCGATACGACGTCGTCGACTTGCCATCGGCAGGACACAGGACCCATCGGTTTTCTGAGACTGTCCCCCCAAAACAGGACTTATCCGAAAGGAGTACATATTTATGAAAGCTATCGTCACCGTTGTAGGCAAGGACCAGGTGGGCATCATCGCCGGTGTGTGCAACACCCTGGCCGACCAGCGCATCAACGTCCTGGACATCAGCCAGACCATCATGGAGGGCTACTTCACCATGATGATGGTGGTGGACCTGACCGAGTGCACCGCCCCCTTCGACGCCCTGCGTGCCGCCCTGAAGGAGTACGGCGAGGGCCGCGGGCTGTCCATCCGCATCCAGCGGGAGGACATCTTCGACGCCATGCACAAGCTGTAAGAGGTGCCGCCATGCTGAGTCTGCAGAATATATTCGACACCATCGCCATGGTGGACAAGCAGCATCTGGACATCCGCACCATCACCATGGGCATCTCCCTGCTGGACTGCGCCGATGAGGACATCAAGCGCTGCTGCGATAAGATATACGACAAGATATGCTCCCGCGCCGAAAAGCTGGTCGCCACCGGCTGCGGCATCGAGAGCGAGTTCGGCATCCCTATCGTCAACAAGCGCATCTCCGTCACGCCCATGGCCATCGCCGGCGCGGCCTGCAAAACGGAGGACTTCGTGCCCCTGGCGCTGACGCTGGACAGGGCCGCCAAGACCTGCGGTGTCAACTTCATCGGCGGCTACTCCGCGCTGGTGCAGAAGGGCTTTACCTCCGGCGACCGGCGTCTGCTGGCCTCCATCCCCCAGGCGCTGGCGCAGACGGAGCTGGTGTGCTCCAGCGTCAACGTGGGCAGCACCAAGGCGGGCATCAACATGGACGCCGTGGCGCAGATGGGCCGCATCATCAAGGAGACCGCCCACCTGACCCGCGACAAGGACGGCCTGGGCTGCGCCAAGCTGGTGGTGTTCTGCAACGCCGTGGAGGACAACCCCTTCATGGCCGGCGCCTTCCACGGTGTGGGCGAGGCCGACACCGTCATCAACGTGGGCGTGTCCGGTCCCGGCGTGGTGTACCACGCCCTGCAGCAGTGCAAGGGCCAGCCCTTCGACGTGGTGGCGGAGACCATCAAAAAGACCGCCTTCCAGATCACCCGCATGGGCCAGATGGTGGCCACCGAGGCCAGCCGCCGGCTGGATGTGCCCTTCGGTATCGTGGACCTGTCCCTGGCGCCCACCCCGGCTGTGGGTGACAGCGTGGCACGAATTTTGGAAGAAATGGGCCTTGAAACGTGCGGAACGCACGGCACAACGGCAGCTTTGGCGCTGCTGAACGACGCGGTGAAGAAGGGCGGCGTGATGGCCAGCGGGCACGTGGGCGGATTGTCCGGTGCGTTCATTCCGGTATCGGAGGACGAGGGGATGATCAGCGCGGCGCTGGATGGGACGCTGACCATCGACAAGCTGGAGGCCATGACCTGCGTGTGCTCCGTGGGGCTGGACATGATCGCCGTGCCCGGAAGCGCTTCTGCCGCAACGGTTTCGGCCATTATCGCCGACGAGGCGGCCGTGGGGATGGTGAACAATAAGACCACGGCGGTGCGCATTATTCCGGTAGAAGGAGCGAATGTGGGCGACACGGTGGAGATGGGCGGCCTGCTGGGCAGCGCGCCGGTGATGCCGGTGCACGAGGCGTCCAGCGAGGACTTCATTGCCCGGGGCGGACGCATCCCAGCGCCGCTGCAAAGTTTGAAAAACTGACGATATGATACGAAAAGCGGAACTTTTTGACATAAAACGTGCGCTGGAGATATACGACAGCGCCCGGCGCTTCATGCGCGAAAGGGGAAACAATGTCCAGTGGGTGAACGGATACCCGTCTGAGGAGCTGCTGCGGGCCGACGTGGAGAAAGGTGACCTTTACGTCATGGAGGTGACCCATTCGGTGACCGGTTTGGAGAAGGTCCAAAAGGGTCACCTGTGCGCAAATGGTGACCCTTTTGTCTACGGTGTCTTTGCGTTCATCGTGGGGGACGACCCCACGTACCGGGTCATCGACGGCGCGTGGCGGGATGATGTGACGCCCTACGGGACATTACATCGACTTGCAAGCGATGGGACGCGCACGGGCGTTTTGCGGGAGGCAGTGGACTGGGCACTGACCCGGATGCCCCACCTGCGGGCGGACACCCACGAGGCCAACCTGCCCATGCGGCGGTGTCTGGAGCGGGCGGGGTTCGTGTACACGGGTATCATCCACGTGGCGGACGGCACGCCGCGGTATGCATATGAAAAGACCGAGTCCTCCGGTTGAACCGGAGGACTTGTTTTTTGCGCCTGCGGCGGGGGAAACGGATTCCCACACCAGTGACGTCGGTCACTGGCTCGGAATGACAGCGCGGCGGGGGAAACGGATTCCCACACCAGTGACGTCGGTCACTGGCTCGGAATGACAGCGCGGCGGGGGAAACGGATTCCCACACCAGTGACGTCGGTCACTGGCTCGGAATGACAGCGCGGGGGGAAACGGATTC
>CAKTOW010000018.1 GCA_934590325.1 uncultured Oscillospiraceae bacterium
TTCACTTTGCATATTATTCAACAAAGCCCGTACCAGTTAAACTGATACGGGCTTTGTTATGCTCCGCGTCTATCCGCTTACCTTAACGCTGAACACACGATGCCTGCAAGGAGCAGAGAAGCACCTTGCCGCCTCTCTGCTCCCTCACTTTCTTGCTTATTTTCGGGGATTTTCTTCATCGTCCAGCAGGTCGGTCATATTCCGCAGGCTGATGCCCAGGGTGGACCCGTTGTGCAGCAGTGCCGAGGTGGTGGGCGGCAGTACCCCCGCCACGCCCAGTGCGATCAGCGTCAGGTTGAAGCCCACGATGAAGCGGTAGCTGCCGTGGATACGCTCCATCAGTGCCTGGCTGAGCCTTCGCAGCGTTACCAGCGCGAAGAGATCCTCCGAGGAAACGGTGATGTCTGCGATCTCCCGGGCGATGGCTGCGCCGGTGGAGATGGCGATGCCCGCGTCCGCTTCGGAGAGGGCGGGAGAATCGTTGACGCCGTCGCCCACCATGATAACGGTGTGTCCCTTCGCCTTTTCCTGCCGGATAAACGCGGCCTTGTCCTCCGGCAGCACCTCGGCATACACGGCGTCCACGCCCACCTCGGCGGCCACAGCCTCCGCCGTGCGGCGGTTGTCGCCGGTCATCATCACCACGTTGGCAAAGCCGCTCTCGTGCAGCGCTCTTACCGCCTCCCGTGCCTCCCGGCGCAGGGGATCGTGGATGCAGATGACCGCCGCCAGCTCCCCGTCCATGCAGAGATACAGGTGGGAATACGCGGCGGGCAGCGCGTCAAATTTCGGCTGCTCTCCCTCCGGGATGCGGCAGCCCTCGTCCTCAAAGACGAAGTGCGCACTGCCGATGATGACCTTCTTGCCCTCCACCATACTGGAGATGCCGTGGGCCACCACATACTGCACCTGCGAATGGTACTCCTCGTGGGTGAGCCCGTGCCGCTTTGCCTCCGCCACCACGGCGTTTGCCATGGAATGGGGGTAATGCTCCTCCAGACAGGCGGCAAGGCGCAGCATTTCCGCCTCGTCGTGGCCGCCGAAGGGGATGACCGCCGCCACGGTGGGCGTCGCATAGGTCAGCGTGCCGGTCTTGTCGAACACAATGGTGTCCGCCTTGGCCACCGCCTCCAAAAAGCGTCCGCCCTTGACGGAGATGTGATAGCCGCTGCTCTCCCGCATGGCGGACAGCACCGCGATGGGGATGGCCAGCTTCAGGGCGCAGGAGAAGTCCACCATCAGCACCGAGAGCATTTTCGTCACGTTCCGGGTCAGCAGATACGTCAGCGCCGTGCCGCCCAGCGTATAGGGCACCAGCCTGTCCGCCATCCGGGACGCCTTGTCCTCGGCGGTGGATTTCAGCTTCTCCGACTCCTCGATCATGTGAACCACCCGGTCATACCGCCCGCTGCCGGAGGATTTCTCCACGGAGATGACGCACTCGCCCTCCTCCGCCACCGTCCCGGCATAGACGGGACTGCCGGGGTGCTTCGCCACGGGCATGGACTCACCGGTGAGGGAGGACTGGTTCACCATGGCCTCGCCCTCCACCACCCGGCCGTCCAGCGGGATCATGCCGCCGGTGCGGATCACAATACGGTCGCCCGGCTTCACATCGGTGATCTTCGTCAGCACCTCGGCGCCGTTTACCTGCTGCCAGACGCTGTCCACCCGCAGGCTCATGGCGGAGGCAAGGTCGGCCACGGACTTTTTGTGGGTCCATTCCTCCAGAATTTCACCTAAATGCAGCATGAACATGACAGAGCCTGCGGTGGCAAAATCGCCCCGCGCCATGGACACCGTGACGGCGGTGGCATCCAGCACGGCGACGGACAGTTTGCCGTGCCACAGTGCCGAAAGCCCCTCCCGGATGTACTTTACGGAGCGGAGCAGTGCCAGCGCCGTGGTGATGGGTACAGGCAGGAACAGCTTGGAGATGCATCTGCGCATGACGGCGATAGCCAGCTTGTCCTCAAACTCCCGGTTCAGCGCACGGGAGGTATGCTCCGGCACCAGCTCCATAGCCTCCGCCTTGGCGAAGGAGAAGCGTGCCAGCGCACGGAGTATGCTTTCACGCTCCGCGTCATAGAGCACCACCGCGTCCTGCGTCCGGTCGTAGATCCTGACCTCCTGCACGCCGTCCTGGGCGCGCAGATAATATTCCACCACATCCGCTTGGGATACTGTCATCCGCCCGCAGCACAGGTGTACCCGCAGCCGTCCCGGTAAATCATGTAGGATCGTGCATTTCATGGCTCACTCCGCCTTAGCGTCCTCCGCGGAAGCGTCCTCCACCACAGCGGCGGCCTCCGCCTCTGCGCGGCGCTCGTTGATGGCCTTGGCTTCTGCGTAGATGTCATCCGCGCCCTCCCGCACGGCGGTGACCGTTTTCATCACATCCTCCTTGGCACGCAGCGCGGCGGCGGTGGTGTGGGCGTAGACCTTCTTGGCATCCCTGCTGCCCAGCAGCTTAATGCCTGCCGTTCCGAACAGCACGCCTGCTGCAAATAAACCGAGTTTTCTCATAATGATTGTCCTCCTAAAGTAAGAATATATATTTCAAACCGATAGCCGGAGTAGCGGCATCGGAATGATCTTAATGTTTCTTCTTCCCGAAATGGAAAAAGCCTTTCTTCTCGTAGACTGCGGCGCTGATCTCCCCTGCCGTGTAGCCGGTGGCATCGATGGCGGCGCGGAGGGCGTTTTCGCCCAGCGGCTCTTTCGAGAGGATCACCGTCTCCCCCTTGGAATGGGATGAGGAAACCTTCTCCACTGAGAATGCGGCGCGAATGGCGTCGTTGATGTGCGCCTCGCACATAGAGCAGGCCATGCCGGAAACCTTAACTGTTGTCTGGATTATTTTCGTACCTTCTTTCAAAATCATGGTTTTTCCAAAAAATCGCACTTAGCCACGTCGCTGCAACGCAGCCCCTTTACATGACCTTCATGCAAAAGTCGCAGCGGTCATCACTGCGCCCCCGTGCTTTCGTTCGATGCCGAGTAAGCCTCGGATGCAGACCGGTGTAGCTGATGTCGTCGCTGTCGCAAAAGCAGCAGCACAGCTCAGGACATCCGTATGCCACGCAGGTGTCGTGATATGGACATTTCATCATATCCACACGCCATATACCGTTGCCGACCTGCAGCTCCTTTGAGTCAAAGCTCGCCGCTGGACCGAAGATGCTCCGTGTGGACTTAACAAAAACGCCGGGAACAAGGCGGTAAAGCCCCGGTATGAGCAGCAGGGTGGCAAGCTGTTTGTGACTCGTTCTCGCCAGCCGCTCCACATAGCCATGAACGGTTTGCAGAGCCTCCTCTTTCGGCATGACCCGCTGCAAGGTTTCGTAGGCCGCAATGCCCGGTAAGATCTGCCGTTTGAGGTGGTATTGCTTCTCCTTGCTTGCATCTGCATTTTCAGCCAGCAGCACATTCAACCGCGCATCAAAAAATGCATTCAGCTCCTTGGCCTGCGAGGGAAAGCACTGTGCCGCAGTCTCCCGAAAATCACGGGAGAGATAGGTTTCCTTCATCGTCCTGCCTCCGTCCCAGCTTTCACGAAGCCCTTCTTTTTATACCCGCAGTCGCAGTATGGGCCGCCGGAGGCGAGAGTGTACTGCCGCACAAAATCAGTCGCGCCGCCGGCTTCGCTCATGGTGTAGTCCAGACGGCACAGCGCGGGAGTGAGGTCATATAGCCCCAGCTTTTTCATTAGCACGCAGATGCCGCATTTGGTGAAGCGTCCCTCGTAGCCGCTGCCGTCCGGGTATTCGTAAAACTCCATATTCCACGAATAGGGGTTCCGGTCAGCGGCTCTCAGCGCGGCGGTGGCTTTCATACCGGCAATGTCCTTTTCGGTGAATTTGCTCTTTCCGCTCTTGCGGCAGAACCATTTCATGGGCTTTGTCATCATGGATTTTGCGTAGTAATCTGTCAGCCTGTCCACCTTTGGGCGCTCCGGCATGGAGAGAATAAACGCGCCGATCATGGCGCAGTTGACAAGGTTCATCTTGAACCGGTCGCTCTTTTCAAATTCGGGCAGCTCGGAGATGATCTCCCTGTATTTCGGCTTTGCTTTTTTCGTGATGGTTTTTGCCGTATTGGCATCATAGCCGAATACAACCGTCAGCTGTTTTTGGAATGAGCCTGCAAACATCGTCCACATGCCGAAAGGCATTCCAAAATAGGTCACTTTTTGTCCCTCCAATCGCATATCACGCGGGTCATGCGGCGGTCAATGTCAATGCGAGCCGTTTTACACTCCCTGGGATATTTCTTCGCAGCGCTGAACGCCAGCTTGACAAACAGTGCCGAGCCGACGGGAAGCATGGTCTTGAGCATACCGTCGGGGAAAACAAAATGCGTGCCGTGCTCATATACGACCGCCTCGACTTCGCAGGAGTGCGGTTTCTCCGCAAAGCGTTTTTCCATGCGGCGGATATATTTTGCGGTGTCCCAAAGCGCGTCGTCCTCTGCGCCGACAAGAAACAGCTTGCCGCGGATATTCTCGACCTTTATGAATTCCTCCTCGGTGATCGGGTGCGCCGCTTCAGAGTCGTCAAACAGCTTGCGCGAGGCGATCATATTGCCGGTGCGTTTGGACTCCTCCAAGATTATGCGCCAATAGTCAGGGTGCTGATAGCAAAACGGCATATAGGGCAGGGGCTTGCCCTTGTAAGAAAAGAGTGATTCTCCCTCGATTGGCCATTCCTTGCAGCCATCCTTTTTGCCCTGCATGAACCCCTGCCACACAAAGTCGCTGGGGGTCATTGCGATGGTCAGAGAGATATCACCAAATAGCGAAGCCGCCGTCAGGACGAGCGTACCTGTCGTTGAGGCTCCCGCAATGCCTATTTTTTCGTTTCCGTGTAATTTGAGCCATGCCATTGCTTTTTCGATGCGTTCAAGCGGATAGTTGTGATGACCGTAGTCCTTTTTCCCGGGCGACATGGTCAATACGTTCACGCCGAGGCGAAGCAGCCATTTCACAGCAGATCGCGCCATATAATCCTCGGGGTCGTCGCCGAGCATGGCGATGACGGCGCAGTCCGAGCCGTCCTTGCATGCCCAATACGCGCCGTAAAAGCCATCGTTTTCAACATCAAAGTGGATGTGTTTCATTCAAAACGCCTCTTTCAAAAGTTGATCTTCACGATCTGCATCTTCATCATACCGTCACCGACCCTGGCGAGGAAGCGGAAAAAGCCGCTGACGGAGGGATCGCGAAGGTCGTTGTAGCCCAGCATATAGCCGCGGCTGGTGACCTGCAAGCGGCTGTCCCACAGGGAAAGCTCACTTTTTGCGTCTGAAACCGCGAAATACGCGCCCACATCCTTGATCTTCGCACTCTTGAGCCAGGTCTTTGCGATCATCTTCACCGCCGTCCGGTTGGCCGCGTCAAATACCAGCACGCCGCCGGGGAAAGCGTCTGCCATGGCCTGCACCAGTGCCTTGACCTGCTCGGTCAGAAAGTAGTAGAACACGCCGGAGGCAAAGAACACCGCGCCGCCCGAAGCGTCGATTCCAGAAAACCATGCCGTGTCGTTCAGGTCGCAAGGGATATTTTTCTCTCGCTCCCCGGCGGGCAGCAGCTCGTTGCGCACGGTAATGACATCGGGAAAGTCCAGATTGTATATTTTACAGCTGCCGTTGTCGCAGGATCTGCCGGTGCCGTCAAGTCCGCAGCCCAGATTGACCACCGCCGCGTTGGGGTGAGATTTCAGATAATCCCGTACCTCGAAGGCAAGGTCGTTCTGCCGCATGGCGACCTCCAGCGAGCCGAAGCGCTGCATCAGACTGCGGGCGTTCTTATCAGCGTCCGAAAAGTCATAGTCGATCTCGTTAATCAGACGCACCGCCGTTTCATCTTGGTAGAGATTCGGATACAGCTCTGAGCAGACCTTCCGCGCATACAGCGGAATGATCAGTGTCTCCTGTACGGTGTTTTTCTCGATTTTATATTTCACGGGTATCACTCACTTTCTGATAAATGGCAGTTCCGGCATACAGTCACGCTCGGCGATGTGTGCCAGCATTTCAGCAAAGCCCTTCGGATCGCGTATCTGATATTGCATATGCTCGTATCCCTCAAACACGGGATAATGGCCGCAGGGGTAGGCTTCCATCACTGCCTGACGGTATTTGAAATGATCTTCTATGCTGCCAAACTCGAAATAGATACGCCTTTGCATCTCTTTGGAAAGTGGCGGAAAGGGCTTGTCCTCCAGACTGTCCGCCATCTGGCGGCGCAAATTTGTATAGGTCAGATTTTCCCCTGCGGCTATAAAATACGGCTTTATGGAGTCGTCGTCACACCACAGTATCTTTTTCAGCGTACCGCCCTTCGACCAATATAGGCTCTTGATGGCAAAATACAGAAACGGCGTCATAATGCGGCGCGTACCTTTTCCGATTTGCGCAAACTGCCCGCCGTCAAAGAAAGCGTGCTCCACGGGCAGCTTCGTCTGCGTCAGAAACGCCATGGCAAGGTCTGCACCGATGGAAGAAGCGACCACCATCGCCAGCCGCTCCACGCCCTGTCGATGCAGAAAGTCCTCCACCTGCCGTATTTCGTCCGCCTTGCTGACATATTTCTGCCCCTCGCAGTAAACGGTGGAGGTGGGCAAGATGCAGAAATATCGATCCTGCAAATACCTCGCAATCGGTTCGCTGCTCGCTCCTGTCACACCCATTGCATGAAAGAACAGCACGGCAGGATTCCTCCTGTCGCCATATGTTTGAAACAGCATTTCTATCGCCTCAGCTTTCCATAAAAAGCATCATGATTGCCGCCAGTGCTGCCGAAATGACAGCCATACCAATTGTGCCGAACAGCCACTTTTTGCCCTTATCCTTGGCTGTAATGTAGGGTTTCAGGTCTTCCGTTCCCGGAATTTCCCATGCGTTCGTATGTCCTACCCAATAGCCGTCAACCCAAAATCGGTCTATGAGATTCATAACGGACAGTATGACCAGCAGCTGCCAGAAGCCCGTAAGAAAACCCCGCGCACCGTTCACCGCATAGACGCAGACCAGCACATAGGCGATGTAGCCGGGGACGCAGACAGCTTTGAACAGCAGGGCGTTTCGCTTGATTTTTTCGTGTGTTGTAAGTCCCAGCGTTATACACCTGTTCTGAACTTCCGGGCTGTAAAGATGCACCATGCCCACCGCGCCCTTGCGGATACCGATGGCGCAAACCAAAATGAGCAGAACGCCCAGCCCGATGCCTTCCAAAATCACCTGTAAAAGCATTACCGATTCCTCCTGAAGCCCGCCTCGTCTCTGTATTCGGGGTGCTCCTTCCCGTGCGGGTCCTGGTCGCCGCAGATGGTATAGTCGCACCGGCAGCCGTCCACGCAGGTAGTCGTCCGCACCAGCCTGGCATGGAGCAGCTCCATGGACGCATAGTCCACATTGCACAGAGCGGGCATAATGTCCGTAAGACCGTGTTGGATAGCAAATTCCGCCGCCGGGCACGCCGTAAATTCATAATAGATGGGCTTGCCGTTTTCGTAAGGCGCAACCGCCATCTCGTAATCGCGCCATGCGTCACAGCGCTTTTTGGCGGTGGTGAATGCCCGGTACATCAGCTTTTTCCAGAACGGCTTATTGATGTCAACAAAGCGCAGCTTCCGGAAGGCCGGCAGGATCAGATTTTCCTCCATCTCCTCGATCTCGCGGAACGATGTGACGGCTTTGCAGACTGCGTAATAGCTCATGATGGCGATGCAGTCGTAGGTGCCGCCTACGCCGTTGTGGAAGTTCTTTTTGCCGCCCAAATCCGTGCGCCAGTCGGAGAGAAATTCCGCATACTGCCGCTGTACCTGCTCCCATACTGTCTCCCGCTCTGCTTCCGGATAGTGCAGGGCGATTTTCGCCAGGATTTCTTTCTTGCAAGGCTTTGAATACAGCACATGGCTTTTGCGGTCGAATAGAAGCTCGTTGTCCTTCATCTGATTGCCTCCCTCCTTGTTCTTTCTTGCGTGCATGAGACCGTCTTAGATTTAATCCGCTTTCCGGCAGATGAACCATGCCATGCTCTTCACATTTCCCAGCGTTACGGCTGCGTACATGCGTTCCAGCCGGTTTTTCAGACTGGAAACCGTCTCATAGGGCGGTGTGAAAAACCCTGTCTTTTCATAAACATGCCGGACAAACCAATCCGTCCGCTTGTGCTCGCCCTTCACATAAAAGCAGCCGCAGAATGTTCCGCCGGGTCTCAAGACCCGAAATACTTCCCGATACGCAGCTTCCTTGTCCGGGAAAGCGTGAAAGCCGTTCAGCGACAGAACGATGTCAAAGGTGTCGTCTGCATAGGGGAGTGCTCCCACATCTCCCTGCCGGAAGGTTACATTTTTCAGGTGCAGACGGTCAGCCTTTTCCCGTGCCTGCCTCATCATATCCGCCGAGTAATCCAGACAGGTGATGTCCGCCTCCGGCATAGTCTGATAAACCGGCATGGTCAGAATCCCTGTTCCCACCGGCACTTCCAGCAGCTTGCCGGAGAAATGCTCCGGAATACCGGACATTGCCTTTTCCAGATAGGCGTCGTTTTCCGCCTTGTTCATTGCCCACACCAAGCGGCACACCGCTTTCCCGCTCAGAGTAGAGCAGGTGATCATGCCGTCATAAAAGTTGTTTCCGCCCGTCATTCGGTACGCACCGCGAATGGCTTCTTTTCGTTCCATGGTCCTTCCTCCGTGTTTCAATCATCACATAACCGCTTCCGGCCTCATTTCTTCAAAATGTCCACGATTTTCGCAAAATCCTCCTTTGCCTCCTTGAAGATCGGCAGCATACAGTAGCAATGCACCATCTTCGGGCGGGCGGACACCGTGTAGCGGACATTTGCTCGTTTGCAGGCTTCCTCGAAGTCCGGCAATGCGCCGTAGAGCACCTCGTCGGCAGAATAGAAGAAGTGGATATCGCCTACGCCGGTAAAATCTCCCCGGGAGCCGGAGAGCATATAGTCCGGCACATTCTCGCAGCCATGCCGCATGAATTTTTCCACCGCCACCATAAAGGCATAGTCGATGGAAACATCCAGTTCATTGAGCGCCTGCATCCGCGCCCTTTCCGCATCGTTCCACGGCACCTCGCCGGGGGATACGGCGACGATGTGCCTTGGCTGCGGCAGCGGCTCGGGCTGCGCGTTGTTGTGCGCCGCGATCCCCAAAGCCAGCGCACCGCCGGAGGAAAAGCCACAGGTACTGACGTTCCCGCCGCCGTACAGTGCAATCATTTTTCGATAGCATTCGTACACCATCGCGTAGGTCTCGGTAATACAATGCTCCATGCAGAGCGGGTAAAACGGAAACCACACATCACAGCCCGTCTCGCGGCAGAGCTTACGCATCACAGGCAGGTCGCCCTTGTCCGGGCCGATCACCATACCGCCGCCGAAGAAGTAGAGGATCGCGCGCTTTGACGGATTCGGATTTTCACGGACGATCAGGCATGGAAAGCCGTTCACTGTAATTGTTTCATAATACGCCTTACGGTCGGTGGGCGTAAAAACGCCGCGGTGCCGGTTCTGCTTTTCGATTTCCTTTCGCAGTGCATCCTCCGGCAAGGCAAACGCCTTTTTCGCGCCGGAGAGCTTATACGCCGTGCGCAGGATGGATGCAAAAATGCTCATGATTTAGCCCCCTCATTTCCGCGCCGTGACGCAGAGCCAGTTTTTCTTTTTATGTATCTGCACATCGTGAAAGCCCGCCTGCTCCAAATACGTCTTCAGCTCGGCGTCCTTGTAGATGGTCATGCCGCCGATGAGCTCCGTCCACTTCTCGTCCTTGTCCGTATCGCCGTTGCTTTCGTTGCAGATGAGTAATGTCCCGCTGGGCTTCAGCACCCGATAAACCTCCCGGAAGCACCGGGGCAGGTCAGGCCAGAAATAGACGGTCTCAAAGGCCGTTACCGCATCGAACCAGTTGTTTGCAAACATCATATCCGCCACGCTGCCTTGCAGAACGGCGCAGCGCCCCTCCGCAATGGCGGCGTCGTTGACCTTTTTGGATTTCTCCACACTGATGGGGGAATAGTCAATGCCCTTCACGATACCCTGCGGGCACTTTTTCAGCAGCCTCTTGATGTTCGCCCCGCCGCCGCAGCCGCAATCCAGCACCTTGGCATCCGGTGCGGCATTCAGAAATTGGAGCCCCCACCGAGCCACGGCACTGTGCCCGACGTTCATCATGGCGACCATAATTTTCCCGCCGAGGCCCACGGGCTTGCGGGTATTTTCAAAGAATGACATATCACACCTCCGTTTTCTCACACTCGGCATAGGTCAATGGGAAGGATGCCTTCAGGACAACGCTTTTCCGCACTGTCCAGCCGTTCTGCCGCAGGAAGCGCAGGTATTCCGCGCTCGTCCACCTGCTGTGGAGGGGGAATCCCGCCAACTTCATGAAAAATGCCCTGACCTTGCCGGAAAACGAGTTTCCCGCATGGGTAAAGGTGGGCGCGATGAGCACACCGTCGTCCTTCAGCACCCGGCGAATCTCGGCAAGGGCTTTCTCCGGCTGCGGTACGATATGCAGTGCGTTGGACACGATCACCACGTCGAAGGACTTGTCCGCATAGGGCAGGCGGAACATATCCTGCACGGAAAAATGCAGCTTTGCTGAGCGGTTATCCCGTTTGGCTTCGGCGATCATCTCCGCGGAAGCGTCCGTCGCCTCGATGTGCGCCGCCGCGTTCACGATGTGTTTTGCGATCGACCCCGTGCCGGTCGCCAGCTCCAGCACCGTTTTGGCTTTCACCACCGGCCGGATCAGCTTATACATCTCTTCGTATGCCGCCCGATCCTTTCGCATAAAGCGGTCGTAACGACCGGCATTTTTGTCCCAGAATGTCTTGTGTTTTCGCATGGCTATCACTCCCTGCCGTTAGATGTATCTAACCTATACGCACACATCTTTTAGTTAGATGTAGCTAACTATTGTGTCTTGGAAAAGTCGCATTGCTGCGGCACCCCTCCCAAAGCTATTCTTGCTTAATTTACCATCGATCGACAAGGGCAGACACGGTTTTGGCGGGCAGAAATGTGCCCATACTGCGTCAAGCCCCTTGACAATACGGCAAGTATTCTCTGCGGGTCTTTTCTTGTCTGGACCCATTTCTGCTCCGGCAAAACTGCTCCGCACCTGCCGGCGATGTATTTTCGAATGTTTTTTGGCTTTTGAGACGCAGGCGGGCTGACGCCCGCCAAGGCGAAAAGGGCAAAAAGCAACGGAAAGACACGTTGGCAGGCGTGTTTGCCCTTGTCAATCGATGGTAGCGTTTTCGGATGATTTTCTTAGAAAATCATTACTTCCCATTTCTGCTCCAAAGTATAGCACCGTCGATGGTTAGTGTCAACTAACCATCGGGTATTCCTCTCATCTTTTTCTCTACCTTCGGAGAGCGTACAAAGCATCTGCCCTTATTCTTTGATTATAGCATCCCACGGTTTGCGCCGCCAAGGGTTAAGAAAACCGTTGACGCTTTTTCTATTTCTGGCTATAATAGGCGCACCGAGGATGGACGCCTTTCCGCCTGTTTTTCTATGACCACAACGCGTACCACAGACGCTTCCGGGACACATGGTTACAACGGGAAAAAGAGGCCACAAGACCATTTACATTCCAGGCAAAAGCGCCGGAAATGGCTAAAAATCAATACAAATCGTAGCTTTTGATTCGTTCGCATCCGAGAGGTCGAGGGTTCGAATCCCTTCAGGTCCACCAAACCCAAGCACCACCTGTCGGTGGTGCTTTATTTTTCCCCAAATACAAGGGAAGGGCTCCGGGAGTGCAGCCTTCCGGAGCCCTTCACAGGGAGGAGAGAGTAAATCGTTTATTTCTTCAGTGTGGCCAGACGGCGGCAGGCCTCCTGGACGGTGTCCTCCTCGAATGCGTAGCACATTCTGAACCAGCCGGGCTTGTCGCTGCCGAACAGCTGGCCGGGGGACACGTTGATCATCAGGTCGTTGTATATCTTCTGCCACAGCACGTGTTCCTCGGCGAACTCCTGCTTCTCCAGATAGGCGGAGAAGTCCGCCATGATAAAGATACCCGCCTGTGCCTTCATGGTGGGCACGCCGATGTCCGTCAGACCCTTGGTGATGATCTCATAGGCGGTCTTGAGCCGCTGGCGAGACAGGTCCATGACGCCCTCCAGCTCTGGGGACTGCAGCAGCGCGGTCAGCAGGGACTGGGTGTGGGAGGACACGGAGGAATAGTAGGTGATGGAGCCGAAGCCCTGGATGATGCAGGGGTTGAAGGAGAAGCACATACCGGTGCGGAAGCCGGACAGCACGAAGTCCTTTGCGAAGCTGCTGGTCACGTGGACACGGTGCCGGTAGCTGGCCGGCACCAGCTTCAGGGTGCTGACATAGTGCGCCTCGGGATCGAACACCGTCTGGGCGTAGATCTCATCGGAGATGATCTCCAGATCGTGGGCCATGGCGAAGTCGATGATATTGCGGACAGCCTCCTCCTTGTAGACGATGCCGATGGGGTTGTTGGGGGAGGAGAACAACACCGCGCGGACCCGTCTGCCCTCCTTGGTGACCTTGTCATAGGCCGCCTCAAAGGCGCTGCGGTCCAGCTTCTCGTCGCAGGGCACGCCCACGGCGATGACGCCGGCGCGCTCGTTGATGTCGTCCACAAAGCTGGAGTAGTAGGGCGCGGGGATCAGGAACACGTCGCCGGGCTCGGCCAGCAGGGTGGCCAGGGTCTCCAGCGCCACGGTGCAGCCGGCGCAGGTGGCCACGTTGTCCTTGGTCAGCACCACGTCGCTGTCCTCGCCGAAGATGACCTTCTGCCAGTGCGCGGCGATGGCGGAGCGGAACTCGTCGCTGCCCTCGAACTTGTTGTAGTGGATGTTGTAGCCGGTGAGGTCCATGCGGTCCGCCGCCTTGCGCAGCAGGTCGCAGACCTCGCGGTTGACCAGGTGGCTCTCCGCAGTGCCCATGTTGATCAGGCCGCCGGGATTGGCCTCCTTGTCGTACATGTTATAGAAGTTGTCAAAGTGTGCCTTTACCAGCGGGGGCAGGGTGCGTACCCACTTCTTGCCCCGTTCAGACAGATACTCTACCATAGCCATAGCGCACCTCGCTCAGTTATGCTCCAGGCCGGCCTCCGTCTGGATGCCGGGACGGGTGCCCAAACCCATGGTGGCGTCGATGTTGGCGCCGTGGAACAGGGTGGACTCGTCACGCAGCAGCTCGCCCAGCCAGAAGGCGATCTCGGAGGGCTGGATGAGGCGCTTCTTTGCCTGCGCGGCGTCGAAGGCCTTGCGCTCCTCGGGGGACATGTTCTTCAGGGTGCTGGAGTAGAACATGGGGGTCTCGATGGCGCCGGGGCTGATGCAGAACACGTCAATGAGGGTGTGGGTGTTCTCGGCCGCCAGCTGTTTGGCCAGGTACGCCACGGCGCACTTGCTCATGCCGTCGCTGAGAGTGAACTTGGGGAAGCAGGCGATACCGCCGCCCACGGAAGAGATGAAGATGAGCTTGGTCTTCTCGGTCTTGGCCTGCAGCATGGGCTCCATCTTCTTGTACAGCCACAGGGGCCCCAGGGCGTTGACGGTCATCAGGGCGATGTCGTTGGCGGCCTTCAGGGGGTCGCCCTGATCGGCGTATTCCTTCACGGTGCCGGAGCCCAGCGCGGCGTTGAAGATGACGCCGTACCACTCGTTCTCCACCAGGAAGTCGGCGTTCTCGATCTCCTCCAGCTTGCCCTGGTCCAGCTTGTGGGCAAACAGACGGCCGGGATATTCCGCCATCAGTTCCTCCGCCTTACCGGCGGAGCGGCGATAGGTGATATGGACTTCATAGCCCTGGTCCAGCAGGAGCTTCGTGGTCTCAAGGCCGACACCCTGTGTACCGCCGGTTACCAATACCTTTTTCATACTGTTTACCTCCGTTATGTTATTTTTTGTTCCGTTGTTGTGTTGTCTCAGGCGCCCTTTTTCTTAAAGAGCACGTCGTTCTCGTTGAAGTCCTCGTACTTGCGCTTCTTGATGTACTTGGTGTAGATCATGCCCGCGAAGATCACCAGGCCGGCGTAGCCGGAGATGGGATAGATAATGCTGATCATGGTGGAGAAGGACAGCTGGCCGCCGAAGATACTGACGATGGCGGTGACCACCGCGGTGATGCGGTAGGCCCAGCTCTTGGAGTTGGAGGAGACCTTGTTGCACACGGTGTACAGCATGGGCACTGCGGTGGTGTAGATGCCCAGCAGCAGCATGACGGAGAAGATGTCGCCGAACACGGGGCTGATGGAGGCCGCCACGAACAGGGAGGGGATCTCCAGGTTGTACACGTCGGTGATGTTGGCCAGCAGGCCGAAGTTCAGGATCATCACGGCGATGATGAACGCGCCGCCGCCGAACACGCCGCCCCAGATGGAGTTCTTCTTACCGGTGGAGGTGGACTTGCCGATGTCGGCCAGATAGGGCACCACGCCGGTGACCGTGTAGGCGCCATACATAAGGCCGGAGATGATCCAGTTATTGAAGTTGGTGTGAACAGTGATGGTCTGCAGGCTGGCATCCGCCTGAGCAATGCCCTCGGGGTTGTTGGCGATGGAGATGACACCGATGACGATGGTCACCAGCAGCAGTACCGGGGAGATGTAGCCGATGATCTGCACCAGCTTGTCCAGACCCAGCAGCACCGTGGCAAGGGAGGCGATGATCATGATGGCGCGTCCGATGTTGCCGTCAACGCCGTAGTACTCAGAGAAGGTGGAGCCCGCCGCCGAGATCATCATCGAGTAGACGAAGAACAGCATAATGGGGGTGAACCATTCCAGAGCCCAGCCCAGATACTTGCCCAGGTAGAAGTTGAATATCTTGCCGGAGTTGTTGAGCTTCAGGTAGCGGCCGTCCTCCACGATGGTGCTGACGAACCACACATAGAGGAGCAGGGCGATCAGACCCGCGCCCACGCTTTTCCATACGCCGAAGCCGGTGAAGTACTGCATGCACTCCTGGCCGGACGCGAAGCTGGAGCCGATGACGAAGCCCATAAAGGCGCCGCCGATGGCGATGACCTGCTTCATGCTGGCTTTTTTGTCTTCCATGAATAGTGCCTCCTTTGTTGTATTCTGATGGTTCAAGTATAAAATGCTCTGTTTTCCATGACAAGTGACACCGTTTGACTGTCTCGTTAAAAAAATAACCAAACTTGAATTCAACAAATTCAAGTTTGGCTATTTTCTACAATATATCGGGGCGTCACAGGTACCGCAGCAGATCCTCCGCTGTCAGTTTTGTACAATAAGGCTGCTCCAGCATCCGTTCAAAGCAGGCCTGGAAGGCATCCCGCACCCGGGGATCCATGGAGATGTGGAAGTTGCTGTGGGCGGCGCCGCGCGCGGCATTTTCGATATAAACAGAGATTGTGTCGATAAATAGCGAGGGTGACCGGCGCACGGAATCGCTGAGCATGGTGGTGTCCCGGATGAGCCAGATATGGAAGTCCGGGTTCTCCTGCATCAGGCGGCTCAGGTGCTGCAGATGCGCACGCGCCTGCTCGCGGGTCAGCTGGTGCTCCACGTTGCCCACGCTGACCCGTCCCTCGGACAGGTAGCGGTTGATCATGGACGAGTACAGTACCAGGTCGATGCGGGAGCGGGACGTCCTGCCGGCGAAGATGCTCTTCAGCTTGGTCAGATAGGTGGCATACTCCTCCGTCTTTGCGTCGGCGATGAGCTGGTCCATGATGTCGTCGGGGAACAGCAGCGCCGGCGGCTCGTTGAAAAACAGCCACTGCCGCTTGTCGGAGTAGGAGTCCAGCTGCACGTTGGTGCGGCGCAGCTCCTCCGGCCGGGCCGTGTCGAACAGCTTCTCCCGGTCAGTCAGCACGCGGGCCTGCATCCGGGCGAACTCCGCCACCACGCCCCGGTCGCTGGAGAACGCGGCAGCGGTCTCCTCACCGGAGCTCCACAGCATCTGCATGCAGAACATGTCGTTGATGGTCAGCAGCTTGGGCATCTTGGGGGCCTTGGCCAGCATGGACAGTTCGATGAAGTCCAGCCCGCCGATGATGTTCAGCAGGCTCGTGGTGTAGAACCGCTCGTCGCTGACCAGCTCCTCCGGCGTGACGGCCACGGTCATGCGTACCTTCTTGGCGCCGGCGCTGCGCAGGGTCTTGATCAGCACCGTGATGTCCTCCCGGTACAGCCGCAGCAGGTCGAAGCAGGCGGTGACCACCACCTCCTTGCCGTCCAGGTGCAGGGACTGTATCAGGGCGTCGTTCAGCAGCTCGATGACCTCCTGCCGCCCCCGCAGGAACGACATCTTGTGGTTGTTGTAGGCCTGGAAGGAGATGTAGCTGTTGTCCCGGTCATAGGCGGACTTCAGCTCGTCGAAAATGGCCAGTGCCGCCGCTTCCTGCTCCGCGCCGCCGCCGGGATACTGCTGCCGCACCAAAATGTCGGCGATCTGGCGGATAACGGTCTCCGCGTTCCGGGGCGAGGGCAGTTTGCTGCCGTTGAGCCATTTGCTGATGTACGTGGTGTCGTAGCTCAGCGCTTCTGCCAGCGCCCGCTCCTTGAGCCCGGCATTGTCCAGCATCGTGCGCAGGGCTCTTCCGAATAGATTATTCAAGGCGCACCTCCTGTTCCACTTTGGTCTGCCTCTTCCCGGTTATTATATCATAATTTTCCGCCGATGCATCTACTTTTTCTCTAAAAAATTCTACCTGGCCGAAGTCCGAATATACCGTCAGCGCAGCTCCCTGCCCAACGCGTAGGCGCGGGCCAGATCGTCCTCGCTGAGGTCCGCGGCAACGGAAGCGCCGCGGGCATTGAGTATACCATGGTGAAGTAGTAGATGGGCGAAATGAACACCACCGCGTCCGCCGCCAGCAGATGGGGGCCCAGCAGCTTCATGTCGTCCGCCGCGAAGGTGCAGATGCCCGTGCGGCGGCACTTGTCGCAGCCGATGCAGGGGTGGACCTCCTGAAACGCCGCGTCGAAGCGGTAGACCTCATGTCCCGCGTCCAGCGCGCCCTGCTGGAATTTGTCTGCCAGCGCCGCGGTGGTGCCGTGTCGGCGCGCGCTGCCCGTGATAATAACGATTTTCATATCGTGCTCCTCCTTGTAACTTATAGCTAATAACTCATATCCAGCAACTCATAGTGACAGATGCCTTACTGTCTGCCAGCGTGATCTTGAAGCTTTCTGCCGTGATCGTTGTTCCGTAGAGAACCGTAACGGCAAAGCTGTTGCCGAAAACCTTAGCGTCCACGCCAACCACCCTGATTGCAGTCACGCCAGCATTGGTAGACTTCATATACTGCGCAGCTTTGATGGTGCCGGTTTGCTCCGAGGGACCTGTTGCGACATCTGCCGAGCCTTCTTCGCCCGCAGTCAGATCGACCATGAAGGTAACTTCACCGGACTTGCCATCGGAGGCAGGGGTGAAGCTGATGTTGCTGATCTTGCAAGGAACAGCATCCTTGAGCAGCGCCTTGATCTGCGCTTCGACGGCGGCCTTTGCAGCCGCTTCATCCGTGATGCCCTTGAGGGTCTCGGAGAAGTCAGCGTTATCCAGCATGGACTGTGCCGCTTCGATTGCGGCCTTGTTTGCTTCAAGAGCACTCGCAGCGCGGCTTTCGTTGATCGTGTACTGCATAGACGTGCCGACCTGCGGGGTGACCGTATATAGGAGAATCCCTTTACTAAGCCGACATCTTCTCAGTTCATCCAAGTATTAAAAAGTCAAGGCCACCCCTCTAAGGGGGGCCTTGACTTTTTATGAGAATTTCTCTACTCAAAGTCATGCTGTCTGTACTGTAGATGCTCCAGACCCGGAGCAGGCTGAAAGTCGCTAAAATTGGTACAGTTTTGGTGTCGGTAGAGATGAGCAAGCTTTCCAAAAATCATGGTCTGCTGAGTAAATGGATGGTTATTGTGATGTAGGAGGGAGGAGCCTGCCCACGGGGCGTGGAGTGTATCCGCAATGTAAGAAGAGAAGGAAGAAAGCGTAGTTACTTGGCAGCCTTGGCAGCCTTGATGGACTCGATCAGCTCGGGAACGACCTTGAACAGATCGCCGACGATACCGTAGTCAGCCACCTCGAAGATGGGGGCGGTGTCGTTCTTGTTCACGGCGATGATGCACTCGGAATCCTGCATACCAGCCTTGTGCTGGATGGCGCCGGAGATACCCAGAGCGATGTAGACCTTGGGATGGACGGTCTTGCCGGTCTGGCCGACCTGATGGTCAGCGGAGATCCAGCCGGAGTCCACGCAGGCGCGGGAGGAACCCACGACGCCGCCCAGGACCTCAGCCAGCTCCTCGGCCAGCTTGATGCCGCCCTCCACGTCCTTGGAGATACCACGGCCAACGGACACGATGAAGTCAGCGCCGATCAGGTCAACCAGCTTCTTGGCGGCCTTAACGGTATCCACGACCTCGGTCTTGATGTCAGCGGCTTCCAGAGCGAACGCGGGATGCAGGATCTCCACGTTCTTCTTGCACTCGCGCTTCTTCATAACGCCGGGGCGAACGGTCGCCATGGCGGGGCGGAAGCGGGGGCAGATGATGGAGGCCATCAGGTGACCGCCGAAAGCGGGACGGGTCATCTTCAGGTCGCGGGACACGTCGTGGGGCTCGCGGTTGATCATCACGGTGCCCAGCTTCTCGATGCGCTCCTCGGGCAGAGTGGAGGCCTCGCGCAGGAAGCCCTTGTAGTTGGGCATGTCGATGTCCAGGTGGGTGCAGTCCGCGCACAGACCGGTGTGCAGGCGGGCGGCGCAGCGGGGAGCCAGGTCACGGCCGATGTTGGAGGCGCCGAACAGCAGCACCTCGGGCTTCAGCTCCTCAACGGCCTCCACGATCACCTTGGTGTAGGCATCGGTGGTGAAGTCCTTCAGCAGGGGGGAGTTGTAGACGTACACCTTGTCGGCGCCGTACTCGCCCAGCTCGGCGGCGATGCCGTCCACGTTGTCGCCCAGCAGGATGCCGCACAGCTCGACACCCAGCTCATTGGCCAGCTTCCGGCCCTCGGAGATCAGTTCGAAGGTGGTGGGCATCATCACGCCCTGACGCTGCTCGCAGAACACCCATACGTTCTTGAAGGCAGCGGTATCAGCACTATTAAAAGCCATTTTCTTTTCTCCTTCCTTAGATGATGTGCTTGGCGGCCAGGATGCCTGCCAGCTTGTCGGTGGTAGCCTTGTCAGCGCCCTCGAGCATCATGCCCGCGCCCTTCTGAGGAGGCGTGAAGGAGGTCAGAATGTTGGTGGGAGAACCGGCCAGACCGATAGTGCTCTTGTCGATCAGGGGGTGATCCTTCAGGGTCTCGTAGGTCATGGTGACCAGAGGCTTGCTGTAGCACTCGAACGCGCCGCCCACGGACAGGTAACGCGGGGTGTTCAGCTCCTTGATGCAGGTGATCATGCAGGGGGTCTTGACCTTGATGGTCATGTAGCCGTCCTCCAGCATGCGCTTGACGGTCAGGGTGTTGCCGTCCTTGGTGATCTCGCCGGCATAGGTGACCTGGGGCAGATGCAGCTTCTCAGCGATCTGGGGGCCGACCTGGGCGGTATCGCCGTCGATGGCCTGACGACCGGCCAGAATGATGTCGTCATCCTCGATGCCGTAGGTGTCGATGGCGGCGGCGATGATCTGGGAGGTAGCGTAGGTGTCGGAGCCGCCGAACTCGCGGGCGGTGACCAGCACACCTTCGTCCACGCCCATGGCCATCAGCTCACGCAGCATGCCCTCGGCGGGAGGGGGACCCATGGTAAACGCCACGACCTTGCAGCCCAGCTCGTCCCTCAGAGCCAGAGCGGCCTCAACGGCGTTCAGGTCATCGGGGTTGATGATGGTCTGCATGGAAGCACGGTCCAGAGTACCATCGGGATTCACGGCCACCTTACCGGAGGTATCGGGAACCTGCTTTACAGTAACAAGAATCTTCATTGTCTCTTCCCTCCTCTTACAGACCCATGTTGGCGGAGATCACGATACGCTGCACCTCGGACGTGCCCTCGTAAATTTCCGTAATTTTTGCGTCGCGCATCATGCGCTCCACCGGGTAATCCTTGGTGTAGCCGTAGCCGCCGAAGAGCTGCACCACCTTGGTGGTGGTCTTCATGGCGTGCTCGGAGGTGAACAGCTTGGCCATGGCAGCCTGCTTGGTATAGCGCTTGCCCTCGCCCTTGGCCACGGCGGCCTGATAGGTCAGCAGGCGGCCCGCCTCGCAGCCCAGCTCCATGTCCGCCAGCGTGAACTGGGTGTTCTGGAACTTGCTGATGGGCTTGCCGAACTGGACGCGGCTCTTGGTGTAGTTGATGGCCTCCTGAAGCGCGCCCTCGGCGATGCCCAGGGACTGCGCGGCGATGCCGATGCGTCCGCCGTCCAGGGTCGCCATGGCGATGGAAAAGCCCTTGCCCTCCACACCCAGCAGGTTCTTCTTGGGCACGATGCAATCCTGGAACACGATCTCGGCGGTGGGGCTGCCGTGCAGACCCAGCTTTTCCTCGTGCTTTCCCACAGAGAAGCCGGGGAAGCTGCTCTCCACGATGAAGGCGGAGATGCCCTTGGTGCCGCGGGTCTTGTCGGTCATGGCGAACACCACGAACACGTCGGCCACATAGCCGTTGGTGATGAAGATCTTGGAGCCGTTCATCACGTAGTGGTCGCCCTCCAACTTGGCCTCGGTCTGACCCTTGGAGGCGTCGGAGCCGGCGTTCGGCTCCGTCAGTGCGAACGCGCCCACATGGTGCCCGGTGGTCAGCATGGGCAGGTACTTCGCCTTCTGCTCGGCGGTGCCGTAGGTCATAATGGGGTCGCAGCACAGACCGTTGTGGGTCGCCACGATGTCGCCGGTGGAGGCGCACTGCTTGCTCAGCTCCTCGATGCACAGGGCACTTGCCAGCGGGTCGGCACCTGCGCCGCCGTACTCCTTGGGCACGCACATACCCATAACGCCCAAATTGAACAGCTTCTCAATGTTGTCGCGGGGGTACTCGCAGGTGCGATCCGTCTCCGCCGCGATGGGCTTGACCTCCCGCTCGGTGAACTCCGCCATCATTTTGCGGATCAGCTGATGCTCACGGCTCAAATTGAAATCCATAGTCGTTCTCCTATTTTATTCCTTAAAAGTGTTCGGTCACAAAGGCATCCAGCTGCCGCTGGCGGTGGCCAGCAGCTTGCCGGTGGCGGCGTCGGCCAGCTCCGCCCTCTGGCGGATCAGGCTGCGCCCTGCCTTGACGATGTAGACGGTGAGGTATACCTCCATGCCGTAGTCCACGCCCCGGAGGAAGGATACCGTCATATCCGTGGTGGTGGCTTCGTTGTCCCCGGCGGTGAAGTTCGCCACCACGCCGAAGGCGGTGTCGAACATCCCGGCGATAGCGCCGCCGTGGATGCCGCCCTTTTCGTTGATCTGCCAACCCTGGGTGGGGAAGGCGTAGGTGACAGTCTGCGCCTCGTAATCGCAGTCCACCAGACGCGCCCGCATTTTCTCGTCAAAGCCGCCGTCGTGCAGGTGCAGATAGTGCTCCGACTTCTCCTGCACCAGCTGGAGCCACGCTTGCTTCTTGTCCATGCCGCTCTCTTACTTCTGGATACCGGCGATGTTCTTAGCCAGCTTCTTCTTGCCCTGAATGTTGCCCTGGCGGGCGATCATCACCCGCTGCGCCTGGGGCGAGCCTGCGCCGTGCATGGATTCCGTGCGGTAGCCAACAGCCGCGGCGCCCAGGCACATATTCTCCAGGAACCGCATCACCCTCTGGCGGTCCTCCGTGCTGACGCCCTCGCGGGCGGCGAAATACTTATTGCAGATCTCGCCGATGGTCTCGCCGTTATTGCCCACCACGGTGTCGGAATTGAAGTCCGTCTCGCTGGGCATGGTGACCATCAGGCCGCCGGCGATGTCCTCCGCCAGACGCACGATCTCATAGGGGAACCGAGTGACGTTCTGCTTGCAGACGTTGGCCAGCAGCAGGTCGATCTGGTAGTTGCCCGCCTTGGTGGGGCAGCCCTCGCAGGAGCAGGCGATGCCGCAGGAGTAGAGGGTCTCGTTGAGATGGGTCATCTCGATGAGCTTGTCCTTCACGGCGCTGGCCTTCTCCACGCCGTTGTACTCGGCGGCCAGAGCCGCCGCGCCGATGACCACGTCGCCCACGCCGACCTTGCAGCCGCCGTAGCTCTGGCGGTGGTAGCCGGCAAAGCGCTCCACGATGGTGCCGGCGAACTCATACTCGCCGTTGAGGAAGATGTACTCATTGGGGATAAACACGTGGTCGAGGACCACCAGTGCCTCCTGCCCGCCGAATTTGGCGTTGCCCACGTCGATGCAGCCCTCCTCCATCTTGCGGGTGTCGCAGGACTGGCGGCCGTAGATCATGTACAGGCCCTCGGCGTCGGTGGGGCAGGCGAAGGACACGGCGTAGTCCTTGTCGGCCTCGCCCATAGCGATGGTGGGCATGAAGATATGCCAGTGGCTGTTGATGGAGCCGGTCTGGTGGCATTTCGCGCCGCAGACCACAATGCCGTCGGGGCGGCGTTCCACCACGTGGACGTACATATCGGGATCAGCCTGGTCATGGGGAGCCTTGGAGCGGTCGCCCTTGGGGTCGGTCATGGCGCCGTCCACGGTCAGATCGTTGTCCTGCACGTACACCAGGAACTTCTTGAAGTTCTCATGGTAATGGGTGCCATACTTCTCGTCGATCTCGTAGGTAGAGGAGAACACGGCGTTGAAGGCGTCCATGCCCACACAGCGCTGGAAGCAGCTGGCGGTCTTCTGCCCCAGCAGGCGCTGCATTTTCACCTTCTTTACCAGATCGTCGGCGGACTGGTGGAGGTGGGTGAAGCGGTTGATCCTCCGCCCCGTCAGGTTGGAGGTGGCGGTCATCAGCTCCTCGTACCGGGGGTCCTGCGCCAGCGCGTAGGTCATCGCCACGCAGTTGATGGAGGGACGGATCATGGGGTGATCCACCCAGTTGTCGATCTTTTCGCCGAACATATACACGCGGGTGTTCAGCTTACGCAGGGAGTCGATGTATTCTTTTGCAGTCATCAGTGCCATTTTCGTTTCCTCCTTAAATTTACCGCATAGCTATCGTTATATCGCCGTTGGCCGCCCGTTCCTGATGAACGTACACTTCGGCAGCGCAAGTGACGATGGCTTTTTCTTTTTTCTCGGAAATGATATTTGCATGGATCTCAAGGGTGTCTCCCGGCAGGATCTTTTTTCGGAAGCTCACCTTGTCAACGCCTAAAAGGAGCGGTGTTTTTCCGGCGTAGCGCGGTGTTGTCATCAGTAGGATATCTACCGCCTGCGCCATACATTCTATAGAGTATACGCCCGGCAGTATCGGCTCCTCCAGGAAGTGTCCGCGGAATATATCCATCTCAGGAGATGCGAAAAAGGCGGCGCGGATATTCTCGCCGGGGCTCAAATCTTCTACCGATGTCACCAGAAGCATCGGTTCACGGTGCGGCAGGACCGTTTTGATCTCATCTTGATTCAGCTTCATAAGGCCGTTTACCTGTTCTGAAATTCGGCGGTACGTTTTTCCAGAAACGCGCCCATGCCCTCCTCCTGGTCGGCGGTGGCAAAGCACATGGCGAACAGCTCGTTCTCGCAGGCAATGCCGCCGTCAATATCCATCTGCATACCCCGGTCAATGCACGCCTTCGCGTATTTCACGGCGATGGGTGCGTTTTTCGCGAAGGAACGCGCCATCTCCACCGCCCCGTCCAGCAGAGCTTCGGGGGCGTAGACCGCGTTGACAAGACCGATCCGCTCCGCCTCGTCCGCCTTGACCATTCTGCCGGAGAAGATCAGCTCCTTCGCCTTGGCGACGCCCACCCGCCGGGGCAGACGCTGGGTGCCGGAGAAGCCGGGGGTGATGCCCAGCCCCACCTCGGGCTGACCGAACTTCGCCTTCTCGGAGGCGAGGATAATGTCGCAGCTCATCGCCAGCTCACAGCCCCCGCCCAGCGCGAAGCCGTTCACGGCGGCGATGGTGGGGAATTCCAGCTTTTCCACGCGGCGGAACAGCGCGCTGCCCCGCTGTCCCCAGCGGCGGCCGCCGTCCAGATCCAGCGGGTACTGCTCCCCGATGTCGGCGCCGGCCACAAAGGAGCGGCCCTCGCCGGTGAGGATCATGGCGCGGACGGTGCCGTCATTTTCCAGCTCCGTCACCACCTGCTCCAATTCGGTGATGACCGTGCTGTTCAAAGCATTTAACGCCTCGGGACGGTCAATGGTCACGAGGGCGATATTATCCTGCTTTTCAAAATGAATCGTCTGATACATGTGGATCATCTCCTTACGGCAATACATTGTAGTGTAGAGTAGAAGGGGAACCGCCCGTTTAGAGCGATTCCCCTTCTTTGATCGCTCAGTATACAGAATGAGGCTTTAGTTGTCTGCCGCCATCTTCTTATACTTGGCGTAACGTGCCTTCACGTCGGCAATCTCTTTGGCATAAAGCGCATCCGCCTTCTCAGGGAAGTTGTTCTTCAGTGCGGCGAAGCGGTTCTCGCCCATCAGGAAGTCCATCAGCTTATCGGTGTCAGGCTCGGGAGAATCCAGCTGGAAGGGGTTCTTGCCCTCGGCAATACGGCGGGGATCATAGCGGTACAGGTGCCAGTAGCCGCACTCCACCGCCTTCTTCATCTCCTCCTGAGAACTGCCCATACCAGCCTTGATGTGCTGCTCCAGACACGGGCAGTAGCAGATCACAATGGACGGGCCGGGATAGGCCTCGGCTTCCCGCAGGGCTTTCAGTGTCTGGGCCTGATCGGCGCCCATGGCCACCTGCGCCACATACACATAGCCGTACTGCATCAGGATGCCGCCCAGATCCTTCTTTGCCACCTGCTTGCCGCCGGCGGAGAATTTCGCCGTGGCGCTGGTGGGCGTGGCCTTGGAGGACTGGCCGCCGGTGTTGGAATACACCTCGGTATCCAGCACCATCAGGTTCACATCACGGTTCTGGGCCATGACATGGTCGATACCGCCGAAGCCGATATCGTAGGCCCAGCCGTCGCCGCCCACAGCCCAGACGGACTTCTTGGCCAGATATTCTCTGTTTTCAAGGATGTATTTCACGTCCTCCGTCTGCTCGGCCTTTTCCAGAGCGGCCAGCAGCGCGTCTGTGACGGTGCGGGAGGTCTCGTGCTTGTTCCACCCGTTCTGGTATGCCTCCACAGCCTCCGCGGCAATACCCGCGGACTTGATGGCGTCCAGACGGATCAGCAGCTCCTTGCGGATGGCGTCCTGCGCGTGGAAGAAGCCGTAGGCAAACTCAGCATTGTCCTCGAACAGGGAGTGCTCCCATGCGGGGCCGTGGCCGTGGCAGTCCCTGCAGTAGGGCAGGATGGGCGCGCCGCCGCTGATGGCGGAGGAGCAGCCTGCGGCGTTGCCCACATACATGTGGTCGCCGAACAGCTGGCTCAGGAGCTTGATATATGTCGTCTCGGCGCAGCCTGCGCAGGCGGCGGAGAACTGGAAGTAGGGCTTGGCGAACTGCACGTTCTTCACGCTCTTATCGCTGATGACGTCCTTCTTCAAATAGGTCTCGTTCATGGCCACCTGATCAAACAGCGGCTGCTCGGCTTTCATCTCCTCGAAGGGAGCCATGGTCAGTGCGCCCTTGGCGGGACAGGCCGTCAGGCAGACGCCGCAGCCCAGACAGTCGTAGGGGGAGATCTGCATACGGAAGCCGTAAGCGGGTGCGTCCTTGCCCAGACCCTTGGCCGGTGCGGTGACAAACCCGGCGGGAACCTGCGCCTTCTCCTCTTCGGTCAGTAGCACTGGACGGATGGCGGCATGGGGGCAGCTCATGGCGCAGCGGTTGCACTGGATGCACGCCGCCGGGTCCCACCTGGGAACGGCGGTGGCAACGCCGCGCTTGGAGAAGGCGGAGGTGCCGTTCTCCCACGTGCCGTCCAGCACACCGTGCTTCTGGAACACGGACACGGGAAGCTTGTCGCCCTGCTGGCGATCCATGGGGAGGACGATGTCCTTGACGAAGGGCGTGGCATTGATCTCGGCGGCAGGCGCGTCCTGCGCCGCTGCCCACGCGGCGGGGATCTCCACCTTCACGGCGGCGTGGATACCCACGTCCACCGCCTTGTCGTTCAGATCCACGATCTTCTGTCCCGCCTTCTTAAAGTAGGTGGCGTAATTGTTCTTCTTCATATCCGCCACGGCAACGTCCATGGGGATGACCTTCGTCAAGGCGAAGAACGCGCCCTGCAGGATGTTGTTGGTGTGCTTGCCCAGCCCCACCTCCGCCGCCAGCTTTGCGGCGTCGATGATGTAGAAGTTGGCGTGCTTCGCGGCAAGATCGCGCTTCATCTTGGCGGGGAGCCGCGTCTCCAGCTCCTCCACCGACCACGGGCAGTTCAGCAGGAACGTGCCGCCGTCCTTCAGATCCTCCGTGAGATCGTACTTCTTCACATAGGTGGGCGCGTGGCAGGCTACGAAATCGGCAGAGGACACCAGATAGGTGCTGCGGATAGGCGTGTCCCCGAAGCGCAGATGGCTTTGGGTCAGGCCGCCGGATTTCATGGAGTCATAGGAGAAGTACGCCTGTGCGTACTTCTCCGCCACAAGCCCGATGGTGCTGATGGCGTTCTTGTTGGCGCCCACGGTGCCGTCGCCGCCCAGACCCCAGATCTTGCAGGAAATCTCACCGGGATGGTGGAACTCCACATTTTCATAGTCCAGAGAGGTATGGGTCACGTCGTCGTTGATGCCGATGGTAAAGCTGTTCTTGGGAGTCTCCTGCCGCAGGTTGTCGTACACGGCGATCAGCTGGCCGGGGGTGGTATCCTTGCTGGACAGGCCGTAGCGGCCGCCCACCACGCGGATGTCGCCGCGACCTGCCTGATTCAGCGCCGTTACCACGTCCAGATACACAGGCTCGCCCACGGAGCCGGTCTCCTTGCTGCGATCCAGCACGGCAACCTTCTTGACTGTGGCGGGAATAGCGGCAGAGAAGTCAGGCACGGAGAAGGGGCGGTACAGATGGATCTGCACCATGCCCACCTTGCGGCCCTGCGCGTTGAGGTAGTCCACCGTCTCCCGCAGAGCCTCGGTGACGGAGCACATGGCCACGACTACCTCCTCGGCGTCGGGCGCGCCGTAGTAGTTGAACAGCTTGTAATCGCGGCCCGTCAATTTGTTGATCTCGTCCATGTAGTGCTGCACCGTTCCGGGCACGATGGCAGACTTAACGTTGGCACCCTCCTTGCACTGGAAGTACACGTCGGGGTTGACGTTGTTGCCGCGGTTGGTGGGGTGCTCTGGGTTCAGGGACTGGCGGCGGAAATCCCGCAGCGCGTCCTGATCCAGCAGGGGCCGCAGCTCCTCATAGTCCAGCGCTTCGATACGCTGCATCTCGTGAGAGGTGCGGAAGCCGTCGAAGCAGTGCATAAAGGCGTACTTTGCCTTGATAGCGGACAGGTGCGCCACCGCCGCCAGATCCATGGCCTCCTGAGGGGAGGAGGACATCAGCATGGCGTAGCCGGTGGTGCGGCAGGTCATAAAGTCCGTGTGGTCACCGAAAATGGAGTGGTGGTTGCTGGTGACCACGCGGGAGGCGATATGCATGACGCTGGGGAGGAACTGACCGCCCATGGCGTACATCGCCGGGATCATCAGCATCAAGCCCTGCGAGGAGGTAAAGGTGGTGGTCAGGGCACCCGCCTGCAGGGAGCCGTGACAGGTGCCGGCGGCACCCGCCTCGGACTGCATCTGGATCACGTCCACCGGCGTGCCGAACAGGTTCTTTTTCCCCTTGGCGGACCACTCGTCCACCTTCTCCGCCATGGGGGAGGACGGCGTGATGGGATAGATCGCCGCCACCTCGGTAAAGGCATAGGCAGAATGGGCGGCGGCGGTATTGCCGTCCATGACAACATAATTTTTCTTACTCATATTCCTCTCAACTTTCAATGTTCGCCGTGGAAGGCGGCAATGTCAGCTTTTGCCATATTCATAAAAATCGCCGTATCGCAGGAATAGCCGATGAACTTCACGCCCATCTCCAGCAGCTTGCGGCCGGACTCGGCAGAGTCAGCGAAGCAGCCCACCTGCACACCCTTCGCGGCAGCCTTTTGTACAATCTGCGCGATCCGCTCCATGACCAGAGGATGGGTGATCTGCCCGATGATGCCCAGAGAGGCGGACAGATCGTAAGGCCCTACGAACACGATGTCCACGCCTTCGACACTGAGGATGTCATCCAGATTGTCGATGGCCTTTTGACCCTCGGCCTGAAGGATCACCACGGTGTCCTGCGCCTTTGCGAAGTAGTCCGCGCCGGGAACGCCGCCATAGGCGGCGGAACGGACAAAGCGGCAGGTGCCACGGGTGCCGCGGGGAGAGAATTTCGCGGCGGACACAGCGGCGCGCGCCTGATCGGCACTGTCAATCTGGGGGATCATAACTGCACCGGCACCAACGTCCAGCGCCTGATCGATCCAGATATCCGTCCCACGGGGAACGCGCACCACGGGGCAGGCGCCCGCCACGTTGGCGGCGCGGATCAGATTCTGCAGATTTTCAAATGTGCCGGGGCCATGTTCCATATCCAGCAACACAAAATCATATCCGGCGTAACCGGCAGCCTCCACAAAGGCGGGGTCGGAGGTAATCATAAAGGGGCCGAAAGCACCCTGCTCCGATGCCATGGCAGCCTTGAAGTTCTTAACGCTTTCCAATGTCGGCATAGTAACGTTTCTTTCCATAATAATTCCTCCTAAGCAAATCGTTTTGATACATAAAGAAAAGCGGCGACTGTGTCAGCTATTCTATTATGCAGCCGTTTTTCGTGGGGGGGTGGCGGCATTTTTACTTCATATCGGGGTACGCCTTGCGGACGTAGGCGTCAATGCGGCGGACGGCTTCCTTCAGGTTCTCGTCGGAGTTGGCGAACACAAGACGCAGATATCCCTCGCCGCAGGCGCCGAAGGCGGAGCCAGGCACGGTGACAACACCGGCGCCCACCAGCAGCTCCTCGGCGAACTCCTGAGAGGTCTTGCCGAAAGCTTTGATGTTGGCGAAGGCGTAAAAGCTGCCTGCGGACTTCTTGCAGCTGAAGCCGGGAATGGCATTGATGCCGTCAATCAGGATATCCCGGCGGCGGGTATAATCGGCCACCATCTGCTCCACGCACTCGGTGCTCTTCAGCGCCTCGGCGGCGGCTACCTGAGAGAAGGAGGACACGCAGGAGGCAATGGCCTCGTTCATCTGCGCCATCTTCTTGACACAGGCAGGGTCGGGAGCGATGACATAGCCCACACGCCAGCCGGTCATGGCATAGGACTTGGAGAAGCTATTCAGCACGAACACACGGTCACGGACCTCCGGCACCTGAGCGATACTGAAAGGCGTTACACTGTCATAGACGATGCTGTCATAAGGCTCGTCGGACAGCACCCACAGGTCATGCTTCTTCACCACCTCGGCGATGGCCAGAATGTCCTCCTTGGTCAGCACCGCGCCGGTGGGGTTACAGGGAGAATTCAGCAGCAGTGCTTTGGTGTGGGGCGTGATGCACTTCTCGATATCCGCCGCCATCATACGGTAGTCGTTGTCCTCATAGGTGGGCACAGGCTTGGCGCACGCGCCGGTGAGGGACGCCTGGCCGTAATAGTTGGGGAAACAGGGATCGGGCACCAGGATCTCATCGCCGGGATCCAGCAGCAGCATCATGGTCAGCATCAGGCCTTCCATAGCGCCCACGGTGACCATCACATGGTCGGCGGTGTAGCCGTCCCAGTGGCTCTTCTGATACCTCTCCGCCACCGCCTGACGCAGCACGGTCATACCGGCGTTGGGGGTATAGTGGGTCTCACCGGCGTCCATGGCCTTTTTGGCGGCCTCCTTGATATAGTCGGGAGTATCAAAGTTGGGCTCACCTACCGTCAGCTTGATGGCGTCCGGATATTGGGTCGCCAGATCGAACATCTTGCGGATGCCGGAGGGCGGGTAATTCCGCGCTGCCTTGGAAAATCCTCTGTTCATAATTGTACATCCTTTCAATTGATTTCTTGGTCGAGACTCCGCCCTGGCACAGCGCCAAGGCGGAGTCTCTCAGAAGAGGAAAGTGGAAAAGAGAAATGGTACCAGTGGAAATATAAGGCTTAGTCTTTGGGTGCCAGCTCAGGGATCTTGGCAACAGATTCTTCGTTGGTCTTTTCCCACTTGCCGGACTTCACGCGGGCCTTGTAGTCCTTAATGGTTGCCCAGACCTGCTTGCGCATGGCAATGCAAAGGAACAGGTTGCACACAGCACAAACACCGAAGAAGAAGTCAAACAAGTTCCACAGCACACTCAGAGCGCCCACAGAACCGATAACGGCAAAGGCGCAGCCCAGCAGACGGTAAGGAATGGCAATTTTGTCCAGCTTCAGCGCGCTGAGGCAGATCTCACCGTAGTAGATGTTGACCAGCGCGGTGGTAAAGCCGAAAAAGGCAATGATAACGGAAACAAAGATGGTACCGATAGCCTGATTGCCAATGGCGGAACCGAAGGCAAGGGAGGTCAGAGCCGCACCGGAGGCGCCGTTGTCCCACACGCCGGAGCACAGAACCACCAGAGCAGTCATGGAACAAACAACGATGGTGTCAACAAACACCTCGGTAATGCCCCACAAGCCCTGCTTGGCAGGATGGTTGGCGTTGGAGGAGGAGTGCGCCAGGGGAGCCATACCGGTGCCCGCCTCATTGGAGTACACGCCTCGGGCAAGGCCCCAGCGGACAGCCAGCATCACCGTGGAACCGAGGAAACCTCCAGAGGCAGCGGTCGGAGTAAACGCACCCTGGAAAATCATGCCGAAAGCGCCGGGAATGTTCTTTGCATTGATAACCAGGATGATGATGGAAACGATGGTATAGGCCAACGCCATGAAAGGAACAACGATCTCAGCAAAGCGGGAAATGCTCTTCAGTCCACCCATCAGCACAGCCATCAGCAACACGGCAATGATAATGCCGATGATAATCGGCTTGACGTCAAAGTAGGAGTTAATGGCGCTGACAATAGAGTTGGACTGCACTGCGGGCGCAAATACCATGGCACACGCCAGAATGACAGCCCACAGCACACCGAGCCAGGTCCAGTGCTTACCAAGGCCTTTACGCACAGTCCAGTAGAAGCCGCCGTGCCACACGCCGGTGACAGGGTCCTTCTCACGGTAAGCCATGCCCAGCGTGATTTCAGTAAACTTCACAATCAGTCCCATCAGCGCCACAGCCCACATCCAGAAGATGGAGCCGGGGCCACCGGTGGCGATAGCCACGGAAACGCCCGCGATATTTCCTACACCCAGCGTAGAGGCCAGCGCTGTACAGCACGCCTGGAAGGGGGAAACATTTCCCTCACCGTGTTCGCTCTTCTCGAAAATCTTGCCGAGGGTGTTCTTCAGAGAATGGCCGAAGAAGGTGAACTGGAATCCATGGTACTTAATGGTCAGCACAACGGCAACGAACACCGTCAGGATCAGTAGAGGCCAGCCCCAAAGCCAATTGGAAATAGCCATCATTGCGTTAATAATAAACATGTTGTCTCTCCTTTTCAATTTTTATTTTGGAAACCATTGCAGCCTATGAAATGATGTAATGTTGTTTACCACCTTCCTTTCCGGTCACAGAACCAACTGTTGTATATGCTGTTTGAGGTAGAGCACCTTGTAAATATGCGCTGTGAACACCTCACTTATTTTCACTATATGAAATATAATTCTGTAATACGAAATTTTTTCTTTATTATTGCTGTTTCCTACAGAAATGTCAATCCCCTATTCTGACAAAAAAATTATTGTTATGTATTGCAAAATGACTAAAAGCAAGTTATTATGTAGCTATATTTTCATAATGCGGAAAGGAATTGTCATGAAGGATAGCAACGGTTCTGTTCAATCCATTGATCGTGTATTAGACATTCTTGAAACACTCTCAGCCGCACCGCAGGGACTCACACTGTCAGATGTGGCGGCAGCCACCTCTTTGCATGCGAGCACTGCACACCGACTTTTGGCCTCGCTTGCAAACAGAGGCTATGTAAGAAAAGACGCAGAAAATGGGAAGTATCGTTTAACGCTTCGGCTCTATGAAATATCCCGCCGAGTCTCGACCGTATTGAATCTTTTTTCAGCCTCTAAACCTTTGCTGGAAAAGCTGTCCAATGATGTCAAGGAGATTGTGCATCTGGTGGAGCGCGACGGAAACGAGGTCGTTTATCTCCACAAATTTGAGCCGCTTCTCCGCCCCATCAGCATCACATCATCTGTCGGACTGCACAACCCTATGTACTGCACCGGCGTGGGCAAGAGCATCATGGCCTACCTGCCGGAGAAGGAGGTGCGCGCCATCTGGGACGGCACACAGGTCATTCCGTTCACCCCCAAGACCATCACCACATGGGAGGCCCTGCAGGAGGATCTATCCTGCGTCCGTGAGAGGGGCTATGCCATCGACGATGAGGAGCACGATTTGGGGGTTCGGTGCATCGCTGCCCCCATCTATAATTGGAACGGAACGCCTGTGGGCGCTATGAGTATTTCTGGCTCCGTAGCCAGAATGAACTCCGCCGCGATAGATGAATTTTCACCCAAGCTCAAAAGCACCGCTGGGAAGATCAGCGAGCTGATGGGCTGGCATGCGTGATGCCTCCCTTTTCGCCCATAACAGGATAAGGAGGGGGAAAGCGTTGGAGCCCAACGCTTTCCCCCTCCTTTTTGCGCTTTCGGCACAATGGTGCAAGGAAGTATCTATTGTATCCTTCTATTGCTCCACTGTCGTTTCCGCGCTTGGTTCGCATTCAGGATCAGAGCGCGCGGCGGCGCAAAATGACCCCTTTGCGATCAAGGAACTGGCATCAGGCGTTGACCTTTTTTGTATATCGGACAGAGCCTGTGTGCCAGGTTCTGTTATTGTGGAGCTGCTTGCGCAAGGTGTTTTTTGAAAAACTCAATGAAGTGTACGGCGGCCGGCGACGCATTCTCGATGCTGCGCACCACGAGCATGATCTCCCTGTAATACTGCGGCACTGTGGGACGGCTGGTCACGCGGTAGGAATTCTTTGTGAGGATCAGCTTCCCCATATATCCGATACACAGATTGTTTTCTATCAACGAGAGGATGAGGTTATCATCGCGGCTGGTGTATTCCACACGTGGCGAAATTTTATTTCTCCGAAATACGCCCATAGCCTCCTTTTGACTACCCTCGTCAAAGAGGGCAGTCGGCTCAGAGCTGTAAACAGACAGAGGTATCGCCTCTGCCTCGGCATAAGGGCTGTCCTCCGGCACTACCGCCACAAACGGGTCACGCCGCACCAGAAAGGAATCAAATCCCATAGGGACCGGCGCGTCCATAAATCCAAAGTCGACCTCGTCGTGCAGCAGCATCTCGGTGACGCTGGCATCATCGCCCTCGCGGATCTCAATGCTGATATTGGGATAGTCCGTCTTGAATTCCTTTAGCACAGGAGCCAGCACATGGCAAGACACGCTGGAAAAGGTGCCGATGCGGATATGGCCTATTTCAAGGCCGTGCAGTCTGGCGGCCTGCTCGGCCACGGCCTCTGCTGCATCGTGCAGGTGTCGGATATAAGGGAGCATCTGCTCGCCGTCGGAGGTCAGTGTCACCCCAGACTGGCTACGGTTGAGCAGCGTCATCTGGAGTTCATCCTCCAGAGAACTGATGATCTGGCTTACAGCGGACTGAGAATAGTTGCAGTGCATGGCGGCCTTGGACATACTGCCAAGTTCAGCCACCTTCAAGAAAATAGCATATTTAGATGTCACAGGAAACCCTTCTTTCTGCAAAATTACTTCTCAGCAATAGTAACAGATTTCCTGCTTTCCTGTCAATTTTTTGTATCATTCCCAAGCGGCGGAGCGCCCTGCAGACATCACCACACTGAGATTATGCCACACTTTTTCCCCTTTTGGTTATCAGCAACCGTGAAGGTGCGGTTCACGATTTTTGATATCTCTACCGGCGCGGCGGGTCGGCACGGCGATGTGCACAAGCGAACACTTTCTGCATTGTGAAAAACATACAAAAAGGGATACTCTCAGGAAAAACAGAGAAAATTCCTGTCGCCGGAAACGGTGGTATAAGAAAACGTGAAGCGGCAATTCGAATATCGTGATTGGCCTATGGCAGAAAAGTCCGCTATAATCGGGACAAAGACCAAGGGCGCGCTGCGCTGCATGGGATTACGTAATGAAGGAGAGTACATTATGGACAAGAAGAAAGCGGTCATCATGGACGGCAACGAAGCCGCCGCGTATGTATCCTACGCATTTACGGAAGTGGCGGGCATTTTCCCCATCACGCCCTCCAGCCCCATGGCGGAGCACGTGGACGAGTGGGCCGCCAACGGCAAGAAGAACCTGTTTGGCCAGCCGGTACAGGTGGTGGAAATGCAGTCTGAGGGCGGCGCCGCCGGTACGGTGCACGGCTCTCTGCAGTCCGGCGCGCTGACCACCACGTACACCGCGTCCCAGGGCCTGCTGCTGATGATCCCCAATATGTATAAGATCGCCGGTGAAATGCTGCCGGGCGTGTTCCACGTGTCCGCCCGCACCCTGTCGGCTCACGCCCTGTCCATTTTCGGCGACCACAGCGACGTGATGGGCGTACGCAGCACCGGGTTTGCCATGCTGGCGTCCTCCTCGCCTCAGGAGGTCATGGACCTGGGCGCGGTGGCCCATCTCAGCGCCATCCACTGCCGCATGCCCTTCCTGCACTTCTTTGACGGTTTCCGCACCAGCCACGAGATCCAGAAGATCGAGGCGCTGGACTATGAGGATCTCCGTCCCCTGGTGGATATGGACGCCCTGCGGGCCTTCCGCCGCAACTCCCTGAACCCGGAGCATCCCGCCACCCGCGGCACCACCGTCAACCCCGATATCTTCTTCCAGTGCCGCGAGGCCTGCAATGAGAAGGTAGCCTCCATTCCCGACGCGGTGGAGCACTACATGGCCGAGATCAGCAAGCTGACGGGCCGTGAGTACAATCTGTTTAACTACTACGGCGCGGCGGATGCCGAGCGCGTGGTGGTGCTGATGGGCAGCGCCGCCGAGACCGCCAAGGAGGCCGTCGACTATCTGACCGCCAAGGGCGAGAAGGTGGGTCTGCTGAACGTTCATCTGTACCGTCCCTTTGCCGCCAATAAGTTCGTAGCCGCCATCCCGGAGACCTGCCGCAAGCTGGCGGTGCTGGATCGCACCAAGGAGCCGGGTGCTATGGGTGAGCCGCTGTATCAGGACATCTGCTCCGTATACAAGGAACTGGACAGCGATATGGTCATCGTGGGCGGCCGCTACGGCCTGTCCAGTAAGGACACCACCCCCGGCCAGATCATCGCCGTGCTGGATAACCTGAAGCAGGATAAGCCCAAGAATAATTTCACCGTAGGCATCGTGGACGACGTCACCCACACCTCTCTGGATGTGACCTGCGAGATCGACACCTCTCCCGCCGGTCAGACCAGCGCCGAGTTCTGGGGCATGGGCTCCGACGGCACCGTGGGTGCCAACAAGAACTCCATCAAGATCATCGGCCACGCCACCGACCTGTACTGTCAGGCGTACTTCGTCTACGACTCCAAGAAGTCCGGCGGCCTGACCCAGAGCCACCTGCGCTTCGGCAAGGCCCCCATCCGTTCCCCCTATCTGATCCAGTCCGCCGATTTCGTGGCCTGCCACAACCCCTCCTATGTCCACAAGTACGACATGGTGAAGAACCTGAAGGAGGGCGGCGTGTTCCTGCTGAACTGCGCGTGGGACATGGACGGTTTGGAGAGGAATCTGCCCGCCGCCATGAAGCGCGCCCTGGCAGAGAAGAAAGCCAGGTTCTACACCATCGACGCCATCAAGATCGCCCGTGAGTTGGGTCTGGGCAGCCGCACCAATACCATTCTGCAGGCTGCCTTCTTCAAGCTGGCCAATGTGATCCCTCTGGAGCAGGCGGTGGCCGAGATGAAGGACGCCATCTATAAGACCTATTATAAGAAGAAGGGTCAGGCCGTGGTGGACATGAACAACGCCTCCATCGAGCACGGTATCAACGAGCTGGCGGAGGTGGCCATCCCCGCCGCCTGGGCCACTGCGCAGGACGCTCCCGTGGAGCGCAAGGCCCCCGACTTCATCCGCGAGGTGGTGGACGTGATGAACCGCCAGGAGGGTGACAGCCTGCCGGTGTCCATCATGAAGAAATACGGCCTGGAGGACGGCACCTGGCACGCAGGCTCCACCAAGTATGAAAAGCGCGGCGCGGCTGTGGAAGTGCCCCAGTGGGATATGACCAAGTGCATCCAGTGCAACCAGTGCTCCCTCGTCTGCCCCCACGCTGCCATCCGTCCCGCCCTGCTGGATGAGAGCGAGGTCCAGAACGCTCCCGCCGGCTTCGAGACCAAGAAAGCCACTGGCCTGGCCCAGTATCAGTACCGCATGCAGGTCTCTCCCTATGACTGCACCGGCTGCGGCAGCTGCGTCAACGTCTGCCCCGCCAAGGAGAAGGCGCTGACCATGCAGCCGCTGGAGACGCAGCTGTCCCAGTCCGCCAACTGGGACTACGCTGTGGAGACCGTCACCATCAAGAAGGACGCCGTCAGCGACAAGACCGTCAAGGCCTCCCAGTTCGCCAAGCCCTACTTCGAGTTCTCCGGCGCCTGCGCCGGCTGCGGCGAGACGCCCTATATCAAGCTGGTGACCCAGCTGTTTGGCGACCACATGTACATCACCAACGCCTCCGGCTGCTCCTCCGCTTACGGCGGCTCCACCCCCAGCTCCCCCTACTGCACCGACTGCAAGGGCTGCGGCCCCGCCTGGGCCATGAGCCTGTTTGAGGATAACGCCGAGTACGCCTATGGCTATCTGCTGGGTCAGGACGCCATCAAGCGCCAGCTGAAGGCCGCGGCACAGACCCTGGCCGACAGGGGCGTGGCCGCCGACGTGTGCCGGAATTATATCGACAAGGCTGAAAGCACCGCCGAGTCCCGCATGGCCGCTGACGCCCTGCTGGCGGCTGTGGTTGGCGACAAGAGCGACGAGGCCGAGTTCATCCGAAACAACAAGGAATTCCTCACCAAGAAGTCCGTGTGGGCCTTCGGCGGCGACGGCTGGGCCTACGACATCGGCTACGGCGGTCTGGACCACGTGCTGGCCTCCGGCAAGAACATCAACATGCTGGTGCTGGATACCGAGGTGTACTCCAATACCGGCGGCCAGTCCTCCAAGGCTACGGCGGCGGCGGCCATCGCCAAGTTCTCCGCCGGCGGCAAGGTCACCAAGAAGAAGGACTTGGGTCTGATGGCCATGAGCTACGGCTACGTCTATGTGGCACAGGTGGCCATGGGCGCCGATCCCGCCCAGACCCTGAAGGCCATCCGTGAGGCCGAGGCCTACGACGGCCCCTCCATCGTGATCTGCTACTGCCCCTGCATCGAACACGGCATGAAGGCCAGCATGGGTCTGAGCCAGATCGAGGAGAAGAAGGCCGTGGAATGCGGCTACTGGCACCTGTACCGCTACGATCCCCGGCTGAAGGAAGAGGGCAAGAATCCCTTCCAGTTGGATTCCAAGGCGCCCACCGGCGACTTCCAGCAGTTCCTCATGGGCGAGAACCGCTACGCTTCCCTGAAGCTGTCCTTCCCCGAGAAGGCGGACGCTCTGTATCATAAGGCCGCCAGCGATGCCAAGGAGCGCTATGAGGGCTACGTCAAGCTGGCCAAGGAGTAAAATCGACAAACGGATGGATCACCCCATGATCCGTCCCTCCATCAACTATATGCAATGACCTGCGAAAAGAGGCGGAAAGCGTTGGATACCAACGTTTTCCGTCTCTTCTGCATACTTTCGAATCAGTGGAGCGTCCACTGTGTCCGTCCAATACTCCCCGGTCGTTCCGACGTATGGGGCGCGGTTTGGGTCAGACTCCGTGGCAACTCAAAAATGACCACGCTGTAATCAAAGAATACTCCCGCTGCGGAATTGATGACTTTCTCTTAACTCTGCCCATCTCCGATAGCTATTAAGGTCGGCTTGTGGTATGTATGTTGGCTACCAAGAAAAGGAGTTGATACCATGCCAAAGAAACGAGCAAACGGCGAGGGCAGCATCCGCAAGCGGAAAGACGGCCGCTGGGAGGGCCGCTACACCGCAGGCAATGATCCCGCCACCGGCAAGCCCATCCACAAGAGCGTCCTCGCTAAAACACAGTCAGAAGCCAAGGAAAAGCTCAAGCAGGCCATTGCGGAGGCTGAAAAGCTGGACATGAGCCGCGCAAAATCCTACACGCTGGGCGCGTGGATCAAGCTGTGGTATGAGGTCTACGCCGAGCCGCGCCTGCGGGAGAAAACCAAGGACTACTACCTTAACTACATCGACAACCACATCGTTCCGGAGCTGGGCAACACGCCGCTGGAAAAGCTGACCACCATCCAGATCCAAAAATTCTACAACGACCTGCAAAAATCCGGTCGCATCCAGCGATATACCCACATCAAGCTGAAGGACAAGGGCCTCAGCACCCGCGTGGTACGGGGCATCCACACGCTGCTGAACAACTGTCTGGAGCAGGCGGTAGCGGAGCGGCTGCTCCTCACCAACCCCGCCAAGGGCTGCCGTCTGCCGAAGCTGGAAAAGCGCGAGATGAAAATACTGCCGGAGGACAAGATCGGCCCGTATCTGGCCGAAGCAGAACGGCGCGGGTTGCTGGCGGCCTTCTATCTGGAGCTGACCACCGGCCTGCGGCGGGGCGAGCTCCTCGCCCTGCTGTGGACGGACTTGGACGTGGAGAATATGACCATCTCTGTCAGCAAGCAGGTAAACCGCATCAACGGTGAACTGATAGTCAGCCAACCCAAGACGCCCAACTCCATCCGCAAGCTGGCCATCCCACAGCGGGCGGTGGAGCTACTGGTAGAGGAGCACAGCAAGCGCCCACACAGTCCCTACCTGTTTGTGTCGCCCAAGACCGGCACCATGTTCGACCCGGATTCCTTCCGGCACACCCATGAGAAAATCCTGAAGGCCATCGGCGCGGAGCACATCAGGTTTCATGACCTCAGACACACCTTCGCAACGCTGTCCCTCAAGTACGGCGTGGATGTCAAGACACTGTCCGGCACGCTGGGACACTATGACGCGGGCTTTACCCTCAGCACCTACACCCACGCCACGGAGGGAATGAAGCGCTCCGCCGCCGAAACCATCGGCAGCGTCATCAGCCAGACCATGTAGCCCGCAAAAATAGTCGGAGAGGGACGGATGATGCCATCCGTCCCTCTCCGGTGCTTTCTTGACCTCTCGGCTTTTGGGTCACGGTTTGGGTCAAAGAAAAAACGCAAAAATCCTGCGTCACTATTAGGGAGTATAAACAGAAAAAGTTCCTGATTTCTTGTGAAATCAGGAACTTTTTGGTGGAGACTGCTGGACTCGAACCAGTGACCTCCTGCGTGTGAAGAACTGCGTAATGTCC
>CAKTOW010000019.1 GCA_934590325.1 uncultured Oscillospiraceae bacterium
ACCAGCCTGCTGGACTATATCCGCAACGCCCACGTGGCCAGCGGCGAGGCCGGCGGCATCACCCAGCACATCGGCGCTTACCAGGTGGAGATCCACGGCAAGCCCATCACCTTCCTGGATACCCCCGGCCACGAGGCCTTTACCTCCATGCGCGCCCGCGGTGCTATGGTCACGGACATCGCCATCCTGGTGGTGGCCGCCGAGGACGGCATCATGCCCCAGACCGTGGAGTCCATCAACCACGCCAAGGCCGCCGAGATCCCCATCATCGTGGCTATCAACAAGATGGATAAGCCCGAGGCCAACCCCGAGCGCATCAAGCAGCAGCTGACCGAGTACGGCCTGGTGTGCGAGGAGTGGGGCGGCGACACCATCGTGTGCCCCATCTCCGCCAAGACCGGTATGGGCGTGGAAAACCTGCTGGAGATGCTCACCCTCACCGCCGAGGTGGGCGAGCTGAAGGCCAACCCCAACCGCGCCGCCCAGGGCACCGTTATCGAGGCCCGTCTGGACAAGGGCCGCGGCCCCGTGGCCACCCTGCTGGTCCAGAACGGCACCCTGCATCAGGGCGACATCATCATCGCCGGCACCTCCGTGGGCCGCGTGCGCGCCATGGTCAGCGACAAGGGCCAGCGCATCACCGAGGCCGGCCCCAGCGTCCCCGTGGAGATCACTGGTCTCAGCGAAGCGCCCTCCGCCGGTGCCACCTTCAACGCCGTGGCCGACGAAAAGCTTGCCCGTGAGCTGGTGGAGCAGCGCAAGGCCGAGGAGAAGGCCAAGGCCAACGCGCCTGTCACCAAGGTCTCGCTGGAGGATCTGTTCAGCCAGATCCAGGCCGGTGAGATGAAGAACCTGAACCTGATCGTCAAGGCCGACGTCCAGGGCTCGGTCGAGGCCGTGAAGTCCTCGCTGGAGAAGCTCTCGAACGAAGAGGTCCGCGTCCGCGTCATCCACGGCGGCGTGGGTGCCATCAACGAGAGCGACGTCATGCTGGCCTCCACGTCCCAGGCCATTATCGTGGGCTTCAACGTCCGTCCGGACGCCGCCGCCCGCGACAGCGCCGCCCGCGCCAACGTGGACATGCGCATGTACCGCGTGATCTACGACGCTATCAACGAGATCGAGGCCGCCATGAAGGGTATGCTGGCTCCCAAGTTCCGGGAGGTTCTGCTGGGTCACGCCGAGGTGCGCCAGACCTACAAGGTCTCCGGCGTGGGCACCGTGGCCGGCTGCTACGTTCAGGACGGCAAGCTGCAGCGTAAGGACTGCCAGGTACGCCTTGTCCGCGACGGCATCGTCGTCCACGAGGGCATTCTGGCCTCCCTGCAGCGGTTCAAGGACTCCGTCAAGGAGGTCCAGTCCGGCTATGAGTGCGGCCTGAGCATCGAGAAGTTCAACGACATCAAGGAAGGCGACATCGTGGAAGCCTTCACCATGGAGCAGATTGAAGTCTGACAAACACCTGCGGGGCGGGCTGGACGCCCGCCCCGCTTTTTCTGAAAGGAGGAATGCCTTATGGCAGGAAACCGCATCGGGCGCATCAACGAGGAAATACGCAAGGAGCTCAGCGCCCTGCTGCGCACCGTGAAGGATCCCCGTGTCTCCGAGGGCATGCTGACCATCACCCGTGTGGACACCACCAGTGACCTGCGTTACGCCCGGGTCTATATCAGCGCGCTGAACTGTACCGACGAAAAGGGCCTGATAAAAGGCCTTAAGTCCGCATCGGGCTACCTGCGCCACCAGCTGGGGCAGGCCATCGACCTGCGCTACACCCCGGAGCTGCAGTTCTTTATGGACGATTCCATTGCCCATGGCGCCCACATTCTGGACCTTCTGAGCCACGTGAAGCCCGCCAATCCCGCCAACGCGGACATCGTTCTGCCGGAGGACCGGGAATGAGCGCCCGCCTGACCGTGCGGGAAACGGCGGACTTTCTGCGCACGCTGGACAATGTGCTTATCCTGACCCACGTACGCCCGGACGGCGACACTGTGGGCTGCGCCGCCGCCCTGTGCCGCGCGCTGCGCGCCCTGGGCAAGACCGCCTATATGCTCCCCAATCCGGACATTACCGAGACCTACGAACCCTACGCCGCGCCCTGCTGGGCGCCGGAGAACTTCGTGCCCGCCGCTGTGGTCTCCGTGGACATTGCCGCGCTCAACCTGCTACCGGACAATGCCCTGCCCTATAAGGGCGATATATGCCTGGCCATCGACCACCACGGCTCCCAGGAGTTCTTCGCCGCGCGCACCTGCCTGGACGCGGATGCCGCGGCCTGCGGCGAGGTCATGTACGAGATCGTGCGGACGCTGACGGAGGTCACGCCGGACATAGCTCTGGCGCTGTACGTAGCCGTGTCCACCGACACCGGATGCTTCGTCTACGCCAACACCACCGCCCGCACCCACCGCATCGCCGCCGAGCTCATGGAGCTGGGCATCGACGTGGGCCCGGTGAACAAGGCGCTGTTCCGCACCAAATCCCCCGTCCGCCTAGCCATGGAGTCCCGCATGGTCTCCGCTATGGAACTGTACGACAACGGCCGGGTGGTGGTCATGTCCATCCCCCTGTCCCTGTGCCGTGAGCTGCACGCCGCCGAGTCCGATGTGGAAGAACTCAGTAGTCTGGCCGCCCTGGTGCAGGGCACCGACTGCGGCATCACCCTGCGCGAGCTAAAGCCCGGCAAGGTGAAGCTGTCCCTGCGCACCGGCCCCCGGGTGGATGCCTCCGCCGTGTGTCGGGTGCTGGGCGGCGGCGGCCACAAGGGCGCCGCCGGCGCCACCGTGGAGGGCACCATGGACGACGCAAAAGCGGCCATTCTCCGCGCCTATCAGGAGGTCATGGGTTAACTATGGCCAACGGGATCATCATTATTGACAAGCCTGCAGGATGGACAAGTATGGACGTATGTGGAAAGCTGCGGGGCATACTTAAGACGAAAAAAGTTGGACATTCCGGAACGCTGGACCCCATGGCCACCGGCGTGCTGCCGGTGTTCGTGGGACAGGCCACCCGCGCCGTGTCCTACGCCGAGAGCGGCGACAAGGAGTACATTGCCGGGCTGCGCCTGGGGCTGGTCACCAACACCCAGGACACCAGCGGCCAGGTGCTGGAGCAGCGTCCCGCCGCCGTCACCCGCGCGCAGCTGGAGGCCGTTCTGCCCCGCTTTACCGGTGAGATCGACCAGGTGCCGCCCATGTATTCCGCCATCAAGATCGGCGGGCGGAAGCTCTATGAGCTGGCCCGGAAGGGGCAGGAGGTGGAGCGGCCCCCGCGGCGCATCACCATTTATGAACTGGAATTACTGGACGCGCAGGACGGCGACTGGCGCCTGCGTGTGCGGTGCAGCAAGGGCACCTACGTCCGCACCCTGTGCCACGACATCGGGCAGGCGCTGGGCTGCGGCGGCTGCATGAGTTCCCTGCGGCGCACCATGGCCGCCGGGTTCACTCTGGCGGACTGCTGCACCATAGAGGACGTGCAGCAGCGGGGCGAGGCCCTGCTGACCCCTGTGGACACACTGTTCCGACAGTACCCGGCCTATTACATCACGGCGGAGCAGGACGACCGCCGCTGCCGCTGCGGCAATCCCCTCCCCGCCCCGGGGCTGCGGGAGGGCCTGTACCGGGTCTACGGTCCGGACGGGCAGTTTTTATGCCTGAGCCGCTGGGAAAACGGGCTGCTCACCTCCCAAAAAAACTTCTTCGGCGGCTGAAAAAGCACGAAAAATTTTTGTAACTATCTTGAAGATCGAAGGAAATTTCTATATGAAGGCTGATAAGACTGTGATCGCCCTGGGCTTTTTTGACGGTGTACACCGGGGACACGGCGCCCTGCTGCAAAAAACGGCGGAGCGCGCCCGCGCGCTGGGTGCCGTCCCCACCGCCTTCACCTTTGACCGCCCGCCCAAAGAGGTGGTCACCGGCGTGCCCGTGTACCTCATCAACTCCAACCGCGACCGCCGGGGACTCATGGAACGCCTGTACGGGATAGAAAAGGTGGTCTTTGCCCCCTTTGACCGGGAGATGATGACCATGCCCTGGGAGGCGTACATCCAGATGCTCATCCGGGACTACGGCGCGGTACACTTCGTGGCCGGTCACGACCACCGCTTCGGCCACAGGAACAGCGGCAGCGTGCAGCTGCTGCAGGAGAAATGCGCGGAGCTGGGACTGGGCTGCGACATCATCCCACAGGTGACGCTGGACGGCGTTACCGTCAGCTCCACCTACATCCGCACGCTGGTGGAGAGCGGCGACATGGAGCGGGCGGCGGACTTTCTGGGGCACCGCCACTGCCTGAGCCAGACGGTGCAGCACGGCCAGCGCATCGGCCGCACCATCGGCATCCCCACGGTGAATCTGGCGGTGCCGGAGCACGTGCTCGCCCCCGCCCACGGGGTGTACGTCACGGAGGTGTTTCTGCCTGACGGACGCCGGTTCCCCGGCGTGACCAACGTGGGGACGCGCCCCACCGTGTCCGACGGCGACGCCGTGTCGGTGGAGACCTTCCTGCTGGGCTTCGACGGCGACCTGTACGGGCAGGAGATACGCATCGAGTTCTGCCGCCGCCTGCGGGGCGAGAGGAAATTCGACTCGTTGGAGGCGCTGCGGCAGGAGATACAGCACAACATACGGGAGACCGAGGCGTACTTCGAGGAATAAACAAAAGCATCCGCGGCCATAGGCCGCGGATGCTTTTGCGTATCTTTATACTTTCAGGTCGGTGCCTGCGGCGCGGGTATGCTCCCGCATAGCCTGCTTGGCCGCGTCGGCATCCTGACAGCGGATGGCGTCCAGTATCTCACGGTGGCGCTCCAGGATGCGCCGCGCCAGCGCCAGCTGCTCGCCGTCGTTCAGGGTGGACATCTTCTTCAGCAGGATGTGCTGCTCCACATTGCCCAGCACCTCAGTGACGATCACCGCCACCTGGTTTCCGGTGGCACGGGACAGCAGGCCGTGGAACCGCACGTCCAGCTCCGCGAAGCGCCGGTAGTCCCCCAGGGACTGCTCCGCCGCCGCAAGGCAGTTCTCCAGCGATGCCAGATCGTCCTCCGTGCGGCGCAGCGCCGCCCAGCCGGCGATGGTGCCGTCGTTGACGGCGCGGTACTCACCCAGCTCCTCCAGCGAGATCTGGTTCAGCTGCAGCATGGCCGTCAGGGGCTGCTCGACGCCGTCCACGGTCAGCTGCTGCACCACGGCGCCGCTGGCACCGTGGGTGGAGGCCACATAGCCCCCCTGCTCCAGCATGCGCAGCGCCTCACGGATGGTGGGGCGGGAGCGGTGCAGCTGCTCCATCATGGCACGCTCGGAGGGCAGCCGGTCGCCGGGCTTCAGCTTACCGGAGGTGATCATCTCCCGCAGCTGCTCATATATAGCCTCGCTGGCGCGTCTTTCGCCCAGGCTCTGCCACTCGATATGTACAGCCTCCGCCATAAGCGCCCTCCTTTCGCGCAAAAATACCCTGCCAGTATACCCCCGCTCCCCCACAAATGCAAGCACTTCTTCTCAACAGGAAAGCCCGGAGCCGCAGGCTTCGGGCTTTCCCGTTTGTGGGGAGGGGAAACAGGTTATTTCTTCAAAGCCTTCATTTCCTCGATCATCATGGGCACGACCTTGAACAGGTCGCCGCAGATGCCGTAGTCCGCCACCTCGAAGATGGGGGCCACGTCGCTCTTGTTGACGGCGATGATGCACTCGGAGTCCTGCATGCCGGCCTTGTGCTGGATGGCACCGGAGATGCCCAGCGCCACATAGATGCGGGGATGGACGGTCTTGCCGGTCTGACCCACCTGATGGTCGGCGGTCATCCAGCCGGAGTCCACCACGGCGCGGGACGCGCCCACCACGCCGCCCATGAGGGCGGCCAGCTCCTCGGCCAGGGCAATGCCCTTCTCCACGTCCTTGGCGATTCCGCGGCCCACGGAGACCACCACCTCAGCGCCGGTCAGGTCCACCATGGCGCGGGCGGCCTTGACGATCTCCAGCACCTTAGTGTGGATGTCGGCCTCGGTGAGGGTGAAGGCGGGATGGATGATCTCCACCTTCGCGGTGCCGGCGGCATCGAAGTCGCGCTTCTTCATGACGCCGGGGCGCACGGTGGCCATGGCGGGGCGGAAGCGGGGGCACACGATGGTGGCCATCAGGTGACCGCCGAAGGCCGGACGGGTCATCTTCAGGTTGGTGTTGACATCGAAGAGCTTGGTCTCGAAATTCATGGAGTCCACATCCAGGGAGGACCCGGTACGCAGGAAGTTAATGTAGCCGTTCAGGTCCACGTCCAGGTGGGTGCAGTCAGCGCACAGGCCGGTGTGGAGACGGGCGGCGCAGCGGGGGGCCAGATCGCGGCCGATGTGGCTGGCGCCGAAGAGCATGATCTCGGGCTTGAACTCGTGCACCGCGTCGGTGATGACCTTGGTGTAGGCGTCGGTGGTGTAATCCTTCAGCAGGGGGCTGTTGTAGACGTAGACCTTGTCCGCGCCGTAGCCGCCCAGTTCGGCGGCGATGCCGTCCACGCTGTCGCCCAGCAGGATGCCGCTGAGCTGGACGCCCAGTTCGTCGGCCAGCTTGCGGCCCTCGGAGATCAGCTCGAAGGTGGTGGGCATCATCTTGCCCTGACGCTGCTCACAAAAGACCCACACGCCGGAGAACGCCTTGGGGTCGGTATTCATAAAAGTAGACATATCGTTTCTCCCTTCTCAGATGATGTGCTTGGCGGACAGGATGCCGAACAGCTGCTCCACGGTCTCCTTGCCGCTGCCCTCCAGCATCATGCCGCTGCCCTTGCGGGGAGGCGTGAAGCTCTTGTAGATATTGGTGGGAGAACCCTTCAGACCGATGGTGTCCACCTCGATGAGGGGATCGTCCTTCAGCGCATTGTAGTCCAGCACGGTGACGGGCTCGGCGTCGCAGTCCAGGATGCCCCGGATGGTCATGTAGCGGGGGGTGTTCAGCTCCTTGATGCAGGTCAGCAGGCAGGGAGTCTGGACCTGGACGGTCATATAGCCGTCCTCCAGCATACGCCGGACGGTGAGGGTGTCGCCGTCCTTTTGAATGTCGGCCACATAGGACACCTGGGGGATCTCCAGCTTTTCGGCGATCTGCGGGCCCACCTGGGCGGTGTCGCCGTCGATGGCCTGACGGCCGCAGAAGATGATGTCGTCCTTGTCCACGCCCAGGTTCTTGATGGCCGCGGCCAGGATCTGAGAGGTGGCGAAGGTATCGGAGCCGCCGAACTCACGGGCGGACACCAGCACGGCCTTGTCCACGCCCATGGCCTTCAGCTCCAGCAGCATACCGGCGGCGGGAGGGGGGCCCATGGACACGGCGATAACGGGGCAGCCCAGCTGGTCCTTCAGGGCCAGGGCGGCCTCGACGGCGTTCATATCGTCGGGGTTGATGATGGTCTGCATGGAGGCGCGGTCCAGGGTGCCGTCGGCGTTGACGGCCACCTTGCCGGAGGTGTCGGGCACCTGCTTGACACATACGATAAGCTTCATTCTATTCTTGCTCCTTTCCGCATTACTTCAGCAAATTGCCGGAGATGACCATCTGCTGCACCTGAGAGGTGCCCTCGTAGATGGTGAACACGCGGCAGTCGCGGTATTTGCGCTCGACGGGGTACTCCTTGATGTACCCGTAGCCGCCGTGGATCTGCACCGCCTTGGCGGCGATCTCGTTGCAGGTCTCGGAGGCGAAGTACTTCGCCATGGAGCAGTACATGGAGGCGTTGGGGTCGTTCTTGTCCTTCATCTGGGCGGCCATGTAGACCAACTCCTTGGCGGCGGTCAGTTTGGTGGCCATATCCGCCAGCATGAAGGCGATCGCCTGGTTCTTGCAGATGGGCTTGCCGAACTGGACGCGCTCCTTGGAGTACTTGATGGCCTCGTCCAGGCAGCCCTGGGCCAGACCGATGGACTGGGCGGAAACGCCCAGGCGGCCGCCGTCCAGGGTCTTCATGGCGTTGATGAAGCCCATGTTCTCCTTGCCCAGCATGTCGCTCTTGTGGACGCGGACGTCCTCCAGCACCACGTCGGAGGTGGCGTAGCCCACCAGGCCCATCTTGGCCTCGTGCTTGCCGCAGGAGACACCGGGGGCCTTCATGTCCACGATAAAGGCGGAGATGCCCTTGTTGCCGCGGGACATGTCGGTCTTGGCGTAGACGATGCAGTAGTCGGCAAGGGGCGCGCCGGAGATAAAGCACTTACGGCCGTTGAGGATGTAGTAGTCGCCGTCCTTCACGGCGGTGGTGACCATGCCGCTGGCGTCGGAGCCGGCGCCGGGCTCGGTGAGACCGAAGACGATCTTCACCTTGTTCTCCACGGAGGGGCGGAGGTACTTCTCCAGCTGCTCAGGGGTGCCCGCCTGCATCAGGGGGCCGCCGCCCAGGGAGTTGGGGGTGTTGGCGTACAGGCTGGCCACGGCGGAGACACGGGCGATCTCCTCGATCATGATGATGTAGGCCAGGGTGTCGGCGCCGGCGCCGCCGTACTCGCGGGGGATCTTCAGGCCCAGGAAGCCGCACTTGGCCATCTTGTCCACGATCTCCTCGGGGAACTCGCCGGTCTCCTCCACCTTGTCGAGGACCTCGGTGGTGAGCTCGGTCTCGGCAAACTGGCGGACCAGCTTGCGGATCATTTCATGCTTTGCGTCGAAAATCATAGTTTTCCTCCTGTTTAGTATGGGTCACTGCTCTATCAGCAGGGGATCTCGTGCCGGGACTTGCCGTCCGTCAGGATCTCATAGATGCTGTTGACGCCGCACTCCGCCATCTGCTCGGCGGCCTCCTCGGTGAAGAAGGCCATGTGGGGGGTGTGGTACACGTTGACGAAGGAGCGCAGGTACTTCAGCTTGAAGTAGGGCATGCCGGGGGTGCGGATGATGTCCTCGTTGTGGGGGACATGGATGATGCCGGTCTCGCCGGGGAAGGCGTCCATGAACAGGGCACCGAACTTGCCGGACTCCACGGCCTCGGTGACGGCGTCGATGTCCACCAGCTCGCCGCGGGCGTTGTCGATGAACACCACACCGTCCTTCATCTTGGCGATGGTCTCGCGGTTGATCATGCCGGTGGTCTCGGGCAGCAGCGGGGTGTGGATGGTGATGATGTCAGACTCGCGGTACAGGGTGTCCAGATCCACGTACTCGGCGTACTCGCGGACGGCGTCGTTCTCGTACACGTCGTTGGCCAGAATACGGCAGCCGAAGCCGCTGAGGCACTTGATGACGGTGAAGCCGATCTTACCGGTGCCCATGACGCCCACGGTCATGGTGCGCAGCTCGCGGCCCATCTTGCCCTTCAGGGTAAAGTCGTTGTCATTGGTGTTGTACAGCGCCTTCTTGAACTTGCGGATGCACATCAGGATGGCCATGACGGTGTACTCCGCCACGCCGTTGGGGGCGTAAGCGCCGTTGCACAGGCGGAAGCCCAGGGAGCGGGCGTAGTCGCAGTTCATGTGGTTGTAGCCCACGCAGCGGCTGGCCAGCACCTTGACGCCGTAGCCCTTCAGCTCGTCCAGCACCTCGTTGCAGTAGTCGCTCTGGCCCAGGGTGGTGACGCCGTCGCAGCCGGCGGCCATGTTGGCGGTGGTCTTGTCCAGGTTGGCGGGGGTGGAGATCAGCTCGATACCGTATTTCTTGCACAGACCCTCGATAACGGGCTTCTCGTCGGGGCGTACTTCGTAAGCAGCGATTTTCATGATTCTTCTCCTTCACATTTTCGGGCGGCGGCGCGCTCCTCAACGCGCCGCGCCCTTATATTTGGCTTTTCCTCAAATCACCGGGTCATTCTGCGTTGGTTTTTCGTCGATCCTGCTCCGCCGGCGGCGGAGAGATCTTCATCTCGTTCTTGCGGAGACAACGGTGGAGAGATTTTTTGTCCCGTTCTTGCGGGAACAGCGGCGGAGAGATTTTTCGCCAAGACGAGGCGCAGGGACGCAGGCGTACTTCGTGTACGTCAAGTGCCTGCAACGAAGTATTGGCGGAAAAGATCCCGCCGTCTTAGTCCTTCAAAGCCGGATCCATGGGCACCGCCTCGCCGGCTGCTATCATAGCGGCCACCTGCTCGTCGGTGTAGCCCAGGTTCTTCAGCACCAGCTCGGTCTGCTCGCCCAGGTACGGACCGCGGTTGTAGGGGGGCAGCTCGGTCTCCTCGAAGATAACGGGGGGACGCACCATGGTGCGCTTGGCGCCGTTGGGGTACTCCATCTCGTAGAAGCAGCCGGAGGCCCAGGCCTGCTTATCCACCAGCAGCTGGTCCCAGGTCTGCGCTACGGCGTAGGGCAGATCGTTGGCGTCCATGAGCTTGCACCACTCGTCCAGGGTGCGGGTAGCCATCTCGGCCACCAGGAAGTCATAGAACTCCTCGATGTTGGCCTGCAGGTTGGTCTGGGGATAGTAGCGGGGATCCTCAGCCAGCTCGGGGTGGCCGATGGCGCGCATAAAGATGGGATAGTGGCGGTTGTACTGGGGCATGGCAATCTGGAGCCACTTGTCGTCCTTGGTCTTGTGGCACACCACCAGGGGATTGGGCAGGGTGCGGCGGGACAGGGGGTACTGGGTAGTGGGGTCGCCGTACTGGCTGGCCTGCAGCAGCAGGGACACGTCCCAAATGGCGCTGTGGAACAGGGAGACCACCACGCGGTCGCCGATGCCGGTCTCGCGGGCGCGGTACAGGGCCGCCAGCACGCCGGAGGCCAGGTACATACCCACCTGATGGTCGCCGAAGCCGGCGATGGTCAGCATGGGGAGGGCGTCCTTATCGAACAGGGTGCCCAGGATGCCGCCGCGGGCGAAGAAGGCGGTGAAGTCGAAGCCGGGCAGATCCTTGTCGGGGCCCTTCTCGCCGTAGCCGGAGACAAAGCCGTACACCAGGGCGGGGTACCTGGCGTGGAGGGTATCGTAGTCCAGGCCGGCCTTCTTCAGGGGGTTCTGGCGCCAGTTGGTGATGAAGATGTCCGCCTCGGCGATGAGCTTCTCCAGGGCTTCGCGGCCGGCGGGGGTCTTGGTGTTCAGGCAGACGCAGGTCTTGCCGGCGTTCTCCAGGTCGTAGGAGGTGTTCTCCTTCTGGTCCTGGGGACGGCCCTCGTTGACGGCGGTGTAGCGCAGGGGGTCACCGGCGGGGGCCTCGACCTTGATGACCTCGGCGCCCAGGTCGGCCAGGAAGCGGGCGCAGCAGGGAGCGGCGATGAAGGTTGCCAGCTCCAGAACTTTTACTCCCTCAAGGGGACGCTTGACTTCACTCATGTTGTTCCTCCATGTATGTGTTATTGTAAGTGGTCACATTTTCAGCAGATCGCGGAAGGTCTCCAGATTGGTGCGGACCTGCTCGAAGCGGACCATCTGACGGTCCACCTCCACAAGGGTCAGGGGCAGGTCGGCGGCCTCGCAGGCCTTCTTGATCATGACGTAATCGAATTCCTCCGGGTCGCAGAACTTGGTCAGGACCACCAGGACACCCTTGGCGTTCCGGGCCTTGGCGGTGTCCACGATCCACTTGACGCGGTTCTTGTCCTGGTCATACAGGACGGAGCAATTGCCCATGTTGGCGAACTTCTCGGCCAGGGCCTGCAACGCGTCGGCGCGCTCCTCCGTATCGGTGCGGTACTGGCGGGACTGGGCGGCCACGTCGTCGGCCACGATGTGCATATCCATCTCGCTGAGGATGTCGTTCAGGGCCGGGGCATCGGTGAGGATGCCGGAGATGACGATGGGCAGCTTCTCCGCGGCGGCGGGAGCGGTCTCCAGCTTGGCGATGAACTCCTCCACCAGGGCGGTGTGCTCCTCCTTGGTCATGAAGAAGGCGCTCTTGAAGATGTCGCTGCGCTGGGCGGGGGTGATCTCCGGGTGGTTGGCCAGGAGCTCATCCACCTTGCGCATGGCGGCGTTGTGGCGGTTGTAGACCTTGACGGAAGCCAGCAGCTTCTCCTCGGAGAAGGTGCCGCCCAGCTTTTCCAGGTCGCGGATGACACGCTCGTACCCAGCCTTGGTGTAGGCGACACCGTAGGCGGGCTTGCGGTTCTGGGGATAGGTCATGGGGATGAACGGGATGGACGGCACAGCGTACTTCCAGTTCTCGCCCACGGTCTTGAGGGTGTCGCACAGGGAGGGGATGACGATGGCGCTGGCGCCCTCGTAGGCCCCGGTGATGCCCAGCTCCAGCAGGGACTGGACGATGGAACACAGGAAGGCGGGACAGTACTCCTTGGCGCGGTTCAGGGCCACATCGCCGCCCCAGGCGCCCATGGGGACGAAGCCCATGGCGTGGATGATCTCCTCGGGGGTGTAGACGGGAGCGCAGAGCACGACCTTCTTGCCCTGGGCCAGATAGTGCTTCATCTGTGCCTTGGGAGAGGCAGCTACCTCATGGAATCTGTTGAGGATGTCGTTCATGCCTTACACTCCTTTCGCAGCCTTGTTGGCTTCCATGATCTCGGTGAGGCCCTGCACGCGGGTGTCGTACTGTGCCTCGGAGAAATTGCGGGGATCGGCCTGGTCGCCGTCGAAGCTGACCACGGGAATATTGCAGGCCGCGCCGATCTGACGGCTCATCTCGTACATGAAGCCGCTCCACAGCTTGCAGGAGCGGTTGGTATGCACCAGCATACCCTCCACGTGGTTGTCCTTGCAGAGCTTGATGCGCTTGTCGCGGCTCATCTCCAGGTTGATGGCGTTGGGCACCTTGCAGTAGGCGCGGATCATCTCATCGAAGGTGTTGTAGTCGAAGCCGAAGGCATCGGCGTAGATGGTGGTGACCATGTTGATGCCCCGGGACTTCAGGCCGGTGCTGGTGGCGCGCAGGTAGGGCCAGCAGGCGATACCCTCGAACATGATGCGGTGCTTTTCCTCACCGCGGAAGGTGGACGTGCCGTTCTTGTGGTTGTCCTCGTACTCCTTCAGCAGGGTCTCCATGGCGTCGGCGGCGGTGGACTTGCCCCGGGCGGTGACCATGACGGCCATGTGGTTCAGCAGGTCGAAGCCGTTGAAGGGAGAGGGCACGTACTTGGCGCAGCCGGTGGCCGCCAGCCAGGCGCGGCTGGAGCGGCAGCTGAAGCCGGTGACCTCCTTGAACTTCTCGTCGGACCACTTCTTGCCGGTGATCTCCTCCAGCTGGTGGACGGCATCCCAGAACTGGCCGGTGACGTAGGCCACCTCGGCGTCGGACACCTCATAGTCGGGGTTGAAGGGGATGTCCAGCAGGATCATGGGGATGTTCAGCTCACGGGCCAGATTCTCGTACCACTTGATCATGCAGGAGCAGATGTTGCTGCAGCACAGCAGCACGTCGGGCATGGCCACGTCCTGCTCGGGACAGGATTTCAGCTTGGCGTAGGCCAGGGACACGCGGGCGTAGGCGCAGATGTCGTTGGAGTAGCCCTCGGACTCCGCCACCTCGCACATTCTCGTGCCCGCGCCGCGGGCGGCGATGCCGGCGGCCTGGTTCTCGGGGTACACGGTGGCGATGCCCATGGTCTCGGGGATCTCCACGGGGAAGTTGCTGGACACCCAGGCGACCTTCTCGCCCCGCTTCTTGGCCTCGATGGCGTCCACATAGGCGTCCGCCGCGATCTTGCCCAGCTTGTACTTGGCGGAGTTGGGGTCCACCGGCTTCGGGGCCTTTTTCACTTCTTCTGCCATTTCATTTCCTCCTCGTTCCACACGATATATAGTAAGTGAATCTCCATCTTTCTCACTTGCTTACTTCTTTATATGCCCACAGGGCCGCGCCGATGGCGCCGAAATACTGCGCCAAGGGGTCCACGCTGATGGGGACGTTCAGCTCGGCGCTGAGGGCCTGGCGGACGGCGTCGTTCTGCGCCACGCCGCCGGAGAGACATACACGCTCCGTGACGCCGGCGCGCCGGGCCAGCGCCGCCACGCGGCTGGCCACGCTGCGGCAAATGCCCGCCACCAGGTCGGGGCGCCTGACGCCGTTGGCCAGCTGGCTGATGACCTCGCTCTCGGCAAACACCGTGCAGGTGCTGGAGATGGCCGCGGGGGACTCTGCCCTGGCGGCCTCGCCGTCCAGTTCGTCCACGCTGAGGCGGAGAATGGAGGCCATCACGTCCAGGAACCGGCCGGTGCCGGCGGCGCACTTGTCGTTCATGACGAAGTTGGTCATTTTACCGGAGGGGGACAGGGCGATGACCTTGGCGTCCTGGCCGCCGATGTCGATGACCGTCCGCAGGTCGGGGAACACAAAGCGGCCGCCCAGAGCGTGGGCGGTCAGCTCGCTGATCTCGCCGTCGGCGCCCTGATAGTTCTTGCGGCCGTAGCCGGTGACGAAGGCGCAGGCCATATCCTCACGGCGAAGGCCGCTGTCACGCCACAGCTGGGCCAGAGCCTCCTCCGGGCCGCCGGTGCCCAGACCGCCCAGCTGCAGGCTGTGAGCCGTCAGGTCTGTTCCGTCTTTAAGAACGGCGCACTTGGAAGTGGTGCTGCCGATGTCGATGCCTAAGGTGTACATGAAAGTTCTCCTTGTTATACGTAGGTCTCGCGTCCAGCCCGGCTGACGGCTCCATCAACACAGGAGAGCCTTTTGCAGGGCGCGGTGCCGCAAAACATATCCCATTGCCCTTCAGAGGGCAAATTTGAGAATGGCGCCTGCGGCGCAATTTTCAAATTTCATGGCAATGGGGTCCTACTGGTCTTACCAGTTTATCTACATTATACGGGTTTGTGAAAAATGCGTCAATTGTGCGAATCGCCAAAGAAATAACAATTATCTGTGCATTGTACCAAGCCGCACTTTAAATGATTAAAACATTCGGGGTTTTTCGGGGCGGAATGTTGCGTTTTTGCGCAAAATCGTCATGGCGGTATGACAAAACCGCATGGCGCGATATGCGCCATGCGGCGGGCGGAGGCTACTGCTCCAGGTCGTGCTTGTCCAGGTGCATATCGCGGTAGGCTCTGGGCAGACCGGGGCCAATGAGGGGAAAGACATTCTCCGTGTCGGACGTAGGCTGGATGTTGTAGGTGCCGTACATATTCACCAGGTCGAAGCTGCTCCGGGGCACGCCGGGAAAATGGTGGACATCCGGCGTGGCGTCGTAGGGAAAGCCGGACTTGCGTTTGGGCATAAAAATCACCTCCGGCCTTAGTATGGCCGGAGGCGGCGGGTTTAATTGAGGTCAGCGGTAAATTTCCGCGTCGAAGTCCCGGACGATCTCGTCGCGCTTCTCATCGCGGACGTAGACGCAGTTGGTCTCGTCAAAGGCCAGGCGCATGGCGAAGTCCTTGGCCTCGTAAATATCATTGGTCTCGAAGAAATCACGGTAGGCGGACTCCGGCTCGTGACTCTTGCGCCAGACAACGTGGAAACGCATAAAAATATCCTCCTGCAAAAATGGGGGTATTTTTTAGTATACCCCTGCGGAAGTCAAAAAGCAACGGTGGGTTTCGCCAAAAATGCGGGGAAAAGTTCGTCACATTTTCCGGGGAGAAAATGTCGGTTTTTTCTTCCCCTGCACCACAGGATATAGTATAATGGGCTGGAATTTTGGAGAGGCAGAGGTGCATTTGGGTGAAGATCGGATTTGACAACGAGAAGTACCTGCAGCTGCAGGCGGAGCACATCACGGCGCGGCGGGCGCAGTTCGGCGGGAAGCTGTATCTGGAGTTCGGCGGGAAGCTGTTTGACGACTATCACGCATCCCGGGTGCTGCCGGGGTTCCAGCCGGACAGCAAGATACGGATGCTGCAGACGCTGAAGGACGACGTGGAGATCGTGGTGGCCATCTGCGCAGGCGACATCGAGAAGAACAAGATGCGCGGCGACCTGGGCATCAGCTACGACACGGACGTGCTGCGGCTGATCGACGTGTTCCGGGGGCTGGGCTTCTACGTGGGCAGCGTGGTCATCACCCAGTACGCCGGGCAGCCGGCGGCGGACGCCTTTATCAAGCGGCTGAGCGCGCTGGGGGTGAAGAGCTACAAGCACTATCCCATCGCGGGGTACCCCTCCGACGTGGCGCACATCGTGTCCGACGAGGGGCTGGGGAAGAACGAATACATCGAGACCACGCGGCCGCTGATCGTCATGACAGCGCCGGGGCCGGGCAGCGGCAAGATGGCCACGTGCCTGAGCCAGCTGTACCACGACAACCGGAGGGGCATACGGGCGGGGTACGCCAAGTACGAGACCTTCCCCATCTGGAACCTGCCGCTGAAGCACCCGGTGAACCTGGCCTATGAGGCGGCCACGGCGGACCTGAACGACGTGAATATGATCGACCCGTTCCACCTGGAGGCCTATGGCGAGACCACGGTGAACTACAACCGGGATGTGGAGATATTCCCGGTGCTGGCGGCCATGTTCCGGATGATACAGGGCGAGTGCCCCTACAAGTCCCCCACGGACATGGGGGTGAACATGGCGGGCTTTGCCATCATCGACGACCAGGTGTGCCAGGAGGCCAGCCGGATGGAGATACTGCGGCGGTACTACGCCGGGTGCGTGGAGCGGGCCAGGGGCCAGGCGGACGAGTGCGTGGTGCGGAAGCTGGAGCTGGTGATGCAGCAGGCGGGCGTGACGCCGGAGATATGCCCGGCAGTGGCGGTGTCCCTGGAGAAGGCGGAGGCCACCGGCAAGCCCGCGGGCGCCATGGTGCTGCCCGACGGCAGCGTGGTGACGGGCAGGACCTCCCCCCTGCTGGGCGCGTCGGCGGCGCTGCTGCTGAACGCGCTGAAGAAGATGGCGGGCATCGACCACAAGCTGGACCTGATACCGCCGTCCGTCATCGAGCCCATCAGCGCCATGAAGACCGACTGTCTGGGACACCGGAACCCGCGGCTGCACTCGGACGAGGTGCTGATCGCGCTGGCCATCTCCGGACTGACGAATCCTCTGGCGGCCATGGTGCAGGCGCAGCTGAAGAGCCTGCGGGGCTGCGACGCGCACTTCTCGGTCATCATATCCGAGGAGGACGCAAAGCTGTACAAGCGGCTGGGCATCAACGTCAGCTGTGAGCCGAAATACGAGGTCAAGAGCCTGTACCACAAGTAAAGAGCACGCTTTGCCCGCGCGGTGCGCGGGCAAAGCTGTCGAAAGGAGCAAATATGCAGAGCATCGCACAGATATTGGCGAAGGAGCTGGGGCAGCCGGCGCAGTACGTGGAGAACGTCATCGCGCTGCTGGACGAGGGCAGCACCATACCGTTCATCGCGCGGTACCGGAAGGAGCTGCACGGCTCTATGGATGACACCACCCTGCGGAAGCTGGAGGACAGGCTGCAGTATCTGCGGAACCTGGACAAGCGGCGGCAGGAGGTCAAGGGCGCCATCGAGGGGCAGGGGAAGCTGACCGACGAGCTGGCGGCGGCCATCGACAACGCCGGGACGCTGGCGGAGGTGGAGGACCTGTACCGCCCCTACAAGCAGAAGCGGCGCACCCGCGCCACCGCGGCGCGGGAGAAGGGGCTGGAGCCCCTGGCCCTGACGCTGCTGGCGCAGGAGCGGGACTGCCCCGACCCGGAGACCGCGGCGCAGGCGTACATCGACCCGGAAAAGGGCGTAGAAACCGTGGCCGACGCCCTGCAGGGCGCCAACGACATCGTGGCGGAGGTCATCAGCGACGACGCGGACATACGGAAGGTGCTGCGGGGACTGCTGATGCGGCAGGGGCACCTGCGCAGCCAGGCCGCCAAGGAGGAGGACAGTGTGTACCGGCTGTACTACGACTTCGACCAGCCGCTGCCCAAGCTGGCGGGGCACCAGATACTGGCCATCAACCGGGGCGAGAAGGAGGGCTTTCTGACCGTGACGGTGCTGCTGGACCGGGACGCGGCGCTGCCGGCGCTGCGGCGGGTGGTGGTGAAGCCCGGCTCGGCGGCCATGGGGTTCATCAAGGACGCCTGTGAGGACGCCTACGACCGGCTGATCTATCCCTCTCTGGAGCGGGAGGCACGCTCGACGCTGACGGACGGCGCCAACGAGGGCGCCATCGGGCAGTTCGCTCTGAACCTGAAGCCGCTGCTGCTGCAGCCGCCGGTGAAGGGGCATGTGACCATGGGGCTGGACCCCGGCTACGCCCACGGGTGCAAGGTGGCGGTGATAGACGGCACCGGCAAGGTGCTGGACACCACGGTGGTATACCCCACCTACGGCGAGCGGCAGAAGAAGGAGTCCATCGCCAAGCTGACGGCCATGTGCAGGAGGCACGGCGTGGCCCATATCGCCATCGGCAACGGCACCGCCAGCCGGGAGACCGAGCAGATGACCGTGGAGATGCTGCGGGGCCTGCCGGGGGTGAGCTATATGATCGTCAACGAGGCGGGCGCGTCGGTGTACTCCGCCGGGAAGCTGGCGGCGGAGGAATTCCCGGACTACGACGTGAACCTGCGGTCGGCCATCTCCATCGCGCGGCGGCTGCAGGACCCGCTGGCGGAGCTGGTGAAGATCGACCCCAAGGCCATCGGTGTGGGGCAGTACCAGCACGACATGCCCCAGAAGCGGCTGGACGAGACACTGGGCGGCGTGGTGGAGGACTGCGTGAACGCGGTGGGCGTGGACCTGAACACCGCCAGCGCCAGCCTGCTGGGCTATGTCTCCGGGCTGAACGGCACCACGGCGAAGAACATCGTGGCGTACCGGGAGGCCAACGGGGCCTTCCCCGACCGGAGGCGGCTGCTGAAGGTGCCCAAGCTGGGGCCCAAGGCCTATGAGCAGTGCGCGGGCTTCCTGCGGGTGCCGGAGAGCAAGAACGTGCTGGACAACACAGGCGTGCACCCGGAGAGCTACGCGGCGGCGGAGAAGCTGCTGGCGCTGTGCGGCTGCGGCGACGAGGATGTGCGCCGGGGCGCGGTGGACGGCCTGATGCAGAAGGTGAAAGCCATGGGCGAGGAAAAGGTGGCGCAGGAGATCGGCGTGGGCGTGCCCACCCTGCGGGACGTGGTGAAGGAGCTGATGAAGCCGGGCCGCGACCTGCGCAGCGATCTGCCGGCGCCCATACTGCGGACAGACGTGCTGGACATGAAAGACCTGAAGCCGGGCATGGTGCTCACCGGCACGGTGCGCAACGTCATAGACTTCGGCGTGTTCGTGGACATCGGCGTACACCAGGACGGGCTGGTGCACATCTCGCAGGTGTGCAATAGGTTCATCAAGCACCCCTCCGAGGTGGTGGCCGTGGGCGACATCGTGAAAGTAGTCGTGCTGGACGTGGACGAGAAGAAGCACCGCATCAGCCTGTCCATGAAGCAGGTGAAGGAATGAGGCAAAAAATCCCTCCCCTTTCGGGGAGGGATCTTTTATGCCGTTTATTCGATGACGGGGAGCTTTCTGACCACGGCGGCGCAGCGGGGGCACAGGTCGGGGTGCTCGCTGTCGCTGCCCACGGCGGGCAGGACCTTCCAGCAGCGGGCACACTTGGCGCCGGCGGCGGGGCGGACGGCCACGGACTGCTCCGCGCCCACGTCCACGCGCACCTGGGAGACAATGAACAGGTCGGCCACGACGGCGGCGTCCATGTCGGCCAGGAAGGCGTCCTCGGCGGTAACGGTCAGATCCACCTCGGCCTCCAGGCTCTTGCCGATGGTCTTGTCGGCACGGGCGGTCTCCAGCGCGCCGTTGACGGCGGTGCGGAGGGCGGCGATGCGGGCCCACTTGGCCATATCCTCGTCGGAGAGGGCGTAGCCGTTGTAGGGCAGCACCATCTCGTTGAACAGGACGTTGCGCCCATCGTCGCAGGAGCGGTGGGGCATGGCCAGCCAGATCTCGTCGCAGGTGAACGCCAGGATGGGGGCGAACAGGCGGGTCATGGCGTCCAGGATCAGGAACAGGGCGGTCTGGGCGCTGCGGCGGGAGAGACCATTGGTCTCGTCGCAGTACAGGCGGTCCTTCAGGATGTCGAAGTAGAAGGAGCTGAGGTCCACCACGCAGAAGTCGTTGATCATGTGGGAGACCACGTGGAACTCGTAGTTGTCGTAGGCGGCGTAGGCGCGCTTCAGCAGGTCGTTGAGGCGGGTGACGGCCCACTTGTCCAGAGGCAGCATATCCGCAGGCTCCACCAGGTGATCGGCGTCGAAGCCCACCAGGTTATCCAGGCAGAACTTGGCGGTGTTGCGGAACTTCAGGTAATTCTGGCTCAGCTGCTTGAAGATCTCGTCGGAGCAGCGGACGTCCACATGGTAGTCGGAGGAGCCTGCCCACAGGCGCAGCAGGTCGGCACCGTACTTGTTGAAGATCTCGGCGGGGTCCATGCCGTTGCCCAGGGACTTGTGCATGGCCTTGCCCTCGCCGTCCACGGTCCAGCCGTGGGTGACGCACTCCTTGAAGGGGGCGCCGCGGCCCAGAGCGCCCACGGCCACCAACAGGGAGGACTGGAACCAGCCGCGATACTGGTCAAGGCCCTCGATGTACATGGTGGCGGGCCAGAAGCCCTGGTCCCGCTCCATGGCGGCGAAGTGGGTGGAGCCGGAGTCGAACCAGCCGTCCAGGGTGTCGGTCTCCTTCTCGAAGCCGGAGGACTTGCCGCAGTGGGGGCAGGTGAAGCCCTTGGGCAGGATGTCGGCGGCGTCCATGTCGAACCAGGCGTTGGAGCCCTCCTTCTCGAACAGGGCGGCCACGGCCTCAATGCTCTCGGGGGTGCAGACGGGCTTGCCGCAGTCCTTGCAGTAGAACACGGGGATGGGCAGGCCCCAGCGGCGCTGGCGGCTGATGCACCAATCGGTGCGCTCGAGGATCATGGAGCGCATACGGTCCTTGCCCCAGGCGGGCACCCAGCGGACATCCTCGCAGGCGGCGATGGCCTCATCCTTGAAGGAGTCCACGGAGCAGAACCACTGGGGGGTGGCGCGGAAGATGATGGGCTGCTTGCAGCGCCAGCAGTGGGGGTAGCTGTGGACGATGTCCTCGCTGGCGAACAGGGTGCCGTTGTCCTTCATATCCTGCAGAATGACGGGGTTGGACTCGTCGGTGGTCATGCCCTCGTACTTGCCGGCGTAGGCGGTGTGCTTGCCCTGGTCGTCCACGGGCACCACCATGTCCATACCGTAGCGCTTGCAGGTGACATAGTCGTCGGCGCCGAAGCCGGGCGCGGTGTGGACGCAGCCGGTACCGGAATCCATGGTGACGTAGTCCGCCAGCACCAGACGGGAGGTCTTGGGCAGGAAGGGGTGCTGGGCCAGCATATTCTCGAAGAAGGAGCCGGGGTGGGTCTCCACGATCTCGTAGGAGTCGAAGCCGCCGATCTTCATGACCTTCTCGGTCAGGGCCTCGGCCATGATGTACATCTCGCCGTTGGGGGCCTTGACCACGGCGTAGGACTCGTCGGGGTGCAGGGCGATGGCCAGGTTGCCGGGCAGGGTCCAGACGGTGGTGGTCCAGATCACGAAGTACAGCTTGCTGTGGTCCAGGTGGGACAGCTTGCCCTGGTCATCGTTCATGGGGAACTTGACGTAGACGGTGGTGCAGGGGTCGTCCTTGTACTCGATCTCCGCTTCGGCCAGGGCGGTCTCGTCGTGGGGGCACCAGTACACGGGCTTCAGACCCTTGTAGATGTGACCGTTCTGATACATCTTGCCGAACACGCGGACCTCCTGGGCCTCGAAGCCGGGGTCCATGGTCTTGTAGGGGTGCTCCCAGTCGCCCACCACGCCCATGCGCTTGAAGCCGTCGCGCTGGACGTCGATATAGTGATCGGCGAACTCATGGCAGGCGGTGCGGAAGTCCGCCACGCTCATGGCCTTGTGGTTCAGCTTGTTCTGCTTGATGATGGCGGACTCGATGGGCATGCCGTGGTTATCCCAGCCGGGGATATAGGGGGTGTAGTAGCCCCGCATGGCGTACATACGGGTGATGAAGTCCTTCAGGGACTTGTTCAGGGCGTGGCCCATGTGCAGCGCGCCGTTGGAGAACGGAGGGCCGTCGTGGAGGGAGAACAGGGGCTTGCCCTCGTTCTTCTTCAGCAGCTCGTTGTAGAGGTCCAGTTCTTCCCAGTGCTTGAGCATCTCCGGCTCGCGAGTGGGCAGACCGGCGCGCATGGGAAAGCCGCTCTTGGGCATATTCAGTGTCTTCTTGTACTCCATGTTGCTTCTCCTTTTATCTGAATATATTTGGTAACAAAATAAAAAGCACCTTTGTCTCGTCAAGAGACAAAGGTGCTGAAAAACGACCTCTGCGGTACCACTCTCGTTGCCGCGCTGTGCGGCCACTCGCTCCCCACGGGATGGGGCGGGGAGAAGGTAACGGCTCCCTGTGCCGTCCGCGCTTACCGGCTGGGCTTTCAGGCGGATGCTCCGGGGTGATGTTCGCTGGCTGCGTCCCGTCCGCCTTGCACCAAACGGCGGCTCTCTTTGCGTGGACGCGAGGCGCTACTTGTCCCCTTCATCGCAGTTTCGATATTGGTGCCAATGTAGCACGGTTCGGAGAAAATGTCAAGGGGAAAGCGGAAAAAGGCGGCTGCGCGCCGCCTTTTTCGTTCAAATTATACGATAATCCCGGTTGGCGGCGGCCTGCTCACGGCGAATTTTCTGAGCGGCCAGCGCTTCCTCCAGTGCCACGATGATGCTGTTGGACACCAGGAAGCCCCGGGGCGTCAGTCGCCAGCCGTTCTCCGTTCGGGCAGCGAGGCCGGCGGCCTCGTACTGCAGGAACAGGTCCTCCATGGGCTGGAAGCGCTGGCGGTAGGTGAGCTCGAAGTGCCGCCGGTCGATACCCTCCGCGGTGCGGAGGGACAGCATGACGTACTCGTAGTCGCGGGTCAGGGTGGCGTCGGACTCGGACTCCGCCAGCACCAGGCGGCCGGATATGTAGCTGTCCAGATCCCGGACGTAGGCGTAGCGGACGCCGCCGAAGTCGGAGTGGGCGCCGGGGCCGAAGCCCGCGTACTCCTGCATGTGCCAGTATTTCAGGTTGTGGCGGGAGGCGTAGCCGGGCTTGGCAAAGTTGGAGATCTCGTACTGTTCGTAGCCGTTCTGCTCCAGCATGGCCACGGCGTAGAGGTACATGTCCGCCTGGGCGTCGTCGTCGGGGAAGGCGGTCTCCTGCCGGCGCTCATATAGAGGCGTGCCGGGCTCCAGCTTCAGGCCGTAGCAGGACAGGTGCTCCGGGGACAGGGCCACGGCGGCGGCCAGGGTCTCCTGCCACTGGTCCATGGTCTGGCCGGGCAGGCCGTAGATCAGATCAAGGCTGAGATCTTTGAACCCGGCCTTCCGGGCTGCAGACACGGCCTCCTGCACCTGGGCGAAGGTGTGGATGCGGCCGATGGCGCGGAGCAGGGCATCGTCCGTGGACTGGACACCCAGGGATATTCTGTTGAAGCCCGCGCGGCGCAGGGCCCGGAGGGACCGGACATCACAGGCGGAGTCCGGGTTGGCCTCCAGGGTGATCTCGGCGTCGCGGGTCACGTCACAGCGCTTGCGGATGGTGCGCAGGAGCTTCGTCAGACGGGCGGCGCCCAGATAGCTGGGGGTACCGCCGCCGAAATACACCGTGTCCACCCGGTGAGCGGCGGTGCGGGGTGCCACCTCCTCGATGTGGCGCAGGAGGGCGGCGGTGTAGTCATCCATCTTCCCCTCCCGGTCGGGCAGGGAGTAGAAATCGCAGTAAGCGCACTTTTGACGGCAGAAGGGGATGTGGATATAGAGACCCAGAGGGGCTTTTTCTTTCTTCATCATTCACGCACCTGGGGCGGCAGTATGGTCACCGCGTCGTAAAAGCAGTTGACCTTGCAGCTGCGGCAGCCGATGCAGTCCTGCTGCACCACCTCATAGACGCCGTCCGGGCGCTGGAGGATGCACTTCATGGGACAGAACATGGCGCACCAGCCGCAGCCGGTGCAGCTGACCGGGTCGATGACCGCCAGCTGGATGGCCTTGCGCCCGAAGGGGTGGGCGGGATCGTACATGGCCGACAACTTCCTTTCCTCGTACTTGTATCTTGTACATTATAGCCGCTTTCGCGGCGATTGACAAGTATAGGGGCAGCGAAAACGGCGCATATTACGCGGGAAAGGATGTGACGGCATGACACCGAAGGAATATGACGCGCTGGTGCGGCAGATGTCGCCCAAATCGCCCATAGGCAAGGACACGGCCATGGCCTTCGCCGTGGGCGGCGGGATATGCGCCCTGGGGCAGCTTATCGCCAACGGGTGGAGGGCGCTGGGGCTGGCGCAGCAGGAGGCCGCCGCGGCCACGTCCATCACGCTGGTGTTCCTGTCCGTGCTGCTGACGGCGCTGGGGCTGTACCACCGGCTGGCGCGGTACGCCGGGGCGGGCACGCTGGTGCCCATTACGGGGTTTGCCAACGCGGTGGCCTCCCCCGCTATCGACTACCGGGCGGAGGGACTGGTGACGGGCACGGCGGTGAAGATGTTCACCGTGGCGGGACCGGTGATCGTATACGGCACGGCGGCCAGCGCGGTGTACGGGCTGGTGCTGTATCTGATGGGGTGAAAGAAAAAAGAACCGTCCGAGGACGGTTCTTTTTGTATTTTGGATAAAGACCTCAGATGTACTGGCGCATACCCTCGGTGGCGGTATCCTCCGCCGCGCTGACGGTGACGGTGAACTTCACGCCGTTCTTCTCGCTGAAGCGGTCCAGCCAGTGGAGGAAGGTCTCTACTGCCTGCAGGTCGGTGCTGCCGGCGATCTTGCAGAGGTTGTCCACAAACACATGGGAAATATCGTAATTGCCCGCGTACAGACCGCACAGGAAACCGCGCAGGCAGTCAAAAGAATCCACGTTATACTCGCCCGCGTTGACCAGACGTACATTGTAGCTGATGTCGTAGGTCATGTCGCCCTTGGGCTCGATGCACACAACACTGCCGGACTCGGATTCCACGCTGGTGTGGATCAGCTCGATGAGCTGCTTCGTCTTGCCGGCGCCGTTGGCACCCATGATCAATCTAACCATAAGAAATCACTCCTTTGTCTTTGGTGGTTTCCACCTGTATACAGCATACCATACCGGCGGGGAAATAGCAATGCAGAAAAAGTAAACTTATTTTTGGTGAATTTTACTTTTCCAGCTTGCGCAGCAGCTCCTGCCGCAGGTCCTCGTAGCCGGGCTTGCCCAGCAGGGCGAACATGTTCTTCTTGTAGGCCTCCACGCCGGGCTGGTCGAAGGGGTTCACGTCCAGCAGGTAGCCGGAGAGACCGCAGGCGTACTCGAAGAAGTAGATCAGGCCGCCCAGGGTGCCCTCGTCCACGGAGCCGGTGCGCAGGGTGACGTTGGGCACGCCGCCCTCCACGTGCGCCAGCAGCGTGCCGTCCATGGCCTGCTCGCGGATGAAGTCCATGCTCTTGCCGGTGAGGAAGTTCAGACCGTCGCCGTTGGTCTCGTCATAGGGAACGGGGTTCTCGTTTTTGGAGGGGCCGAAGCGCACCACGGTCTCGAACAGGTGGCGCTCGCCCTGCTGGATGTACTGGCCCATGGAGTGCAGGTCGGCGGTGAACTCCACGCTGGCGGGGAACAGGCCCCTGTTCTCCTTGCCCTCGGACTCGCCGTACAGCTGCTTCCACCACTCGGACATGAAGCGGAAGGCGGGCTCGTAGGCGGCCAGCAGTTCGATCTTCTTGCCGGTGCGGTACAGCTCGTACCGGGCGCCGGCGTACTGCCAGGCGGGGTTGGCGTTCATGTCCGCCAGGGCGCAGGTGTGCATCATATTCGCGGCGCCGGACATAAGGGCGTCGATGTCGATGCCGGCCACGGCGATGGGCAGCAGGCCCACGGCGGTGAGGACGCTGTAGCGGCCGCCGATGTTGTCGGGCACCACGAACTCCTCATAGCCCTTGGCGTCCGCCAGGGACTTCAGGGCGCCCTTATGGGCGTCGGTGGTAGCGTAGATGCGGCGGGCGGCGCCCTCGGCGCCGTATTTCTTCTCCAGCAGCTCGCGGAAGAAGCGGAAGGCCACGGCGGGCTCGGTGGTGGTGCCGGACTTGGAGATGACGTTGACGGAGAAGTCCACGCCGTCCACCAGCTCCATGACCTCGGTCAGCGCGTCGGAGGAGAGGCCGTTGCCGATGAAGTAGATGTTGGGGGTGTCCTTCTTTTTCAGGTTGTAGTTGGGGGAACGAAGGCACTCGATGACACCGCGGGCACCCAGGTAGGAGCCGCCGATGCCGATGACCACCAGCGCCTGAGAATCAGACCGGATGCGCTGCGCCGCCGCCTTGATGCGGGTGAACTCCGCCTTGTCATAGTCCTCCGGCAGACGCACCCAGCCGGTGAACTCGCCGCCGGCGCCGCTGCCGCTTTGCAGGCGGTCATGGGCGATGCGCAGGCGGGGGGACAGCGCCGCCTCGTAGGGCAGGGGGATGAAGCTGCGGACATTTTGCAGATCGACCTGTATCATGATGAGTACCTCCTTGTTGTACCGCATATCTGATTTGCCCTATAGTACAACGTTTCCGGAGAAAATACAAGGGGAAAATCGGCACAAATGCGCCGATCTTCCCCTTTGGTCACGCGGTGAACACCGCCATGCGCAGAAGGTCGGTGAACATGCGCCCCCAGCTGCGCCCGGGGACGTCCTCCGCCGCCAGGATGGGCACGGTCAGCAGCTCCGTTTCGCCGCTGCAGAGGGTCAGGGTGCCTACCTGCTGCCCCGCCGTCACCGGTGCGGACAGGGACTCCGGCAGCTCCAGGCGGCGCTCCAGAGCGGCAGCCTGCGCCTTCTCTACCACCGCGGTGACGCCTTGGGCGGGCAGGGTCAGGGAGACGGTCTCCGCCTCGCCCATGGTGACGGGCAGGACGGGCAGGGGCTGGCTGTCGTCGGCGGAGACAAGGGTGTAGGCGGAGAAGCCGTAGTTCAACAGGGCCTTGGCGTCGGTGTTGCGCTTGTCGGCGGTCTCGCCCTTCATGACCACGGCGATGAGCTCCATGCCGTCCTTTTCGGCGGTGGCGCTGATGCAGTACCCGGCGGAGGCGGTGTAGCCGGTCTTTAGCCCGGTAGCGCCGTCGTACCAACGGATAAGCTTGTTGGTGTTGGCCAGGTCGAAGGTGCCGCCGCGGATGGAGTCGGTCCATATGGTGGTGAAATTGCGGATGTCCGGGTGCTTTGTCAGCAGCTCGCGGCTCATGAGGGCGATGTCGTGGGCGGAGGTCACGTGTCCCGCCGCCGTCAGGCCGGTGGGGTTCATGAAATGGGTATCGTCCATGCCCAGGCCCCGGGCGCGGTTGTTCATCTGCTCCACGAACAGCTCCGTGACGCCGGAGACCTTCTCCGCCAGCGCCACCGCCGCGTCGTTGCCGGAGGACACGCAGACGCACTTCAGCAGCTCCTCCACTGTGATCTGCTCGCCCTCCGCCAGAAAGACCTGACTGCCGCCCATACCGGCGGCGTTGGCGGACACCGTCACCACATCGTCGTAGGCCAGGGCGCCGCTGTCGATGGCATCCATGGTCAGCAGCAGTGTCATGATCTTGGTAACGCTGGCGGGCTCCAGCTTTTCGTGCTCGTTTTGGGCGAAGAGGATCCGGCCGGTGGTCTTTTCCATCAGCAGGGCGGCGCGGGAGGTCAGCGGCAGCTCCACCGCCCCGGCGGATACCGGCAGCAGCAGCGCGATACAGACCGCCGCCAGCAGGGGTGCTATCAGTCTTTTCATAGGGTCGCCTCCAAGCGTTTTTTCCATGGGTATGCGGGAGGACAAGATGTTCATGCCCTTTCGACAGAATTTCCGGTTGCAAAACTAGCGCGGGTATGCTACAATAACCCGGTAAGTGAATGCAGGGTTGGTATATCGGTATTACAGCGGCTTCCCAAGCCGTTAAGGCGGGTTCGACTCCCGTACCCTGCTCCAAGTTAACAAACAGGTTTAGATGCCATGCGGTGAAAACCGCATGGCATCAAGCCTTTCCGGGGTTTTCCACACCCCGATTTTAACGGTTTCGAGCATGGATGTCAGAGCCGTCTGAGAGGCGTTCAACGTGATTTGAACCCCTCTTTTTCTGCTTCTTGGCGAAATAATCGGATACAGCCCCCTTTTGTACGAGGATTTTCCTCACAAAAGGGGGCTCTTTTCATAAAAAAGTTTCACAAAATTTGGGGCGTCGGTTTGTTGGTTTCGTAAAACCATCGAATCGGCGCTCTTTTTGCGTTTAGGAGGAGCCAAATGAATATCAGCGCAGAAGAAAAGAATCGTTATCTCAGAGAAGCGGAAGCCGTTCTCGCCAGAGAGGGCTTTCTGACGGACAGGACACACGCTGACAGACTGCGTGTCCTGCTCGATGGTCTGCCGCTGTGCGAGGTACCTGAGAGCGGCGGTATTACCTACCGAATGGCAGACATCAGTACACCGGAACGGGTCGCTGCCAAGGACAAGGTCTACAGCATCGTCAGAGCCGTAGCCGAGTATATGTATCAGATGGAGCGGGTTCCCATTCTGAAGGTGGACGGTCTTGAGGACAGCTACAAGGTGCTGGCGGATTTCAACAGCGTTGTGCTGGCGGGATGTCCGAGCAAATATGGCACGCAGTTCGTCACTTGGGATCGGGACTTCGACCACAAGGGCGTATCCCATGGGCACTACTACACCGGACTATATGCGTCCGGCAACTACGAAGCGGTAAAGCGTGACTTTGCCACTCGTTCCGGACTGATCCCAGAGCAGCAGGTCTTTCGGGAGGAACAGCTCATTGAGATTTACTGAAAGAGTTATTACAGAAACGAGGTGAGCAGGATGACACAAAATGACAAGATCCAGTTGTTCGAGGACAAGCGCATTCGTACCGCATGGGACGAAGAAAAGGAAGAATGGTACTTTTCGGTTGTAGATGTCGTTGCAGTTCTGACGGATCAGCCAGATGCCCGTCATGCCAGTACATATTGGGCAGTTTTAAAGAAGCGGCTGAATAACGAGGGCGCAGGCCAACTGCTTACAAATTGTAAGCAGTTGAAAATGACCGCCTCGGATGGGCGGAAACGTTTGACCGACGTGGCCGACACGGAGCAGCTTCTTCGTATTATCCAGTCCATTCCTTCACCCAAAGCGGAACCGTTTAAACTGTGGCTGGCGCAGGTCGGCAGAGAGCGCATTGAGGAAACCATCGATCCAGAGTTGACCATTGAACGGGCATTGGAGACATACCTCAAGAAAGGCTACACCCGCGAGTGGATCAACCAGCGGCTGCAGGCCATCCAAGTCCGCAAGGAACTGACGGATGAATGGGATGCTCGCGGTGTACAGAAGGGCGTGGAGTACGCAATACTTACCGATGAGATCTCCCGTGCATGGTCAGGGATGTCCACACGGCAATATAAAAACCTCAAGGGTCTGAAGAAAGAAAACCTCCGCGACAACATGACCACGCTGGAATTGGTGCTGAATATGCTGGCAGAGGCGACCACCACAGAAATATCCAAGCAGAAATCTCCGGAGACATTTTCGGAGAATCTGGCTGTAGCCCGTGAGGGCGGTGAAGCTGCTGGGATTGCACGGAAGGCAGTCGAGGAGCGCACGGGTGTCCCTGTTATTACCGCCAAGAACGCCGCACAGCTCAATCAGATCGTGACAGAACTGCTGGAAGGCGCTACTGTACAGTCAGAAAAGCAAGACAAAAAGAACTGATTCACTGACAACAAAAGTGGTGGGCAATCACAAAAGGAAAGACACCCTCACGGGTGTCTTTCCTTTTGGAGCAGCACTTTTGCGGGGCAAAAGTGCTCGCCTGCGGGAAAGTTCAAAAAAGGTGGGCGGACGCATGGCGTCCGCCCCAAGTGAGGAGAAAAAACAGGACCCTTATCCTTGCGGAAGGGCAGAAACAGCGGAGTCCGCTGGGGTAAGCCGTTCAGAGGAGCGCCGCCAGCAGCCACACCAGGCCGCAGGCCGCCGCGCCCCATACCGCCCACAGCCACGCGGGCGGGCGCCAGCGGCGGTGCCCGCCGCCCTGGGAACGGGCGTAGCTGCGGGCGATGCGCACCGCCTCGTCCACCAGCTGGCGGGAGCTGACGCCGCCGCCGTCCGTGGGGAGGATGAATATCGCCTGTTCAAATATCCGCGGGTCGGGGGACTCCACGACGATGACGCGGCGGGAAACGCCTTTTACCAAAACCGATGCCTCCTTGCAGCCGTGACGGCGGTGTTCGTTACAGCCCTATTTTGGCCGCGAAGGCGGAAAACTATACGGCGCGCCGGGGAAATTTTCCCGGCGTTTTTTGTCGCTCAGACGCGGTGGGGCTCCTCCCTGTCCTCCACCGCCAGGACGCTGACGGCGCAATCGTCGGCGCCGCCGGTGCGCTGGGCGGACTGGCGCAGCAGCTCCTCCGCCAGGGCGCGGGGCGAGCGGCCGTCCCAGCCGGCCAGCAGATCCTGCAGCCACTCGTCGTCCTCCCCGGCCACGCCGTCGGACACCTGCACCAGCCAGGTGCCGGGGGACACCGGTACCGTCTGGGGCGGCACGTCGCCGTCGGCGCTCTCCAGTCCGGCGGGCAGCGTGGCGGCGGTGCAGCGGGCCACGGTGCCGTGGCGCTTGATGTAGGACGGCGCGGCGCCGTACTTGTACAGGGTCAGCGTGCCGGCGGCGCGGTCGAGACAGGCCAGGTCGATGGTGGTGAAGCCCGCGCCGCTCTGGCAGCGGAGCATGGCGGCGGTATTCAGTGTGCGCAGGGCGGGACGGGGCTCGATGCCCGCCTGGAGGAACTGGCGCAGGAGGCGGACGGTCATCGCCGCCTCGCAGTGGGCACTCTCGCCGCTGCCCATACCGTCGGACAGGGCGAGACAGGTGAGCCCCTGGGCGTCGAACACGGCGGTCTGATCGCCGCAGACCTTCTCGCCGGACTTGGGCCGCAGGAGCAGCGCGGTGCGGCAGGCGACGCGGGCGGGACGGTCCACGGCCGCCGGGGCGGTGCGGGACAGGGCCTCGGCCACCTGGCGGTACTGCTCCCGCGCCAGGCGGTAAGCGGCATCCAGCCGGGCGTGGTGGGCGCGGCGCTGGAGGAAGTCCCGCAGCTGGCCGTCCAGCGCCGTCAGCAGGCGTGGAAAGCGGACGCAGCGGCAGGCGAAGTGCAGCGGGAAGTCCTCCGCCAGGGCGCGCCCACGCTGCAGGAGCGCCGGGCAGGCATCGTTGAAGGCGTTGTAGGTGTCGGTATAGTGGGTCTGCCAGCAGTCGGCGCGGAGGGGGCAGTCGCGGCAGACCTGTTCCGCCGCGCGGTCGAACAGCACGGCGGGGTTCTCGGGCCGCAGGAGGGGCATATCCGGATCAAGGCTGTCGTACACCGCGCGGAAGGCCGCGGCGGGCGCGGCGGCACCCTCGGACGCGGGGGACGGCAGACGGCGGGGCGATGGGGCGGGCAGTATCATCCATATACCGACGGCGGTCAGGCACTGGCACAGCAGCGCCAGCGGGCGGGTATCTCCCAGCAACCAGGCCGCCAGCACAGCGGCGGCGCAGAAGCCGCCGGAGGCCAGCATGCGGGGATATGTGCGCAGCCATGCGGCGGCGGCACCGGCAGCGCAGAGCACCGCCGTCATGTACAGTGTCTCGCCGCCGCAGAGGTCCAGTACCAGACCGGCCAGTGCCCCGGCGGCAGCGGCCTCGGCCACCGGGCGCTCCGCCATGAAGGCCAGCAGCGTCAGCGCCGCCAGCACCCCCGCCGGGGAGAAGCCCAGCACCGTCCAGGGCGCCAGCGCGCCACCGGCACCCAGTGCCAGCAGGAACCACGCCCGGCGGCGGTCCTCCGGAGCGTCGGAGCTGTCCGGCAGCAGTGCGGGCAGCAGCGCCGCGGCACCGTACAGCAGCGCAAGTGAGGCCGCGCACAGCGCCCACTGGCGGCCGCCCCGGGCGATGAGGTAGGGGAACTGGGTCAGTGCCGTGGCCAGAACGGCGGCGGTGGGGCGGAACCGGGGGCGGGTATAGAGCCGGGAGGTACACAGGGCCGTGTTGGCGCAGAAGATGAGAATGGCGGCGGCGGTGTGGCGCAGGCCCGGCTGGAAGTCCATAAACAGCAACGCACCCAGACCGGCGCAGGCTGCGGCACCGATGCCCTGCCATCCCGTTCCGGCCACGGCCACCGCCGCCAGTGCCCAGGGGGCAAACTGTCCCCCGGCGGCAGCGGCGGTCAGCAGCAGCGACGCCGCGCAGCAGCAGAGCGGCGGCAGGGGGATACGCAGGGCGGTCTGTCGCGCCGCCGTCAGCAGGTGTTTCATGGCTTGTCCCTCCTTTTCCACGTTATTGTAAACGGCGAAAGGCGCGGGACCTGTCGGGAAATGGCAAAGGGGTTTGATTTTCGCGCTATTGTTTTTTGCCGCCGGTTTTGGTAAAATACTGTCGGAACAGGAGGTGGGCGTATGAAGAGACTTTTCGCGGCGGCGGCCCTGCTGGCGCTGCTGCTGACCATGACCGCCTGCGGTGCGGTGGAGGAGGCTCCGGACGGCGGCACGCTGACGCCGGATACCGGTATCTCCGCCGGTGGGCAGGTAACGGTGCCTCAGCCGTCGGCGACAGAGAATAACGAGGACGGCGACGACGACGCAAGTCCCGGCGACATGCTGGGCGCGCTGCCCGGCGGGACGTATACCAACAAAAATGCTCACCTGACCTGCAGGCTGGACGAGAGCTGGCTGTTCTATAACGACAGCCAGCTGCTGGAGCTGAACGGCGTGCTGACCGAGAGCGGCAGCGGCGACGTGGCCGCGCTGGCCGAGAGCGGGAAGGCGGTGTACGACATGTACGCCATCTCCACCGACGGGCTGATGACCATGAACGTCACGTATCAGAACCTGGGGCTGCTGTCCGGCAGCAGCATGACGGCACAGGAGTATGTGGAGCTGGCGGCGGCGAAGCTGCCCTCCGACTTGGGTGCCGGGGGCTTTACGGAGGTGGAGGTAGAGGTCACCGCCACGGACATAGCGGCGGAGAAGAGCTGCCCCACCCTGCTGGTGACGGCCAAGCTGCAGGACACGCCCATGTACGAGCGGATGGTGTGCCTGCAGACCGGGAACTACATCTACTGCGTGACCCTGTGCAGCTTTACCGAGGACGTGACCGCCGACATGGCGGCGCTGTTCCACACCGTGCGGTAATGTAAAAAAACAGAGCCCCGCGCCGTATGGCGCAGGGCTCTGTTCTTTGTTTACCAGGTCTGGGGCTTGAGGATGATTTTCTTATAGGCGGCGCGGAAGTAGATGTACTCGGCCACACCGGTGATGATCCAGGAGAACATATACAGCAGGTACAGGGAGGTGATGGTGTGGAAGTAGGCGAACACGGTGTAGATCCACACCACGCGGAACACGCAGGAGCCCAGGATGACCATGACGGTGGGCGCCACGCTTCGTCCCAGGCCACGCGACCCGGCGATGCTGGCGTCCATCAGCGGCCCGATGAAGTAGGAGAAGGCCATGATGCGCAGACGGTCCACGCCGGCGTCGATGACCTCCGGCTTGTCGGCGAACAGGCTGAGGAACTCCCGGCCGAACACCAGCAGCAGGCCACCCGCCACGGCGCCCACGATGGCCGCGTACAGCATGCTGATAAAGTAGCTCTTGAGGATGCGGTCGTTTTTGCCGGCGCCCCAGTTGCGGCTGACGAAGCTGGCGCAGGCGGTGTAGAAGGCCGCCATCATGTTGAACACCAGGGTATCGGCGTTGGCGGCGGCCGCGGCGCCGGAGACCGTGATCTCGTCGAAGGAGTTCAGACCCGCCTGCACGAACAGGTTGGCCACGGCGAAGATGGCGTTCTGCAGGCCGGAGGGGACGCCGATCATCAGCACCCGCTTGGCGGCCATGGGGTGCAGCCGCAGTTTGCGGATGTCCAGGCAGCAGGCGTCCTTGCGGTGCAGCAGGTGGACGATGATCATCAGCGCGGACGCCCACTGGGCGATGGCGCTGGCGATGGCCACGCCCTCGGCGGACATATTGCAGCCGATGACGAACACCAGGTTCAGTATCACATTCAGCACACCGGCCACAGACAGGTAGATCAGCGGGCGCTTTGTGTCGCCGGTGGCGCTGAGGATACCGTTGCCGCAGTTGTACAGGCCCATGCCCGGCAGACCGATGGCGTACAGCTTCAGGTACAGCGTCGCGCCGGGGAGAAATTCCTCCTTGGTGTTCAGCAGGCGCAGCATGGGCTCGGCGAAGAACACACAGATCAGGCAGGTCAGCACGCCCATGGCGAAGCAGATAATGGCGGAAGAGTGGACAGTGCGCTCCACGCTCTCGTCATCGCCCATGCCCAGACCGCGGGCCGCGGCCACGTTGACGCCCGCGCCCACGCCGATGAGCAGTCCGGTGAACAGGGACACCAGCGTGGTGGTGGAGCCCACCGCGCCCAGGGCGATATAGGTGTTGTACGCATACTTGCCGGCGATGGCCACGTCGCTGAGGTTGAACAGCACCTCCAGCACCTGGGTCATCATCAGCGGCAGACTAAACAGCAGGATATTTTTCCAAAGTGAACCGGAGGTCATCTCCACGGTGAGAGCCCTCCGGCGTGTTGCATTTCTCATGCCCGCACCCTCCTACACAATACATATTACATAGAAACATCCGAACGTGATTGCCAGTATAACACGGCGCATTGTACAAAACAACCCCCTGACGGTGGAATATTTTTTGTGCGCGCGGCGGGTCGTTCTGTGCATAGTGCATAACGCGGCCGCTCTATTTTGGGCATATCGACCAAAGCGCCGGTCTGTCCCCCGTTTACCGACAGAGCGGCGGGATTTGACAGGCTTCGCCCTGTCCGCTATAATGTCCACAGACACCGCTCTCACGGGCGGTCAGCAAGGAGGTACCCCTATGAAAAGAATACTGGCCGCCGTGCTGGCGGCGTTACTGTGCCTGGGCTTGTGCGCCTGCGGCGACAGCAGCGGCGACATGTCCCCCACCTATCCTACCGCCTTCGCGGGGCTGGAGGACCAGATCGACGCGGCCCGCGAGGAGGGGCGCCTGACCGTCTGCGTATCCGGCGACGAGCCGTTTATGACCACCGCCTGCGAGAAGTTCGAGGAGCTGTTCGGCATCCACGTCACCGTCCGCACAGTGGAGGCCAGCCGTCTGCCCCGCAGCAGCGGCGTCGATGTGTGGTATGGCGGCGACGAGGCCCTCTGCCGCGCCCTGTCCGAGGAGGGCAAGCTGATGGCCTACACCCCGGCGGCGTCCGCCGACCTCAGCTCCCCCGAGTACGACCACGGCGACTACTGCGCTATCAACGTCGATGCCCTGGGCATCATGGTCAATGACGATGTGCTGGACCGCATGGGCATCTCCGCACCCCGCACCTGGGACGATCTGCTGAATCCCGTGTACCGGGAGCTGGTGTGGCTGCCCGCCTATGACACGTCGGAGGGTCGCCTGTTCGTCCGCGCCGTCATGGCGCAGTACGGCGACGGCGCCGCGGACTATCTGGCCCAGCTGGACACCAGCGTGCAGTTTTATACCACCGGCATCAACACCGCGGCCAAGTGCCTGCCCACCGGCGAGTGCGTCATCGGCATCGGCTGGCTCAGCACCGCTCTATCGGTCCAGCGGGACACCGGCAGCAGTGTGATACGGATGTGGGCCCCGGCGCCCTCCGGCGTGCCCGGTCAGGTGCAGACCACCGCCGTCTTTGCCGACGCGCCCCACCCCAACGCCGCCAAGCTGTGGCAGGAGTTCGCGCTGTCCCCGCTGTGCATGGAACTGATGACGGAAAACGGCTGTGACCGCTTCCCCACCGTCTGGGATGGACAGGAGACCATGCCCTCGCTGGAACCGGCGCAGCTGGAGACCTACGCCGCGGAGGATGAGGAGACCGTCGCAGCCGTGGATGAGGTCATCGCCGACGTGCTGGAGACCCTGGCGGAGAACGGTGTGGACACAGAGGACCCTGCCCGGTGGGGTGTGGCGTAAACGTGGAACACACAGCACCCGTTTCAAAAGAAGCGGGTGCTGTTTTACGCAAAAAAGAAACACCGCCCAATGGGTGGTGTTTCTTTTGGCAGGGGCAGAAAGGCTCGAACTCTCGACACGCGGTTTTGGAGACCGCTGCTCTACCAACTGAGCTATA
>CAKTOW010000020.1 GCA_934590325.1 uncultured Oscillospiraceae bacterium
AGCGATACCCGTTCATCCAAAAGCAGCCGTGGCAGGCTGTCTCGCCATGACCTCATCTGCCTACAATGGTACTTCTGCATAGCGACAGATACAAGCAATCGGTGCAGCTCGGAGAGATCCTCGGAGGGGTGAGATTCCCATGTGCGGTGCCCGCCGCAGACCAGTTGACCGCCCAGCAGTCCGGGAAGTAGTGTCGAATAGGACTGGGCAAACGACAGAAACGGCGCGGGCCGTTCCGGGAAACCGGGGCGGCCCCGCCATGACCTTTGCCTGATGGCAGAAACGCGGGTGCTGCATTTTCTCTCTCCCTCACATACCTACTACCTACACCCCTCAATTACCCCTTTCCGCAGCACCCGTGTTTGTGCCATCAGAAAACGAATAAAAGGAGCAAATCATGCAGGATAAGAACGTTGATTTTTGCGGCATTTTGAATCTTTTGGCCGCGCTGAAACGAGCCGGTTTTCCCAAGACGGAACTGGAGCAAGTCGCTGTGCGTATCGCCGTGCAGACCGGCGCGACGATCCCTATTTCTTTCTGAATTTCTTCGCAAAAAGCAGTAGCTTTAACAAGGTGACTGTGGTATGTTGTGTTGCTACAAGGAGGAGGTGAGCAGCCACGGAAGAGAAAAAGATCAACGGAAACCTTGCTCTGAATGGCAAAGAGCGACGGGTCATCCGGATCGAAGCCAACCATGAGCAGGATACCCAAAAGCTGCGGGTGGCAGCTTACTGCCGGGTCAGCTCATCCTCGGAGGATCAACTCAATTCCTTCGCAGCGCAGAACATCCACTATACACAGTACATCATGGAACATGAGGACTGGCGGCTGGTGGACATCTACGCCGACGAGGGCGTCACCGGCACCTCGGTGGAGAGACGGGAGGATTTCAAACGGATGCTGGCCGACAGCGGCCGCGGACTTATTGACCGCGTCCTAGTCAAGTCCATCTCCCGCTTCGCCCGCAACACAGCGGAGTGTCTGGAAGCCATTCGGCAGTTCCGAGCCTACGGTACGACAATCTTCTTCGAGAAAGAAAACATCGATACTGCGCGAATGTCCTCTGAACTGATGACATCCCTGCACGCTGCGTTCTCACAGAGTGAGAGCGAGTCCATCTCGGGCAATATGCGCTGGAGCTACCAAAAGCGAATGGAGCGCGGAAAGTTCAACACCTGCAGCGCTCCTTTGGGCTATGACCTCGTAAACGGTTCACTTATCATCAATGAGGAGTGCGCGGCGGTGGTTCGCAGTATATACAAAATGTATCTGCGAGGGATAAACACCACAGAGATCACAAAGATGCTGAATCAGAGCAATGTGCTGAACATTCGCTGGCAGCGTGGACGGATAGAATATATCCTTCGGAACGAGCGCTATATAGGTGATGCACAGCTGCAGAAAAAATATACCACGGACACCCTCCCCCGAAAAAGAATACGAAATAGTGGAGAGCACAACAGCTACTACATTATAGGAATCCACGATGCGATTATCCCGCAGGATTGGTTTGAGCGAGCACAGAGATTGCTTAAGAGCCGAGAAAAAACAGTGTCAGTAGAAAAGACACCTTTTCATGGCCGAGTTCAATGCAGTTGCGGTGCTGCATGCAGATCAAAGCGGTCAACATCCGCAAGGTACTGGCTCTGTATACGTCATGACAGCGATGAGGCCGCCTGCCCTATCAGCCAGATTCCCGAAATCCAAATACAGCAAGCCTTCCTCCGGCTGTATTACAACCTCAAGCATCAAGGCAGCCACATCCTGCCTGACCTCATTACCAACCTCCAGTCCATCCGTGAGCGGAAATTCCTCTGGAGCGTGGACGTCATTGAACTGAACAAACAAATAGCGGAACTTACCAGTCAGAATCAACTGCTGGCCACTCTAAGAGAAAGCGGCTGCGTTGATCCTGACATTTTCATATCCAAGAGCAATAAGCTGACCGAACAGCTCCGCGCCGCCAAGCAAGCCAAAAGCAGGATGCTCAACCAAAACGGTGATGATACCATCCCCTGCACCCAGGAGCTTATCACCATCCTCAAAAGAGGGCCTGAAACGCTGCACGATTTTGACGGGGAGCTGTTCGGTCAGCTTATTGACAAGGTCATCATCGAGAGCAACACCAGCCTGCGGTTTCGCCTGAAAAACAGGCTGGAGCTGCGGGAGGGTATAGAAAGGACGGTGCGGTAATGGGCAACAGGAAGCTGCCCTTCGGGTACAAGATGGTCATGGGCGAGATAGTCACCCATCCGCAAGAGGCGCAGGCGGTGCAGGACATCTATGCCCGCTATCTGGCCGGGGCATCCTTCAACGACATCACCGACCATCTGAAAGAAAAAGGCCCGCCCTACGACGCGGACAAGCCCTGGAACAAGAATATGGTGGCCCGTATTTTGGAGGACGCTCGTTACGCCGGTACGGAACGATTTCCGGCCATTCTCTCCCCGGAGCAGCTACAGGAAGTCGCCCAGCGCCGGTCGGAACGCAAGCCCACGGTGCAGATCACCGAAGTGCAAAAGACCCTGCGCCGTCTGTGCAACGGCAGGCCCAGCACGACGGTGGAGTCACAGGTGCTGTCCCTGCTGAATTGTCTTGCGGCAGCGCCGGAACAGATCAAGCCACAGCCGCAGACAGTCAACCGTGGTGAGCTGGCCGAAATGGAGCGGCGATTCTCGGCAACACTTACCACCAGTCCGGTGGATGAGGGCAGTACTAAAGAGCTCGCCCTGCGGCTGGCAGGGATGCAATATGACGCCATCGGCAGTAGTGAGTACGAAAGCCAGCGCCTGCAGCATCTATTCACCTCTGCCGCACCGATGGCGGAGATCGACGCAGAATTGCTGAAAAGCACTGTGTCACAGATCCATGTCAAAAAGGGACAGGCCAGCCTGTTACTGAAAAACGGCCAGATCATCGAGAGGAGAACATAATTGTGGGAGAGAACAAGCCGAAGGTGATCGTGATACCCGCCGCGCCAAAGAACACAGGGCCTGCCGAGCAGCGGCAGCTTCGGGTGGCGGCCTACTGTCGGGTATCCACCAAAGAGGAAGATCAGCTCAATAGCTACGAGGCGCAGAAAAATTACTACACCGATAAGATCATGGAGAACAAGTCGTGGACGATGGCCGACATCTTTGCGGATGAAGGCATCACCGGCACTTCGGCCAAGAAGCGGGCAGACTTCATGCGGATGATGAAATGGTGCAAGCAAGGCAAGATCGACCTGATCCTCACAAAGTCAGTTTCCCGCTTCGCCCGCAATACGGTGGACTGCCTGAACTACGTCCGAATGCTGAAAGCGCAGGGTATCGCGGTCTACTTTGAAAAAGAAAACATCAACTCCATGGACGAGTCCACAGAGCTAATGCTGACCATGATGGGGGCCTTCGCCCAGGCGGAGAGCGAGTCCATCTCCGGCAATATTCAGGCGGGCAAGCGCTACGCCATGCAGCGGGGTGAAGCCACCATTAACTACCACAACCTGTACGCCTATGAGAAAGGGCCGGATGGTAAGCCGCGAATCATTCCAGAACAGGCCGAGGTGGTAAAAGAAATATATGCCCACTACCTTCAAGGAGACAGTCTACCTATGATTTGCAGATACTTGGAGGCGCAGCATATTCCCAACATCCGTGGCGGAACGACATGGGGACACTCAGCAGTACGCGGTATCCTCTCCAATGAGAAATATGTAGGTGACGTCCTGATGCAAAAGACCTTTCGGCAGGACTGCATCAGCCACAAGGCCATCCGAAACACAGGACAACGCCCTATGTATCTGGTGCAAAATAATCATGAAGCGATCATAGACCGCAAGACATACGACGCCGCTCAGACAGAGTTGGCGCGGCGCAACGCACTGAAGGGCAATACACAGAAAAGCACTCCCAGCGGCAGAAGCTGCTACACGCCGAAATATGCCCTGTCAGATCGGGTCATCTGCGGTGAATGCGGCACACTGTACCGCCGCTGCACCTGGGTCAACAGGGGAAAGAAGCACATCGTCTGGCGCTGCATCAGCCGCTTCGACTACGGCAAGAAATACTGCCATGATTCGCCCGCCGTGGATGAGCAGCAGCTCCAGCAGGCCATCCTGCGGGTTATCAACGGCGTAATGTCTGAGAAACCCGCACTGGTGCGGCGGGTCACGGAAAATCTACAGGTGGTGATACGCCCCAGCCGAGGTGGAGAACTTACCGTCGCGGAGATCGACAGAGAATTAGAAGCTCTGGCACGGGAGTTTGACGATGCTCTCACTGCTGCGGCCTCCGGCAATAGTGAAGACTATAGTGAACGGTTCAAGACGATCCTTGCCCAGCAAGCGGAACTGAAGACCAAACGCGTCGAGCTGGAACGACAGCAGACGGAAGATGCAGAGCTGACCAGCCACATGAAACTGGCCGCAGACACTCTGAAACAGGCCGATACTGTCATTATGAAGTGGGACGAATACCAAATTCGTGCGTTGGTCGAGTCGGTCAGGATACTTTCTAAGGATGAGGTACTTGTCCGGCTGAAAAGCGGGATCGAGAAAATTGAAAAGTTGCAAAGGTAGACATAGTGGCGATTGTGCAAGTCTTACTTGCATAATTCTCACAGGGATATAAATCAATCATAAGACGCTGTACCAAATTGAAAGGACTCCGTTTCCCGAATATTTTATCGAGAAACGGAGCCCTTCTATATATTTTCTCTCGACGGACAGGGCCTCATTTGCTATACTTAAAGCAAAGATAATAGTTGGGGGACACCGCGATATGAAGAAGATACTCTTTGTGTGCCATGGAAATATTTGCCGCAGCCCGATGGCTGAGTTCGTGATGAAGGACTTAGTAGAAAAAGCGGGGCTGGCGGCCCAATTTCATGTAGAGTCCGCTGCAACCAGCCGCGAGGAGATCGGCAACCCCATCTATCCTCCGGCGCGGCGCAAACTGGCCGAACACGGGATCACCTGCGGCGGTCACGCGGCGCGGCAGCTCACTAAAAACGATTACAAGGAATTTGACCTGCTGATTGGCATGGACAGCGCAAACCTGCGGAATATGCACCGTATCTGCGGCGGTGACCCGGATGGCAAGATACATCTGCTGCTGGATTACACCGGTCACCCCCGCGATGTAGCAGACCCGTGGTACACCGACGATTTTGAGGCAACATGGCAGGATGTGCTGGCGGGGGGTCAGGGATTGCTGAAAGAGTTATCACAGAAACGAGGTGAACAAGATGGCACAAAATGATAAGATTCAACTATTTGAGGACAAACGCATTCGTACCGCATGGGACGAAGAAAAGGAAGAATGGTACTTTTCCATTGTCGATGTTGTTGGTGTGTTGACTGAGCAGCCTGATTATCAAGCGGCACGCAACTACTGGAAAGTTACCAAGAAGCGGCTTAAAGACGAAGGCAATGAAATGGTTACATCTTGTAACCAGTTGAAAATGACCGCCTCAGATGGCAAAAAGCGTCTGACCGATGTGGCTGACACTGAGCAGCTTCTCCGCATCATCCAGTCTATTCCCTCACCCAAAGCGGAGCCGTTTAAGCTGTGGCTGGCGCAAGTAGGCAGAGAACGCATTGAGGAAACCATCGACCCAGAGTTGACCATTGAACGGGCACTGGTGACATACCTCAAGAAAGGCTATACCCGCGAGTGGATCAACCAGCGGCTGCAAGCTATCCAAGTCCGTAAGGAACTGACGGATGAGTGGGATGCCCGCGGTGTACAGAAGGGCGTGGAGTACGCAATACTTACCGATGAGATATCCCGTGCATGGTCGGGGATGTCCACACGGCAATATAAAAACTTTAAGGGCTTGAAGAAAGAAAACCTCCGCGACAACATGACCACGCTGGAGTTGGTACTGAATATGCTGGCGGAGGCGACCACCACAGAAATATCCAAGCAGAAATCTCCGGGGACATTTTCGGAGAATTTGGCTGTCGCCCGTGAGGGCGGTGAAGCTGCTGGGATTGCACGGAAGGCAGTCGAGGAGCGCACGGGTGTCCCTGTTATTACCGCCAAGAACGCTGCACAGCTCAATCAGGTTGTGACAGATTTGCTGGAAGGAGCGACTACGTCACCGGAAAAGCAAGACAAAAGGCACTGATTTACTGACAACAAAACCTGTGGGCAATCACAAAAAGAAACACCATCCGTCAGGATGGTGTTTTCTTTTTGGAATGTCGCGGGCAGGGTGGAGCTTGCTGCCTCGACTTGCGCGCAGCGCACAGGCAAAAACGCCGCCCTTTCGGGCGGCGCTTTTGTCTGCCGCTGCTGCGGCGTACCCCTGTCAGTATCGACCCGGAGATAATAGCTGGTTTACTGCCCGCGGCGCTTGCTGCTCCATGCCAGACCGGCGGTGCTCAGCAGGGCGGCAGCGGCATAGAGCGCCACGCCTGCGTCCGCGGTCTTGGGGCTGGTGCTGCTGCCGCCGATGGTGAACTCGGTGGTGGCGTTGCCCTCTGTGGACAGAATGGTTACGGTGTGCTTGCCCGCCGCCAGTGTCTGGAGGTACACGGCCTTCAGATAGACCTCAATGCTGCCCTCCTCGGCGATGTAGTTGGACTTGTCAAGGGCCTTGCCGTCCACCTGCACGCCCTGGAAGCTGCTGAAGGAAGCGGTGCTCTTGAAGGTCAGCCCATAGATGCCGCCGGAGTAGTCCGTGGCACTTTTGGCCGCGGCTCCGTTCAGCACCGCGGTGATGGTGGGCGTAGAGGTGGAATAGTAGTAGCCGCCGGTGGTGGGGGTGGTGCCACCCGATGTCGGTGTCCAATGTGCTTTCAGTGTAATATTAGCGGCGACATTTGAATCAAAGGTATACTGCATATCTCCAAGATACCACCCAGCAAAATCATAGCCGTTCTTCTCCGGGTCGGCGGGCTTGACGGCCGGAGCATTCCGCACCTTCTGCTCTGCTACGGCGCTGCCGCCGTCAGAATCAAAGGTCACGGTAAAATCATCAAAGGAATAAGGAAATGCACCGCAGTCTTCAAAGGTGCCGCCGGTCATGGTGACCACGGCCTTATCGTTGCTGCCGTACACCGCCATGCCAAGTCCGCCCGGGTCTACCGTACAGCTTTTGATAGTGCCGCCGGTCATAGTGAATCGGCCATCTTGATAAATATTTACCGCACCGCCGTCGGCACCGGCAGAGCAATTCTGAATGACACCGCCGTTCAGCTCAAAGGTGCCGCTCTTCTTAATAAACACCGCGCCGCCGTCATCGTCGGCTCTGCAATTACTGATGGTGCCGCCGTTCATAATGAAAGTACAGTCGCTGCCAATGTCCACCGCGCCGGCGTCATCGCCGGCCTTGCAGTCCATAATGGCGCCGCCGTTCATAATGAACTTGCCATACTTGACCGGCGTTTCCGTTACACCGGTGTTGGAAACATCCACGGCGCCGCCGTCGCCGTCGGCATCCGTGCAGTTCACGATACTGCCGCTTTCCAGGGTCAGCGTGCCGCCCTTGACATTAAATCCGCAGTTTTCGTTCTGCCCGTCGATCTTGCCGCCGGTGCCGCTGTCCTTTATTGTCAGGCTTCCGCTGCTGCGTACACAAATTATATCCTCATCTGTCGAGCTGCAGCTCAGGGTATATCCATTAAGATCAAGAGTTACAGTGCGCTCCACATAGAGTTCCTCAGTGGTCTCAATGTTTCCGCCCAGCTTGATCTCAGCGCAGTCCGCATTTTTCAGTGCCGCTTCCAGTTCCGCTTCATTGCTGACTGTTGAATCCGCCGCAAACGCCGAGATCGGTGCAAGCGACAGCGCCAGGACCAACGTAAGGAGCAGCGCCGGAAAACCCCATTTCTTTGCCATTTTGTTCCATCCTCCTGTTTCGATTTTTCCCGTATTTACAGGCTTTTTACACTTTCTATTATACCACAGCGGCCGCGGCAGGGAAACGCGATTACCGGCTGCGGCGATTGCCGGTTTTGGAAAAATTTTGTTTCCCTTTTCCACCGCGGTGGCGTATACTATACACAGCTTTTTACCGCAGGAGGTGCGCCATGCGCTTTTGTGAGCAGCTGAACGAGTACATGACCCGGCTGGACTGCCGGGGGAAGGACCTGGCGGAGGCGGCGGGGCTGTCCGCGCCGTCCCTGAGCCGCTACCGTACCGGAGAGCGGACACCGTCGCGCGACAGCGCCACACTGTCGTCTCTGTGCACCGCGCTGGCCGATCTGGCGCGGGAAAAGGGTGCGAAGGATATGGGGGAGGAAATGCTGCGGGAGGCGTTCCTGCGGTGCGAGGAATACGCGGGGACGGACAAGCGGATGCTGCGGGAGAACTTCAACGCGCTGATCGAGGTGATGGGCCTCAGTGTGGGCAAGCTGTGCCGCTACGCCAACTACGACCCGTCCACCATTTTCCGCTTCCGCAGCGGGGCGCGGCAGCCGGCGGAGCCGGAGCAGTTCGCCGCGGCGGTGGCGTCGTACCTGTCCCGCGAGATGGACGGCGCGCAGCAGCGGGAGGTGGCGGCGGAGCTGCTGGGCTGCGATGCCGGGGAACTGAGCGACCGTACGGTGTATTGCCAGCGGGTGCGGGACTGGCTGCTGGGCAGCCATGGGCCGCGGGAGGACAGCGTGTCGCGCTTCCTGGCCAAGCTGGATGAGTTTGACCTGAGCGAGTATATACGCTCCATCCGGTTCGACGAACTGAAGGTGCCTACGGCACCGTTCCAGCTGCCCACCAGCAGGAACTATACCGGCCTGCAGCAGATGATGGACAGCGAGCTGGACTTCATGAAGGCGGCGGTGCTGTCGCGCTCCACGGAGCCGGTGTTCATGTACAGCGACATGCCCATGACGGAGATGGCCAAGGACGCGGAATTCCCCAAGAAGTGGATGTTCGGCATGGCCATGCTGCTGAAAAAGGGGCTGAAGCTGCAGATCGTGCACAACATCGACCGGGCGTTGCCGGAGATGATGCTGGGGCTGGAGAGTTTTATCCCCATGTACATGACCGGGCAGATCGAGCCGTACTACTTCAAGGCGCCGCAGGGGAGCGTGTTTCTGCACTTCCTGCGGGTCAGCGGCACGGCGGCGCTCAGCGGCGAGGCAGTGGCCGGGCACCACAGCGAGGGCAAGTACTACCTCACCAACAACCGGGCGGAGGTGGCCTATTACCGCCGCCGCGCGGATGCCCTGCTGGAGAATGCCAAGCCGCTGATGGACATCTACCGGGAGGACGGCGCCGCGCGCCTGAACGCCTTTCTGCTGGCGGACAGCCGCACGCCGGGCAAGCGGCGGAACATCCTGTCTGCTCCGCCGCTGTACACGACGGAGCCGGCGTTCCTGGACGGGATACTGGCACGAAACGGGGTGTCCGATGATGAGCGGGAGCGGATAGCGGTCTTTGCCAAAAGCCGCCGTGAGCAGGCGGAGGCTATTCTGCGGGAGAATGACATGCGGATGGAGCTGCCCCGGCTGACGGAGGGATCCTTTGGACAGTATCCGGTGACACTGTCCTTGTCGGGACTCTTTTTCGGGCGGGACATCCCGTATACGTATGAGGAGTACCTGGCGCACATCGAGCAGACGAAGCGCTTTGCGGAGGAGCATCCCCGGTGCCGGCTGGAACTGACCACCGGAGGTACGTTCCGGAACCTGCAGATCAGCATGCACGAGGGGCAGTGGGCCATGGTGTCCAAGGAGAAGTCCCCGGCCATACACTTCGTCATCCGCCACGCCAAGCTGCGGACGGCCATCGAGAACTTCGTGCCGCCGGTGGTGGAGGAGAAATGACCGCCGGAAAACGGACAATGTCAAAACAAAACCACCCGTCAGGGTGGTTTTGTTTTTGGCGCAGTGGGAGGGATTCGAACCCTCGTGCCGCTTTTGACGACAACACGATTTCCAGTCGTGCTCGTTATGACCTCTTCGATACCACTGCATATTCGATTTGCTGACAAACAGCATGGACTATTATACCAAAATTATCCCGGTTGTCAAGCTAAAATTTTACCCGTTTCCGGGAAAACAGGCAAAACGCCCGGCGGCCATGGCGGCTGCCGGGTGTTTTGCGGGATGTGCGGCTACTGCAGCCGTGCGCAGACCTCGTCCACCGCGTCGTCCAGAGCGCAGGTCAGCCGGTGCATGGCCTTGCCGGCCTGGGTCTTTTTGAACTTGGGGGTGGGACGCAGAGCGGTGTCCAGCAGGATGCCGGCGGCCACGCCCACGGCCATTCCGCGCATAAAGGTGCCCATTTTCATCATCGTTTGTCACTCCTTTTCGGTCCGCGGGTAGTTTGCCCGCCTGCGGCGGAAAAATGCGAAAAACGGGGCGGTGTTTCTTGCCAAATGATGTGGAAATGCGTATAATAAACTTGATACATTATGCGCACAAAATGCGTACAAATTTTTGAGGCACTTGAAAAAGGAGAAATCTATGTTTGATCTGGAATTGCAGCGGCGGATACGGGGGAAAAAGACGCCGCTGGCGCTGGTGCTGGACCCGGAGGCGGAGAAGCTCAGCGAAAAGGTGCGGAAGAACTTTACCGACATGTTCGGCGACACACCCATGGCGCTGGCGGAGGCTATGCGCTATCACGGCACCACTCTGCTGGACGCGGCGGAGGGCAAACTGCCCGCCGTGGTGCTGAAGGGTGAGGCGTACCTGTGCCAAGGCATGATGGGCGCGGACGTGCTGGCCAACCTGATCAGCGCCGCCCACGCCAAGGGGCTGTACGTGATACTGGATGTGAATACCGCTGCCGCGGCGCGGTGGGCGGGCTACGGCGCGGACGCCGTCACCGTGTGCCCCTACGGCGGCAGCGACTGCCTGAACGCAGGGGAGATGCTGGCTATCGCGGCGGTGCGGACGGCGGACAGTTCCGGCGGGCAGGTGCAGAACCTGCTGGCCGGAGACCGGGCACTGTGGCTGACGGTGGCGGCGCAGATGGCGCGGCGGGGCGCGGCGCTGTCCGTGGCCACCGGGTACAGCCTGGACGTGAAGGATGTGCGGAAGGTGTGCCCCAACGCCTTCCTGCTGCTGGCGGACTGCGACGGCGAGAATGCGCTGCCCGCCTTTGACGAGCTGGGCCACGGCGCGCTGGTCACCGACAGCGCGCTGCAGTACGCCGCCGACCCGGCGGAGGCCATCGAGACCAAGGTGAAGGAACTGAAGCAGTGGGTGACGGTGGTATGACGAGACTTTATCTCATCCGCCACGCGGAGGCGGAGGGCAACCTGTACCGCATCGCCCATGGCCACTGCAACGGGCTTATCACCAACTACCGCGGATATCAGCAGATAGACGCCCTGCGGGAGCGGTTCAGGGATGTGGACATCGACGCGGTATACGCCAGCGACCTGTACCGGACACAGATCACTGCCCGGGCGATATGGCTGCCCAAGTCCCTGCCGCTGCAGCTGGAGCCCGCCTTCCGGGAGATATGCATGGGGGAGTGGGAGGACCACCCCTGGCACGAGCTGAACACGAAGTACCCGGAGGAGATGTACAACTTCAACCGCCGCGCCGACCTGTGGCGTGTGCCGGGGGCCGAGACCGCCCAGCAGGTGGTGGACCGGTTCATCCCCGCCCTGGAGCGGGTGGCACGGCAGCATGAGGGCGGCACCGTGGCGGTGTTCTCCCACGGTATGGCGCTGCGGACGGTGCTGGGCGTGCTGCAGGGGCAGACGCTGGCGGAGGTGGGACAGACCTCCCACGGCGACAACACCGCCGTGTCCCTGCTGGAGTGGGAGGACGGAAGGTTCCGGGTGGTATACCGGGACGACAACAGCCACCTGGTGGAGCGGGGACTGTCCACCTTTGCAAAGCAGAGCTGGTGGAAGGAAAAGAATATGGTGGAGTCCGGCGAGGGGTACGTCCTCTTGACGGAGGAACAGCGGCAGGCGCTGGGCGTGCCGGGGGGCGGCGAGGCCACCGGTATATGGTACGGCGACGCGCTGATCGGGGCATTCTGCCTGGCCGACGAGGGCGACGCACTGCGGCTGACCTGGTATGGCCTGACCCCGGAGTGGCGGGGCAGGGGACTGGGCATCCCGCCTATGGGACAGGCCATCGATGCCTGCCTGCGGCAGGGCAGACCTGCCTTGCGCATCGACTGCCCGGACAGGGCCTTGCGGCCGTTTTTCGCGCGGCTGGGATTTGTGCCCACCAGCGGAAGCGATATGGAAAAGGATGTGCGCAGGATACTGCCGCCGGTACCGGCGGCGTACCTGCCGTAAGCAGCGGTTTTTCCCGCCGCTGTGGCGGAAGCGCGGGCGGAACAGAAGATAACGGAAAGTGTGAAATATGGAAAAAGGAATTGAATTTCTCCCCGTCAGCCGGGAGGAGATGATCGGCCGGGGGTGGTACTATTACGACTTCCTGGTGGTGACGGCGGACGGGTATATCGACCACCCCAGCTTCGGCACCACGCTGATCGCGCGGCTGCTGGAGAGCAAGGGCTACCGGGTGGCCATCCTTCCCCAGCCGGACTGGCACTCGGCGGAGGCCTTCCGCGCCATGGGCAAGCCCCGGTACGGGGTGCTGATCGGCGGCGGGAATCTGGACTCCATGGTGGCCCACTACACGGTGGCCAAGCGGCGGCGCACCCGCGACCTGTACAGCGAGGGCGGGCAGATGGGCAAGCGCCCGGACCGCCCCACCATCGTCTACGCCAACCGGGCGCGGGAGGCGTTCCCGGACACGCCCATCGTCGTCGGCGGACTGGAGGCGTCCCTGCGGCGCTTTGCCCACTATGACTACTGGGACGACAGGGTGCGGCGCAGCATCCTGTTCGACGCGCCCGCCGACCTGCTGGTGTATGGTATGGGGGAGAGCGCCACGGTGGAGATCGCCCGGCGGCTGGCGCGGAAGGTGCCGGTGTCGGACATGACGGACATCCCCGGCACGGCATATATCACCGACCAGGTGGGGGAGCTGAAGTTCCACCGGGCGGACGCACCGGGCTATGAGGCGGTGTGCGCCGACAAGGCAGCTTATGCCCGCGCCACAAAGATAGAATACGACGAACACGACCCCATCCGGGGCTGCGCCGTGGTGCAGCCCTGCGAAGGGCGGTACCTGGTGGTGAATCCCCCGGCGCGCCCCCTGCGGCGGGAGGAACTGGACGCCCTGTACGCCCTGCCCTACACCCGGCAGGTACACCCCATGTACAGGGAGGGCATCCCGGCCATCGAGGAGGTGCAGTTCTCCATCACCCACAACCGGGGATGCTTCGGCGGGTGCAACTTCTGCGCGCTGGCCTTCCACCAGGGGCGGATGGTCACAAGCCGGTCCATCGAGTCCGTGCTGGAGGAGGCGGAGCTGCTGACCCACGAGCCGGGGTTCAAGGGGTACATCCACGATGTGGGAGGCCCCAGCGCCAACTTCCGCCACACCAGCTGCCAGAAGCAGAAGCGGTGCGGCATGTGCAAGAACCGCAGCTGCCTGGCGCCGGAGCCCTGTCCCAATCTGGACGCGGACCACTCGGAGTATACGGAGCTGCTGCGGCGCATGCGGGAGATACCGGGCATCAAGAAGGTGTTCGTGCGCAGCGGCATACGTTACGACTACATGCTGGAGGACAAGGACAGGTCGTTTTTCAAGGAGCTGGTGAAGTACCATATCTCCGGGCAGCTGAAGGTGGCGCCGGAGCACTGTGTCAGCTCCGTGCTGGACTACATGGGCAAGCCCCACTTCGACGTGTTCCTGAAGTTCTGGCGGCAGTACCAGAAGCTCAACGAGGAGGGGGGCACGGAGCAGTATCTGGTGCCGTACCTCATGTCCAGCCACCCGGGCTGCACTCTCAGCGACGCGGTGGAGCTGGCGGAGTTCCTGCACAAAAACGGCAGGACGCCGGAGCAGGTGCAGGACTTCTATCCCACGCCGGGGACGCTGTCCACCTGCATGTACTACACGGGCATCGACCCACGGGATATGTCCGAAGTGTACGTGGCCAGGGACCCAAAGGACAAGGCCATGCAGCGGGCACTTCTGCAGTGGTCGAGACCGGAAAAGCGGGCGTTGGTGGTGGAGGCTCTGGAGGAAGCGGGGCGGACGGATCTGATCGGGTACGACAAGCGGTGCCTGATACGCCCGCGAAAGGGCGAGCCCTACGGACAGGCACCTGCCAAGCCGGAGAAACCGGAAAAGCCGGAGCGGCAGCCCCGCAGACGGAAGGAGGCGGCCGGGAACCGGGGGCGGCGAGGGACGCCCACGGCGAAGGCTCCTGTGCAGAAGGGGAAGATGTCGCTGCGGAAAAAGGCGGCGTTCGCCAAGAAGCGGAGCGGAAAATGATAAAAACAGGGCGGGACGCTTCTGCGTCCCGCCCTGTTTTTATCAAATCGGTGGAAGTGATAAAGGTTTTGTCGCTTTCGCAGGAATGTTGTGGTGCTTCCGCCGAAAAAATGCTTGTGTTGCAGGGCTTTTTTTATTATAATAAAAAGGAAGTGTCAAGATGCTGATACCGGGTGTTAAGATTGCGTTAAAAAATCGTAAGACCCGGGGAAAGCGGCGTGCCGCTTCTGCCGTAATACGAAGCGACACGGCACAAAATTTTACCGGATGTAAAAGGTGAAAGAAAGAATGGAAAAAAAGAAGAAAATCAGGTTCATCGTGGTGTGGCTGCTGATCACCGCGGCGTTCCTGGCCGGTTCTCTGCTTGTCCCCGGACACGGCAAGTCGGAGTCGGTGCAGGAGGCCATGCGTGACGCGGTGCTCCACGGGACGAACCGCATCAGCCTTTTCGGGCTGAAGGACGTGAACCCGGCGTACATCTCCTCCCTGGTGGTGGTGGGCGTACTGCTGCTGGTGGCCATACTGCTGCGTATCTTCGTGATACCGCGGTTCAAGATGGTGCCCGGCAAGCTGCAGATGACCATCGAGACCGTGGTGGGGCTGTTCGACGGCATGGCCAAGGGCAACAGCCCCCACCGCAACGGGTTCCTGGGCGCGTACATCTTCGGCGCGGGCGTGTACATCTTCGTGGGCACGCTGTTCGAGCTGTTCGGCTTCCAGGCCATCACCACGGGCGGGCACACCATCGCCCTGCCGGCGCCGCTGTCGGACGTGAACGCGGCCATCTCCCTGGGCTGCCTGTCCTACGGGGTCATCCTGGTGGGAGGCATCGTGGCCAACGGCGCCAAGGGTGCGGGCAAGGCGCTGAAGGACTTCTCCCTGCCCATCTCCATGAGTTTCCGTATGTTCGGCGCACTGCTGAGCGGTCTGCTGGTGACGGAGCTGGTCTATTACTATGTGTCCCTGAGCTTTGTGGTGCCGGTGGTGGTGGCTGTGCTGTTCACCCTGCTGCATGCGCTGATCCAGGCCTACGTGCTGACCACGCTGACCTCCATGTTCTACGGGGAGTCCACGGAAAAGCACGAGCACGAACCCAAAAAGAAAAAGAAGAAAATCAAGACTGTCGAAACTGTAAATAACTGACGGAGGAAAGAGAGATCATGAAGAAACTGTTTAATAAGAAGGCTTTTGCCCTGGTGCTGTGCCTGGTGCTGGCACTGACCGCCATGCTGACCGTGACCGCTTTCGCCGACACCGAGCCTGCGGACGGCGCGGCTGCCGTGCAGACCGAGGAGACGAGCGGCGGCGTGAGTGCTAAGGCTATCGCCTCCGGTATTGCCATTGGTGTGGCAGCCGCAGGCGGCGCCATCGGTATGGGTATGGCTATCGCAAAGTCCGCTGAGGGTATTGCCCGCCAGCCGGAGGCGGAGGGCAAGATCCGCACCACCATGATGCTGGGCCTGGTGTTCCTGGAAACCGCTATCATCTACGCCCTGCTGGTGGTCATCCTGATCATCTTTGTGCTGTAAGAAACGGAGAGAGAAGCTATGAATATCCCTCTGAATATTGATTGGCAGCAGATACTGCTGCACTTCTTCAACTTCTCTATTCTGGTGGGCGGACTGTACCTGCTGCTGTTCAAGCCGGTGAAGAACTTCATGGCGAAGCGCGAGAAGCACTACGCCGACATGGAGTCCGCCGCCGTGGCGCGGGAGAAAGACACCGAGGAGCTGAAGGCGGAGATGGCGAAGCGCGAGGCCGCCTTCGACGCCGAGCTGGAGGAGAAGCGCTCCGCCGCCGCCAAGGAGGCCGAGGCCTTTGCCCAGCAGCAGCGTGACGCCGCCAAGGCGCAGGCGGACAAGATCCTGTCCGACGCCAAGGCTGCCGCCGAGAACGAGCGGCAGAAGATCGTGGCCGAGGCCAACCGCGAGGCGGTGGCCATTGCCGAGGACGCCATGGAGAAGATCCTGGCGGCCCAGACGGCCAAGGCCTACGACTCCTTTGTGAACGCTGCGGAGGAGGAAAAGAATGAACACTGATGCACGCCTGACGGCGAAACTGTTCAGTGCTTGCCCGCCTGACAACGCACAGAAAGGTAAGCTGGAGGATGTGCTGTCGAAGAAGTACGGTCAGACCGTGGAACTCGTCTGGCAGGAGGAACCCGCGGCTGCGGGCGGCTTCCGCATTGAGGTGGGCTCCGAGGTCATCGACTGGACGGCGGAAGGGCGCCTGAGCCAGCTGAAGGAAAAGCTGGTGGGCCTCAAGAGCGAGGGTTCCGTGATCCCGCTGATCCGCGACACGGTGAAGAACTGGGTGCCCGAGGTCTGCGCCCGCGAGGTGGGCAGCGTGCTCACCGTGGCGGACGGCATCGCCTACGTGGAAGGGCTGGAGAACGCCACCTACGGCGAGATCCTGCTGTTCGAGGGAGGCATCCGGGGCATGGTGCAGGAGCTGCGGGGCGACCGCATCGGCTGCATCCTGTTCGGCCGGGTGGAGGAGGTCAGTGAGGGCACCGCGGTGCAGCGCACCGGCAAGACCGCCGGTATCGGCGTGTCCGACGCCATGATCGGCCGCGTGGTGGACGCGCTGGGCGCGCCCATCGACGGCGCGGGCGACATCCGCGTGGATGACTACCGCATGATCGAGAGCCCGGCCCCCGGCATCATCGACCGCCAGCCGGTCAACACCCCCATGCAGACCGGCATCCTGTCCATCGATTCCATGTTCCCCATCGGCCGCGGCCAGCGTGAGCTGATCATCGGCGACCGCCAGACCGGCAAGACCGCCATCGCCATCGACACCATCCTGAACCAGAAAGGGAAGGATATGATCTGCATCTACGTGGCTATCGGCCAGAAGGCCAGCTCCGTGGCGCAGATCGCCGAGCTGCTGCGCCGTCACGACGCCATGGCCTACACCATCATCGTGTGCGCCGGCGCCGGCGAGTCCGCCTCCATGCAGTATATCGCGCCCTATGCCGGCGCGGCCATCGGCGAGTACTTCATGAACAAGGGCAAGGACGTGCTGATCGTCTACGACGATCTGTCCAAGCACGCCATCGCCTATCGTGCGCTGAGCCTGCTGCTGGGACGCTCTCCCGGCCGCGAGGCGTACCCCGGCGACGTGTTCTATCTCCACTCCCGCCTGCTGGAGCGCGCCGCGCGTCTCAGCGACGAGCGGGGCGGCGGCAGCATGACCGCGCTGCCCATCGTGGAGACCCAGGCCGGCGACGTGTCCGCCTACATCCCCACCAACATCATCTCCATCACCGACGGCCAGATCTTCCTGGAGAGCAGTCTGTTCTTCTCCGGTCACCGTCCGGCGGTGAACGTGGGCCTGTCCGTGTCCCGCGTGGGCGGCGCCGCCCAGACCAAGGCCATGAAGAAGGCCGTGGGCACCCTGCGCCTTGACCTGGCCCAGTACCGCGAGATGGAGGTGTTCACCCAGTTCTCCAGCGACCTGGACGAGGAGACGAAGAGCCAGCTGGCCTACGGCCAGAGCCTGATGTACATCCTGCGGCAGGGGCGCAGCGCCCCACTGAGCCAGGCGCAGCAGATCGTCACGCTGGTGACGGCCATGGCGCGTATCTATCAGCAGGTGCCGGTGGCGCAGGTGTGCGCCCTGCGCGACTTCCTGCTGGGCGAGTTCGCTGTCAGCCGCCAGAGCCTGATGCTGCAGCTGGAGCAGGGCGCGGCACTGACCGACGAGCTGCGGACGCAGATCGTGGACTTTGCAAAGACCGCGCTGGAGAAATTCAAGCGCGCAGGCGGGCGGTGAGCGCATGGCAAGCACCAGTGAGATCCGCCGGCGCATAGGAAGCGTGCGGCAGACCCAGAAGATCACCCACGCCATGTACCTGATCTCCCAGGCCAAGCTGCGCAAGGCCAAGCAGGAGCTGGACAACACCAGGCCCTACTTCCAGGCGCTGCAGAACGAGGTGGGCCGCGTGTTCAACGCGGACAGCACCATCGAGAGCCGCTATCTGATGCCGGTGGACGACAACGCCAAGCCGCTGCCCGGCGTGGCGGCTTGCCTGCTGATCACGGCGGATAAGGGACTGGCCGGTGCGTATAACCAAAACGCCATCCGCCAGGCGCAGCAGCTGCTCTCCGTCAATGAGAACGCGGCGCTGTATGTGGTGGGCGAGTATGGCCGCCGCTGGTTCGCCCAGCGGGACATCCCCATCGAAAAGAGCTTCCTGTACACGGCGCAGAACCCCACTCTGGGCAGGGCGCGGCAGATCGCCGAGCTGCTGCTGGAGCGGTTCGACGCGGGGGAGATCAACGCAGTCTGGGTCATCTATACCGATATGAAGAACGGCTTGGAGGCCGTGGTGCGGCAGGCGCAGATACTGCCGCTGCACCGCGAGCGCTTCGCCGCGGCCGCGGCCGAGACCGCCGGGGACAAGGTGTACGAATTTGTGCCCTCCGCCGGTGCGGTGCTGGACAACGCTGTGCGGAGCTGCCTGACCGGCTATATCTACAGCGCGCTGGTGGACAGCTTCTGCAGCGAGCAGAGCGCCCGTATGACCGCCATGAACGCGGCGGATCAGAACGCGGAGGAGCTGCTGAAGGACCTGTCCGTCCAGTACAACCGTGCGCGCCAGGCGGCCATCACCCAGGAGATCACCGAGGTCTCCGCCGGTGAGCGCGCCCAGCGCAGCAAGAAAGAAAGGGAGGGCTGACCTCAATGAAACAAGGTATTATCACGGGCATTTCCGGCCCCGTGATCGACGTCCGCTTCCCGGAGGGGAGCCTGCCCGCCATCAACGAGGCCCTGACCGTGGAGGCCAACGGGCACAGCTACACCATGGAGGTGGAGCAGCATCTGGAGAATAAGACCGTCCGCTGCGTGATGATGGCAGGCAGCGACGGACTCAGCCGCGGGCTGACCGTTACCGCCACCGGACACGGTATCGTGGTGCCGGTGGGTGAAAAGACGCTGGGACGTATGTTCAACGTGCTGGGCGAGCCCATAGACGGCGAGCCGGCGGTGGACGACAGCGCCCCCCGGTGGGAGATCCACCGTCCCGCACCTACCTTTGCCGAGCAGATGCCCGCCGCCGATATTCTGGAGACCGGCATCAAGGTCATCGACCTGATCGAGCCGTACCCCAAGGGCGGCAAGATCGGCCTGTTCGGCGGCGCCGGCGTGGGTAAGACCGTGCTGATCCAGGAGCTGATCCATAACGTGGCCATGGAGCACGGCGGCTATTCCATCTTCACCGGCGTGGGCGAGCGCAGCCGCGAGGGTAATGACCTCTGGGGCGAAATGCGCGAGAGCGGCGTGTCCGACAAGACCGCGCTGGTGTTCGGACAGATGAACGAGTCCCCCGGCGTGCGTATGCGCGTGGCCCTGTCCGGCCTGACCATGGCGGAGTACTTCCGTGATGAGGAGCACAAGGACGTGCTGCTGTTTATCGACAACATCTTCCGCTTCGTCCAGGCGGGCAGCGAGGTGTCCACGCTGCTGGGCCGTATGCCCTCCGCCGTGGGCTATCAGCCCACGCTGGCGGGCGAGATGGGCGCCCTGCAGGAGCGTATCACCTCCACCAAGAACGGTTCCGTCACCTCCGTGCAGGCGGTGTACGTGCCGGCCGACGACCTGACCGACCCCGCCCCCGCCACCACGTTCTCCCACCTGGACGCCACCACGGTGCTCAGCCGTAAGATCGCGGAGCAGGGCATCTATCCCGCCGTGGACCCGTTGGAGTCCACCTCCCGTATCCTGGAGCCGGACATCGTGGGCGAGGAGCACTATAACATCGCCCGTGCCGTGCAGTCCACGCTGCAGAAGTACCGCGAGCTGCAGGACATCATCGCTATCTTGGGTATGGAGGAGCTCAGCGACGAGGACAAGAAGACCGTCGCCCGCGCCCGCCGCATCCAGCGGTTCCTGTCCCAGCCCTTCTATGTGGCGGAGAAGTTCAGCGGCACGCCCGGCGTGTTCGTGCCCCTGCACGAGACCCTGCGGGGCTTCCGCGAGATACTGTCCGGCGCTATGGACGACTACCCCGAGGCGGCGTTCTTCAACGCGGGCACCATCGACGACGTGAAGCGTAAGGCCGAGGAGCTGAAGAAAGGCGGCATGTGATGGCGGCCCTGTTCCAACTGGATGTGCTGGCGGCCAGCGTGCCCTTCTTCCGGGGCAAGTGCGTGTCCGTGGTCATCCCCACCGACGACGGCGAGTACGGCGTTCTGGCGGGGCACAGCAATGCTGTAGGCGCCGTGTGTGCCGGTGAGCTGCGGTTCGAGACCGCGGAGGGGGAGACCCGCCGTGCCGCCGTGGCGCCGGGGCTGTTCAAGATAGACGGCGACAGGGTGTTGCTGCTGCTGGACGCGGCGGAGCGTCCGGAGGACATCGATGTGAACCGCGCCCTCCGCGCCCGGGAAGAGGCCGAGGAGGCCCTGCGACAGAAGCGCAGCATGGCGGAGTATCAGATCGCCCAGGGCAATCTGGCCCGCGCACTGAATCGCCTCCGCGTCAGCGGAAGAATGTAACAGTAAAAAAAGAGACCGCATTGCGGTCTCTTTTTTTGCTTTCTTCAGTTCAGGGCAGCAGGTGCGCTATCCACACGAACAGGCAGCCCAGGGCGAAGAAGAAGGCCAGGATGGCGGTCACGTACAGCCAGAAGCGCTTGGCGCCCAGCCGGGGGTAGTCCAGGAACGGATAGGGGTACAGCTTGTTGCTGCGCCCGATGGGGACGCCGCTTTTCGCTCGCAGCATGGCGAAGGCGAAGTACGCCAGCGGCAGCACCAGCCACCAGGCCGCGTGCATCAGGGTCAGGCCGGCCTTGTCCTGCCACAGCAGCCACTGCAGCACCACAAGGCCGGGGGTGATGTAGTGGACGCAGACATTGCCGAAGGAGAAGCGTCCCTTGAGCCAGCTGTCGTCGCCCCGGTAGTGGGCGGTGGGGATCAGCACAAAGGCGTAGATCAGGTGGGTGACGTAGATGCACAGCGTCATGCTCAGCGCTGTACCGGGGGAGGACAGCCAGCGGAAGATACCGCTGTCCGGGTCGTGGCCGCCGGCGCCCAGCGCCAGCTCGTACACCAGCACCAACAGGTTGCTCAGGTGGGTGTAGTATACGAAAAACCCGGCGCGGATGCGGTGCTTGTCCGGCAGCCACGCTTTTTTGTACAGCCCCAGGGCGGCGACCAGTACGATGATCAGGGCAGAGAGCCGCAGCATGGTCATACCTCCCGCAGCTCCTTCAGCAGCGCGATCTCCCGGGCGTAGCCGGGCAGCTCGTTGGGGGTCTCCAACACGAAGGGCAGCCCCTGCAGCGCCGGATGGCTGACCACCCGTGCCAGCGCCTCCGCGCCCAGGAAGCCCTCGCCGATGCGGGCGTGGCGGTCCTTGTGGGCGCCCAGCGGGTTCAGACTGTCGTTGATGTGGACAGCCTTCAGGCGGCGGAGCCCGATGACCTTGTCGAACTCCGTCAGCACGCCGTCCAGGTCCCCGGCGATGTCGTACCCGGCATCGGACACGTGGCAGGTATCCAGGCATACGCCCATCCTGTCGTTCAGCGTCACCCGGTCGAGGATGTCACGCAGCTCCTCAAAGCGGCTGCCCACCTCGCTGCCCTTGCCGGACATGGTCTCCAGCAGGACGGTGGTGTGCATTTCCGGGGTGAGGATGGCGTTGAGGGTATCCGCGATCTGGGCGATGCCGGTCTCGACGCCCTGGCCGGTGTGGCTGCCGGGGTGGAAGTTGTAGACGTTGCCGGGGAGGTATTCCATGCGCTGCAGGTCGTCCGCCAGCGTCAGGCGGGCGAACTCGCGGGTGTGTTCGTCCTTGGAGCAGGGATTGATGGTGTAGGGGGCATGGGCCACCAGGGTGCCGAAGTTGTTCTCCGCCGCTAGAGCAAGGAACGCGGCCACGTCCGCCGGGTCGATGGCCTTAGCCCTGCTGCCCCGGGGATTGCGTGTGAAAAACTGGAAGGTGTTGGCGCCGATGGACAGGGCGGTCCTGCCCATGGCCAGAAAGCCGTCGGAGGCGGAGAGATGGCAGCCGATATAGAACATGGTATGTCTCCTTTACAGTGCCAGCGTTCGGATGCCCGCGTGGCCGTTTTCGATGGTGAGCACGCCGCAGGTGGGGCGGAGACGGTCGCCCGCTGCGCCGGGGTTCAGCGTCAGCAGGGAGCCGTCGTTGTCCACCAGCGGCACGTGGGTGTGGCCGAACAGCAGCACCTGTGCGCCGTACTCCTTCGCTGCGTACATGGCGGCCATGGGGGAGTTTTTTACATTACGGGTGTGGCCGTGGAGCATGAAGATGCGCACGCCGCCCAGCTCTATGAGCCGCTCTGGCTGGCCGCAGCTGCCCCAGTCACAGTTGCCGGGGACGCCCTCCATGGGGAGGGCGGGGAAAAGGGCTTGCAGGGCGGTCAGATCCCGCTGGCAGTCGCCCAGGTGCAGTACCCGGTGAGGCTGCACCCGCTCCACGGCGCGTATCATATTGTCCACATTCCCGTGGGAATCGGATAGAACAAGAACAGTCATAGTACCTCGCAAGATCGGTGATATACTGTATTGTACCACTCTTGCCTTGCAAACTCAACAATTTTGGGGTATGATGCTAAGTAACAAAAGTTCGGAGGTGCCTATTATGGTGGGCGGCGTGATGGAGCTGGATCTCCACGGCATGAATACGTACCAGGCGCAGATCGCCATCGACGCGGCGCTGCGCCGCTGCGGCGGCGGGGTGTACCGTCTGCGGCTCATCCACGGTTACCGGGGCGGCACCGCCATACGAGACATGCTGTGGACGGTGTACAACAAGCGCAGTCAGGTCAAGCGCATGGTCAGCATCAGCGAGGGCGTGACGGAGCTGGTGCTGCGGGAGTATTGAGAGGAGGGGGAATCGCCATGAAACTGGCACAGATACAGATGCAGGTGACGGACAACAAGACGCTGAACCTGTGGCACGCGGCGGAGCTGATACAGGGCGTGGAGGCGGATATGGTCATCCTGCCGGAGATGTTCTGTTGCCCCTATGACAACGCCTGCTTCCGGAAATACGGCGAGGAAGAGGGCGGCGCGGCCTGGGAGGTGCTATCCCGCACGGCGCGGGAGAACAGTATCTGGTTGGTAGGAGGCTCCATTCCCGAGTTGGAGGGCGGCAGGCTGTACAACACATCCTACGTGTTCGACGCTGATGGCCGCCAGGTGGCCAAGCACCGCAAGATGCATCTGTTCGACATCGACGTGGACGGCGGCCAGAGCTTCCGCGAGTCGGATACCCTTTCTCCGGGAAATGAGATCACGGTGTTCGACACCCCGTGGGGGCGGATGGGCCTGTGTATATGCTTCGACCTGCGGTTCGAGGAACTGTGCAGGGTGATGGCGCTGGAGGGGGCGCGGGTGCTGCTGGCGCCGGCGGCCTTCAACATGACCACCGGACCCGCCCACTGGGAGCTGCTGCTGCGGCAGCGGGCGGTGGATAACCAGTGCTTCACCGTGGGCACGTCCCCGGCGCGGGACGAGTGGGCCTCTTACGTGGCATGGGGCGAGTCCATGGTCTGCGATCCGTGGGGCACGGTGCTGCACCGGTGCGGCACCGATGAGGAGGTGGCCGTGACGGAGCTGGACATGGACCGTGTGGCCCAGGTGCGGCGTCAGCTGCCTATCCTGTCCGCCCGACGGACGGATGTATACGAGCTGCGGCGGAAATAAGACTGCTATCGGTTTTACAGATAGCCAGATGGCAGCAAAAGTGAAAATATCGGTTGACAGGAGTTTCTTTTTACGATACTATTGATACGGCTTTCGGGATGCCCGCGCTGCTTGTACAGCGCGGACATTTTCTGCGCAGAGGGCCGTTTCAGGATAGAGAGAAAGGAAACGCGATATGAAAAACCTCAACGACAAGCGCCCCAGCGGGCTGGCGCTGATCCCCTTTGTGGTGTTCATCGCCATCTACATGGGCGCGGGCATTTATTACCAGGTAAAGGGCAGGGAGATGGCCTTTTACCAGTTCCCCTCCGTCACCGCCATGTTCCTGGCGGTGCTGGTGGCCTTCATCATGTTCAAGGGCACCATCAACGAGAAGTTCGAGACCTTCGCCAAGGGTGCGGCCAACGTGGACATCCTGACCATGCTGATGATCTACATCCTGGCGGGTGCGTTTGCCAGCGTGGCGGCGGCCATGGGCGGCCGCGAGTCCACAGTGAATCTGGGCCTGTCCCTGGTGCCGGTGGAATTCCTGGCGGCGGGTCTGTTCGTGATCTCCGCCTTCATGGGCACGGCCACCGGGTCCTCCATGGGTACCGTCACCGCCGTTGTGCCCATCGCCGTGGGCATCGCGGAGAAGGGAGGCCTGTCCCTGACTGTGGTCATCGGTGCGGTGGTGGGCGGCGCCATGTTCGGCGACAACCTGTCCATGATCTCCGACACTACTATCGCCGCCACCCGCAGCCAGCGCTGCGAGATGCGGGACAAGTTCCGGGTGAACTTTCTTATCGCGCTGCCGGCCGCCGTCATCACGCTGGTGCTGCTGCTCATCTTTGGCCGCCCGGAGGTGGTCATGCCCCTGGAGGCGCTGCCCTTCGATATCGTCAAGGTCCTGCCCTACGTGCTGGTGCTGGTGTTGGCGCTGTGTGGCCTGAACGTGTTCTTCGCGCTGACCATCGGCATTTTCTCCGCCGGGCTGGTGGGTATCTTCAGCGGCGACCTGACCGTGGCCACCTTCGCCCAGAGCGTGTGGAGCGGCTTTACCGGCATGAACGAGGTGTTCTTCCTGACGCTGCTGTGCGGCGGCATGTCTGAGCTTATCGCAAAGAACGGCGGCATCGCCTGGATCATCCAGAAGCTGCGCCGCGTCATGAAGGGCAACAAGTCCGCCCAGGTGGGCATCGCCGCCATGGTGTCCCTGTGCGACTGCGCCACTGCCAACAACACCGTGGCCATCATCGTGGCCGGCGACATGGCGCGGGATGTGTCCCAGGAGTACAAGGTGGACCCCCGGCGCACCGCGTCCCTGCTGGACATCTTCTCCTGCGTGTTCCAGGGCATCATCCCCTATGGCGCACAGCTGCTCAGCGCCGCGGCGCTGGCCAACGCCACCGTCAGCAGCGACGCCCTGCGCACCAGTCCCGCCGCCATCGTGGGCGGTATGTGGTACTGCTGGATACTGGCGGCGGTGGGCCTGCTGTCCATCTTCGTGCCCTTTGCCGACGGCGTGTGCCGCAAGGACCCCTGGAACTGGGAGTACGGCTGCGCGCAGTCCGGCGTGGAGGCGAAGAAGGCCCTGCTGGAAAAGGAAGCGGCGGAGGGCGCCGCGGAATAAGCCACTTGTCCTTGCCGCCGCGGTACCTCCCTGCCGCGGCGGCAGTTTTCCCCGGAAAAGAAGCGCCCCCGGCCGTGCCGGGGGCACTTTCATATCTTCTGCGATGTTCACAAATTATGGTTGCAATTTTTGTGCAAATAGTGTAGTATGATTCGCAAGAAATCCGCATGGAACACACGGGAAACGGAGGAAAGTGCAATGAAGAAGTATACCGAGATGAACCTGGCCGAGCGGCAGGCGGAGTACGCCGCCGTGCAGGCGGAATACGAGAAGCTCAAGGGCATGGGACTGAACCTGAACATGGCCCGCGGCAAGCCTGGCAAGGCGCAGCTGGACCTGGTGACGCCCATTTTCGGCCTGCTGACCAAGCCCGGGGACTTTATGTCTGACGGCGTGGAGACCCGGAACTACGGCGAGGTGGCGGGCATCCCCGCGGCCAAGGTGCTGTTTGCGGACATCCTGGGCTGCAAGCCGGAGCAGGTGTTCGTGGGCGGCAACGCCAGCCTGCAGCTGATGTACGACGCCATCGCCAAGGCGTTCACCAACGGTTTGCTCCACAGCGAGAAGCCCTGGGGCAAGCTGGAGAAGGTGAAGTGGATCTGCCCGGTGCCCGGCTATGACCGGCATTTCAAGGTGACGGCCAGCCTGGGCGTGGAGATGATCAACGTCCCCATGACCGCCGAGGGCCCCGACATGGACATGGTGGAGGAGCTCATCAAGGACCCCGCCGTGAAGGGTATGTGGAACGTGCCCAAGTACTCCAATCCGGAGGGCGTGGTGTACTCCGCCGAGACCATCCGCCGTCTGGCGGCCATGAAGCCCGCCGCACCGGACTTCATGCTCATGTGGGATAACGCCTACTGCATCCATGAGTTCGACTGCGACTACGTGGAGTTCCCCGACATCATCGGCCTGTGCGCACAGTACGGCAACGCCGACATGGTGTACGAGTTCGCCTCCACCAGCAAGGTGACCTTCCCCGGTGCGGGCGTGGGCGTCATGGCCTGCAGCGAGGCCAACATCGACTACTTTACCAAGCTCATCAATATCCAGACCATCGGCTTTGACAAGATCAACCAGCTGCGCCATGTGCTGTTCCTGAAGGACAAGGCCCACACGCTGGAGCTGATGAAGCAGCACGCGGCCATCCTGGCACCCAAGTTCCACGCGGTGCTGAACGCCCTGGACAAGGAGATCGCTCCCCGCGGCATCGCGGCGTATAAGCGCCCTGTGGGCGGCTATTTCGTCAGCGTGGACGCCATGCCCGGCTGCGCCAAGCGTACCCTGGGCCTGTGCAAGGAAGCGGGCGTCACCATGACCGGCGCCGGTGCCACCTTCCCCTATGGCAAGGACCCCCAGGACAGCAATATCCGCATCGCCCCGTCCCTGCCGCCGGTGGCGGAGCTGGAGCAGGCCATCGCCGTGTTCTGCACCTGCCTGCGCATGGCCGCGCTGGAGAAGCTGGGCGTGTGATGGAGCGCAAAAAAAGAAAGCCCGTAAGGGCTTTCTTTTTTTGCGCTTTTTACTTATGCAGCAGGGGGCTCAGCGGCTTGTAGATCAGGAAGCACAGCGCCACATCCAGCAGCCCCTTGCACAGGGTGAAGGGCACGTTGAACACCATCAGGCAGTTCAGCAGAGCATTGGAGGTGGGTATCTGCGCCACGGTGCCCAGTATCTCCTGGTACATGCCCACGATGGCCTCCAGAGGCAGGCCGTACAGCACCACATAGGCGGGGTAGACGATGAAGTAGTTGATAGGCAGGCTGATGACCGCCATGGCGGCGGCACCGGCCAGAGAGCCCCACAGGGCACCGCTGCGCTGCTTATGCTTCTTGTAGATGATACCGGCGACGAAGGCGAAGGTGGCACCCAGCAGGAAGTTGGACAGCTCTCCCACGCCGGCACTGGAGCCGAAGGGCAGGTGCAGCAGGTTCTTCACCAGCTGGATCGCCGCGCCGTAGACGGGGCCCAGGGAGAACGTGCCCAGCAGTGCGGGCAGGTCGGAGATGTCCAGCTTGATGAAGGCGGGCATCAGAGGGATGGAGAACTCGATGAACTGCAGTACGGCGGCCACGGCGGCCAACAGTGCGGCCACGGCCATGTGGTGGGTCTTTTGCGCTTGGGTCATAATAAAAAACACTCCTTTTCGATGATAAACACCCGGAAAATTGCCTTCCAAGGTGCACGCATCAAAAAAGAGCATCGCTAAATGCCATACACGCCTTCTCTCATCCAGACTATACTGTCGGTACCGGAATCGCACCGGTTCCTGCGGCTGGCGCCGCTCGCGGACTATACCGCCGGTGGGGAATCACACCCCGCCCCGAAGACAAATATGCGGTTGTTTTCGACACATATGGTACCACGATACGGGTCAGAAGTCAATAGTGAGCTTACCATTGTGAAGATTCTCGTTTACATTACTAACTTTTTCATTTACAATATAGGGCAGAAAGGCGGTGAGGCGTATGCCGGCACGGCAGATGACCGTGTGCTTTTCCGGTTACCGACCGGCGAAGCTGCCCTGGGGCTATGACGAAGCGGACCCGCGGTGCGCCGCGCTGAAGGCGCGGCTGCAGCAGGCGGCGGAGACGGCCTGCCGCGAGGGCTACCGCCACTTTATCTGCGGCATGGCCCGGGGAGTGGACACCTACTGCGCAGAGCTGGTGCTGTCGCTGCGGCAAAAGTACCCGGACATCACCCTGGAGGCCGCCATACCCTGCCCCGACAAGCCCGACGCCTGGACGCCTGCTCAGCGGGAGCGGTGGCGGGACATCGTGGAGCGCTGCGATTACGAGACCGTGGTGCAGGACCATTACAGCGCCGGGTGCATGCAGCGGCGGAACCGTTATATGGTGGACCACGCCGCCCGGCTTATCGCCGTGTTTGACGGCCAGGAGGGCGGCACCCGCCGCACGGTGGAGTACGCCATGCGCTGCGGGCTGGAGATCGTGTATATCGACATAGAATGACAAAAAAGACCGCCGACGGCGGTCTTTTTTTATGCGAACAGTGTCCAGGGATAGGTCTCCGGCGGGGGACAGGTGACATCCAAGGACTTGCCGGTGACGGGATGGGTCAGCGCCAGCCGCGTGGACCACAGGGCGGGGGAACAGTCGGCCTTGCTGCCGTAGCGGATGTCCCCCAGCAGGGGCAGCCCGCGGGAGGAGAATTGCACCCGTATCTGATGGGTGCGGCCGGTGTGCAGCTGCACCCGCACCAGCGCAAGGCCGTCCCTCTTGCCCTGCACCGCGTAGTGCAGGGACGCCTCACGGACGCCCTTGCGCATACGCTTGACCACGTAGCTCTTGTTGTGGGCGGCGTCCCGGAACAGCAGGTCGGTGAGGGTGGCCTCGTCGGCCTCCGGCGTGCCCCGCAGCACGGCCAGATACTCCTTGGTGACGCGGTGCTCCGCCACGGCGGCGGTCAGCTTTCCGGTGACCTCCCGGCGGCGGGAGAACAGCATCACCCCGCCCACCAGTCTGTCCAGACGGTGGACGGTGGCGATATAGTCGCTCTTGCCCTGGGCGCGGTAGTACTCCCGCAGCAGGGCGGGCATACAGGCGCCCTTGGCGCTGTCCTCGGACAGCACGCCCACGGGCTTGACGCATAGCACCAGGTGGGCGTCCTCATACAGAATACGCAGGGGCTCCATCATCAATGACGGCGGCCCCGGTAGGAGTGGTGGTGATACTGCTTGCTGCCAGCTTTGCCGTAGCGGCGGTTGCGGCCGTACAGGCGGAACCACAGCACCAGCGCGATGACCAGCACCACCAGCGCGATGGCGGCGATGCGGATGGAGGGGCGGGAGAAGAACTCGCCGATGGCGTGCCTGGCGGACAGGAAGCGGCTGGCGGATACGTCGGCCACGGCCAGCAGGGGCACGGTGACGTACTCGGTATCGCCGTAGCTGATGGTGATCTCGCCCAGCCGGTCACCGGCGGCGATGGGGGCGTCGGCCACTTCGTTATCCAGCGTCACGGTGCGGGTCAGTTCCTCCACCCGCAGGTCCTTGGGCAGCATGGCCTCGGCATCCTCGGCCGGGTGGACGGCCACGGTGGAGACCTCCTTGCTCAGTGCCACCGGCACCTCCTGGATAAGCTCGTTGGCGTCCAGCACCTGCCGGGCGGAAAAGTTGTCAAAGCCCCAGTCGAACAGGCGGGCGGTCTCGGTAAAGCTCTCCACGATGTATCCGGAGCCGTTCTCCTTCTCCACGCGCTCGGCACCCAGCACCACGCTGATCAGGGTGCGGCTGCCACGGACGGCGGAGGACACCAGGCACTGGCCGGCGGCGTCGGTGCTGCCGGTCTTGATGCCCTGGGCACCGGAGTAGAGGTAGCCCGCCAGCCGCCAGTTGGAGATCAGGGCGTTGGTGCTGTGCAGCACACGCTCATCCTCGGTCTTGTTGGTGGGGGGGATCTCGTAGGACTTGGTGTTCACGATGGTCATGAAGTCCTCGAACTTCATGGCCTCACGGGTGATGAGATACAGGTCCCAGGCGGAGGAATAGTGCCCCGACTGGGTCAGGCCGGTGGTGTTGGCGAAGTGGGTGTTCTTGCAGCCCAACTCCTGCGCCCGCTGGTTCATCCGCTCCACGAAGGCGTCCACGCTGCCGCACAGGGTCTCGCCCAGGATGTTGCAGGTCTCGTTGGCGGATATGACCAGCATACAGTACAGCAGCTGCTCCACCGTCAGGGTCTCACCCTCCACGATGTCGGCGGTGCTGCCGTCCTCCGGCAGGCCCCGCAGGGCGCTGGCGGTGGCGGTGACGCTCTGATCCATCCGCAGCTCGCCCCGCTGTATGGCCTCGAATATCAGCAGCGCGGACATGATCTTGGTGGTGCTGGCGATGGACAACTCGTCGTGGCAGTTCTTGTCATAGAGCACCGTGCCGGTCTCGGCCTCCACCAGCAGCGCGGCCTTGGCGCGGATGTCCGGGTCCTCCAGCGCGGCGGCGGGAACGGTCAGGATACCGCACAGGACGGCGGCGGATAAAAAAACAGCAATAAAACGACGTATTTTCATGTGACTTTTTCTCCATGTATGCTATAATATAGGGGGACGGCCCCGCGCACCGCGGGGGGCCGGTATGTCCGAACTCTATTATAAGCAAAAGGGGCGGGGTAGTCAACCGTGGGAAAGAGGATAAAATTAACAAAGACGGATATGTTCCTGCTGGGGCTGACGGCGCTGTTTATCCTGGCGGTGGCGCTGACCTGGCTGATGACGCCCAGACAGGTGCGGGGCGACTATGAGATACAGGCCGCCCAGCCGGCGGAAGCGCCGGTATCCCCGCAGGTGGTGAATATCAACACCGCCGGGGTGGACGAGCTGGACAGCCTGCCGGGCATCGGCCCGGTGCTGGCGCAGCGCATCGTGGACTACCGCACCGCGCACGGCGCCTTCCGCAGCACGGAGGAGCTGACGCAGGTGGAGGGCATCGGACAGGCCATACTGGAGAACATACAAAACATGATCGTGACGGAGGATACGCAGGAATGAAGATATTGGTAGTGGACGACGAAAAGCTGCTGGTCAAGGGCATGAAGTTCAATCTGGAGAACGAGGGCTACGAGGTGCTCACCGCCTACGACGGCGCGGCCGCCGTGGAGCTGGCCAAAAAGGAGCAGTTGGACCTCATCGTCATGGACGTGATGATGCCCGGACTGTCAGGCAGCGATGCCTGCATGAAGATACGGGAGTTTTCCGACGTGCCCATCATCATGCTCACCGCCCGCAGCGAGGACAGCGACAAGCTCATGGGCTTTGCCTGCGGCGCCGACGACTATGTGACGAAGCCCTTCAACATCCTGGAGCTGAAGGCGCGTATCCGCGCGCTGCTGCGCCGCTCCATGAGCGGAAGCCAGACCACCCAGAGCCGCCAGCGCACGCCGCTGCTGACCGTGGGCGAGCTGAGCCTGGACACGGAGCAGCGCGTGGCCATCCGCGACGGCAGGACCATCGACCTGACCGCCAAGGAGTACGACCTGATTGAGCTGCTGATGAAGAACCCCCGGCGGGTCTACAGCCGCGAGAGCCTGATGGACCTGGTGTGGGGCTATTCCTACGCCGGGGATTACCGCACGGTGGATGTCCATATCCGCCGCCTGCGTGAAAAGCTGGAGCCGGATCCCGCCAACCCGGTATACATTATGACGAAGTGGGGAGTTGGTTACTATTTTAAGGGAGAAGAACAGCCCACCGTGTGACACGGCGGTGCAGAATATGAATACAGACACCCCCCAGGCACAGACCTTCGGCCAGCGCCTGCGCCTTGCCGTGCGCAAGCTGCGGGGCAAGGCCACGCTGCAGTTCCGGTTCAGCCTGAGCTACATACTGGTCATCGCGGCGGTGCTGATACTGTTGAACTCCTACCCGCTGATGGTGTCACAGAACCTGATGGTGTCCTCCAGTCAGAACAACCTGCGGAGCACCACCAAGGTCATCGAGTCCGCGCTGATGGGTCTGGAGAAGCTGACCAAGGAGAACGTCCAGACGGCGCTGGAGGGCCTGGACGAATCCGGCGCCACCCGCATCATGGTCACCAACAGCGCCGGTCTCGTGCTGTACGACACGCGCCAGGGCAGCAACGCCGTGGGCGAGTACGCCCTGTACTCGGTGGTGGCCGTGGCCCTGCGGGGACAGGACGCCAGCTACTGCCGCTACGACGGCACGGCGTTCCTCAGCCGTGTGGCCACGCCGGTGGTGTACCACAATCAGATCGTGGGCGCGGTGTACGCCTATGACTACGACACGGAGCAGGCGGAGCTGCTGGAGTCCTTCCGCCACAACCTGCTCATCATCTCCCTGCTGATCGCCCTGCTGGTGGCGGGGCTGAGCATCGTGCTCAGCCGTATGCTCACCCTGCAGATCAGCGGACTGCTGCAGGCCATCCGCCACGTGCGCGAGGGCGCCTACAGCCACCGCGCCGACGCCAGCGGTACCGACGAGATCGCCCAGATCGCCGCGGAGTTCAACAGCCTTACCGACCGGCTGCAGACCACGGAGAACGCCCGCCGCCGCTTTGTCTCCGACGCCAGCCACGAGCTGAAGACCCCGCTGGCGGGCATCCGCCTGTTGACGGACTCCATCCTGCAGACCGACCACATGGACGAGGAGACCACCAAGGAATTCGTCAGCGACATCGGCCGCGAGGCCGAGCGGCTCAGCCGCATCACCGAGAATCTGCTGCGGCTGACACGGCTGGACAGCGGCGTGGTGCAGCAGCCCTACCCCGTGGCGGTACAGCCGGTACTGGAGCGGGTGGAGCGCATGCTGGCCATGGTGGCGCAGGAGAAGGGCGTCACCCTCTCCGGCAGCGCCGACGAGGACGCCGTGGCCATGGCCACCGACGACGATGTGCACCAGATACTCTACAACCTGATGGAAAACGCCATCAAGTACTCCGCCGTGGAGAACGGCTTCGTCCGCGCCCAGGCGCACGTGGAGGGCGAGCAGGTGGTCATCACCGTCAGCGACAACGGCATCGGCATCCCCGACGAGGACCTGCCCCATGTGTTCGACCGTTTCTACCGGGTGGACAAGATGCGCTCCCGCGAGGTGGGCGGCACCGGCCTGGGCCTGTCCATTGTGAAGGATACCATCGAGAACCGCGGCGGTACCATCTCCGCCGCCCACAATGCCGACGGTGTGGGCACGGTGTTCACCGTGCGCCTGCCGCTGGCGGAAAGGGGGGAGGACGCATGAGCAAACGTCTGATCTCCCTGCTGCTGTCGCTGCTGATGCTGCTGACGGCGGCGGGCTGCGGCGCGCAGCCCGCACCGGAGGAGGATACCGCCCCGCAGCCGGATGTTACCGCCAAGCTCACCGAGGGCACGGAGCCCGCGGACGACACCGCTGCCGAGTCCTCCGCCTATCTGCGGCTGTACTGCCCGGCGGACCTCAGCGACAAGAACAAATCCGTCGGCGGCGGGGATGCCATCGTGGGCCTGCCCGTCCCCTGGACGGAGATCACCGCCAACGACCGGGGCCGTCAGCAGCAGGCACAGTACATCATGGAGCTGCTGCTGGGCGGCTGCACCGACAAGGACTTCATCAGCCCGGTGCCCACCGGCACGATGGTGCTCAGCTGCACCGTCACCGGCGGTACGGTGTCCGTCGATCTCAGCAGCGAGTATAACCAGCTGATCGGCATCGACCGCACCATCGCCGATTACTGCATCACGCTGTCGCTGATGCAGCTGACGGGCATCCTGGCCGTGCGCCTGACGGTGGCCGGCGAGCTGCCCGCCGACCGCACAGCCGAGGTCTACACCTCAGAGGAGGTGCTGCTGACCAGCCCGGAGGACATCGTCCGCAGCGCCAAGGTCACGCTGTATTTCCCCAGTGCCGACGGGCGGCTGGTCAGCGAGGAGCGCCGCCTGACCGTCTACGAGGGCGAGACCATCGCCCAGGCGGTGGTCAAGGCGCTGACCGAGCCGCCGCTGGACCGCTACACGGACAATAAGGAGCCGCTGCTGCCGGAGGGCTTCACCGCTCTGGGCGCCAACACGGAGAACGGCACCTGCTACCTGAACCTGCCGGACAGCGTCACGGCGCTGCTGCCGGAGGACGCGGACGCGCAGAACCTGATGATACAGGGGCTGGTGGACTCCCTGTGCTCCCTGGACGAGGTGAGCCAGGTGCAGCTGATGGTGGACGGCGAGTACACCCTGATGCTGGGCAGCGTGCCCATCAGCCGCCCCATCCTGCCCACGGACGGCGCACAGACAACGGAATAACTGCCACCCACAGCCGGACTTTTGCACAAAAAGTCCGGCTGTTTTTGTGTATTCGCCCTAAAAAACCGGGACTATGCACCCAGCATATTGTTTTTTCTGCCGGCATGTGGTATAGAAGTAATGTTACTGTGTGATGCCAAGGAGCCGGGGCTCCTTGCGCCGTTTCAGGCGTGCCTGAAACGGGCGAAGCGGGCATCGAATAAGAAAACGGAGAAGGAGAGAGCGGTATGAAAAAAGTGATCAGCCTCCTGCTGGCGCTGGTGATGACCCTGAGTCTGTGTTCCAGTGCCCTGGCGACCGGTATTGGGCAGGAGGACGATAAAGGGGCGCAAGAGGAAGAATATACCATGGATACCCTGCTGGCGGAAGTGGACAAGGTGGAGGGAGCCAATGATGAAGCCAAAGCTGCGGCAAAAGAGTTTTTGGCGGATAACTTCATTTATGATGGTAGATTTGTTGTGCTGAAGGACATCAGTTTCTGGGATAACCGATTCTATGGGCCATATTTATTAGGAAAACTCACAAACCGTTGTTCTGCTGTGGGCATCAGCCCACAGCCAGTTGGGAATTG
>CAKTOW010000021.1 GCA_934590325.1 uncultured Oscillospiraceae bacterium
ATCAAACAATAACGGGCTATTTGTTAATGTTGCAAACATTTTCAATGTATAGTTGCAGGGCTGCTTGGTAAGCACCCGGCACGAGTATCGCTATGGCACCCTGAAAGGCACACGGAAGGGTATAAACAGCTAACTCGCCATAGTTATATTACCGCACAGGCTGCGATCAAACAATAACGGGCTATTTGTTAACGTTGCAAACATTTTCAATGTATAGTTGCAGGTTTGCTTGGTAAGCACCCAGCACGAGTATCACTATGGCACCCTGAAAGGCACATGGAAGGGTATAAACAGTTAACTTGCCATAGTTATATTGCTGCACAGGCTGCCATCAAGGACGCCAAGTAAATACGCACCGCTGCGGGTCTCCGCATGCGCAAAGCGCCCGGCCATTGGCCGGGCGCTTGTGTTCTGCGCGGGAAGGTGATAAAATACAACAAGAGCAGAAAGATGGGGTGTATTATTTGCCGGAGGGGATAGTATGGAAAAGCGCGGAGACAAGGTGGATATTGTGCAGGGGGTATCCTTCTGACCAACGGGATATACCTGGTCAAGAACATCGCGGCGCACTCGATGATCCCTGTGGATGTGGTGCCGCTTTACATGATGATCGGCTGCTCCATGGTGATGCTGTTTTTCACGGCGGCGTACAGGGCGCGCGGAGGGGCATACGACGCCCCGTTGGCGCGGTGCGCGCCGCAGCCGTTCCGCGGAGCGATCTGCCGGATAAGAGCATCGTGACCGCCTCGTTCGGAGTGGCCTGCGGGACCAGCAGGGAACTGAGCGACCTTTCGGTGGTAGCAAAGGCGGATAAGCAGCTCTATGCCTGCAAAAACGGCGGAAAGAACTGCGTTGCGGCCAGCGGCGTTATATACAGATGACAGAAGCGCGGCGCCTGCCGCGCGGATAAAGGAGTACCGGACATGGTCGAGTCAAAGATATACATAGGGCTGAACGATGTGACCACGAACACCCAGCTCTTTGAAAACGAAAAATACATCCGGGTGCTGCGCAATGTGTGCTATTCGTACAGGGTGCCGTTTTCCTTCAGTATGCAGGAGGGCGGGTATATCTACGAGAGCGGCGAATACGCCCGGGAGACCAGCCTGGTCCTTACCCTCATCGACGCAGAAAAGGCCGTGGTGGACGACATAGCCAGGGACCTGTGCGCGTTCTTCCACCAGGAGTCCGTGCTGGTCACCGAAAGTCAGATACAGGCCCGCTTTGTCCGCGAGGCCCTGGACTGCGGCGGAGCCGGGCGGGAGGGCTGAACGGTTTCCCCCGCCCTGCGCGGGCCGTAAAAGTGAAAAAAGGACCCCATCCCGCCGCAAAGCGGGATGGGGTCCTTTGTATTTTTCAGATAACGAACTGCTCCAGATAGCGCTTGCTCAGCCGCAGAGACTTCAGCATGGCCTCTTCGCTGCCCTCAAAGGCCTTGTCCTCCACCTCGATGCAGGTGAAGCTGTCGTAGCCGATGTCGGTCAGGGCGGAGACAAACTTGCCCCAGTCCACGTCGCCCAGGCCGGGCAGCTTGGGGGACATGAAGTCCAGGGGATAGGCCATCACGCCCACGCGGGCCAGCTTCTCCGGGTACAGCTTGATGTCCTTGTAGTGGACGTGGAATATCTTGTCCTTGAACTCGTACAGGGGCTTGATGTAGTCGATCATCTGCCACACGAAGTGGCTGGGGTCGTAGTTGATGCCCAGGTTCTTGCTGGGCAGGATGTCGAACACCTTGTGCCAGTTCACCGGGGTGGTCATCAGGTTCTGCCCGCCGGGCCACTGGTCGCGGCCGAACAGCATGGGGCAGTTCTCAATGGCGATGCGCACGTTCAGCTGCTCCGCCAGGGCGATGATGGGGGGCCAGACCTCCTTGACCAGCTCCAGGTTCTCCTCCACGCTCTTGGTCTGGTCGCGGCCGATGAAGGTGGTGACCATGTTGACGCCCAGCTTTGCGCTGGCGCGGATGACGTGCATCAGGTGGGTGATATTGGCGGCGCGCTTTTCCAGGTTGCCGTCCATGGTGTTGGGGTAGAAGGCCAGGGCGGAGATCTCCACATGGTGGGCGGCGGCGTAGTCCAGGATGTGCCGGGCGTAGGTGTCGTCCTCGCACACCCGCACCACGTCGATGTGGCTGACGCCGGCGTAGCGGCGCTCCGCCTTACCGGCGGGCCAGCAGGCCACCTCCACACAGGAAAAGCCCATTTCGGACACGGTGTCGATCATTTTTTCATACCCATACGGTTCCAGTATGGCGGTCACAAGGCCGAGCTTCATATCGTATACTCCTCTCAGTAGATGGTAGTTCGTTTATTTTAAAGTAATCATAAAAAATTACTTTGTCAAGAGAAAATCATCACCGGGTAAAAGGATTGTGCAATCCGCCCGAAAGCGACTGCGGAGAATTGGCGAAAGGGCTGAAAATTTTCCCGATCCGCCCATATTCCTTGACAGTTCGCCGCTCCGGCTGGTATTATAAATGTGTGAAAAATGTAATCCATTACATTTTCAACTGAGGAAACGGAGGCCCCGCATGGTGACAATAGGCGATGTAGCGAAATACGCGGGTGTCTCTGTCGCAACGGTGTCGAGGGTCCTGAACAACAGCGAAACGGTCAAGCCCGCCACAGCGGACCGTGTGCTGGCGGCCATCCGCGACCTGGACTATGTACCCAACCAGTCCGCCCGCAACCTCCGCCGCAGCGAGAGCCGGGTGATACTGACCCTGGCACCAAACTTCTCTAACCCCTACTACTCCCGCATCCTCACCGGCATCGGCGACCTGGCCCACGACAGCGCCTACAGCGTGCTGATCTGCAACACCGGCGGCCGTCCGGAGAACGAGGAGCGTTTCCTGAAAATGCTGGACGCCCACCGGGCGGACGGCGCCATCTTCCTGGGCTGCCGCAAGGACAACCCCCGGCTGAAGGACTACGCCCAGCGCCACCCCATCGTCCAGTGCTGCGAGTACGTGCCGGAGCTGGAGCAGCCCTCCGTGTCCATCGACAACTACGCCGCGGCGGCGGAGACCGTCCGCTATCTCATCGCGCAGGGGCACCGCCGCGTGGCGCTGCTCAGCGCGGGCAACGACTTCATCTCCACCCAGCTGCGCCGCCAGGGCTACGAGGACGTGCTGCGCCAGGCGGGCCTGTACTGCGGCGACGAGCTGGTGGCATACGCTGACGCGGATTACTCCTATAACTCCGGCCTGACCGCGGCGGACGCGCTGCTGCGGCTGCAGCCGCGCCCCACCGCCATCTGCTGCGTGTCGGACATTCTGGCCCTCAGCGTTATTTCCCGCGCCCACGACCTGGGGCTGCGGGTACCGGAGGACCTGTCGGTCACCGGCATCGACGATGTGGACTACACCACCATGTTCCACCCCCAGCTGACCACGGTGGCCCAGCCCTGCTATGAGATGGGGCAGGAGAGCCTGCGCATCCTGCTGCGTATGCTCCGGGGCGGACAGCCGCCCCGCACGCGGACCTTTTTACCCTACAAGCTGGTGCTGCGCGAGTCCGTCGCGGCACATAACGAATAACAGAACGAAGGAGAAACAAACATGTTGAGAGTTGGTGTCATCGGCTGCGGCTCCATTGCCAAGCAGCGTCACGGGTACGAGTATTTCCATAACGCGAACGTGGAGATCAAGGGCTTTTACGACCTGATCCCCGAGCGTGCGCAGACGCTGGTAGACCTCTACGGCGGTAAGGTCTACGCCGATGTGGACGCGCTGCTGTCCGATCCGGACATCGACGCCGTTTCCGTCTGCATGGCCAACGCTTTCCACGCCGAGATCAGCATCAAGGCGCTGCGCGCCGGCAAGCACGTCCTGTGCGAGAAGCCCATGGCGGTCTCCCTGGAGGAGTGCGAGGCCATGGTGGCCGCCGCCCGCGAGAGCGGCAAGCGCCTGATGATCGGCCATAACCAGCGCCTGGCCCCCGCCCATAAGAAGGCCAAGGAGCTCCTGACCTCCGGCGCACTGGGCCGCGTCATCACCTTCCAGTCCACCTTCGGCCACAAGGGTCCCGAGATGTGGAGCATGGACAAGAGCGCCAACACCTGGTTCTTCAAGAAGGCCAGCGCCTCCTTCGGCTCCATGGCCGACCTGGGCATCCACAAGATCGACCTGATGCGCTATCTCATCGGCTCCGAGATCACGTCCGTCTACTCCAGCATGAAGGTGCTGGACAAGAAGTTCCCCGACGGAACCCCCATCGAGGTGGACGACAACTCCGTGGAGGTCATCAGCTTCGCCAACGGCGCCATGGGCACCGTCACCACCAGCTGGACCCACTACGGCGAGGAGTGCAACGCTACCACCCTGTACTGCGAGAAGGGCATCATGAAGCTCTACGCCGACCCCCAGTACTCCCTGAAGGTGGTCAACGCCGACGGCACCCAGGTGCTGTACGCCCTGGACCGGCTCCAGACCAACGACGACGCACAGCAGGCGTCCTCCGGCGTTATCGACGAGTTCGTCGCCGCCGTGGAGGAGGGCCGCCCCAGCATCCTGGATGCCGAGGACGTGCTGCGTTCCATGCGGGCGGTGTTCGCCTGCCTGCGCTCCGCCGAGGACGGTCGGCTGGTGGAGCTGTAAGAACGATATAGTGCCCGCATCAGCGGGTATTATATAAAAAAATGTATGGAGGAAGTTACATGAAAAAAGTTATTGCGCTGATCCTTGCGCTGGTCATGGCCCTGGCCCTGGTGGCCTGCGGAGATAAGACCGATGCCAAGGACGACACCCCCTCCACGGATGGTGCCAACACCATCTACGTGATGGGCCCCACCCCCGACCACGGCTGGACCGCTCAGGCCGGTGCCTATGCCGAGGCCAAGTGCAAGGAGATCACCGACGCCGGTACCTACAAGGCCGTCTACCTGCCCGCATCTTCCGGTGAGGAGCAGGTCGACCAGGTCAACACCATCATCGCCAACGGCGATGCCGTGGGTGTTGTCATGATGGCTCTGGACGATTCCGCCCAGGCCGGTCAGGAAGCCCTGTACGCCGAGAAGATCCCCTTCATCTCCTTCGACCGCATCATTGAGGCCACCGAGAAGTACGCCATCCTGAACGCCTCCGGTGATAACTGGCAGTGCGGCGCCGGTATCGCTTACTGGCTGCAGAAGAACGGCATGAAGCCCGGCGACACTGTCGTGACCCTGTACGGCGACAACGGTACCGTCTGCTCCCGCCGTGAGGAAGGCTTCCGCCAGTTCCTGAAGGGCGAGATCGAGTACTCCGACAAGGCTCTGGGCGAGAGCTTCAAGACCACCGAGACCTGGGACGACGCTTCCCTGGATGCCGTGTTCAACACCTATTCCGTGGTCTGCAACTGGTCCGCTGACGGCGCTTATGACTACATCGAGCAGAAGCTGGATGAGATCGTCGCCGCCGCCAAGGCCAACGGCAACAAGCTGTACATCTACTCCATGGACGATGAGATGACCTTCGGTGTCCTGAATTATCTGGAGGCCGGTGCTTCCGAGGCCACCCTGGCCGATCTGGAGCAGATGGAGGTCTACATCTCCGCCATCGGCGGCATGCAGGAGCTGTATGATGTCATGGCCGGTACTGCCGCTCAGTCCGAGCTGGCCAACAAGTACTTCGACGACATGATGTCCATGTACTTCTCCCCCAAGATGATGCAGGATGTCATCGAGAAGATGGAAGACTACCTGGCCGGCAACTGGACCTATGAGGCCGGCTCCGGTGAGTATCAGCCCACCTGGATCGTTGGCCGTGACAACGTTACCCAGTACGAGGGCTTCAAGGGCCACGCCTAAATCTTTCACTCTGCCATTTGCGCGGATGCAGGGGTCTCCCCCCTGCATCCGCATTTCAAAAAGGGACTGTCTGAAAGACGTTTCCAACCTGAAGCAAGGAGACAACATCTATGAGCATCCTTGAAATGAACCATATTTCCAAGTCGTTCGGCCCCTCCAAGGTCCTCTCCGACATCCACCTGACGGTGGAGGAGGGCGAGATCCACGCCCTGCTGGGCGAGAACGGCGCGGGAAAATCCACCTTGATGAACATCCTCACCGGTGTTCTCCCTGCCGACGAGGGCAGCATCACCTTCTGCGGCAAGGACTACCCCAGCCCCACCATCCACCAGATGGAGAGCGCCGGCATCGCCTTTGTTCACCAGGAACTGAACGTCATCAACGACCTGACCGTGGCGGACAACATTTTCCTCCGCCGCGAGCTGACCCGCGGCGGCCTGCTGCGCAGCAAGGAGCAGATCGCCCGCACCAAGCAGCTCTTTGAGGAGCTGGGCGTGGACATCGACCCCACCATCATGGTCAGCGAACTGAAAACCAGCGAAAAACAGCTTCTGGAGATCTGCCGCGCCCTGTATGCCGACGCGAAGCTGCTGATATTGGACGAGCCCACCACGGCGCTGTCCAACAACGAGATCGACCACCTTTTCGGCATACTCAAGAAACTGAAAACACAGGGGAAATCCTTCATCTTCATCTCCCACAAAATGCCGGAGATCTTCGCGCTGGCAGACCGCTACACGGTGCTGCGGAACGGTGAATACATTTCCTCAGGCTATATAAAGGATACGGACCCCCACGCCATCACCTCCGACATGGTGGGCAGCAAGTATGTGGACGCCGAAGTCTACGAGTCCCGCCCCCTGGGTGAGCCTGTGCTGAAGCTGCAGGGCCTCAGCGGTCAGGGCTTCCAGGACATCGACCTGACCGTGCGCCGCGGCGAGATCGTGGCGCTGACCGGCCTGGCCGGCTGCGGCGCCAGCGAACTGCTGCAGACGCTGTTCGGTGCCCTGCCGGCGGAGGGCGGCGAGATACTGGTGAACGACAAGGCCATCCACGGCCGCTCCGTGAAGTTCATGAAGAACGGCGTGGGCATGCTCCCCGCCAATCGCAAGGAGAACTCCGTGGTGCCCGACATGAGCATTCTGGAGAACTTCTACCTGGCGGAGCACGAGGTCTCCCGCGCGAAGCCGTTCATCCGCGAGAAGGACGAGCTGCAGCGCTACGACGGCTATAAGGAGCTGCTGCACATCAAGGCGGAGGACAGCGCGCTGAACATCGGTTCCCTGTCCGGCGGCAACCAGCAGAAGGTGTTCATCGCCCGCTGGCTGAACATCGGCGCCGACGTGCTGCTGTTCGACAACCCCACCCAGGGCGTGGACGTGGGCGCCAAGGCCGAGATATACAAGCTGATGCTCGGCTTCGCCAAGGAGGGCAAGGCGGTCATCTTCAACACCCTGGAGATCCCCGAGATACAGAAGGTGGCCGACCGCTGCATCGTGTTCTACGAGGGACACATCGCCAAGGTATTCCAGCATTCCGAGGTCAATGAGCACGACGTGATGCTCTATTCCACCAACGCGGTGGATACGCAAGTGGAGGTAGCAAGATGAAAAAGAAAAACAGCTTCGGCGCCATCGCCGGCAGGATCTGGTCACAGTACAGCTTTATCTTTGTTTTCCTGATCATCATGGTGGGCTATGCGTTCACCATCCAGGCCAACGGCAACGTGTTCAAGTGGAGCCACGTGGCGGCCGTCCTCGGCAGCCAGAACACCTGTATCGTGGGCACCATGGCGCTGGGTATGGCGCTGGTCATCATCACCGGACAGATCGATTTGTCCATCGGCTCGGCACTGGTGCTGTGCACCGGTGTCACCATCATGGTGTTCAACGTCACCAACTCCATCCTGCTGATGGTGCTGGCCGCCCTGGTCAGCGGCGCCCTCTGCGGCGCCATCAACGGTGTGCTGGCCGGCTGCGCTAAGATGCCCCCCTTCGTGGTCACCCTGGGCACCATGCTGATCTACCGCTCCATCACCCTGTCGGTGGTGCGCTCCATCGACCCGGCCATCAGCGGTTCCTCCTCCAGCCAGTTCGCCATGCTCAGCAGCAACAGCAACTATGAGTTCCTGCGCATGAAGTTCGGCACGGGCAAGCTCTCTCTGGGTTCCTTCTCCATCCCCTACATCACCTTCGTGTTCGTGCTGATGGTCATTCTCTTCGTCATCCTGGCCAATAAGACCAAGTACGGCAAGAGCGTCTACGCCGTGGGCTCCAATGAAAAGAGCGCCCGTCTGGCGGGCATCAACACCACCTGGGTCAAGGTATCGGTGTTCATCATCACCGGCCTGATGGTAGGCGTGGCCAGCATCATCCAAGCCTGCAAGATCGGCAATGTGACCCCCGCCTCCTCCGGCCAGAGCTATGAGATGTACGCCATCGCGGCGGTGGTGCTGGCGGGCGTGAACATGGCCGGCGGCCGCGGTAAGGTGTTCGGCGTGCTGTTCGGCGCCCTGTCCTACACCACCATCAACTTCATCATCGTGTCCATCCCCTCCCTCAGCGTGGATATTCAGGACACCTTCCAGGGCTTGGTGCTGATTATCGTCATCCTCATCCAGACCATCGGCCCCGTCATCAAGGAGAGCTTCCAGCGCGCCAAGAAGCGCCGCAAGGCCCTTACTACCGACGCGGCATCCTGACGGCGCGGCATGAAGAAGATAGACAACTGCGAAAACTCCACCGTGCTGGTGGCGCTGCTGCTGGCGGGCATCCTGCTGGTCATGGGCGCGTACCGCCTGTTCTCCTGGCTGTGTACCCGCGGCATTGCCGACACGGTTACCTATGTGCTGGGCGCCGCGGCGCTGGCGCTGACCGTTCTGGGTCTCCTGCTGGCCAGCCGCAGCTTCAAGCGACTGAAGGAGCTGCATCTGTAAGAAACGAAAAAACACCCCCTCGACCCGGTCGGAGGGGGTGCTTTCGTGTGTTCTGCGATTACAGGACCGCCGGTACCGCGTCGTCGGGAATGGGGCAGTTGTATCCGGCCGCTGTCCGCTGTTGGAACTCGGCCTTGGCCGCGGCCAGCAGCTCCGGCTGGGTCAGCAGGTCGATGGCGGCGGCGCACAGCACCTTGCCCGCGTGGACGGTGGCCTTGTGGGCCAGGGGCGTCTTGTTGCAGGAGACCACCTGCCAGCTGTGGCAGGGGACGTTGTTGGGCCATACCGCCAGGTGGATCTGGGCGGTGGGGCACTGGTAGCTCACGTCGCCCACATCGGTAGAGCCGGCGTTGAAGGCCGGGCCCTGATACAGGGGCATGAGGAAGTCGTTGAAATGGCTGGTCTGCAGGGTCTTGACCTGCTCGGCAAAAGCGGGGTCGTTGTGAGCGCCCACGCCGCTGGGCACATCGCTGCCGGCGTAGGTGGCGGACAGCTTCTCCATGAATTCATGCTCCTGGGGGGTGCATTCCGGGACGCCCAGCTGGGCGAAGTTGTCGTAGAGCAGCTTCTCCAGCGCGTGGTTGCAGACGGTGTCGGACAGGCCGTCCACGAAGCGGCGCTCGATGGTGGTGTCGGTCATCAGGGCCGCACCCTGGGCGATTTTGTCCACCCGCTGGTGGAGGGCCATGCAGTCCTTGACGAAGTTGGAGCGGATCATGTAGAGGACACTGGCCTGGTGCTGGACCACGTTGGGGCTGGCGCCGCCGGCGTTCAGGATGGAATAGTGGACGCGGGCATCGCGGGGCATGTGCTCCCGCAGGAACTGGACGCCCACGTTCATCAGCTCCACGGCGTCCAGGGCGCTGCGCCCCCGCTCCGGGGCGGTGGACGCCTGAGAGGCCAGGCCGTGGAACGTGTAGAGCATCTGGATGCAGGAGTTGGTGGAGCCGGTGGCCACCTCGTTGCAGTCGCCGGCGTGCCACGTCAGTGCCGCGTCCAGGCCGTACCACAGGCCCTCCCGGGCCATGTATGCCTTGGAGGCCACGCCCTCCTCGCCGGGGCAGCCGTAGAGGATCACCGTGCCGGGGCAGCCGGTCTGCTCCAGGTAGTGCTTCATGCCGATGGCGGCAGCCATAGCGCCGGCGCCCAGTAGGTTATGGCCGCAGCCGTGGCCGCTGCCGCCCTTGACCAGCTCGTGATACTCCGTGCTGCCGGCGGCCTGGCTCAGGCCGGACAGGGCGTCATACTCTGCCAAAAAGCCGATGACCGGCTTGCCGCTGCCGTAGGAGGCGGAAAAGGCGGTGGGGATGCTGCAGATGCCCTCCTCCACATGGAAGCCCTCCTCCTTCAGCACCTTCACGAAGAGGGCGGCGGACTTGACCTCCTGCATGGACAGCTCTGCGTAGTCCCAGACGGCGTCAGCGACCTGGGCGATGAGATCTTTTTTTGCGTCGATGGCGGACAGAGCCGCCTGTTTTTGTTCATTCATATACGTATCTCCTGTGTAAAATGCGGCGATCCCCGCCCCGCGGCGGGACGGGGATCGCCAGAAAAAGGAAGGAAGTAAGCTGATTTTGGTTACCCTTTCGGTAACGGTCCTGGCTACCGTAGCCATGCAAAAAATGGCACAAACGGTAAAGGGTTTGACTACCCTTACAGGACCTTTTTCAGGAAATCCTGCAGACGGGCGCTCTGGGGGTGGTCAAATATCTCCTCCGGGGTGCCCTGCTCGGCGATCTTGCCGGCGTCCATTAACAGCACGTGGCTGCCCACCTCCTTGGCAAAGTTCATCTCGTGGGTGACCACCACCATGGTCATACCGGACTGGGCCAGCTCCTTCATGACCTCCAGCACCTCACCCACCATCTCGGGGTCCAGGGCGGAGGTGGGCTCGTCAAACAGCATGACCTCCGGCTCCATGGCCAGGGCCCGGACGATGGCCACACGCTGCTTCTGTCCGCCGGACAGCTGGGCGGGCCAGTCGTGAGCCCTGTCCGCCAGACCCACCCGCTGGAGCAGCGCCATGGCATTCTGCTCCGCTTCGGCCTGGGGGACCTTCTTTATCTTGATGGGGGCCATGGTCAGGTTGTCCAGCACGGTCTTGTTGGGGAACAGGTTGAAGTGCTGGAACACCATGCCCATCTTCTGCCGGTGGAGGGGAAGGTCCACCTTTTTGCCGGTGATATCCACACCGTCGAAGATGATGGAGCCGGAGGTGGGGGTCTCCAGCAGGTTCAGGCTGCGGAGGAAGGTGCTCTTGCCGCCGCCGGAGGGGCCGATGACCGCCATGACGTCGCCCTTGCGGATGTCCACGGTGACGCCGTCCAGCGCCTTCACATCGCCGCCGTTGTAGTATTTTTTCAGGTCCTTGACCTGGATAAGCGTCTGTGCCATCAGATATGCACCTCCCGCTGCTGCTTCCGCTTGCGCTCGTAGCCGCTGTGCCGGTCGGCGCGCTGCAGCTTCTTTTCAAAGTGGCCGAACACCTTGCTGAGCACGAATGTCATGATGAAGTAGATGACGCCCACGATGACCAGCGGCTCGATGGGCAGGTACGTGGCGCCTTTGACCACCAGGTACTGGGTCATCAGGTCGCCGATGAAGAAGGTGGAGCCCAGGGACGTGTCCTTGATGATCATGATGAACTCGTTGCCCAGGGCGGGGAGGATGTTCTTCACCGCCTGGGGCACCACCACGAACCACATGGCCTTGCTCTCGCTGAAGCCCAGGCTCAGGGCTGCCTCCTTCTGGCCGGGGTCAACGGCCTGGATGCCGGAACGGATGACCTCGGACACGTAGGCCGCGCTGTTGCAGATGAGGGCGATGGCGATGCAGAGGAATTTTTGCTTGGTCAGGGCCGGGATCAGCATGGGCAGGCCGAAGTAGAAAAAGTACAACTGCAGCAGCATGGGCGTGCCGCGGATGATCTCGATGTAGATGGTGGAGAGCCAGCGCAGGGGCGGGATCTTGGACATCTTCATCAGGGCCAGCAGCGAGGCGAACACCGTGCCGAAGGCCACGGTGATGGCCGCCAGGGCCAGGGTGTACTCCACGCCGTCGATGAGAAACTTGTCCCAGTATTTCAGGAACAGGGCGGCCAGCTTTTCAAAGTCGATGAATTTCATGGTGGTTTCCTCGTCTTAGTCCTGTACGGCGGCGGATACAGAGCTGTACCCGCCGCCGGATCATGTATCGGTAATCAGCCCAGGGTCAGCTCCTGTGCGTTCTCGCTCTTGCCCAGCTCCACGGCGTCCTTGTACCAGCCGTCGTAGAGGTTGGCCTCCTTGGCCTGGGCCAGGATGGCGTTGACGGCCTCCAGCAGCTCGGTCTCACCCTTCTGGATCATGATGACGTTGGCGGAATACTCAGCCTTCACGTCAAACTCCCAGGTGCAGATGGCCAGGTCGGGGTTGGCGTCCACGATCATCTCCGCGTTGCCGTAGGCCACGGCCAGAGCTTCGATGTTGCCGCTCTTCAGCTCCATGACGCCCACGGTGATGTCACCGATGGAGATGGGGTTGGCATCGGTCAGCTGCTCGGTGACCAGCTGCATCTGGAGGGAGGCGTTCTGGGCGCCCACGTCCTGGCCGGCCAGATCCTCGGGAGCGGTGTACTTGTCGGCATTCTCCTTCTTGATGAGCAGGGCCTGTCTTGTCTCGTTCTCGCCGGCGTAGTAGTAGTCGCTCAGTTCATAGTTCTGGGCTCTCTCCTCGGTCCAGGAGTAGCCGGAGATGGACATGGGCACGGAACCGGTGTAGACGGCGGTCTGGCTGGCGTCGAAGCCCATGGGCTCAATGACCAGCTCCACGCCCAGGTTCTCGGCGATGTACTTGGCCAGGGTGATGTCGAAGCCCACGTACTGGTCCTGGCCGGTCTTGGAGGAGTCCACGAACTCCATGGGGGAGAAGTCGGGGCTGAGGGCCACGGTCAGCACGCCGTCGGCCTTGATCTTTTCCAGGGCGGTGGCGGGCTCGGTAACGGCGGGGTCATCGGTCTTGTCATCGGCGGAGGTGTCGGCCTTGCTGCCGCAGGCCACCAGGGAGAGCGCCATCATCAGCGCCAGAAGCATAGCGATAAACTTTTTCATGGTCGTATATCCTTTCGTATGTCGTGAATATTTATTCATGTATGAAGTGCATATTTTCGGGAGAGGTCAGGCCGCGCGGTGCAGGCGGACGGTGTATCGTCGTCGCAGCAGCATCGGGGCGCCTTTCGTTGTTGTCACGTGGTTTTTCATAAGGTATACCGCCTTTCCGGTGTGCCCGCCGGGGAATGTCCGGCGGTGTCTCTCTCGTTGATGTTGCATAATTTACCACCGCCGGATGCAAATGTCAAGGAATTTTTGCATATTTATTCTTCGTCCATGCGAATTTGTTGAATATACTTGCAAACTCCGACCGGAGCGGTAGGCGGTTAGGACAAAATGACGGAGACAAGAAAACGCTTCCCCCGGCCGGAGGCCGGGGGAAGTAAGGAGAACAAGAAAGCCCCCGGCCGAAGGCCGGGGGGAGAAAGAGAAGGAGAAAAAATCATCCCCCGGCCGGAGGCCGGGGGATGAGAGAAAGCCGATCAGTTGTTGTCCTCGGGACGGGGGCGGCGGTACTCCTGGGCCTTTTCCTCGCCCTTCAGCACGCGCAGGGCGCCCTGGGCCAGAGCCAGCAGCTCGTCCTCGCCGGGATAGACGGTGATGGGGGCGATCCAGCTGACCATCTCGGAGATGGCGTCCACGGTCTCCTTACCGTAGGCAATGCCGCCGGTGAGGATGATCTGATCCACCTTGCCGTGCATGACGGCGGCCATGGAGCCGATCTCCTTGCCGATCTGATAGTGGAAAGCATCCACCACGCCGGCGATCTTCTTGTCGTGCTCGGCCTGCGCCAGCAGATAGCGCATATCGTTGGAGCCGGTGTAGGCCACCAGGCCGCCGCGGCCGGAGAGCATGCGATGCATTTCGGCCTCGGTATACTTGCCGGAGAAGCACTGCTTCACCAGCTGACCGGTGGGCAGGGAGCCGGAGCGCTCGGGGGAGAAGGGACCTTCGCCGTCCAGCGCGTTCTGGGTGTCCACCACGCTGCCCTTCATGTGGGCACCGATGGAGCAGCCGCCGCCCATGTGGCAGACGATGAGGTTCAGATCCTCGTACTTCTTGCCGTTCTCCTTGGCGTAGCGCTTGGCCACGGCCTTCTGGTTCAGGGCGTGGAAAATGCTGACGCGCTGGAACAGGGGATGACCGGCATAGCGCGCCACGTCCGCCATCTCATCAATGACCACGGGGTCGACGATGTAGGAGGGAATGCCCAGCTCGTCGCCGATCTCGCGGGCGATCAGGCCGCCCAGGTTGGAGGCGTGCTGCCCCTGTACGCCGATGGTGCAGTCCTTGACCATGTTGTCGTTGACGGCGTAGGTGCCGCCGCGGATGGGGCGCAGCAGACCGCCGCGGCCGCTGACCGCGGACAGGGTGCGGGCGTCGAAGCCCTGCTCGCGCAGAGCCTTCATCACCAGGTCACGGCGCCAGTCCTTCTGGGCGGGGATGGTGTTGAACTGGGCGATGTCCTCCGCGCTGTGGCGCAGAGTCTTGTCAAAAAGCAGGGTCTCGTCCTCATAGACACCGATCTTGGTGGAGGTGGAGCCGGGATTGACAACAAGAATTCTGTAAGACACGATAGTTTTCCTCCTATGCTCTTTTGTTCCGCGGCACAGCGGGTAAAATCACTACCCTTTATTATATCGAATCCGAGGCGGTCTGTAAATGGGTTTTTGCGCAAAATTACGGTATTTTGCGCCGGGGTCAGATTGACAAACTCTACACGGTGGGCTACAATGATATATGTGAAACTGTGCTGTTCTTCCATTCGGAACAGCGGAAAAGGAGAAATATCCATGGAAAAGAAGACGTTTTATATCACCACGCCCATCTATTATCCCTCGGACAAGCTGCACATCGGGCACAGCTACTGCACCGTGGCCACCGACGCTATCGCGCGGTACAAGCGGCTGCAGGGCTACGACGTGATGTTCCTGACCGGCACCGACGAGCACGGCCAGAAGATCGAGACGAAGGCGCAGGAGGCGGGCATGACGCCCCAGGAGTTCGTGGATCACATCGTGGAGGGCGAGCGCGGCATCCTCGACCTGTGGAAGCTGATGAACATCTCCAACGACCGCTTCATCCGCACCACGGACGACTACCACTGCGCTGCCGTGCAGAAGATCTTCAAGACCATGTACGACAAGGGCGATATCTATAAGGGGACCTACAAGGGCAAGTACTGCACGCCGTGCGAGAGCTTCTGGACCGAGAGCCAGCTGGTGGACGGCAAGTGCCCCGACTGCGGCCGCGAGGTGAAGGACGCCGAGGAGGAGGCGTATTTCTTCCGGCTGAGCAAGTACGCCGACCGTGTGCAGCACCTGCTGGAGGATACGGACTTCCTGCAGCCCCGCACCCGCGTTAACGAGATGGTGAATAACTTCATCAAGCCCGGCCTGGAGGATCTGTGCGTCTCCCGCACCAGCTTCAAGTGGGGCATCCCCGTGGACTTCGACCCGGGCCACGTGGTCTACGTCTGGGTGGACGCGCTGTTCAACTACTGCACCGCGCTGGGCTTCGACAACGATAAGTACGACGATTACGACAAGTACTGGCCCGCGGATTATCATATCGTGGGCAAGGAGATCGTGCGGTTCCACAGCATCATCTGGCCCGCCATGCTGATGAGCATGGGTATGCCCCTGCCCAAGCACGTGTACGGCCACGGCTGGCTGGTCATCGACGGCGGCAAGATGAGCAAGTCCAAGGGTAACGTGGTGGACCCCTATGCCCTGTCCGAGATGTTCGGCGTGGATGCCCTGCGGTTCTTCCTGCTGCGGACGTTCCCCTTCGGCAGCGACGGCAACTTCTCCAACGAGCTGCTGATCGGCACCATCAACACCGACCTGGCCAACAAGCTGGGCAACCTGGTCAGCCGCACCACCGGCATGGCGGAGAAGTACTTCGGCGGCAAGCTCCCCGCCCAGCGGGAGGACACCGCCGAGGACGACGATCTGAAGAGGATGGCCTGCGCGCTGCGTGACCGCTATCAGGCGGAGATGGACAAGCTGCAGCTGCAGAACGGGCTGGATGAGGTGTTCAAGGTCATCGACCGGGCCAACAAGTATATCGACGAGACCGCGCCCTGGGCTCTGGGCAAGGACGAGAGCAAGCGCGAGCGTCTGGCGGCGGTGCTGTACAACCTGCTGGAGACCATCCGCATCTGTACCACCCTGCTGCTGCCGGTGATGCCGGAAACCTGCGGCAAGATCTTCGAGAAGCTGGGCGCCGACGAGACCTGCCGCAGCTGGGACAACGCCAACGTGTGGGGCGTGCTGCCCGCGGATGCGCAGATCAGCAAGGGCGAGAACCTGTTCCCCCGCATCGACGTGGAGGACGCGCTGGCCAAGCTGGACGCCCTGCAGGAGGCCCAGAAGAAGGCCGCCCTCCCCGCCGTGGAGCTGGAGCCCTACGTGGAGGATGAGGTGGACTTCGACACGTTCCTGAAGTCCGACTTCCGGGCCGTGAAGATCAAGAACTGCGAGGCGGTGAAGAAGAGCGACAAGCTGCTGAAGTTCACGCTGGACGACGGCAGCGGCACGGACCGCATCATCCTGTCCGGCATCCACCAGTACTACGAGCCGGAGCAGCTCATCGGCAAGACGGCCATCGCCATCCTGAACCTGCCGCCGCGGAAGATGATGGGCATTCCCAGCTGCGGAATGCTGATCTCCGCCGTGCATAAGGAGAAGGGCGAGGAGAAGCTGCACCTGATGCTGATCGATGATTCCGTGCCCGCGGGCGCGAAGCTGTGCTGACTTAATAAGTAAGCTCCCCCGTAAAGGCCGCCTGACACAAGAAAACACACGGTTTTGCCTGTGTCTATCCGGCTGAAATCGACCGAAAAAAGCGCCCACATGCGTCAGCATGCGGGCGTTTTTGCAGCCAATTTCAGCTCGAATTTACTTTGGCAAAACTGCTTCGCACCGAAAAAGAGCGCGTTTTGTGCAGAGCCGAGGCGCACCGCCGCAGGCATACTGGATGTCTGTCAAGGCGGCGCAACGACGGGGCTGCGCGAAACGCGCCTTTTGCGGCGTATGTTTTCTTATGCCAGGCGGCCTAAGCCGGGGGAGCTTATTGTAGATACAAGAAGAACCGGCGAAGCCGGTCCTTTCTGGCTCATTCCTCGGGAGGGAACTCGATGGTTCCATGTTCTTTTTCGTATTCATCCACACACTGCTGCGCCAGGTGCTCCAGTTGGGCGTTCAGAGAGCGGTGGTTCTTGCGGGCAATATAGGTGAGCTTGCGCAGGAGCGCCTCCGGGAAACGGATGCCGGTCTGGATGCGGTCAGTAGCCACGTGGTAACACCTCTTTATCATTTTGATAACATTTTACCCATTCGCGGCTTGACTATCTACAAACTATATGTTATCATTTAGTTATCATTTGTGCAGAAAAGAGGGGGAAAATGAAGAAAGTTACCGTACAGGTGGAGGACTACCTCTACGAGTTCTATCGCAAGGTAGGACAGCAGGCCGGGGGTATCCCGGTGGAGCAGGTCATGGGCGATGTGCTGTTTAAGCTGGCGGGAGAGTTGAGCCTGAACGCAATCGACAAACAGGCACGAAAATAAAGCAAGGCCGGCGTTAGCCGGCCTTGCTTTATTATTGTCTCCGGCGGGGTGTAGTCGCCCCGCCCTACGGGGCCCTTTTTACGCAAGGGGGCCTTGTGGACATGGCGCGGGAGTTATTTGCTTTTCCGGTCGATGGCGGAGATGGCCAGGGAGCAGACGACGCCCACCACGGCCAGGCCGATGATCAGGAAGAAGGTGCTGTTGTAGGAGCTCGCCGCGTCGTACAGGGCGCCGGAAATGGTGCTGCCGAAGCTGGCGAAGATCAGGTTGCTGTTGATCAGCGGGAAGTTCACCGGATAGTGGCCGGGGCCGAAGTAGGCGCGGCAGAAGGCGGAGTTGGTGGGGGTGACGCCGGAGTAGGCCAGGCCGCCCAGCACGAAGCCCGCGATGACCACCGCCACGCTGCGGCTGGACATGGCCAGTATCAGCACCACGGAGGTCAGGATGAACAGGCCGTTGACCAGCTGCATGGACAGGCTGCGGCCGTACTTGTCGTACATACCGCCGAACAGCACGCGGCCCACGGCGTTGCAGATGGAGATAAGGCCCACGATGGTGGCCACGGAGGCGGCGGTCTGGTCGGCACTGGCCTCCCACACCACGCCGCTGGCCTGGGAGATGAGGGCCAGGCCCGCCGCGCTGACGGCGATGGCCCACACGTAGTAGAGCCAGAAGGTGGGCTTTTTCAGCATCTGGCCGGGGGCGATATCCGCGGCGGCGGGACGCGCCGCGGCCTTGCCGCCCTTGGCGGCGGGGGCGGAGAAGTCCGCGCCGGGCGCCACGAAGAAGAAGGAGCACACCGCCAGCACCGCGCAGCAGACGATGCCCAGCACCACGAAGCTGGTGCGCCAGCCGCCGATCTCGGCGGGCGTCCAGGCCTGGTACAGCTTGCCGATCAGGAAGCTGCCGCCGCCGAAGCCCATCAGCAGCACGCCGGAGATCAGACCGGGCTTGTCCGGGAACCACTTGACCATGGTGCTCATGACGGCGTTGTAGCTGAGGCCGGAGCCCAGGCCGCACAGGACGCCGAAGCCCAGGTACAGGGTCAGGGGCGCCTGGCAGCGGCTGGCGATAAAGAAGCCGGCCAGGAACAGCACGGCGCCCAGGCGCACGGCATTCTTGGCGCTGAGCTTGCCGGCCAGCAGGCCGCACAGCAGAGAGCCGATGCAGAACAGGATCATCACCAGGGTGAAGGTCAGGCTGAGCTGTGCCTTTGTCCAGCCGGTGAACTCGGCGCCGATAGGGGTGGACAGCACGCTCCAGGCGTACACGAGACCTGCGAACAGCAGGACGATGACGCCCACGATGGCGTACACCCAGCGATTCAGTTGCTTCATAGGGGCTACCTCCGATTTGTAACTTGATACAGTGTCATGTACCAGTTTATCGAATGATTCAATAAAATGCAAGAAGAAGTTTCCGTGGGGGAAAAGGAAAATCCGATAGGTGTGATTGACTTTGCGGCAGAGGGGCTTTATAATGAGAGCAGAAACGGAGAGGGAGAGGGAAAGGGAACGTAGTTATGCTGGAGGAAAAAGATTTTCAAAGAATAGATGAGCTTATCTCGCGGCGTATCGGCATCGTCATGGAGAACGAGGTCATGCCCAAAGTCAACCTGCTGGCGGACGGCATCGCTGACATTCAGGAGAAATTGGTGCCCCGTAGCCGCGTGGATGACCTGGAGGACGATGTGCGGTTCCTCAAGAGCATGATGCGCCAGATGGCGGAGGAAATACGCCAGCTGAAAAAGGCGCAGTAAAACGGAAAAAGCAAACGCCCCCGGGAAAGGCCGCCTGACACAAGAAAACACACGGTTTTGCCTGTGTCTATCCGGCTGAAATCGACCGAAAAAAGCGCCCACATGCGTCAGCATGCGGGCGTTTTTGCAGCCAATTTCAGCTCGAATTTACTTTGGCAAAACTGCTTCGCACCGAAAAAGAGCGCGTTTTGTGCAGAGCCGAGGCGCACCGCCGCAGGCATACTGGATGTCTGTCAAGGCGGCGCAACGACGGGGCTGCGCGAAACGCGCCTTTTGCGGCGTATGTTTTCTTGTGCCAGGCGGCCTAACGGGGGCGTTTTTCTGCGCTATACGATGCGGAAGAGGCGTTTGCCGTTTTCCAGCGTGGCGTGGGCCAGCAGCTCCACGGGGACGTTTTTCCACTCCGCCAGCTTTTCCGCCACCAGGCGGACGTAGGAGGAGTCGTTCCGCTGCCCGCGGTAGGGCACCGGCGTCATGTAGGGGCTGTCGGTCTCGATGAGCATGCGGTCCAGGGGGGTGACGGCGGCTACCTCCGGGGCGCGGCGGGCGTTCTTGTAGGTCACGGGGCCGTCAAAGCCCAGGTACCAGCCCATGTCCAGCAGCTCTTTGGCCATCTCCGGACTGCCGGAGAAGCAGTGGAACACGCCGGTCACCTCCGGGAACTCCCTGACGATGGACAGGGAGTCGCCGTGGGCGTCCCGGTCGTGGAAGATCACCGGCAGGCGCAGCTCCCGCGCCAGCGCCAGCTGGGCGCGCAGCACCTGCTGCTGGAAGGGACGGGGCGGGTTCTGCTCCCAGTAGTAGTCCAGGCCGATCTCGCCGATGGCCACCACCTTGGGCTGCTGCGCCAACTGACGCAGGGTGTCGATGTCCACCGGGGTGAAGCCGCCGCAGTTCTCTGGGTGGATGCCCACGGCGGCGTAGACGTGGGGGTACTCGGCGGCGTAGGACACGGCCTTGCGGGAGCTGGGCAGGTCACAGCCGGGGTTCACCACCAGGGCGACGCCCCGCTGCGGCAGGCTCTCCAGCAGCAGCTGGCGGTCGGGGTCGAAGGCCTCGTCGTCGTAGTGGGCGTGTGTGTCGAAGAGCATGCTCAGGCCTCCAGGTGCACCTTGCCCAGCTGGGTGCCGTCCACGTACTGCTCCTTGATGGTACGCAGGCGGGCCATGTGGGGCTGCTGCATGTGGATGCGCTGGTGCTCGGCGCTGGCCCAGCGCTCGATCAGCAGGAGCTCGTTCTCGTCCTGGGCGGAGAAGTAGTAGTCGTAGGCCAGGCAGCCGTCCTCGGCGCGGATGGCGGTGAGGATGCCCTCCTCCACCACCTGGCGGACGAAGGCCTCGCGGCCGCCGGGCTTGGCGTGGTATTTGACGTATAGGATGAGTTCTTCCATAGTAAGCACCTCCGTGGTTTTTTCCTATTGTAGCACTTTGGGGCGAAAGGTGCAAATTTTTTGCGGAAGGGGTGCAGAAAATTATTTACAAGCTGTATAATATAGGGTATACTTTACAGGCTGTATTTAATTGCCGGTGCGTGACGCGGCCGGACAAAGAGAGATAGGGTGGAGAGACAATGGCAACAGATTTTTCAAGAACGCTGAGCCTGCTGCGCCAGGAGAAGGGCATCAGCCAGCGCAAGGCGGCGGCGGCGCTGGGCATCAGCCAGGCGCTGCTGAGCCACTACGAAAACGGCATACGCGAGCCGGGACTGGCCTTCGTCAGCAAGGTCTGCGACTTCTATCATGTGTCGGCGGACTTCCTGCTGGGGCGCAGCGCCAATCGCGACGGGGCCATGATCGAGGCCGCCGGGCTGTACGACGGCAGCGCGGAGAAGGGCTCGCTGAAGGGCAGTATCATGGCCACACTGCAGAAGAAGCTGGCGGTGAACACCACCGGGCTGCTGTTCGACCTGCTGGGGCACACCAACAGCCGGGAGGCCATCACCGCCGCCGGGGACTGTATCGGCGCGACGCTGTACGACCTGCTGCGGCGGCTGTACCGGCGGAGCGGCGGCAACGAGGACCTGTTCGCCACCGACGCGGTGGACTTCGACGGCGGCGCGGTGGACGCCGCCCTGCTGCGCAGCCGCGCGGCCTATATGCGGGCGCTGGCGGAGGCGGAGGAGCTGCCCCAGCTGAATTCCGATGCCCTGACCGCCCTGCCCGGCGTGGGGCAGAGCACCGCGCAGGTCATCCACAATGTGGATGAGCGCGCGGCCAAGTAAGGAGGGTACACTGTATGTTTGACCAATCCCATATCCGCAACTTTTCGATAATCGCCCACATTGACCATGGCAAATCCCTTCCCCAACTTGCCTGACGGCACGCCGGGGACCCCTCTTTTCATTTGACATCCTCGGCGGAAATGAATTCCGCCTGCGGCAAGGTTTTGCTCCGCAAAACGCTTGTGCGCGCTATCCGCGCGGTCAGCGTGGATTTACCCTAAGGAGGTTTTCTGTATGTTTGACCAATCCCATATCCGCAACTTTTCGATAATCGCCCACATTGACCACGGTAAATCCACGCTGGCGGACCGGCTGCTGGAGAAGTGCCACGCCGTGCCCGAGCGGGAGATGGAGAACCAGCTGCTGGACAACATGGACCTGGAGCGGGAGCGGGGCATCACCATCAAGTCCCGTGCCGTGCGCATCTTCTACAACGCCAACGACGGCGAGACCTATGCCCTGAACCTCATCGATACGCCGGGCCACGTGGACTTCAACTACGAGGTCAGCCGGTCCCTGGCCGCCTGTGAGGGCGCGCTGCTGGTGGTGGACGCCACCCAGGGCGTGGAGGCCCAGACGCTGGCCAACACCTATCTGGCCATGGACCACGACCTGGAGATACTGCCGGTGTTCAACAAGATCGACCTGCCCGCCGCCGACCCCCTGAAGGCCAAGCAGGAGGTGGAGGACATCATCGGCCTGCCCGCCCTGGAGGCGCCGGAGATCTCCGCCAAGCTGGGTATCAACATCGAGGCGGTGCTGGAGGACGTGGTGCAGAATGTGCCAGCGCCCGCCGGGGACCCCAAGGCGCCGCTGCAGGCGCTGGTGTTCGACAGCCAGTACGACCCCTACGTAGGCGTGGTGGTGTATTTCCGCATCAAGCAGGGCACCCTGCGGAAGGGGCAGACCATCCGTATGATGGCCACCGGCGCGGAGTACACCATTCTGGAGTGCGGCTATCTGAAGCCCATCGGCAACGAGCCCACGGACGCGCTGCAGGCCGGCGAGGTGGGCTACTTCACCGCAAGCATCAAGAACGTGAAGGACACCCAGGTGGGCGACACCGTCACCGACGCGGCGAACCCCGCCGCCGAGGCGCTGCCCGGCTATCGCCCGGCGCAGTCCATGGTCTACTGCGGTATCTACACCGAGGACGGCAGCAAGTATCCCGACCTGCGGGACGCGCTGGAGAAGCTGCAGCTGAACGATGCCTCCCTGACCTTTGAGCCGGAGAGCTCCGTGGCGCTGGGCTTTGGCTTCCGCTGCGGCTTCCTGGGCATGCTGCACATGGAGATCATACAGGAGCGGCTGGAGCGGGAGTTCAACCTGGACCTGGTGACCACGCTGCCCAGCGTTATCTACCACGTGTACAAGTCCGACGGCACCATGGTAAAGGTGGACAATCCCCACAACTACCCCGACCCGGGCACCATCGAGCACGCGGAGGAGCCGTACGTGAAGGTGTCCATCATCACGCCCCAGGACTACGTGGGCAACATCATGCCCATGTGCCAGGACCGCCGGGGCGAGTTCAAGGACATGCAGTATCTGGACACGCACCTGGTGGAGCTGCACTATCAGATGCCCCTGAATGAGATCATCTACGACTTTTTCGACACCCTCAAGGCCAACACCAAGGGCTACGCCAGTCTGGACTATGAGTTGTCCGGCTACCGCACCAGCGACCTGGTGAAGGTGGACCTGCTGCTCAACGGCGACGGCGTGGATGCCCTGAGCTTCATCGCCCACAGGGACAAGGCCTACGGCCGCGCACGGCGGCTGTGCGAGAAGCTGAAGGAGAACATCCCCCGCCAGCTGTTCGAGGTGCCCATTCAGGCGGCCATCGGCGGGCGCATCATCGCCCGGGAGACCGTGAAGGCCATGCGCAAGGACGTGCTGGCCAAGTGCTACGGCGGCGACATCACCCGGAAGAAGAAGCTGCTGGAGAAGCAGAAGGAGGGCAAAAAGAAGATGCGGAACCTGGGTACGGTGCAGGTGCCCACGGAAGCATTCATGGCCGTCCTCAAGCTGGACAGCGAGTGACACCAAAGCGCAAAAAAAGAACCGTCCTTCGGACGGTTCTTTTTTGCGTTTATTGTACGATCATGTAGCTGCCGGAGGCCGGCGCTTCGCTGACCATGGGCACCACGCGGGTCTCGGGGTCGTAGCCCTGGGGCAGCGCGGCTTTCACCGCGGTCAGATCCATGTCCGCCGGGACGTACAGCCGGTCGAACAGCTCCGCCATCTGGGTGATGCTGAGGCTGTCCGTGTCACGGACCACCACAGAGAGGGCCGTGCCCTCAGGCAGGGCGGCGCGGAGCTTTTCGGCAAAGTCGGTGAGCACCTGGGCCTTGTCGGCGGCGCCGTTGGCGATGGCCGACGTGTCACCGGTGGGATAGCGGAAGTCGTCCAGCAGGACCTCGTTGAACCCCAGCTCGCCGCACTCCTTCACCAGCGCGGTGATGTACTGCAGCGTTTCGGTGTGGGTGGGATCCAGCCAGGACTGGCCGCCCTCGTCATACCACAGCTGGCCGTCCTCACGGGTCAGGGCCGCCTGGGGCACGGCGCGGGTGTAGGCGCTGTCGCGGAAGCAGACGATGTGCCCCACGGTGTAGCGGCCGCTGCCCAGCAGCGTGTGCAGGCAGTCCAGCGGGCGCCCGGTCTCCACCACCACGCCCTGAGGCGTGGCAACGGAGGTGGCGTAGGTGATGCCGCCGGTGGTGCGCTTCACCGCCAGCACCAGGTCGTTGGGCGCCAGGGTGTTCATGATGTAGTCGGCGCCCCACCACAGGCAGTCGTCGGGCAGGCGCGTGCCGTGCAGCGCGGCCACCTTCACGTGGGGATGCTCGGGCTCCACCGTGTCCACGATGTCGTCGCGGTCCCCGGTGCCGTTGATGGTGCCGTCGTCCGGTGTGTCGGTATCCTTGTCCTTCTTATGGAAGAACGGCAGGTCGATGGTGGCGTTGCCCGCCTCGTCGTATACCACATAATTCTGCAGCGTCAGATACGCCACCGCGGCTACCAGCACCAGTGCCAGCACCACGATCAGCGCGATCTTGCCGCCGGACATACGTCCGTGGTAGCTGTTGTACCCCTTTGTCGCCATAGTCGTTTACCTCGTCGGATAGATTACGCGATCTCCGCCTTACCGGATGGCGTCCAGCTGTGCCACGCGGCGGGCGTGACGGCCGCCCTCGAAGTCGGTGTGCAGGAAGATGTCCACCATGCGCTTGGCCAGGTTGCCGCCGGTAATGCCGGCGCCCAGGGCCATCATGTTGGCGTCGTTGTGGCGGCGGGTCATCTCCGCCTGCAGGCTGTCGGTGCACAGAGCGCAGCGGATGCCGGGCACCTTGTTGGCGGCGATGCTGACGCCGATGCCGGTGGTGCAGATCACGATGCCCTTGTCACAGGAGCCGTCGGCCACCGCCCGGGCGGCCTTCTCGGCGAGGAGGGGATAGTCCACACTGTCGGTGGAAAAGCAGCCGAAGTCCTCGTAGTCGATGTCGTTCTCCTCCAGCCAGATGAGGATGTCCTGCTTCAGCAGGTAGCCGCCGTGGTCGCAGGCGATGGCAATTTTCATGTTCGCGTTCTCCTTTTTGTTATTACAGCTTGCGGAAGGTGGGCTTCCCGCCCTCGAAGGTGCAGAAGTAGCGGAAACCGCATTCCCGCAGCAGCTCCTGCCGCTCGCGGATGCAGCAGCCCACGTACTCCGCCGAATGGGCGTCGGAGCCCAGGGTGATGATCTCGCCGCCCTGCTGGCGGTAGAGCCGCAGCAGCGAGGCGTCGGGCAGGGGCGTGTTGCCCCGGTTGGTGTTGCACTCGATGCCGCAGCCGTTTTCGATCAGCGTGCGGAATATCTCGCGGCACTGGCCGTAGTGGCCGTCGAAGGTCACGTGTTCGCCCAGATTTTCGTTCAGATACCGCAGGGGAAGTGTCAGGTGGCCCAGCACGCTGAAGCGGCCCCAACGGGCCAGGCGCAGCACGTCCTCCAGATAGCTGTCTATAACGCTATGATAATACATTTCGCTGTTTTTTTCAATGTAATACAGGTCAAAATGTTGATATTTTTCCCCGGCCATGTGTACGGAACCGATCACAAAGTCCAGGGCGGGTGCCTGGGACAGCAGTTTTTCCGCCCGGGCGAAGCCCATGGGCGCCTCGCCCAGCTCCGCGCCGAGGCGGATGGTCAGGCGGCCGGCGTATTTCTCCCGGGCTTCCGGGAGCTCACGCAGCAGCCGCGACCAGTCGAAGCTGTCGCGGGGCTGGTGGCTGCCCCACAGCACTGTGTCCACGTGGTCGGTGACGCATATCTCGTCCAGGCCGGCGCGTACCGCCGCCTCCGCCAGCTCGCTGACCGTCAGGCGGCCGTCCGGTGACGTGGCCGAATGGGTGTGATAATCCGCCAGATACATCGTTCACCTGCTCATTTCTTCTTGAAAAAGCTCTTGCGCTTTTCGTAGTTGCTCTCGCCCAGCATATCGCTGAACTTCCGCAGGGCCTCCTTCTGCTCCTTGGTGAGGTTGCGGGGGGTCTCCACATTGACGGTGACGTACTGGTCGCCGCGTCCCCGGCCGTTGAGCACCGGGATGCCCTTGCCCCGCAGACGGAACACGCTGCCGGTCTGGGTGCCCTCGGGCAGGTCGTACTTCACCTTGCCGTCGATGGTGGGGATCTCCAACGTGGCGCCCAGCACCGCCTGGGCGAAGGTAATGGGCGCTTCGCAGAACACGTCCACGCCCTCCCGGCGGAACACCTCGTCCGGCTGCACCATGACGGTGATCAGCAGGTCGCCGGCGCTGCCGCCGTTCTTGCCGGCGTTGCCCTGGCCCCGCAGGGAGATGGTCTGGCCGTGGTCGATGCCGGCGGGGATGGTGACCTTGATGGTCTTGCGCTTGCGGACCCTCCCCTGCCCGCCGCAGTCGGTGCAGGGCTGGTGGATGATGCGGCCGGTGCCGCGGCACTTCTGGCAGGGGCGGCTGCTGGCGAAAACGCCCATGGGCGTTCGCTGCTGCACCTGTACCTGGCCGCTGCCGCGGCAGTCGGGGCATATCTCCGGTGTGGTGCCCGGCTGGCAGCCGCTGCCCTTGCAGGTGCCGCACTGCTCGCTGCGCTCCACGGTCACGTCCTTCTCACAGCCGAAGGCGGCCTCCTTGAACGTGACGGACACGCTGGCGCGGATGCTCTCGCCCCGCTGAGGGGCGTTGGGGTTGCGCCGCTGCTGGCCGCCGAAGCCGCCGCCGAAGAAGCTGCCGAATATGTCGCCCAGGTCGCCGAAGTCGAAGCCGCCGGCGCCGTAGCCCGCGCCGCCTGCGCCCGCGCCGTAGCTGGGGTCCACGCCCGCGAAGCCGAACTGGTCGTACCGGGCCTTCTTCTCCGGGTCGCTGAGCACTTCGTTGGCCTCGTTGACCTCCTTGAACTTCTCCTCGGCCTCCTTGTCGCCGGGGTTCATGTCCGGGTGGTATTTCCGCGCCAGCTTTTTATATGCTTTTTTGATCTCGTCCTCGCTGGCGCCCTTGCTGACGCCGAGGACCTCGTAATAATCGCGTTTTTCCTGTGCCATGGGCGTTATCTCCTAACGCCACGAGAAGGGACAGGAAGCCCTGTCCCTCTCATGGTATGATTTTTTACTTATTCTGATCGTCGTCATCCACGACCTTGTAGTCGGCGTCGTAGTACTGCTGGCCGCCGTTGGGGTCGCCGCCGGGCTGACCGCCCATGTTGGGGTCGCCCTGGGGCGCCTGCTGCTGGTAGAGCTTCTCGCTCATCTTGTAGAACAGCTGGGTCAGCTCCTCGGTGGCGGCTTTAATGGCGTCGGTGTCCTCGCCCTTCAGGGTCTCCTTCAGCTTGTCGATACCGGCCTTGATGGGCTCCTTCTCGCTCTCGGGCACCTTGTCGCCCACCTCGTTCAGGGTCTTTTCCGCCTGATAGACCATCTGATCGGCCTGGTTGCGGACCTCCACCTTTTCCTTGATCTTGGCGTCCTCGGCGGCATACTGCTCGGCCTCCTTGACGGCCTTCTCGATGTCCTCCTTGGACATGTTGGAGGAAGAGGTGATGGTGATGTGCTGGGCGTTGCCGGTGCCCAGGTCCTTGGCGCTGACGTTGACGATGCCGTTGGCGTCGATGTCGAAGGTGACCTCGATCTGAGGCACACCGCGGCGTGCCGGGGCGATGCCGTCCAGGTGGAAGCGGCCCAGGCTCTTGTTGGCGGCGGCCATCTCGCGCTCGCCCTGCAGCACGTTGACCTCAACAGAGGTCTGGTTGTCGGCGGCGGTGGAGAAGATCTGGCTCTTCTTGACGGGGATGGTGGTGTTGCGCTCGATCAGACGGGTGCACACGCCGCCCATGGTCTCGATGCCCAGGGACAGGGGGGTGACGTCCAGCAGCAGCAGACCCTTCACGTCGCCGGTCAGCACGCCGGCCTGCAGGGCGGCGCCCATGGCCACGCACTCATCGGGGTTGATGCCCTTGAAGGGCTCGGAGCCGGTGAAGTTCTTCACGGCCTCCACCACGGCGGGGATACGGCTGGAGCCGCCCACCATCAGCACCTTGGCCAGGTCGCTGGGCTTCAGACCGGCGTCGGACATGGCCTGGCGCACGGGGCCCATGGTGGCCTCCACCAGGTGGCCGGTCAGCTCATTGAACTTGGCACGGGTCAGAGTGACATCCAGGTGCTTGGGGCCGGTGGCGTCGGCGGTGATATAGGGCAGGTTGATGTTGCTGGTGGTCACGCCGGACAGCTCGATCTTGGCCTTCTCGGCGGCCTCCTTCAGGCGCTGCATGGCAACCTTGTCGCCGCTGAGATCGATGCCGTCGGACTTCTTGAACTCGCTGACCAGGTACTTCATGATGCACTGGTCGAAGTCGTCGCCGCCCAGGCGGTTGTTGCCGGCGGTGGCCAGCACCTCGATCACGCCGTCATCGATCTCCAGGATGGACACATCGAAGGTGCCGCCGCCCAGGTCGTAGACCATGATCTTCTGTGCCTGCTCCTTATCCACACCGTAGGCCAGAGCGGCGGCGGTGGGCTCGTTGATGATGCGCTTCACGTCCAGGCCGGCGATCTTGCCGGCGTCCTTGGTGGCCTGGCGCTGGCTGTCGGTGAAGTAGGCGGGGACGGTGATGACCGCCTCGGTGACGGTCTGGCCCAGATAGGCCTCGGCGTCGGACTTTAGCTTCTGCAGGATCATGGCGCTGATCTCCTGGGGGGTGTAGCTCTTGCCGTCGATGGTGACGCGGTGGTCGGTGCCCATCTCGCGCTTGATGGAGGAGATGGTGCGCTCGGGGTTGGTGATGGCCTGGCGCTTTGCCACCTGGCCTACCATACGCTCGCCGGTCTTGCTGAAGGCCACGACGGACGGGGTGGTGCGGTTGCCTTCCGCGTTGGGGATAACGACTGCCTCGCCGCCCTCCATGACGGCCACGCAGGAATTGGTAGTACCAAGGTCGATGCCGATGACTTTAGACATAATGATTGCCTCCTGTATATAGATAAATGTTTATTACTTACGGTATTTGATTTTCGCCTTACATGGGCCGGTCGGGGATGACCAGCGCGGCGATGATATAGGCCAGCAGGCCGCTGCCGCCCAGGGCACAGAACACCACCCACGCCAGACGGATCAGGGTGGAGTCCACGTTGAAATACTCCGCGATGCCGCCGCAGACACCGGCGATCTTCTTGTCCGTGGCGCTCTTGTATAATCTCTTGCCTTCCATAATTTACCCTCCTGTATCAGTTGGCGACCTTGACCATTGCGAACCGCAATATCTTGTCACCCAGTGTGTAGCCCTTCTGGAATACCTCCACGACGGTATTTTCCTCCGCCGTTTCGTCCTCAGTGTGCATCACCGCGTTGTGCTTCTCCGGGTCGAACTTCTCGCCCAGGGCAGGTATCTCGGCGACGCCCAGCTTGGTCAGCACATCCTCGAACTGCTTGCATATCAGCTCCAGGCCCTGCCGGTGGGGGTCGCCCTCCTCGAACTGGCTGACGCCGCGCTCCAGGTTGTCCAGGACGCCCAGGAACGGCTTGATGGTGTCGATCTTCGCGTCGCTGTACACGTGTTCCTTCTCCCGCGCGGTGCGCTTGCGGTAGTTGTCGTACTCCGCCGCCAGCCGCAGGTACTTGTCGTTGGCGTCGGCCAGCGTTTTGGCCAGCTCCTCCATCTGCTGCATCTGCGCCTTGGTGACGGTGTAGGTCTCCTGCGCGACCTCAGCGGGCTCCCCGGCGACCTCCTCGGGGGTCACCTCCTGGGGGACGGTGTCCTCCTTGTTCTGATCCTTCTTATTTTTTTCGCTCATTCCGTTGTATCCTCCGGTAGCTGTTTTTTACCAAACATACGGCTCAGGCTCTCGGCAAAGTAGCTCAGCCGTGCCGCCACGGCGGCGTAATCCATACGGGTGGGGCCTACGACGCCCACCAGTCCGCGCATATTGTCACCGATGTCGTAGCTGGCGATGACCACGCTGCTCTCCTTCAGGGCGTCGTTGACGTTCTCCGGGCCGATGAGTATCTGCATGGGGGCGTCCCCGGCGGGGACGGGCAGCTCCTGCTTGTTGTCCACCATGAAGCTCATCAGGTCGTGGGCCTTGTCAATGTCCCGGAACTCCGGGAACTTCAGCAGCTGGCTGGCACCGCTGGTGTACACCTGCTGGTGACGGGCCTCCTCCAGCAGGGAGCCGGCGTATTCCGTCACCTGGTTCAGGAGGAGGAACCACTGGCCGGGCACCTGCTCGCTGAGGTTCATCAGCGTGGCGTTCATCTGCTCGGCGGGAACGCCGGTGAAATGGGTGTTCAGCAGGTGGCTCAGCTGGGGCAGCACCTCGGCCTCCACCGGCAGCGCCGCGCGCATCAGCTGGCTTTTCACCCGGCTGTCGGACAGCATCACCACGGCGATGAAGCTGCCGCCGTCCACGGTGATCAGCTCGAAGCGCTGCACCGTGGCCGCCGTGCGGTGATCCGCCACGGCGTAGGTGGGGTAGCCCACGAAGCTGGACACCATCTGGCCCGCCTGGTCGATGACCTGCTCCACCTGCTGCAGGGGCTTGGCCAGCGCGGTGTTGATGCTGGCCTCCTCCTCCGCCGACAGGGGCTTGCGCTCCATCAGCTCGTTGACATACAGGCGGTAGCCCTTGGCGGACGGGATGCGCCCGGCGGAGGTGTGGGGCTGCTCCAGATAGCCCAGCTCCGTCAGGTCGGCCAGCTCATTGCGCACGGTGGCGGAGCTGACCTTTTCGGGCATCAGCTCCACGATGGCCTTGGAGCCCACGGGCTCGGCGGTGTTGATGTAGCTGTCCACCACGATCTTCAGTATTTGCTTTTTGCGTTGGGTCAGTTCCATAGTATATTCTCCGTTTAGCACTCTATACCTCTGAGTGCTAAAGGCAGTGTACCACCCGCCGCCGCGGTTGTCAATAGTTGGGGTTTTAATTATTTGTGAACAACGAAGAAAGCCGCCCGTTGGGGCGGCTTTCCGGCGGTATTTACGGTTCGGGGGTGGTTTTGGCGGGCTTTCCGGAGCGGATGAAGTCCTGCACCAGCGCGTAGACCACGGAGCACACGGGCACACCCAGCAGCATACCTACCACGCCGAAGGCGCCGCCGCCGATGGTGACGGCCGCCAGCACCCACAGCCCCGGCAGGCCCACGGACTTGCCCACCACCTTGGGGTAGATCAGGTTGCCCTCCACCTGCTGCAAGATCAGCAGAAAGATGAGGAAGGTCAGGGCCTTCAGCGGGCTCTGGAACACGATGAGGAACGCGCCGGTGGCCGCGCCGATCCACGCGCCGAAAATGGGGATCAGCGACAGCGTGGCGATGATCACCGACACAGGCAGCGCGTAGGGCAGCCGCAGCAGCAGCATACCGAGACAGCAGAGCGTGCCGAGGATGAACGCCTCCGTCACCTGTCCGGTGACGAAGCTGGAAAAGGCGTTGTTGGTAAGACTCAGCAGGTGCATGAGCCGGTCGGCGGCCTTCTGGGGCAGGATGCGGCGCAGCAGGCGGCGGGACTGGGACAGAAGCGTTTCTTTCTGCGCCAGCAGGTACAGAGAGAACACGAGAGCCAGCAGGAAATTCACCAGCGCGCCCACGATGGAGGTGGTGATGTTCAAGGTGGTGTTCACCACACTGTCGCCCTTTTCGGTAAGGAAACCGGTGATGGTTTCCCGCACCTGGTCGGCGCTGAGCGTCATCTCCGGCAGGGTAACGCCGTGCTGGGTGGCGAAGCCGCTGAGATCCCCCCACCACGACTGCACCTGCGCCACGTAGGTGGGGATGTTCGCCACGAGGGTAGAGCCGGCCTCCTCCAGACGGGGAATCAGGATAAAGAAGATGGCGAAAATAATCCCCACAAACAGCACCATGGTCAGCGTCAGGCAGACGGGACGCTTCAGCTTCTCCCGCCACGGGCTGCGCCACTTGGCCAGGGCGCGGCACCACAGCCGCTCCAGCGCGGCCATCATCAGGTTCAGAACGAAGGCGATGCAGATGCCGATCAGCAGCGGCGACAGCAGGTCCACAAGACCGCCCAGAACGCCGCCCAGCCAGGCCAGGTTGTTCAGCCCCCAGTACAGCAGCGCCGCAAAGGCTATCAGCAGCATGATGCGCTTGATGTTCTTTTTGTTCAGCTCCAACGCTATCCCGCCTCTCCGAAGTATAGTACATTATATATTAGCATGATTCCCGCTAAGAATCCATCCGTAAAACGGGAGAAAGGGAAAATTTTCTGTGAACGGGGGGAGATTGAATTGCAGGGACGGGGAGGGTATGCAAAACAAAAAAGGCCCCGTCAGGGGGCCTTTTCGTTCAAATATTAAGCTGTTAAGGGGAAAAATAAGGGAAAAACGCAAGAATAGCAAAAGAAAAAGTCTTGAAACCCTTCTTTGAAATGGCAGACCGCTACTTCATTCTGGCGGTGCTGACCATCATGGCGCCGCTGGCCTTCGGTGTAGGCGGCAGCCGCAGCACCTCGGATATTTTCTCCGGCTGGTGCCGTATGTACGGCTCCATGTGTCTGCTAATGGTGATGAACGTGGTGTTCGTCAAAATGCTGCTGTCGATCCTGTCCTTCTACCGCTGACGATGCCGAAGCCAATCGAAGAGGCATACAAAGAAGCGGAACGGGAACTGACGTCAGTTCTGAGAAATGACCGTAAGGCGGGCAATAAGATATTGTCCGCCTACCCTCCCTTTTTAATTTCCGCCCTCCGAGGTACCAGACAAAGGCCCTCCATAGCGAGCAGATGGCGGCTGAGCTGATACTGCGTCTTTTTTCAGCATCCACGGTGTAG
>CAKTOW010000022.1 GCA_934590325.1 uncultured Oscillospiraceae bacterium
CCGGAGCCTGCGCCTCCCACACCGCAGCCGACCATAGAGCTGCAGCCCGGCGATGAGGTCTATATTCCGGGCTTTGGCTGGGTGCCATACGAGGGGCCGAATCACCGCGAGTATGCCGCGGATATGTACGAAAATGGCAACAAAATCGGGAGCATAGGTTGAAACAGAATATGCTGGGAGCAGGCATACTACTTGATCACGAAAGCTGCTGCACCGAAAAGTGGTTGGTATCATATTTTGATACCAACCACTTTTTTGCCGATGTGGAATTGAAAAACGCCATCCGGCGCACGATGAAAGAACTCATGTGCGCACCTGCTTGCGGGGCGATAGTGTGGGGATTTGTAATAGAAACCGCGGAAATCGGCAGTATTGCTTCTCAATTTGCAGTTGCCTATTGCATTCGCTTCCCACTCATGTTATCATGATAGTGTTAAATTGTTGGACTGTCCTGAACTTTGATTGTTCGTAGCATGAGAGTACGAATCATATTGAACGGCAGAGACATAGACAATTTTGCGGACAAATGAGTAAATCCTCGAAACTATTGATTCCAATCAAATTCTCATTATGGAATTGAGAAAGCAGTTTGCTGGTTGACTGTCGTTGTCCCCCTGTTGTTTCGATGCTTTGCACCACAAAATCGAACCGAAGAAAGTGTTCTTTCGTCGGCTTTGTTTTGTTGCGTGCAAAGCGGTCTTCCGGATGATCGCAGTCCACGCACGAAGCAAAGTGCGTGGGCTTTTTTCGGTTCAGAAAGGAGGCTGATTATGGGAAAGGTATCAGGAAAAACACATACCAAAGCACAACTGGATCACTGGGCAAATCTGCATAATCCCAATAACAAGGCATATCAAGCTGACGCTGACAATCGTGCCAATCAGAAGAATCCAAACCACAGACCGCACCAGAGAATTCACAATTCGAACCGCAGAAATAAAGCATATTGGATGCCCCTGTGGGCACCTGACTATCCGGAATACGATGATTAAAAATTGGAGGTATACGATGTCAAAGCACTTTTTTGACTACGATGACGGCGACTTCGTCATGAGCATCTCGGATAATATGGCGATGGACTCCAATGGGGATCTCATGATGCGCATGGGCGATCACATGGCGATGGATATGGACACCGGCGATATTCACATGATTTCATCGTGGCCGATGATGACGAATAAATCATAGGCAGCAGCTCAGCGAATGAGCCGCCATAGACAAAGAAAACATTTTTCAGGATCCAGACAGAAAAAGCAGCGGGACAGGCCATAAAGGCTTGTCCCGCTGTCTGTGCCTTATGGCAGATATTCTTCTGTGATCCGATACCGGCTGATGCCGAAGGTGCTGCTCCGCTCCACGATTTCTGCAGGGATCTTGGGCAGATACTTCTTGCTGAAGCTGGTGTCCCCGAAGTAGGCGTCAAAGCGCCCTTGATTTGGGACGCAAAAATTGGGTCTTTGTTTCTGAAAAAGCCGCTGAACTGTTGCAGCAAATTAGCGGTACACTGCGTATTTTTGCTCAAAAATGGAGCCTCAAATTTGGGCATCCTTCTGAAAACTACTATAGAGACAAGAAAGTATTCCCCAGTGCCCGAAAAAGTCATGTCTATCTTCCCAATACAAGTAGAGATATTTTTCTCTGAATTCTATTGGAGGTAACGATTTTGAAAGAGTCAACCTACAAAACCTACGACCAGCTGCCGCTGTTTCTCGATGCGAACACGGTGGCGCAGGTGCTGGGCGTGTTCATCTCCAGTGCCTACGAACTCATGCACGAGACGGGCTTTCCCGCGCTGCGGATCGGAAACCGCATCGTGGTACCCAAAGAAAAGTTCCGCCGGTGGGTGGAAACGCGAGTGGGAGGTGATGCCTGATGTACCAGCGCTGGGCCAAGCGGGAGGCAACCAAATATTACTACCTCGTCCCCAACGAGGTCTTTGAGCTCGGTCTCAACTCCCACGAGATCGCCGTCTACAATTACCTGCTGCGCTGCGAGGACCGCAGGACCTACCGGTGCCACCCCAGCTACCGCACCATCGGTCGGGCGGTGCAGCTGAGCGAGAACACCGTGCGGAAGTATGTGGCCGGTCTGGAGGAGAAGGGCCTCATCCGCACCGAGTCCAGCACCATCATCACGAAGGATGGCCGCGTGCGCAACGGCAGTCTCATCTACAACATCCGCCCCATTCAGGAGGCGATGGAGCAGAACTACCAGCGGCAATTCCGGCAGGCGGAGGAGAGTGTGGAGTGGGCGCGGGTGCAAAAGCGCCTGGCTGAGCTGGAGCAGCGGAGCAACGTAAAGAAGGAGGAAAGCGCATGATGCAGCAGATTGCAAACTTTATTGTAGACCATGACCCGATGATGGTTCTCCAGCGCACGCACGACACAGTACGCTACATCCGGTGGGCGTGGAACAAGGATCATGCCGACCTCATTGATGAAGACGGACTTCGCCTGTTTCTCTGTGATGAACATCGCGGCGATCTGACCGAGGAGCAGAAGGTTTTCGCCCGCCGATGCCGCGACGAGATGCGGAGCGTCTATGAGGAAATGTGCCTTCGCTCCCTGCAATGTGCGATCATGCTGGAACGGGGCATGGTGCCGGACATGAAAACCTATCGCGGTATCTTCTTCCCGCAGGGAGGGGACGCCCCGTGGCTCTGTGACAAAGCGGGATGAGCGCAGGAGCCTCACTTGATGGGGGGAAAAAATCTGCCTCGACCCACCTGTTCGATAAAAGCACAAGATAAAGAGAGGTGGTCGCAAAGCGACCCCTCTCGCCCACAAAGCCCCGCAGTGCGGGGCTTTCCGAGGATACCGCTCCGAGGTCGGTTTGGGACTTCTTACGGGGCTTAGGTGGTCGAAAAGACGAAAAATCCAGACGCCGTGCGGGTTTGCGCGGTGTCACATCAGAGAAAAGGAGAAAACAATATGGAACATGAAAATAAGACGAGGATCCCCGCTTGGCTCAGACCCTCGACGATCCGCCACATAGACGGTTGGCTGGAAACCGCCAACTGCAAAAGCCGCAGCGAGTTTATCGAGAAGGCGCTGCACTTCTACATGGGCTATCTCGGCACGAAGGATGCAAGCGAGTGCCTCCCCGACGAACTGACGGCGACGCTGCATGAGATCGTGACGGGCAGCGCCAATCGCACCAACAGTCTCCTGTTCAAGTGCGCGGTGGAGCAGGGCATCATGGCTCACACCATCGCCGCACACTTTGGCGATGCTATGGAGGATCGCCGCGCCCTGCGCGACTATGTGACGGACGAGGTCAAGCGCACCAACGGGCAGATCAGGTTTGAGGATGCCCAGGACATTCAACGCCAGCTGCCGGTGGACGATGGGGGCAGCCTCTGAGCCGCAATAGACAAGGAATGAGCAAAAATCTTCCCGGCATTACAAAGAGAATCCCATAGCTATTTCACGAAAAGTGTGGTAGTTGTTTGTGTTGCAAAAAGAAATCTCAGTCAAAGGAAGTGAAATACATGGCAAAACGAAGACCGGCCGGTGACGGCATGGTGCGCAGGCGAGAAGACGGACGCTGGGAGGGACGCATCGTCATCGGTCACAAAGAAAACGGCGAGCCGCTGTTCTGTCATGTCTACGCCAAGACGCAAAAGGCGCTGCTGGACAAGCTGCACCAGAACATCGAGTGCTACCGTGATGTGGAGCTGACCGAGGACAGCCGCATGACGCTGGGCCAGTGGCTGGACCGCTGGCTCACGGAGTACAAGGCGGGCACGGTGCGCCCCGGCACACTCAAAAGCTATCGCTGCTACATCGAATACTACATCAAGCCGCAGCTGGGCGACAAACAAATCTCTCTTATCTCTCAGCCGGATATCCAACGGATGTACCGCCGCCTGAAAACAGAGGGGCGTATCCACGAGCATCCCGAGATGGATCACCGGCTCTCGGACTCCATGGTCCGCCACATCCACTCCACGCTCCACGCCGCACTGAAGGACGCGGTGCAGGCACACGTCATTCCCAGGAATCCCACTGAGGGGACGACTGCACCTAAGCCCAACTACAAGCCCAAGCGTATCCTCACCTGTGCAGAGTTGGACGCCTTCCTCGCAGTAGTGGAGCAGGACGAGGTGTGGCGGGACTTCTTCCAGACAGAACTGATGACCGGTCTGCGCCGCGGCGAGATCTGCGGCCTGCAATGGAGCGACTTCGACGGGGATGCCGGGACGCTGAAGGTGTGCCGCACCCTCCACAGCCAGCGGAAGGGCGAGTACACCGTTGGTGAGACGAAGACCAATCAGGGTATGCGCACCATCATCCTGCCGCACAGCGTGACTGAAATCCTGCGGCGGCGAAAAGCGGATGCCATCAGCCAATGGATATTCCCAGACCCGGTGAAGCCGGAAGATCCCGTCGATCCCAATGCGGCGTATCGCCACATGAAGACGCTGCTCCAGCGGGCGGGCCTGCCCAGCATCCGCTTTCATGATTTGCGCCATACCTTCGCCACCCACGCCCTCACCAGCGGCGTGGATGCCAAAGCGCTGTCCGGCATCTTGGGCCACACCAACGCATCCTTCACGCTGGATACCTATACCCATGTCACATCGGATATGCAGAAGACAGTCTCTGGCATCGTGGGCGGCTTCATGGAAGACATCTTCGGAAAGGAGTTGAAACCGTGGCAAGAAAACGAAAAGCCGGAGACGGAACTGTAAGGCAGCGCAAGGATGGACGATGGGAAGGCCGCATCGTCATCGGCTACGATGACAACGGCTATCCAAAAACGAAAAATGTCCTTGCTAAAACAAAGAAGGAGTGCGTCGAGAAGCTCCAGAAGCTCAAGGAGGAGTACGGGGGACTGAAGCCTGAAAAGGTTCGTCCTGAGATGCCCTTCGGGGATTGGCTGATATATTGGTACGAGAATCATTCAAAGCCGAAAATTCGTCCCACCACGCAGGAGACTTACGAGAGCCGAATCCGCCTGCACATCATCCCGGAAATCGGTGACATCCAGCTGAACAAGCTGACGCAGAATGATCTGCAGCAATTTTATGGCCGACTCAAGAAAAGTGGTCGGAAGCGCTTCACCGACAAGTACGGCGAAGGGCTGTCCGACCGAATGGTGCGCATGTGTCACGCCACCTGCCGCTCCGCGCTGGAGAAAGCGGTGCAGGATGGATTGATCCGTGTGAACCCGGCCATCGGCTGTAAGCTGCCGCCGAAGAAGGCGAGGGAGATGCAGGTGCTGACGCGGGAGGAGTTGCAGCGATTCCTCATTCAAGCGAAGTTTGAGGGCTACTATGAAGTGTTCCTCCTGGACTTAGCCACCGGCCTGCGCCGAGGCGAGCTCATGGCGCTGCAATGGGACGACCTGAACTTCAAAACCGGCGTGCTGAATGTGAACAAGCAGGTCTACGACGTGCGGGGTCAGCTCCAGATCAGCACGCCAAAGACGAAGAACTCCGTCCGCAAGATCGTCCTGCCACCCGCCGTGGTGGCGGTACTGCGGGAGTACAAAAAGACGGTAGACTCTCGCTGGATGTTCCCGTCTCCGGTGAAGGAGGACTGCCCCATTACGCCCGGCGTGGTGCGCCGTAGATTGCAGCTCATTCTGGAGCACGCAGGATGCAAGCATGTTAGATTTCATGATTTGCGCCATACATTCGCGACGCTGGCGCTGGAAAACGGCATGGATGTGAAAACGCTCTCCGCCATGCTGGGTCATGTGTCGGCGGCCACCACGCTGGACATCTACACCCACATCACCGACGATATGCAGCGGGCAGCCGCCGCCAACATCGACCGAAGTATTGGCAAAGCAGCGCCGCAGGAGGAAGCTTCAGAGCCGGGGCAGGAAACTGCCCCAGCCCAGGCGGAAAAGCCGTGTATGACCGACTTCAAGCCCTACGTGGGCCGCAAGCGCAGATCCGGTACCGGCTGCGTCAGCGAGATCAACGACCACCTCTTCGAAGGCCGCTACTCTCCCAAGTGGCCCGACGGCAAAAAGCATGCCCGCAATGTCTACGCCCACACCCGCGAGGAGTGCGAGGAGAAACTGAAGGTGCTGATTGCGGAGATGAAGAAGGAGATTGCGGAAATCAAGGCAGGAGAGAAGGCAACGAATAAGGGCTGACCATGGCGGTCAGCCCTTAAAAATTGCGGTGCAGTAGGCAAAGAAAACATCTTATTTGAAAAAGTTTCGGATTCTGTACTTTAAATAAATCTTTGATGCCTTTTTTTGAACCTTGCGGGAAATTTTATTTTGTTGAGCAACAGGCAACTTAAGAAATTCACTCATATTCTCATAATCAGGATATTCCTTTTTAAACAATTCAATATATAATTTAATTGGCATAGGATCATATCCTAAATAATCTAACAAAGAGAACCAATATTTTGACATAAAATCAATATCGACAAGGAATCTATGAATCTCGTGTCCTAATTGTATAAGGACTTTATCATCTCCATTTTCTTCGTATAAAGTAAATAAACTTTCAATTTTCGGATATTCTTCTTCTAAATTCGGTCGACGATTCTTTATATTGTTAACAATATTCAAAAGTTTAAAGTTTAAGTTAATGAAGAAAACAGTTTGAACGGAATCTATGAGTATCCAATTGTTGGGGTAGGTTAATGCGATATTACATATTTCGAAATCTACCTTGTGCTTTTTATAAAACGCAAGGTTTTTTAGAGCTTCCTCCTTACGATACACATTAAAATCCATATTAGGATCCTTTTCCAGTTCTTCAATTTCGTTAGAAAGTTCTTTGCTCTCTTTAATTAATTCATGAGTTCTTTCAATACCATCATACACATCATGGATAATCTCATTACATCTAAAATCACTCTTCAATTTGTGTTTAGAATATTTAATTTGAATGATATATAAAGCTGCTGCGGTAAGGATTGTACAGACAATATTAACTACATAATCATTCTTAAAAAAAGAAGCGACTGCCTCTTTCGAGAAGTCTAAAAAATCCAACTTAATAACATTAAAATGAATACACAAGGTGAATAACAATATAAGCGTTATAATGTGAAAAATAAAAATAACAATATTGTATAATGGCTTTCTCATGAACTTCCTCCTTGAATCGTCAAAACAATTAATGCAAAAACCGCAAAGTTGTGTTACTTTGCGGTTTTCGTGCGGTCAAAACCGCAAATTCTGGTCCGAGTAGTGCGGCTCGAACGCACGGTCTCCTGGTCCCAAACCAGGCGCGATACCAACTTCGCTATACCCGGAGATGTTCACCTATCCTATCATGTTCTGCAGGAAAAAGCAACAGGCCGCGCGCAGAAAATCTGTGCGCGGCCTGACCTTTTTGCTGTACCCCAATTTGGCTTTGAGCTCCCGAAGGTTCCAAAGCTTTGTATCTTCAAGCGCCTGAGAGGGAATAGGAACACAAAAGGAAACTGGGAGTTTGCCGTTTGGACGGGGGGCTCACGCCGGGTCGTGCAGGGGAAAGGTGATGTCCGCCCGGAACAGGTCCGCGTCAATGGACAGGGAGAAGGTGCCGCCCTGCAGCTGCACAAGGCTGCGGGCGATGGACAGGCCCAGGCCGCTGCCCTCCGTATGGCGGGAGGTGTCGCCCCGGACAAAGCGCTCCATCAGCTCGTCGGGGGAGATATTCAGTTCATCCCGGGACACATTCTTGAAGCTGATGGTCACCGCGCCGTCCCGCACGTCGCCCGCCACATATACACGGGTGCCGGACAGGGCGTACTTGCACACGTTGGACACCAGGTTGTCCATGACCCGGCTCAGAAGCCGGCTGTCGGCCTGTATCATGGTGCCGGGGGCGGGGGGCTGCACCACCAGCGTCAGCTGGCAGGCGGCCAGGCGCTCCTGATACTCGCCCTCGATTTGGGACAGCAGTACGTTCACATCCGTGGGCTGCAGCTCCACATTCAGCGTGCCGGAGGACGCCTTGGAAGCCTCCACCAGATCCTCCGTCAGCTTCTTCAGCCGCTTGCTCTGGCGGTCCAGCACGTCCACATATTCCCGCGCCGCCGGGGAGGGCATATCCTCCTTCTGCAGCAGGTCCACGTAGTTGACGATGGACGTCAGCGGCGTTTTGATGTCGTGGGACACATTGGTGATCAGCTCGGTCTTGAGCCGTTCGGCCTTCATCTGCTCCTGCACCGCCTGTTCCAGTCCGGACTGCACACTGTTCAGCTCCTGCCCGTACCGCTTGAAGTCCCCGATGAGGTGCCGGGTGTCGATGGGGGAGGAAAAGTCTCCCTGGGACAGCTTTTCGCCGCCCTTTTGCAGCGTCCGCAGGTTCACGGCGATGTACAGCACCGCCAGCAGCTCTATGACCTTCAGGGCCAGGAACTCCGCAGCGAGGGTGCCGTAGTAGTCCTGCATGAAGAGGATGAACTCGATAAACACCAGCGCCAGCGACACCAGCGCGGTCTTCCATATCAGCGGCAGTCCCCTGGCGATGCGCCACAGGCTGCGGAATACGGCCTTGATCACCCGCCACAGCAGGCGGCACAGCCGCGCGACCAGCGAGGCGCGCAGGACGGTCCCGGCCTTGCACTGGGCGGCAAAGGCGCACAGGAACAGCAGCACCAGCGGCACCAGCGCCGCGCAGAGCCAGACTCGGCCCCACTCGTAGTAAAACGCATCCCAGCCGATGTAAAACACGCACAGCAGCACGATCAGCCACACGTCGGCGGGTATTTTATCCAGCCACGTCAGATGGATGCCCTCGTGCCCTGCCCAATGGCCGGCGGAGGCCATGGAGAAGCAGAAGCAGAACAGTGCCAGCAGTGCGAATAGTGCGATGAGGAAGATAGTCAGGCCGGTGTGCTCCGTCAGCCACGAGAGCAGCAGGTAGGAATAGGTGGGGGCGGTCTCCACCTGAAGCAGGTCGGCGGTGTAGGTCAGCGCATAGATGCTGCCGTCCGAGAGAGTATAGAGGCGGGTGCTCTGGGCGGTGTACAGCGGCTTGTCGGTGTAGGTCAGGGCGAAGTTTTCCAGATACACCTCGCCGGTGTCGTCGCTGGCTACGGTCAGGTGGCAGCCGAAGCCGTCCAAGATAAATTCGTTGGAGAAGTCCTGCGAAAGCTCCTTCAGAAAGCTCGGTATACTCTCCTCGCCGGGGACGGCGGTGGGGGAATTTTCGATGTTGGAGTAGTCGTAGCCGTCGGCATCGGACAGCAGGCCGGCGTTGGCCAGATTGCCCCGGAGAAAGCTGTCCGCATGATCCACGGCGTTGTAGCACTGCTCCTGATACAGCCCCTGACGGAGGGACTCGCCTCTGTCCAGGAATACATTGTTGTAGGCCAAAATGCCGATGCCCACGCCGCCCAGAACGGTCAGAACGCCGAACACCAGCGTCAGGAAAAAGGCGGCACATTTCGCCCATGTCTTGTCTAAAAACCGCTTCATGAGAGGGAACCCTCCATTTTATAGCCCTTGCCCCAGACCACCTTGATATACCGGGGCTCCGAGGGGTTGATCTCCAGCTTTTCCCGCAGGTGCCGGATGTGTACGGCGATGGCGCCCGCCGCGTTCAGCGGCACATCCTCCCACACCCGGCGGTAGATCTCGTTGGGAGAGAACACCGTTCCGGCGTTGCGCATGAGAAAGCGCAGGATGTCGTACTCCTTGGGCGTCAGCGCCACCGGGTCGCCGTCCACGGTGACGGTCTTGGCGTTGTCGTCCAGGCAGATGCCGCCGATGACCAGCGTGCTGGCCTGCACCTGTCCGCCGCCCAGCTGCAAATACCGCCGCAGCTGGGAGCGCACCCGCGCCAGCAGCTCCACCGGGTTGAAGGGCTTGGTGATATAGTCATCCGCGCCCACGTTGAGTCCCAGCACCTTGTCGGTGTCCTCACCCTTGGCGGTCAGCAGGATGACCGGCACGTTACTGGTCTTGCGCAGCTCCGCCATGGCGGTGAGCCCGTCCATGACGGGCATCATGATGTCCATGAGGATCAGGTGCACGTCCTCCCGGGCCGCCACGCCCAGCGCCTCCCGGCCGTTGCAGGCGGACAGCACCCGGTAGCCCTCCGAGCGGAGATAGATCTCCAGGGCGGAGACGATATCCTTTTCATCATCAACGACAAGAACGGTGTACATATCCGAACCTCCTGTGGGAGAGAGTTTGGTATTACCCTTATCATACCCCCATCCGTCCGATCGCACAAGCCTAATTCTTCGCAGCGGGGGAGGGGAGGGACGCCAGATTCACACTGTGGTGGATGGGCTTCCACTCCACCTTCATGAACAGCGCTGCCAGGGAGATGGGCAGATAGGTCAGCATGAACAGCGGGAACGTCAGGGTGAAGGCCAGCTTCTTCCACGCCGGGGCGTGGATGCGGTCCCACTCGCTGGCCACGGTGATGCCGCCCAGCACCAGCAGTGTGGCCAGGATGCTGCCCATGCACTCCAGCAGGGACCGCATGGCGAACCACACGCCCAGACCCTGCATCAGTCCCAGCACCGACAGGGTGAGGTTGGCCAGCAGGCACAGCGCGGTGAGGATGAAGGCCGGCAGGATGGACATGGACATATCGAAGCAGCTCCAGCTGCCCCGTGCGGCGCCCTTCAGCAGGTCGGCGCCGTAGCGGCGGAATACCTGGATATAGCCCTTGGCCCAGCGGAGCCGCTGGCGGCAGGACTGGCGGAAATCGGTGGGTTGCTCGTCGTACAGCACAGCGTCCTCGCATATGGCGATCTTCTCGCCCCGCAGGATGTGGTACACGGAGAACTCGATGTCCTCCGTCAGCAAATAGAACCGCCAGCCGTGGCTCTCGTCCAGTATCCGCCGGGAGAACAGGAAGCCCGTGCCGCCCACGGCGGCGCTGGCGCCCAGACGGTTCCGCGCACAGTTCAGGTAGCGGCTCTCCCGCAGGAACCACAGGGCGTAGCCCGCGCTGATCCAGTTATCGCCGAAGTTTTTGCTGTTGCGGTAGCTGGTGACGATCTCGTTCCCGGCGGAGAAGCTCTCGTTCATCCGCTCTATGTAGTCCGGTGACAGCAGGTTGTCCGCGTCGAACACGAAGTAGCCGTCAAAGCCCTCCGGGTAGTCGGCACCCACGTGCTGCAGCAGGAAGTCCAGGGCGTAGCCCTTGCCCACGTTGACGTGGTTGAACCGCTCGTACACCACGGCGCCGTGGGCGCGGGCGATGGCGGCGGTGTTGTCGGTGCAGTTGTCCGCCGCCACGAACACCGTGACCAGGGATATATCGTAGGTCTGGGCCGCCAGGGAGTCCAGCAGCCCGGCGATGACGTTTTCCTCATTCCGGGCGGCGATCAGCACCGCGTAGCGGTGGGGTGCGGCGGGAGAGGGCAGCGGCCGCCGCTTTTTCAGCAGCACCAGGGGGATGTAGAGGAACTGGTAGGTATAGCAGATAAAAAACAGCGCCGAGATCACGGCGTTGATGGTGCGCAATGTGGGTTCCATAGAGGCACTTCCTTTCTTTCCTTTCTGGCTCCATGGTACCGAAATGCCTATTAAGAAACAAGCAGGGGGAGGATTAAGACTTTATTAAGACGAAAAAGGTAAACCCGCAAGCTGCTGTGTACAGCTTACGGGTTTACCATAATAGAAATTATTGTCAACTTATTGCAGCAGCATACCCGCCAGCCGCCCCGACGACCATGCCCACTGCAGATTGAACCCGCCGCAGTCGCCGTCCACATCCAGCACCTCGCCGCAGGCGTACAGCCCCGGCACCAGGCGGCTGCCCATGGTCTCCGGGTCGAACTCGTCGGTACACAGGCCGCCCGCCGTTACCTGCGCCTGGTCGAAGCCGCAGGTACCGGTAATGGGGAGAGCAAAGTGCTTCGCCTGGCGGGCGATACGCTCCAGGTCACTGTCGGTGAGGGAGGCGGCGGGCTGGTTGGTGAACCCGGCGGCCTTGCAGAGCATCTGCCCCAGCCGCGTGTGGCAGGAGCCCACCAGCAGGGTGGAGGCCTCATGGGCCTGCATGGTCTGCCGCCGCATGCGCAGCCAGTCCAGTACCTCCCGGAGGTCCCAGTCGGGGAAGAAATCCAGGGCGCAGACCAGTCCCTCGCCGCCGGTGGCGACCGCGCGGGATATATCGAATATGGCCGGGCCGCTGACGCCGTACTCGGTGAACAGCACCTCGCCGCGGTTTTCCGCCACGGTCCCGCTGCCCCGGAGGACGGTGATGCCGCACTCGGCCTTGACGCCCTTCAGGGCCCGGGGATAGGTGGGGTCGGGCTTCAGCTGCACCAGGGAGGGGTACAGGGCGGTGCGGTGGTGCCCCAGCGCTTTGGCCAGGCGATAGCCGTCCATGACGCCGCCCACCTTGCTGCCCGCGCCGCCGCCGGCGGCCAGTATGACCTTCCGGGCGGCAAAGACGTCGGTCTCCGTCCTGACGGCGAAGCCCTCCGCCGTCCGTTTTACGGCGGTGACCACCTGACCGGTGCGCACCTCGATGCGGGGGTGCTCCAGCCCGTAGCGCAGCACGTCCAGCACGCTGCCGGCCATGTTGCTCATAGGGTAGACCCGGCCGCTGTCCTCATTGACCGTCAGCAGCCCCAGGGAGGCGAAATACTGCAGCGTGGAGCCCACATCGAAGGAGCGCAGCGCATAAGCGCAGAAGCCGCCGTCCTCGCCGTGGTAGCGGGCGGGGGAGGTGTTGTAGTTGGTCAGGTTGCACCGGCCGTTGCCGGTGGCCAGCAGCTTGCGGCCCACCCGGCTCTGTCGCTCCAGCAGGAGGACGCGGCGGCCGTGCTCCGCGGCGGTCAGCGCGGCCATCATGCCGCTGGCGCCGCCGCCGATGATGATCACATCCGTCATTTCGCGCCCTCCAGCTTCCGGCGGGTCAGATAGCCCTCCAGCATCAGCGCCGCCGCCACTGCGTCCACGGTCTTTTTCCGCTTTTTGGCGTTCTGGCCGTTCTGGAACAGGATGTTGTGGGCGTCGATGGTGGTGCGCCGCTCGTCCCAGAGGATGACCTCCAGTCCGGTCGCCTGGCGCAGCGTCTCGCCAAAGGCGGCACATTTCTCAGCCCGGGGACCCTCTGTGCCGTCCATGTTGCGGGGATAGCCCAGCACCAGCAGCTGCACGCCGTGCTCGGTGATGAGCCGCCGGATGCCCGCAAGGACCTCCTCCTGCCGGCGGGAGTGGATGGTGTCAGAGTAGCCCGCCAGGGTCTCGGTATAGTCGGAAATGGCGATGCCGGTGTGGGCGTCACCGTAGTCGATGGCCATGATCTTCATGCTGATATACCTCATTTTCGGCGGCGGATACCGCCGCGTTTTCTCGCGTTGCCTCTATCATACACAAGATCTGGCCGCCGCGCAACAAAAAAGAGCGCGGAAACCACATAAAATGCGGCATTTTTCTGCAAAAACAGGTTGACCGGAGGTGAAAACTGTGGTATAGTGAGCATTACCTGTGAGTGGGTGTTTTCTTTTTGCGCGCTTTTTCGCTTCGGGCGCGCGGACAGGGGATACCCGGCAGGGAGGCAAAAGGGCGTTCCGATACGGAAGCCTAATCTAATAAGGAGGTGCCGTTAATGCGCGTGAAGATCACCCTGAGATGCAACGAGTGCAAGCAGAGAAACTACAACACGATGAAGAACAAGAAGAATACCCCTGACAAGCTTGAGCTGAACAAGTATTGCCCCTTCTGCAGAAAGCACACCGTCCACACCGAGACTAAATAATCGGAAGGAGAATTTGTGATGGCTGAAGAAAAGAAGGTCAAGAAGGATCACGGCAAGTGGTTCCGCGAAATGAGAAGCGAGCTGAAGAAGGTCGTTTGGCCTGACGGCAAAACTACCGCTAAGAACACCGGCACCGTCCTGCTGTGCTCCCTGATCGTGGGCGCCGCTATCTGGATCTTTGATGCCGTGGCCGTGCTGGCGGTGGATACCCTCATCGGTCTGTTCGCCTGAGGAACGGGAACATGGCTGATAACGCAAAGTGGTATGTGGCACATACCTATTCCGGTTATGAAAACGCGGTAAAGGCCGCCATTGAGAAGTCCGTGGTCAATCGCGGTATGGAGGACATGGTCCTCAAGACCGAGATCCCTCTGGAGACTGTCACCGAGGTCACCGAGACCGGCGTGATGAAGGAAGTGCAGCGGAAGATATTCCCCGGCTACGTCCTCATCAAGATGGTCATGACCGACGACACCTGGCATCTGATCCGCAATATCCGCGGCGTCACCGGCTTTGTGGGCGAGGCCAATAAGGCTATCCCCCTGACGGATGACGAGGTGGCGGCGCTGGGCATGGAGAAGCGCGAGATCGTCGTGCTGTACCATGTGGGCGACACGGTGCGCATCACCGAGGGCCCGCTGTCCAGCTTCACCGGTACCGTGGAGGAGATCGAGCCGGAGAAGAACAGGGTGCGCGTGGTCGTATCCATGTTCGGACGCGAGACCCCCGTTGACCTTGAGCTGGACCAGGTCGAGGTCAGCAGCAACTGAGCGCAGAGTTCCTGCGCGGCAAGTCCGGTACAGACGTGCCGGCAAAGTGGGAGAGACACCGCGTGTCTCGCCAAGAGCGGCAAAGTATCCCCGCCGCTACCACATTTTATTGAAGGAGGTGCCTACGAATGGCACAGAAAGTAGTTGGATACGTAAAACTGCAGATCCCCGCGGGCAAAGCAACTCCCGCTCCCCCCGTTGGCCCCGCTCTGGGTCAGCACGGCATCAACATTGCCGCTTTCACCAAGGAGTTTAACGAGCGCACCAAGAACGACATGGGCCTGATCATCCCCGTGGTCATCACCGTGTACGCTGATCGCTCTTTCAGCTTCATCACCAAGACCCCTCCCGCAGCGGTCCTCATCAAGAAGGAGTGCAACATTGAGTCCGGTTCCGGCGTCCCCAACAAGGAAAAGGTCGCCACCATTTCCAAGGCCTCCATCCAGAAGATCGCCGAGCTGAAGATGCGCGACCTGAACGCCGCGTCTTTGGAAGCCGCCATGAGCATGATCGCCGGTACCGCCCGTTCCATGGGCGTCGTGGTCGGCGAGTAAGGAGGGTGTAAGAAATGTTTAGAGGTAAGAAATATCAAGAGAGCGCAAAGCAGATCGACAAGGCTATGCTGTATGACCCCAAGGAGGGTCTGGAGCTGATCTGCAAGACCGCTTCCGCAAAGTTCGACGAGACCGTGGAGCTGCACGTCAAGCTGGGCGTCGACTCCCGTCACGCTGACCAGCAGGTCCGCGGCGCCATCGTGCTGCCCAACGGTACCGGCAAGTCCGTCCGCGTCCTGGTGTTCGCCAAGGGCGACAAGGCCGAGGCCGCCAAGGCCGCCGGCGCCGACTACGTGGGCGAGATGGATCTGGTCGAGAAGATCCAGAAGGAGAACTGGTTTGACTTCGACGTGGTCGTCGCCACCCCCGACATGATGGGTGTCGTCGGTCGTCTGGGTAAGGTCCTGGGCCCCAAGGGCCTGATGCCCTCCCCCAAGTCCGGCACCGTGACTCCCGACGCAGCCAAGGCTGTTCAGGAGGCTAAGGCCGGTAAGGTCGAGTATCGTCTGGACAAGACCAACATCATCCACTGCCCCATCGGCAAGGTCTCCTTTGGTGCTGACAAGCTGTTTGAGAACTATTCCGCTCTCATCGGCGCCATCATCAAGGCCAAGCCCGCCGCTGCCAAGGGCCAGTATATCAAGTCCTGCGTGGCCGCTTCCACCATGGGCCCCGGCGTCAAGATGAACGCCAACAAACAACTGTAATAGTTGCAAATATTGTTATCTTGGGCTTGACAAGCTGTGAGGCCTTGGATATAATAGTGGTTGCGTTCCAAAGACAGCAGGTGGCTCCGGCCGTAAATCCTGCCGAGGATGGCAAATCGTTTTGATTGCTTTTCACCGTCCTCATGTCCTTTGGCATGGGGACGGTTTCCTTTTTTGAACGCACCGAAATTCTAACGGAGGTGAAATCAAAGAATGCCCAACGCAAAGGTTCTGTCTGAAAAGCAGGCGATCGTGGCGGCGCTGACCGACAAGCTGCAGAATGCGGCTGCCGGCATCATCGTTGATTACAAGGGCATCACCGTGGCGGAGGATACCGAGCTGCGTGCTGAGTGCCGTAAGAACAACATTGAATACGCTGTCATCAAGAACACCCTGCTGCGTTTCGCTTTCAACAACTGCGGTCTGAACGAACTGGACGATCAGCTCAACGGTACCACTTCTCTGGCTATCTGCGCTGATGATCCCGTCGCCCCCGCTCGCGTGATGGCGGACTACGCTAAGAAGCTGAAGGACAAGTTCGAGATCAAGGGCGGCTTCATGGAAGGCAAGGTCGTTTCCATGGACACCGTGAACGCTCTCGCGTCCATCCCCGCACTGCCCGTGCTGCAGGCGCAGGTCCTGGGCACCATGCTGGCCCCCATTTCCGGCCTGGCTTGCGTGCTGAAGCAGATCGCCGAGAAGAACGGCGCTGCCGCCGAGTAATTCCGGCACCCTTTCCCCGCGGGTGGACGCCCGCCACATAATTTTACAAAAATCTCAAAAATAGGAGGCTATCACAATGTCTGAGAAGATTACTGCTATGATCGAAGAGATCAAGGGTTTGACCGTCCTGGAGCTGTCCGAGCTGGTGCACGCTCTGGAGGAGGAGTTCGGCGTTTCCGCCGCTGCCATGGCTGCTCCCGCTGCCGGCGCTGCTGCTCCCGCTGCTGAGGAGAAGACCGAGTTTGACGTGGTTCTGGCTGGCTTCGATGCCGCTCAGAAGATCAAGGTCATCAAGGTCGTCCGCGAGATCACCGGTCTGGGTCTGGCCGAGGCCAAGGCTGCCGTTGAGGGCGTGCCTCACACCCTGAAGGAAGGCCTGTCCAAGGACGATGCCGAGGCTATGAAGAAGCAGGTCGAAGAGGCTGGCGGCAAGGTCGAGCTGAAGTAAGTAAATACTTCTTTATAAAAGTCCCTCCGCAGCTGCGGAGGGACTTTTTTGCGCAATAAGCAGCCCCTCCGGTGGGACCGGAGGGGCTGTTTGTTATCCGTGCTTTCGCCGCAGGCGGCGGCAGGCAAGACCGGCCGCGCCCAGCAGGATCGCCGCGGCGGCGATGATGCAGCCGGTATGGCGGGCGGGTGCGGCCGCGGGCTGCCACGCGGCGTACAGCGTTATGTCGAAGGTCACGGGCGCGCCGGGCTCCCACGGTATGGTCAGGTCGAAGTCCGTGTACCAACCGGCGAAGGTATAGCCGGCCCGCACGGGCATCGGCACATCGGTCAAGGGCTGTCCGTACTGCATGGTCAGCGGCGCTATGGCGCTGCCGCCGTTGGTCTCGAAGGACACACGGCACTGCTCCGACACCACCACGACGGCGTCCCGGGCAGATACAGGGTAGAAGGACATACCGTCCCGGGAGGACACGCTGTAGTCGCTGCTGCATATAGCGGACGCGCCGCCGGAGGCCAGTACCTCCAGCTGGAAGGAGCCGATGACGGTGTCCTCCGCCCATTCGGTGCCGTCACCGAAAGCCACATAGCCCAGATACAGCGCCTGCCGCCCGTCCCGCAGGGTGAGCAGGGGAGAGGCCTCTACCTCGCCGCGCAGCAGCAGGCTGTCCGGCTGGAAGGCGAAGAACGCCGGGTCAAAGACGACCGCGTCCTGCATGGCGTACATGGTGCTGCCGCCCGCCGTGCGGTGCAGTGTCAGCGACACTGTGACAGTGTCGCCGGCCGCGGCGCGGCAGCGCTCGCCGCCGTTAACAGTCACTGCGAACGTGTATGCCCGGTCGTCGCCGAAGGCGACAGCGGGCAGCAGCATCAGCACCAGGAGCAGCGCCGTAAGTAACCGCTTCATAGCTGTGTACTCAGTTCAGGAAGTCCTTCAGCTTCTTGCTGCGGGAGGGATGGCGGAGCTTGCGCAGCGCCTTGGCCTCTATCTGACGGATGCGCTCACGGGTGACGTTGAATTCCTTGCCCACCTCCTCCAGGGTGCGGGTGCGGCCGTCCTCAATGCCGAAGCGCAGCTTCAACACCTTTTCCTCGCGGGGCGTCAGGGTCCCCAGCACGTCCACCAGCTGCTCCTTCAGCAGGGTGAAGCTGGCGGCCTCGCTGGGCTCGGACGCGGCCTCGTCGGGGATGAAGTCGCCCAGATGGCTGTCCTCCTCCTCACCGATGGGGGTCTCCAGGGACACGGGCTCCTGGGCGATCTTCAGGATCTCACGCACCTTGTCCACGGGCATGTTCATCTCTTCGCTGATCTCCTCCGGGCTGGGATCGTGCCCCAGCTCCTGCAGCAGCTGGCGGGAAACGCGGATGACCTTGTTGATGGTCTCCACCATGTGTACCGGGATGCGGATGGTGCGCGCCTGGTCGGCGATGGCGCGGGTGATGGCCTGGCGTATCCACCAGGTGGCGTAGGTGGAGAACTTGTAGCCCTTGGTGTAGTCGAACTTCTCCACGGCCTTGATCAGGCCCAGGTTGCCCTCCTGGATCAGGTCCAGGAACAGCATGCCGCGCCCCACATAGCGCTTGGCGATGGACACCACAAGGCGCAGGTTGGCCTCAGCAAGCTGCTGCTTGGCCTTTTCACCGGCCTTGATCTGCTTTTTCAGCGCGGCCAGTTCCTCCTCGGGTATGGTCTCGCCGTCGGCCTCCGCCTGGGCGACACGCTCCTCGGCCTCGCGGCCGGCGGACATGACGGTGGCCAGTTCCACCTCCTGGTCGGCGGTCAGCAGGGGCACCTTGCCGATCTCCTTCAGGTACATGCGCACGGGGTCGTCGATGTTGAAGCTGTCCACCAGCGTGTTGGGGTCCACCAGCTCCTCTTCTTCGATCTCCGCGATCTCCTCCATGGCGGGCTCGCCGTCGTCGTCGGGCAGATCGGCCAGGAAGTCCTCCGCGCCCACCTCGATGCCCAGCTGCTCCAGGGAGTCGTAGATGGAGTCCATCTGCTCGCTCTCCAGGTCCATCTCGTCCAGCACCTCGGACAGCTCACCGGCGTCCAGCTTGCCCTTCTTCTTACCCTTGGCGAACAGCTCCTTCAGTTTCTCGTTGTTGGTCAGCAGTCCGGCCGCCGGCAGGGAGGCCAGGGCCTTTTCATCCAGCGTGCCCTTGGCGGGCTTGTCCTGGGCAGGGGCGGCCTTGGCGGCGTTTTCCTCCAGCAGCGCGTCCGCCATCTGCTCCAGCTGCTCCGCGGTGTACTTCTCGTCAGTCATGTTCGCTTTCCTCCGTAACCTTTTTTGTCTTTATAAGTCTCTTGCGCCGCCGCCAGCGGGTCGAAGCCGGCGGAGCGCTTGGCGTATTCCTCTTTGATGATGCGTATGTAGTCAGCCAGTGCCTGCGGCGCGTTGGCCGCGGATTCCGGCCGCTGCAGCAGAGCGGTCAGGTGGTCCATCTCCTCCGGCTGCAACACGGCGGCCAGCGTCGCCATGTTGATGTGTCCCTTCCGCCGCCACAGCTCGTCGTAGATATGCCCCAGCAGCGGCGAGGAAAATTCCTCCGCCCCCACGGGTATCTCGTCGGGGAACAGGCTGTCGTCCTGCATCAGCAGGCGTATCATGCCTTCCTCGGCCATGGCGCTGCGCAGATTCTGATAGCGCATGTTCCGGCCCGCCGGCTGCAGCATGAGGGAGGGGTTCATCTCCTGCTTTTCCCGCCGCCGCCAGGCCTTGGCCCGGCGCCGCTTGCCGGCGCGCTCCACCTCCAGCCGCATGGCGTCCACCGGCAGTCCCGCCGCCTCGGCGGCCCGGGCGGTGTAGACCTCCCGCTCCACCGGATCGCCGAGTTTACATAACGCTTCCGCTATCTCCCCGGCGTAGGCGATGCGCCCCTTGTCGTCCTTCAGGTCGTGCTTCTCCGCGATCTCCGACATGGTGAACTCCACGCCGTTGGCGCTGCCGGACAGCAGCTTCTCGAAAGCGTCGCGGCCCTGGAACTTGATGAAATCGTCCGCGTCCTGTTTAACATACTCCCCGTTTTCCAGCCGCTTGGGCAGCCGCAGCACCCGCACCTTGAAGTCCGTGTCCTGCAGCAGCGCCAGCGCCCGCTCGGTGGCCATCTGCCCCGCGTTGTCGTTGTCGTAGCATAGCACCAGCTCCTTGGTGAACCGGCCCAGCAGCCGTATCTGCTCCTGGGTCAGCGCCGTGCCCATGGATGCCACTGCGTTGTCGAAGCCCGCCTGGTGCAGTGTCACCACGTCCAGGTTGCCCTCGCACAGGATGATGTTGGGCCGCTTCGTCTTTTTGGCCAGGTTGAGGCCGTACAGCACCCGCCGCTTGCTGAAAGCCAGGGTTTCGGTGCTGTTCATGTATTTGGGCATCGAGTTGTCGATGACGCGGCTGCCGAAGCCCACCACGTCGCCCCTGACGTCGATGACCGGCAGCATCAGCCGGTTGCGGAACTTGTCGTAGATGCCGCCGTTTTTCCCGGCCACCGCCAGTCCCGATGCCAGCAGCTCGTTCTTGCTGTAGCCCTTGGCCCGCATGGCCTTGGACAGGGCGTCCCACTGGTCCAGCGACGCGCCCATGCCGAACCGCACCGCGATGCCCCTGCGTATCTGCCGCTTGTCCAGATACGCCTGCACCGCCGCGCCCTGGGGCTGCTGCAGCTGGTCGTAGTACCACCGTGCCGCCGTCCGGTTCAGCTCCAGTATCCGCCGCCGCAGGCGGTCGGTGCTGGTCTGTTCCTCCTCGGCCGGCAGGGGGATGTTGGCGCGCTTGGCCAGAAACGCCACCGCCTCGGGGAACGACAGGCCTTCGATCTCCATGATGAAGTTGATGACGCCGCCGCCCTTTTTGCAGCCGAAGCAGTGGTATATCTGCTTGTCCGGCGCCACGGAGAAGGAGGGGGTCTTTTCATTGTGGAAGGGGCACAGGCCGAACAGGTTGGAGCCCTTTCGGGTCAGCGCCACATAGCTGGATACCACGTCCACGATGTCGTTGCGCGACACGACTTCTTCCAGAAACGATTCGCCGAAACGCATGAAAGCCCTCCTTTCCCGCCGCGCCCCCGGCGCAGCAAAATCATTGCACAATATACTATACCAAAAAACTCCCTGAAATCCTCTTTTTCCGCGAAAGTTTTTGTAAAAAATGAAACGTTAAAAACGCACATCCCCGGCCGCAGGCCGGGGATATTTATTTATCTCACCCCGCAGGGGTGAGGGATTATCTGTCCGCGGCGCCAGCCGCCACCTACCAAAGCCCCTGCGGAGCAGGGCTTTGGCGCGATTTGATAATCGCTCACCCCAGGAGGGGTGATACGAAAGAGGGGAGGCGCGCACGCCTCCCCTTTTTCGCCGTTTTAAGGATGGGGGATTTTCAAGGGGGAAGGGAAATACGGGATCCCTTCCCCCTTGAATGGCGTTTTTGGGTACTTTTGCCGCTACTGGCAAAAGTACCCCGTCGGAGACAAAAAAGAAGACCTCCCATTCCTCCCGCGCCAGCGGGAGGAATAATTAAGCCTAAAAAAAGAAAGGCCCGGAGGGCCTTTCTCTTTTTTAGGGGTTAATTAGAACTCCTTCTTCTTGCCGATGACCACAGCGGACCCGGCGACGGAGGTCAGAGCCATGCCAACGTACATAGCGATACCGGCGTCGAAGGTCTTGGGGGAAGTGGTGTTACCGGTGGTGGTGGTAGTAGTGGTGCTACCAGCGGTCCAGTAAGCATACAGGTCGTCGTGACCGGCAACACCCTGGCTGTTGCTACCAGCGGGGATAGCGGTCTTCTTGTTGGTTACATTCGCGGTCTGGGTGCAGTTCTTGCACTTTGCAGTACCGGTGATGACGCCGTTGGAATCCTTAGCGCTGGAAACCAGCTCAAAGACGTGACCAACGAAGTTGTAATCGGTGCCGTTAGTAGCTTCCTTGACGGAGACCAGGGAGCCGTTGTCCTGCAGCATATAAGTGATGGAATTGGCATCGTACACATAGTACTTGTCACCGCTCTTGTAGAGCTTGGTCACACCATCGCCCAGGGTGATTTCACCGCACTTGGTGCCAGGATCGACCTCGGTACCAACCAGCTGATAAGGGGTAGCGGGGCTGCTGGTAGAACGCAGATACTTGACAGTACCATCAACGCTCATGCGGAACTCAGCATTCTCGGTAGCCTCAACATAAGAGACAGCAGCCTCACCCTTCAGGGTGATGGTGTAATAACCACGCGTGCCAGAAACGAACTTACCGTCAACCTTGGTCTCGGTGGGGTTGGTGTAGGAAATGGTAGCGCCATCCAGGCTGACCTTCTCCCAAGCCTTGGTAGAGTTACTCCACTTATACGCATCGGTATAAGTCGCCGCGAAAGCGGTGGTGCACAGTGCCAGAGCCATGACCATGGCCAGCACAGTTGCAATGATCTTCTTCATGTTTGTTTCCTCCATAAAATTTTGTTTGTGTCCGGCTCGACCTCCTTGCCCTCCCCCGCCGTTTACAACGTAAACATCATTATGTTGTAAACTTTTTTACGGCGTGTTTCTGCCAGTAATTGGAAGAAACAAGAGCAAAACCCCCGCCCCTCCGGGGCGGGGGTTTGCTCTGTTTTCCGTAAATTTTTACGGAGAAATTTGCTTTTGTGTCCGGTTGGACTTCGCATTTGCGAAGTCCAATTTTCGTTCACAGTTTGTTAACAATATTCTGCTGACATTATTTCCCAATTCCGGCCGTTTTCGGTCCGTTTTGCCCCGTCATTCCTACAAAATTTGTGCGCTAAAATCGTGCAGTTTGACAACATAAAATCACAGCCGCCCGGAGGGTGGCTGTGATTTAGTTTACCATAATAACTATTATCGTCAACTTACTTGGCGTCCGGAAGGACGGCGAACAGCACCAGCGGCTCCGCGCCGGTGTTGTCGATGCCGTGGGTGTGCCCCTCGGGACAGTAGTGGGTCATGCCGGCGGTCAGGGGTACGTCCGCCCCATCGTCGTGGCAGACGCCGCTGCCGGACAGCACGTGGATGATCTCGCAGTTGCCGGTGTGGGTGTGCAGCCCGATGGACGCGCCCGCAGGCAGGGTCAGCGTCAGGATACGCCCCATGGCATCGCTGACGGCGGTGCGGACGTGGGCTTCGCCGACGCCGCCCTTGAAATGGGGCACGACGGTCGGTTCGATGGCGTTAAAATCAAGCGTCATTTCGTTACCTCCTGCGACTTGCGCATGTTCTCCTGTATGGCCGCGCCGGTGGGTGTGACGGCCAGACCGCCCAGCGCTGTTTCGCGGAACTCCACGGGCATGCGGCGCCCCACCTCGCCCATGGCGTCGATGACCTCGTCCACGGGGATGCGGCTGGTGATGCCCGCCATGGCCATGTCCGCCACGCTGACGGCGTTGACCGCGCCGATGACGTTCCGCTTGACGCAGGGCACCTCCACCAGCCCCGCCACGGGGTCGCAGATCAGGCCCATCAGGTTTTTCAGCGCCATGGCCACCGCGTGGCCGATCTGCTCGCCGGTGCCGCCCCGCAGGGCCACCAGCGCGCCCGCCGCCATGGCGGACGCCGTGCCTATCTCCGCCTGGCAGCCGCCGGAGGCCCCGGCGATGCATGCCCGGTAGGCGATGACCGCGCCGATGCCGCTGGCTACGTACAGCGCCTCCAGCAGCTGGTGCTGGCTGAGCTCCTCGTACTTGCACAGGGGCAGCAGCACCGCCGGCAGTACGCCGCAGGCGCCCGCCGTGGGCGCCGCCACGATGCGGCACATGCAGGCGTTGGACTCCGCCATGGACAGCGCCTCGGCGATGACCTCGCTGATGTAGCCGCCGGACATGGCCTCGCCCCGCAGGCAGTACTGGCGCATTTTCATGCCGTCGCCGCCCACCAGGCCGCTGACGCTGCGGCGCCGGCCGGTGTAGCTGTCGGCGGCGTCGGACATGGCCTGCCACGTGATGAGCATTTTTGCCATGGACTGGTTCCGCGTCACCTGACGCTCGTCCATGTCGGTCTCCAGCACGATCTCCCAGAAGGGCTTGCCCTCCTGCTCCATGCGGTCAAATATTTCCTTCATCGAATCCAGAGCCATCGTCATCCTCCTCCTTGTCGTAGTAGGTCATGGACAGCACGCCCGGCAGCTCCGACAGGAAGGCCACCTGGCTGGGCTTCAGGTGCTGGTCCACCTCGATGACCATCAGCGCGTCGCCGCCCCGCTTGTGGCGGTAAAGGCTCATGTTGGCCACGTTGATGCGCAGCTGGCTGAGTATGCTGGTGACGGCGGCCACCGTGCCGCTGGCGTCCTCGTTGCGGATGACCAGCGTATTGAACATGCCGTTGAAGTTGACGTCGATGCCGTCCAGCTTGTTGACCATGATGCGGCCGCCGCCGATGGAGGACGCCTGCATGGTCAGTTTCTTGCTATCGGCGTCCCACGCCTCGATAACGGCGGTGTTGGGGTGCGCCTCGCGGAGCTTTATCTCGTCAATGGTGTAGGCCAGCCCGGCCTTCTGCGCCTCGGCAAAGGCGTCGGGCAGGCGGGGGTCGTCGGGCTTCATGCCCAGCAGGCCGCCCAGGAGCGCCCGGTCGGTGCCGTGCCCCGCGCCGGTCTCGGCAAAGGAGCCGTAGAGGTGGATGGCGGCCTTGACCGGGGGCTTGCCCAGCAGGGTGCGGGCCATGGCGCCGATGCGCGCCGCCCCGGCGGTGTGGGAGCTGGAGGGGCCGATCATCACCGGGCCCAGTATCTCGAAAATGTCCAGCATAGCAGTAACTCCTTTCAGAGTGTGTCGAGGGTATTGTACCACATGACGCCGGGTTCTACAATAAAAAAGACCGCAGGAAAACAAAAAGCGCATATCCCCGGCCGAAGGCCGGGGATAATTATTTACCTCACCCCGCAGGGGTGGGGTATTATCTGTCCGCGGCGGCAGCCGCGGGCTAAGTAAGCCTAAAAAAATGGCCCCAATAATAAGCTCTTATCCCGCCCCCGGAGGGGGCGGAATAATTAAGCACAAAAAAAAGAAGCACCCGGAGGAAAAATCATCTTAATCTGTCCGCGCCGATAGGCGCGGGCTAATTAAGCCTAAAAAAAGAAAGGCCCGGAGGGCCTTTCTCTTTTTTAGGGGTTAATTAGAACTCCTTCTTCTTGCCGATGACCACAGCGGAACCGGCGACGGAGGTCAGAGCCATGCCAACGTACATAGCGATACCGGCGTCGAAGGTCTTGGGGGAAGTGCCAGTGGTGGTGGTAGTAGTGGAAGCAGCCTTGTCAACGACCAGGAACAGGCCGCCAGCAACGGTGTCGTAGGTGGCACCAGCGGGAATCTCGGAAGCCTTCTCGTACAGCTTAGCAGTAGCGCCGCAAGTGGTGCACTTAGCGGTCTTGTTCACGCGATCCAGAACCCACAGGTGCTGAACAACGACATCAGACAGGTGCTGAGAAGCAGTACCAACCTTGGTAACCTTCACCAGAGCGCCGTCAACCAGCAGAGTGACGTCGCCGTTCTTGTCAGCATAGAACAGATCGACATTGTCATCGTCATCAACGACAGCAGTGTAGAACTTGGTGTCAGCGGAGTACTTGTTGGCGTCCTTCTTGAACTGGCCGCAGGTGGTACCGAAGTTGTCGTACACCTTGCCATCATAGTTATAGATGGCACCATTCTCGCTGTAAGCCACATACATAGCGACAGTGCTCTTGCCTGCGTACTTCAGAATATAATCAGCATCGGCAGCAGAGGTCTCCACATAGCTGTAGGTCTGACCATTAACGGTAACGGTGTAGTGAGCAATGGACTTGGGGTCGTTGGCGCCAGTGGAAGTGGTCTTAGCCTTTACATAGTCCAGCGCGACGCCCTGGAAGCTATCGAGGCCGGTCTTCTCGCCGGTCTTGGCATCGTAGAAATCGTACTTCTGCACGTCTGCGAACGCCACGGTGCACAGTGCCAGAGCCATGACCATGGCCAGCACAGTTGCAATGATCTTCTTCATGTTTGTTTCCTCCATAAAATTTTGTTTGTGTCCGGCTCGACCTCCTTGCCCCCACCCGCCGTTTACAACGTAAACATCATTATGTTGTAAACTTTTTTACGGCGTGTTTCTTCCAGCAATTGGAAGAAAACAGAGCAAACCCCCGCCCCTTCGGGGCGGGGGTTCGCCGTGTTTTCCGTAAACTTTTACGGAGAAATTTGCTTTTGTGGCCGGTTGGACTTCACATTTGCGAAGTCCAATTTTCGTTCATAATTTGTTAACAATATTTTGCTGCCAGTTTCTTCCAAAACAGAAGAAACTGGCAGTATTTTGATTCGTTATTCCTACAAAATTCCGGCAGATAAATTGTGCATAGTGACAACCCCTCCGTCAACGCTTCGCGTTGCCACCTTCCTTTGCACAAGGGCGGCTTGGGGTACGGACCGCCGTACCGATGTGCGATAATAGAAAACCACAGCCACCCTCCGGGCGGCTGTGGTTGGTTTACCATAACAATTATTATTGTCAACCGATGTGCTTTTCAGGCTCCTGCATATCGCGGGCGATCTGCTTGGCGTAGCGGTCCTCCTCGCTGAACACGCAGCCGCAGTACTTCTGCATATACAGGCCCAACTCTCTGGCCTCCTGCTGCCCCTGGCGGAAGCCGGGGCGGAAGTCGCGGTACAGAAACGCCACGCCGTAGCGGGCGGCCATCTCCTCCGCGGTCCGGCGCAGGAGCTCATGGTCCTGATAGGGGCTGACGAACAGCGTACTGGAAAAGCTGTCGAACCCGTGTTGGGCGGCGTACCGGGCGGTCTGCTCCAGCCGCAGGCCGTAGCACTTGCCGCAGCGGTGGTCGATGTCCTCCGCCACGGCGCGGCAGAAGTCCCGCAGGCCGTAGTCTTCCTGCACGATCAGCTCCACGCCGACGGACGGCGCGTAGGCCATCAGCGTATCCCGGCGCGCCTTGTACTCCTGATAGGGGTGGATGTTGGGGTTGTACCAATAGGATACCGGCTCGATGCCCTCCGCGCGCAGCATCTGGATGCAGGCCACGGAGCAGGGCGCACAGCAGGTGTGCAGCAGCGTCTTTGTCATTTGTCGTTCCTCTTTCCGAAGGGCAGGCGGACGCCCTGCAGCAGCTCGCGCAGGGGCTTGCCGGACTTTTCGCGGGGCTGCATGGCCGACAGGAACCGGGCGCAGACCTGGCGGAAGGGCTGGCGCTCCAGCTCGTCGAAGAACCGGGAGCGGTCCACGGATACCGGCATGGGCGAGCGCAGCGCCAGGTCGGCGGCCACGGCCTCGCCGAGGTCGCAGCGGCGGCGGTGCAGGGACAGGGAGTCGAACAGCTGGGCGCCCTTGGCGGTGTTGACCAGCAGCAGGGACACGCCCAGGCGCTTCTCCTCAGCGGAGATGCCGCCGCCAGTCATGTCGCACAGGGTCAGGTCGCCGGTGCGGTCGGTGCTGGTATAGCCGCAGGTGTGGCAGGCTGGGCGCAGGAAGATGCCCCGGGTGATGCCGCGTCCCACCTCGGAACGCAGCAGCGGCGCATCGTACTGGCCGCCGTTCTCGAAGGTCACATGGAACCGCCGGCCGCTCTCGCCGCTGAGCTTGCCGCAGAAGTCCACAGCCAGGGGGCGCTGCTGCTTGACATAGGCCATGGAGCGGACGAACTTCTCCCACACGCCGGGGCTGCACACGCCGCCGCAGGCCACATCACAGGTGATGAGCCGCTCCGGGTGCTCACCCAGGAAGCGGTACAGGCCGTCCACCTGGCAGGGCGTGCCGGAAAACAGCACCTGCCGCCCCTGGTCCAGGTACAGCCGCACCTGCTGGTAGCTCTCGCCCATGTCGCTCTGGATAGGCTTCAGCCCGCGCAGGCGAGACAGGTCGTGGAGATTCTTCACGGCGATGTGCACCACCCGCAGGCTCTCGTCCATGGCGGCGCCGAACACCACGCCGCCGCCCTCCAGCACATACTCCGCCAGGGCGGAAAAGGCCCCGCCGGCGGTGGAGGCGCGGCGCACCGCCTCGTCGCCGTTCCAGACGATGAAGGCCGCCGGCTCCGTCCGGGGCTCACGCTGCTTCAGCACGGGGCAGATATGGGTGCAGTGGCCGCACTGGACGCAGCCGTCCGTCACCTGTGGGTACAGGAAGCCCTCGCGGTCCGGCACCATGCGGATGGCGCCCTTGGGACAGCCGTTGCAGCAGGCGGCACAGCCGGTGCAGCGCTCATGGGGCGCCAGCTGCGGCGCGGTATTCATCTCGGTCATGGCGGCCACCTCCGAAATCGTTTTCTCACCCGCATTGTACCACATCTCCGAAAAAAGCACAAGGGCGGCGGAGAACTGTCCGTTTTTCGGGACAGCATTCTTGGTATGATGGGTACAGTCAAGGAAAGAAAACCGATTTTTCATACAGGAGGTGCCGTATGCACAAGTTTTTCGACTATCTTATCCCCGATCTGCCTGTGAGCACCATCGGTGAGCTGGCCGGCTACATCCGGCGCTTTACAGCGCTGTTCAGCGGCGGCGTGCCGGTGGAGGGTCACATGGGCGGCGTGGAGTTCTGCGCCACCCAGCAGCCCTCCGGGGACGTGCGCGTCCACTGGGTACAGGTGGACCGCCAGCGCATTCCGGTGGACGCCACCGTGTGAGTGCAGTATAGCCGCCCTTGTGTAGGGGGCGGCGTCCTCGACGCCCCAGCGGAGACAAAAAAGAAGACCTCCCATTCCTCCCGCGCCAGCGGGAGGAATAATTAAGCCTAAAAAAAGAAAGCTCCCCAAAACAAAAAGCGCATATCCCCGGCCGAAGGCCGGGGATAATTAAGCGCAAAAAAAGAAGCACCCGGAGGGTGCTTCTCTTTTTTGAGGGGTTAATTAGAACTCCTTCTTCTTGCCGATGACCACAGCGGAACCGGCGACGGAGGTCAGTGCCATGCCAACGTACATAGCGATACCGGCGTCGAAGGTCTTGGGGGAAGTGCCCTTGTTGTCAGCGGGCTTGGTGGAATCAACACCATCGGTGTAGCCCAGCCACTTGCCGTCAGCCAGCTTGTAGGGCTCAGCGGTACCAGCAGCCTTAGCAGCGTCGTAGGTCTTGAACACGGTAGCAACGGTGTCGCAGTTCTTGCACTTGTAGGTGGTGACATTGTCATCCTTGTCATAGGAAGCAGCCTTCCAAACGTGGTCGACCAGACCGGCAGTACCGTTGGCCTTCACCAGCTTGCCGTCAACCAGCAGCTGAGTGTCGCCGTTGTCAGCCTTGACATAGTAAGCGGTAACAGTGTCATCGCCAGCTTCCCAAGTGGCCTTGTAATAGGTCTTGCTCTTGGAGCCGTCCAGCTGGCCGCACTTCTCGCCGATGTTGGTGAACTCAACAGCCTTGGCCTTGAAGAACAGGCTGGCAACCTCAGTCACGTACAGGTCAGCCTTACCATCAGCAGTCAGCTTATAGGTATAATCGGACTTGTCAGCCTTGACAAAGTAATGGTCTGCGCCATCATAGTTAGAAACATAGCCATCGACTTTGTTGTAGCTATCATCCTTGCTAGCCTTATACTGACCCTCAACGGTATTAACGACAGCCTTACCAGCAGGTGTACCGTCAGCCTTGGTGAAGCTATACTCCACGCCAGCCGCGAAAGCGGTGGTGCACAGTGCCAGAGCCATGACCATGGCCAGCACAGTTGCAATGATCTTCTTCATGTTTGTTTCCTCCATAAAATTTTGTTTGTGTCCGGCTCGACCTCCTTGTTTTCACTCACGGTTTACAACGTAAACATCATTATGTTGTAAAAAATTTTACGGAGGGATTCCGCCCTGTGTGCGGGGGTGCCGCCG
>CAKTOW010000023.1 GCA_934590325.1 uncultured Oscillospiraceae bacterium
ATCCGTCGCCGGGCGGATCACAGGACACCGGCGGAGCCTTCCGCAGCCGAGTTCAGCGGCCTGGTGTCCGCCACCGCTCTATTGGAGCAGGGCATATTTGCCCCATGTGGCAGCGTACTGACCTGGCACAAGTAAAGAGAGACAGACGTACAGGCGGGCCGCGAAAAGCACACAGCATCATGGCTTTCCCGCCTGCGGCAGTCTAACAGTTCTACGGAGATACGCCGGAAATGGCTTTCCTTGCCAGCGGGTGAAGTGCGCCCATCTGAACACAATTTTGAATATAAGGAGCTTTCTCTATATGACCACAAAAGGGCGGCAAGGTGCGTATCGTTTCCATCGAGGACGACCGTATTACGATGATGCTGCAAAGGCTGCTGGAGAAAACGGAACGCGGCCACAAGCTATTGATGCCGGATGGCGTTCCCACCGACCGGGCCATCAACGGCATGCAGCAATTCATCATCCGTCACCGCGACGCCATCTGTGACCCCACCGCACCGGACAGGCGCATTACCTTCCATGGGCTGCGCCATATCTACGCCGCCGAAAAGTACACATCCCTCGTCGATGGCGGCATGACGCCGTTGGACGCCCATTTCACCGTGTCCCGCCTGCTGGGACACGAGCGGCCCGATGTGACGAACATCTATCTGGCGTCCGTGAAGGGAGGCGTGGCCCGTGGAGAATAAGTATCGCGACCTGCATGAGTTGCCCGTGACACTGCGGGTGGAGGACTTGATGCCCCTCCTCGGCATCGGCCGCAACACCGCCTATGAACTGATCCGCAGCGGCCAGATATGTAGCGTCCGCATCGGAAGGCAGATTCGTATTCCGAGAGAGGCTCTGCTGGAGTTCCTGCGGAAGTAAAGATCTTTGCCACAGAAATAAAACTTGCACAACAGCCGCGCGGGATATATCATGGTAGTGGTACATTCCGCGCGGCGGAAAGGAGCGTATATGCCGCGTACAAAAACAGGAAAAGGTGCTGGAGGTGCCGGTTCCATCAGAAAAATCACAACAACAAAGAACGGAAAAACCTACACCTACTGGCAGGGCCGCTACACAGAGGGCTTCGACCCTGGCACAGGCAAGCAGATCCAGCGCAGCATCACCGGAAAGACGCAGAAGGAAGTGGCGCAGAAGCTGAAGCGGGTAACGCTGGATATCGACAACGGTGTGTATCATGCGCCGTGCAAGCTGACATTGGCACAATGGCTGGAGATATGGTCAAAGACCTACTTGGGCGGCGTGAAGCCCAGAACGGCACACATCTACAAATCCGATATCAAGCTGCACATTCTGCCGGCGTTGGGAGCGGTACGGTTGGAGGCGTTGAACGCACCGATGATACAGGCATTTTACAACGCAATGGGAGAACCGTCCGAGCAGAATCCGGAGGGCCTTTCCGCGAAAACGGTGAAGAATGTCCACGGCGTTCTCCACAAGGCGCTTCAGCAAGCGGTGCTGATCGGCTATCTGCGATATAACCCTGCCGATGCCTGCATTCTGCCGCGGATAGAGCGCAAGAAGATCAAGCCCTTTGACGATGCGCAGATCACTGCATTTCTGACCGCTATACAGGGGAACCGCTTTGAAACGCTGTTTATCCTGACACTGTTCACCGGTATGCGTGAGGGCGAGGTGCTGGGCCTGACGTGGGACTGCATCGACTTTCATACAGGTATCATCTCTGTGGAAAAGCAAATGCAGCTGCATCAGGACAAGGGGAGCAAGGGCTATGAGCTTGTTTCTCCAAAGAATGGCCGAAGCCGTACCATCGCCGCAGCACAGACTGTCCTTGCCCGGTTGCAGCAGCAGCGCCGATGGCAAATGCAGCAGAAGCTTCTGTTGGGCAGTGACTGGCAAAATCAGGAGGGTCTGGTCTTTACCAACGAGTTCGGGACGCACCTGACGAAGCCGACAGTCTACCGCGAATACAAGCGTATCGTCGCGGCCATCGGTTGTCCCAATGCCCGTTTCCACGACTTGCGTCACTCCTACGCAGTCGCCGCGATCCGCGCCGGGGACGACATCAAAACAGTGCAGGGTAATCTGGGCCATGCCACAGCAGCCTTTACACTGGACGTGTACGGCCATGTGACTGACCAGATGAAGCGTGAAAGTGCCGACCGCATGGAGCGTTTTATTCGCACAGTTTCCGCCGATTGACCCAATAAGGCTAAAAATAAGGCTAAAACCTGTTTTCGGGCATGAAAAAACTCCCGAAACACAGGTGTTTCGGGAGTTTTGGTTGGAGGTGACACCCGGATTTGAACCGGGGAATGAGGGTTTTGCAGACCCTTGCCTTACCACTTGGCTATGTCACCGTGTCAGCGAAGGTTATTATACTATACCCGGCGGTGGATTGTCAAGGGTGAAATCGTATTTCTTTCGTCGCACGAAAAGGGAAACGGGCGCCGCTCGGCTTGCGGTGCCCGTTTTCAGAGGTGTAGCAGCACACAGCATCCCCAAAACCTCCCGCCAGAGGTGCCGACAGCCGCACGGCTGTGCGGCTGCCCGACGATTTGAGGATAGAAAGGAAAAGCAATTCATGTATCAGAATCACTATGGGTACAATACAACAGGACCGGCCCGTTTGTAAAGCGACAATATGTCATGCAAGCATGAGAGAATGTCATATATAGATACTTCGCCGCCACACACCGCGAAAAATCAGGGAAAACGCCGAAAATCCGCCCTTGCTGTCGGTGCGGGAAAGGGGTATAATCCTACTATGAAATATTATCATACCAACAGGAGCCGTCATGGATACTAAAAAACTGGAAGCGCTGCTCACCGCGGTAGAGCTGGGCAGCTTCACCCGTGCGGCGGATGTGCTGGGCTACACCCAATCGGGCCTGACCCACATGATGAACAGTCTGGAGAAAGACCTGGGCTTTACGGTTCTGGTGCGCGGCCGCAGCGGCGTGCGGCTGACCCCGGCGGGGCAGCGCATACTGCCCATGGTGCGCAGCTGTCTGGAGTCCGCATCCGCGCTGGAGCGCGAGATCACCCTCATCAACACCCACAAGGAGGACAGCGTCCGCGTGGCCGCCTACGAGTCCATCGCCCGGCACTGGCTGCCGGAGATCATCCAGCAGTTCCGCCGGGAGCACCCGGAGGTCACCGTGGACATCCAGATGGGCAGCGTAGAGGAGGTCTATCGCTGGGTGGCGGAGGACCGGGTAGACATGTGCTTTGCCAGCCGGCAGGAGGCCGCGCCGCTGGAGTGGACGTTCCTGCGGGACGACGAACTGCTGGCCATCCTTCCCCCGGAGTACGACAGCGGGGACGACGCCTTCCCCATCGGGGACTTCAGCGGGCAGGAGTTCCTGATGCCCTCCATGGGCTTCGACAAGGACATCCTGCGTGTGCTGAACGAGCACGGCGTCACGCCGCTGATACGCACCACCCAGGTATCCGACAGCGCCGTGATCTCCATGGTGGAGCATGGGCTGGGCGTCAGCGTGCTGTCGCGGCTGGTGCTGCGGGGACGGCAGAACAGCGTCCGCGCCCTGCCGCTGGAGCCCTGCGCCGTCCGCGAACTGGGCATCGCCTCCCGCCCCAAGAAGGAACTGCGGCCCATCGTGCGGCGGTTCATCCAGCAGTCCTGCGAAATGATAGAAAAAATGTGACCACCGCAAAACACCGACACACACAAAGGAAAATTTTATGCTGCAATTTCAGGAACTGACCTCACAACACGGTGCCCAGCTGCGCCGGTATTACGAAACCTGCGACTATCGCCTGTGCGAGTACTCCCTGGGCGTCAAGCTCATGTGGCGGGACTACCTGCACCCCAGCTTTGCGGAGGCGGCGGGCTGCCTTATCATCCGCAACTGCATCGAGGGCGAGTACGTCTTTGACTACCCAATCACCGGCACCGACGGCGACACGGAGGGCGCTCTGCGCGCCATCGAGAGCTGGTGCTCCCAGAAGGGCCTTCCCCTGGTGCTGTCCGTGGTACCGGAGGACAAGGCCGCGCAGCTGGTGCTGCGCTACCCCCGCTGCCGCGTCATCAGCGAACGCCCTTGGAAGGACTACCTCTACCGCACGGAGGAGCTGGCGGCCTTCGCCGGCCGGCGGTACAGCGGCCAGCGCAACCATATCAACAAGTTCCGCCGGGACTACCCCGACGCGGAGTTCACCCCCCTGATCGACGCCGCCGACCCCCGGCTGACAGCCTTCTGGCAGGACTACGCGGCAGAGTTCCACAAGTCCGGCCCCCTGGCGGTGCAGGAGCTGGTGCTGGCGCAGGAGATGTTCTCCCTGATCGGCACAGGCTGGTTCTGCGCCGGCGGTATGCTGGCGGAGGGTCGGCTGGTGGCCGTATGCCTGGCGGAGAAGTGCGGCGGCACGCTGGTGAACCACATCGAGAAGGCGCTGTACTCCCACGCCGGGGCATATCCCGCGCTGGTGCAGGCCTTCGCCGGGCACTACGGCGGCGACTGCGCCTGGTGCAACCGGGAGGACGACGCCCGGGACAAGGGACTGCGCACCTCCAAACTGCAGTACCTGCCCGACCATCTGGCGGGCAAGGTGCGCATCGAGGCGGGCACCGAGCTGGACATACTGAAGGTCGTCCCCACCCTCAAAACGGAGCGCCTGACCCTGACACCCCTCCGCAAGGCCGACATCCCCGCCTACGCCGCCCTGTGCATGGACGACGAGCGCAACCGCTGGTGGGGCTACGACTACCGTGGCGACCTGGGCGACCGGCCCCTGACCGACGAGTACTTCTACACCGTGGCCCGTGAGGACTTTACCGCCCGCCGCGCCGTCAACTTCGCCGTCCGCCTGAAGGGGCGGTTCATCGGTGAGGTGGTGCTGTACGCCCCGGACTTCCGCGGCGGCTTCGAGCAGGGCTGCCGCATCGCCCCTGAGTACGCCGGTCACGGCTACGGCACTGAGGCCTTTTCCGCCGCCGCCGACTGGGCGCTGTACCACCTGGGGCTCACCCGGGTGGTGGCCAAGTGCTTCCGGGAGAACGACGCCTCCCACAGGATGCTCTCCGCCTGTATGCGCCCCAACGGCGAGGACGACACGTACTTCTACTTTGAAAAGACCGTCTGACGGGTTTTCATCCGCTCTCGGTACGACGCATAAGAAACGCACCTCCGCGCACACTAAGCGCGGAGGTGTTTTTTCATGCAGTTCGAGACCTTGACCGATCTTCTCAACAACGAGGCCGCAGCCTACGACTACTTCTACGCCCTGTCCCCGGAGATGCAGACGAAGCTGCAGCAGCGCGGCCGCATTCGCGATATGCAGCAGCTGAAGGCTGCCGCCGCGGATATCGAAGCCCACGACCGCCCCGCCGCATTCTGACGCAAAAGAGACCCCCCGGCATCTCTCCTTACCTGAAAAGCACCGCCCCCGGCGGTGCTTTTTGCTTGCCATGCCGTACCCCGTGTGCTATGATGGTAAAAGCACGAAAAAGGGAGAGAATATCATGCGGAAGAGATGTATTGCGCTGGTGCTGTGCCTGCTGACGCTGCTGACGCTGGCTGGGTGCGGAGGAGATAGCAGTTCCAAGATCAAGACCGTCACTTCCTGCGGGGTAGAGTGTTACAGCACAGATGGTATATGCTATCCTGCGGTGTTTGGTGAGCCTGAGCTGACAGCGGAGGAACTGAACGCGCTGCTGGATGGCGGCGATACCATGGAGATGGCGATAGCCGTGAACACTGTGCCGGACGCACTGCGGCTGCTGAAGGCACGGCAGCAGGACAGCGAGGATATCGACAGTCAGGACGCGGAGACCACGCTGCTGCGCGGCAGCAGCCAGCCCCGCAGCTGGGTGGGGGCGCTGCTGTATCTGCTGGCGGGGGACTATGAGGAAAGCGGGCGCATCGACCTGTTCGCCCCCGACAACTACTATTGCTTCTGCGCCATAAAGCAGGATGGACTGTACTATGCATTTGACCCGTTTGAGATACGCGGCGATCGCTGGCTCGGCCTCTCCGGTGAGGGCTATGCAAACGCGGATGCACAGAAGCTGGCGAGCACGCTGCGGGAAAACTGCAATTACAGTTCCTTCACAAAAGGGGTGTACGAGGTAAACACCTACACGCTGCCGGACAAGGAGACTGCAGCGTGGATGAAAGCCTTCAAGCAGCGTGAGTACACCGACGAGGAGATTCAGCAGTTGGCCGGCGCCGGCCTGACGCTGGACGAAGCCGCCGACAAGCTGCACACCGCGGAGGACGCCATACGGTTTTTGAAGGCATCGGGATATGACCCCACCAAAAACAATGAGACTCCCGGCGCGTATTTTGATGATATATGGTGGCTTTGGGGTATGCCGGCGGACTGCGCCTATGGAAAAATGGGTGGTTCCTGCCGCGGTACGTCCAATGTGATGAATCACCTGCTGGCCGGTGACTACGACGAGCAGGGCTATGTGACATACCTTGGCCTTCACACCTTCAACTACATCAAACAGGACGGTGTATACTACTTCTGCGACTTCCTCTGCTATATAAACGATGGTGCCTATCTGCTGTACGCCTGCGAGGACCCCCACGATTTTGCGGAATACTACTACACCACTGTTTTCCCGGCGGAGTGGAATGACCCCAGCGACCCCAACTACTTGGCGTACATGTACCTCTATCCCCGGGACGGTCAAAACGACCTGTGCATAGGCTATCGGGACGGGCTGGATAACACATATTTCAATCTGGTGCCCGCCGAAGTGCGGGACACTCTGATCCCGCTGTATGTCCGCGATGGCGTGCAGCCGCTGGAGTTCATCGACTTTGACTCCGACGCCAACATTCCGGAAATCACCGCTGTTGTGATCGACGGCGAATGGTATACCGTCAGGTGGCGCACCGGCGAGATCATTGAATGACAAACAAAAAAGAACGCCCTGCGGGCGTTCTTTTTTGCTCACTTATTCAGTTCCTCCAGCGCGCTGCGGGCGGCGGACTGCTCCGCCTCCTTCTTGCTGCGGCCGGTGCCCTGCCCTATCTCCTCGCCGTTGAGCGTCACCCGGAAGGCAAACTCCTTGGCGTGGTCGGGGCCGGAGGACCCGGTCAGTTCATAGCACAGGACCTGGTCGCTCTTCCGCTGGACCAGCTCCTGCAGCTCGGTCTTATAGTCGCGGCGGCGCTCCTCCACCAGCTCCTCCCGCTCCTTGTCCAGCAGGACGCGGTGTATCAGCTCACGAGCGGCGTCCATGCCGCCATCCAGATAGACGGCGGCGAACACGGACTCGGTGGCGTCCGCCAGAATGGACGGCCGGCGGCGGCCGCCGCCCTGCTCCTCGCCCTTGCCCAGCAGCAGATGGCTGCCCAGATCCAGGGCCTGCGCCACCTCGTGCAGGCTCTCCTCGCACACCAGCGCGGCGCGGATACGGGTCAGGTCGCCCTCGGGCAGGTCGGGGTGCTCTTTGTACAGGTGCTCCGCGGTGACGAAGCCCAGCACCGCATCGCCCAGGAATTCCAGCCGCTCGTTGCTGCTGATATGCTGGCCCCGGTGCTCGTTGGCGTAGGAGCTGTGGTACAGCGCGCCCTGCAGCAGCGACGGGTCACGGAAGGTATAGCCCAGCTTTTTTTCCAAAGTTTCCATGTGTGCCTCCTGAAAAAATACGACCCCGCGGGGTCGTATTTTTGTGGTTACAGGTCGGTCTATATACTGCTCAGCCCAGCTTGCTGCTGAGATAGCGGACACAGTCGCCGACGGTCTTGAGACCGGACAGGTCTTCCTCGTCGATCTCGCCGATGTCGAATTCCTCTTCCATCGCCATGACCAACTCGACCAGATCCACGGAATCGGCACCCAAATCGTCCACGAAAGAGCTATCCATGCTGATCTCGTCCGCGTCGATGGCAAACTGCTCGGCGATCAGATCCTGCATAGTCTTGAAGATCTCCTCCATTGTCACGGGGTATTCCTCCTTCTTTGCTTGTTTTCTCCGAAAATAATACGGCAATCAAACAGCAGTGTCAATACCTTTTTGGTAAATTTATGCGGTGGGAAGCTGCATTTTGTCTATATGCTCCGCTATGGCCTCCGTGATGCCGCTCTGCGCCACCTGGATAGCCTGTCCCACAGCGTTTTCGATGGCCTCGGCGTTGGAGCCGCCGTGGGCCTTGATGACCGGCTTGGAGATACCGATGAAGGCGGTGCCCCCCACCTTGTTGGGGTCCAGCCGCGCCTTGAACGCGTTGAGCCCCGGCATCACCAGCAGGGCGGCCAGCTTGGTCAGCAGATTTTTCTTGAACATCTCCTTCAGGGCGCTGCCGGCGAAAGAGCCCACGCCCTCAATACTCTTGAGCATCACGTTGCCGGAGAATCCGTCGGTGACGATAACATCGCACCCGCCCTTGATGGCGTCCTTGGCCTCGATGTTGCCGATGAAGTGCATATCGCCCCGCTGGTCAGCCTGCCGCAGCAGCGCAAGGGTCTGCTTCTGCAGGTCGGTGCCCTTGCTGTCCTCCGCGCCGATGTTCAGCAGTCCCACCCGGGGCCGCTCCACCCCCAGCACCCGCTGGGCGTAGAAATTGCCCAAATAGGCGAATTGCAGCAGATACTCTGGCGTGCACTCGGCGTTGGCGCCGCAGTCGATAAGCACGGCGGCACCGGTGGTGGTGGGGATGACCGGCGCCATAGCGGCGCGGCGGATGCCGTGGATGCGCTTTGTGATCAGCGTCGCGCCGGTGAGCAGCGCGCCGGTGGACCCGGCGGACACCACCGCGTCGCCCTCCCCGTTCCGCAGCATGGTCAGCGCCGCACCCATAGAGGTATCCTTCTTCCGGCGGAAGACGGTGGCGGGGTCGTCGCACATCTCCACGGTCTCGGTGGTGGGTACGACCGTGACACCGGCGGGCAGCTCCGCCGCGCCGCACTGCGCGGCGGCGGCGCGGATGGCGGCCTCATCGCCGGTCAGCACGATGCCGCAGCCGAAGCGGCTATGGGCGCTGAGCGCGCCCTTTACGATCTCCAGGGGGGCGTTGTCGCCGCCCATGGCGTCGATGATGATCTTCACAGGGAGAGCACCTCCTCCTTGATGGTATCCAGAATGGCCAGCGACCGCTGGCTCAGCTCAGCATTCTTGTTGCGCTTGCCCTTGACCCGGTGGTCAAGGGGCGGGATGATACCGAAGTTCACGTTCATGGGCTGGAAATCCCCCACGCTCTCGTTACTGACGTACAGCCCCAGGGCGCCGATGGCGGTCTCCCGGGGGAAGTCGATGGGCGCCTGCCCTTTCAGGCGGCGGGCCAGCTCCACACCCACCAGGAACCCGCTGGCACAGGACTCCACATACCCCTCCACACCGGTCATCTGCCCGGCAAAGGCGATACGCGGGTCGCTCTTCAGCCGGTAGTAGCGATCCAACAGCCGCGGGGAATCCAGATACGTGTTGCGGTGCATGACGCCGTAGCGCAGGTACTGTGCATCGTGCAGGGCGGGGATCATGGAGAACACCCGCTTCTGCTCGCCCCACTTCAGGTGTGTCTGGAAGCCCACCAGGTTATAGATGGTACCGTCGGCATTGTCCCGCCGCAGCTGCACCACGGCATAGGGCTCCTTCCCGGTCTTGGGGTCCACCAGGCCACGAGGCTTCAGGGGGCCGAAACGCAGGGTATCCTCGCCCCGGCGGGCCATGACCTCCACGGGCATACAGCCCTCGAATACGCCGCTGTCCTCAAAGCCGTGTACCTCGGCCTCCTCCGCCTTCACCAGCTCCTGCCAGAAGGCGGTGTACTCCTCCTTCGTCATGGGGCAGTTGATATAGTCGGGGGTACCCTTGTCATAGCGGCTGGCGAAGTAGGCGCTGTCCATGTCCACACTGTCGAAGGTCACCAGCGGCGCCGCCGCATCGAAAAAGTTCAGCGTATGGCCGCCGCCCAGCTTAGCGGCGATGGCATCGGCCAGCGGGTCGGAAGTCAGTGGGCCGGAGGCGATGACCACATCGCCCTCCGGGATGTCCGTCACCTCACCGGGTACGACGGTGATAAGGGGATGGCCCTGCACGGACTCGGTGACCATGCGGGCAAAGCCCTCACGGTCCACCGCCAGGGCGCCGCCGGCGGGCACCGCCGTGGCGTCGGCGCAGCGGAGGATCAGGCTGTCAAGCCGCCGCAGTTCCTCCTTCAGCAGGCCCACGGCGTTCTCCAGCCCCGCGCCCCGCAGGGAGTTGGAGCAGCACAGCTCCGCGTAGTATTCGGTCACATGGGCGGGGGCCTTTTTCTCCGGCTTCATCTCCCGGAGGATGACAGGGATGCCGCGGCATGCCAGCTGCCATGCGCACTCGGACCCGGCCAGTCCCGCGCCGATCACAGTTACAGGTTCCATTTATTCTTCCGCTTTCTTCGTGGTTTTCTTAGTCGTTGTCTCTTTGGCGGCGGGCTTCTTCGCCGCTGTGGTTTTTTTCGCCGCTGTGGTCTTTTTCGCCGTGGCAGACTTCTTCGCCGCCGTTTTCTTGGCGGGCTTCTCCTCCGCGGCGGGGGCGGCGTTCTCCGCGCCCTCAGCAGCCGCGGCTGCATCCTCCGTCTTGCGGCGGCGATAGCCCCGCTTGTCTTCCGGCAGGAAATTCGGGCACTCCGGATTGGCGCAGAAGGGCTTGTTGAAGCCCTTACCCGCCTTCTTGAACATGGTCTTGCCGCACACGGGGCAGTCGTCCTTCACCGGCACGTCCCACGTCATAAAGTCGCAGGTGGGGAACTTGTCGCAGCCGTAGTAGGTATACCCGTTGCGGCTTGTCTTTTTCAGTATGCGCCCGCCGCACTTGGGGCAGCGTCCCGGCATCTCCACCACCAGCGGCTTGGTGAACTTGCACTCCGGATAGCCGGGGCAAGCGAGGAACCGTCCGAACCTGCCGGACTTGATGACCATGTTCCGGCCGCAGATGTCGCACTTCTCCTCCGTCACCTCGTCGGGCACCTTCAGGTACACGCCCTCCATGTCCTTCTCCACCTTCTCCAGGTTCTCATGGAAGGGTACGTAGAACTGGCGGATCAGGTCCTTCCACTGCACGTCGCCGGACTCCACTTCGTCCAGCTTCTGTTCCATGCGGGCGGTGAACTTTACATCCACGATGTCCGGGAACCGCTGGCACATCAGGTCGTTGACCACACCGCCCAGGGGTGTCAGGCGCAGATACTTGCCCTCCTTGACCACGTACTCACGGTCCAGGATGGTGGATACGGTGGGCGCATAGGTGGAGGGACGGCCAATGCCGTTTTCCTCCATGGTGCGGATGAGCGTGGCGTCGGTATACCGGGCGGGTGGCTGGGTAAAATGCTGCAGCGGCGCGAAGCCGGTGGGCGTGACCTCCTCCCCCTCGGTCAGCGGCGGCAGGGGGGATTCCTTCTCCTCCTTGTCGTCGTCACGGCTCTCCTCGTACACGGCGGTGTAGCCGGCGAATTTCAGGTTGCTGGCTGAGCACCGCAGGGCATGGCTGCCGGCGGCGATCTCCACGGAGATGCTGTCATAGACGGCGTTGGCCATCTGGCTGGCCAGGAAGCGGCTCCAGATCAGCCGGTACAACCGGTACTGCTCCGATGTCAGGTCTCCCTTCACCTGCTCCGGCGTCAGGGACGGGTCGGAGGGGCGGATAGCCTCGTGGGCGTCCTGCGCCCCAGCCTTGGTCTTGTACTTGCGGGGGGTGTCGGGATAGTAGGCCGCGCCGTAGCGGGCGTGTATCAGCTCTCTGGCCTGGGCCTGCGCCTCGTCGGAGATACGCAGGGAGTCAGTACGCATGTAGGTGATAAGGCCCACGGTTCCCTCGCCGGTGATGTCCACGCCTTCGTACAGCTGCTGGGCTATAGCCATGGTGCGCCGGGGGGTCATGTTCAGCTTGCGGGAGGCCTCCTGCTGCAGGCTGGAGGTAGTGAAGGGCGGCGTGGGGCTGCGCTGCTTGTCGGTGCGCTTCACGGTCTTGACCGCGAACCGCTCCTTCTTCAGCTCCTCCACGATGCGCTGGGTATCCGTCTCGTCCTTTGGCTCGTACTTCTTGCCGCTCACGCCGTAGTAGTGAGCGGTGAAGGGCGCGGCCGCGTGGTTCTGCAGATGCACGTCCAGCGTCCAGTACTCCTGGGGCACGAACTCGGCGATCTCCTTCTCCCGCTGCGCCACCAGCCGGATGGCCACGGACTGGACGCGTCCGGCGGACAGGTTGCGTCGTATCTTCTTCCACAGCAGAGGGGACAGCTGATAGCCCACGATGCGGTCCAGCACCCGGCGCGCCTGCTGGGCGTCCACCAGGTTCTGGTCGATGGTCCGGGGGTGCTGGATGGAGTCCTGCACCACCTTCTTGGTGATCTCGTTGAAGGTCACGCGCTGCGCCTTGTTGTCCGGCAGCTCCAGCAAATGCTGCAGGTGCCAGCTGATGGCCTCTCCCTCGCGGTCCGGGTCAGTGGCCAGGAACACGGTCTTACTCTTGTCGGCGGTGGTCTTCAGATCCTTTATGATCTCCTCCTTGCCCTTGATGGGACGGTAGTTGGGCTCAAAATCGTGCTCTACGTCCACACCCAGGGTGCTCTTCGGCAGGTCGCGCAGGTGTCCCATGCTGGCCTTGACCACATAATCGGGGCCCAGGTATTTGCCGATGGTCTTGGCCTTGGCCGGGGACTCCACGATGACCAGATTCTTCTTTGCTGCCATATCGTCGTTTACTCCTTCTTCAGTTCCACCGTGCGCAGGAAGCTGCGTGCGCCCTGACGGCACACATAGCCGTCGATCTCCAGCACCGTCAGCGCCGACAGTACACGGCGGACGGGCAGGTCGGTGAGGATCGCCGCATCATCGGTGAGGGTGGGGGTATCTGTATGCAGGACGGACAGCACGGCGATCTGGTCGTCGGTGAGTCCTGCGGGGTCGTTGGAAATATCCAGCACCGGCAGCACCGGGGCGGATGGTGCGGAAGCCTGCGGCTCCACGGGTACGGCGGGGGCATCGCTCTCCTGCTCCGCGCCCTTGGGCAGCGGCGGCAGCTTGGCGCGCAGGGGCCGCAGCTTGTGGGGGAACCGGCTCTCGTAGTACGTCAGCACGTCCCACGCCTCGCATACCAGTCCCGCGCCCTCGCGGATCAGCGCGTTGCAGCCCCGGCTCATGGGCGCGTCAAAGGGCCCGGGGACGGCGAACACCTCTCTCCCCTGCTCCAGCGCCGTGGCGGCGGTGATCAGCGCGCCGCTCTTTTCCGGCGCCTCCACCACCAACGTGGCCACGCTCAGGGCGCTGAGCAGCCGGTTCCGCACCGGGAAGTGGTCTCCCTTTGGTTCAGTGCCAGGCGGGTACTCCGACAGGATGACGCCGGTGGCGGCGATGTCCTCGTACAGGCGGCGGTTGGCCGCCGGATACACCACGTCCGCGCCGCCGCCCAGCACGGCGGCAGTGAAGCCCCCGGCCCGCAGGGCGCCCTTCAGCGCCTCTCCGTCGATGCCCTTGGCCATGCCGGATACCAGCAGCGCCCCCTGCTTGCTGAGCTCATAGCCCAGCTCCGACGCCGCCCGGACACCGTAGGGCGTGCAGGAGCGTGTGCCCACCACGGTGACGGCCACTTCTTCGTCAAAAAGCGGCAGGCTGCCCTTGCCGTACAGCAGCAGCGGTGGGTCGTAAATATTGCGGAGCCGGTCCGGATAAAGCGTATCGTCCATGGTCAGGATGAACTGTCCGTCCTTGGCGCAGTCCGCCAGCACCTGCTCGGCACGCTCCAGGGACTTATCCGCCAGCAGCGCGGCGTGGGCCTTGGTGATGCCCTCGGCCAGCAGCAGTTCCTCCTCCGGGGCAAAATAGACCTCCTCCGGGGAGGCGAAATGCTCCAGAAGCTGCAGCTTCGCGCGCTGTCCCAGCCCCGGCAGGGTGGTCAGCCACACCCAGTATTTCAGTGCGGACATATCAGTTCCCCTCCTCGGTACGGTAGGCCTCCCACAGCAGCACAGCGGCAGCCGCGGCGGCGTTGAGGGATTCACAGTGGGGCGTCATGGGTATGCGCAGGGTCTCGCTGCACAGCGCCAGCACCCGGTCGCTGACACCGCGCCCCTCGCTGCCGATGACCAGCGCGCAGCGGCGCAGGTCGCGGCTGCGCACATCCACGGTGTCGTGGCGCAGGGCCGTGCCGTAGAGGGGCAGCTCCGCCGCCGCCAGCAGTCCGGGCAGTTCCTCCACGCCCACCGCGTACAGCGGCAGGCGGAACACCGCGCCCATGGAGGCGCGGAGCGTCTTGAGCGCATAAGGGTCGGCGCAGCCCGGCAGCAGCAGCGCGCCGGTACAGCCGAAGGCGTCCGCCGTGCGGAGCACCGCCCCCACGTTGCCGGGGTCCTGCACCCCGGCCAGCACCACATAGCGGCCGGGGGCCAATGTCTCGGGCGCCGCCAGCTCGGGCAGTGCGCACACCGCCAGCATCCCCTGGGGCGTAGGGAGCGGGGAGATGGACCCCATCACGTCCGCAGGCACCGTCACCCGGCGCACCCCCTCCGGAAGGTCCTCTGGAAAGGCCGCACCCTGCACGGCCACCACGCAGGTGACGGCCACGCCGTGATGCAGCGCCTCGTCCACCAGCTTAGGACTGTCACAGAGAAACGCGCCGCTCTTGCGGCGATAGGCCGCGCTGTCCAGCTTGCGGATATGCTCCAGCAGCGGATTGCGGCGGCTGGTGATGTGCTCTGTCATGGTGTGACCCCCCTCTCCACGGAATATTCTTTATAATATAGGTATCGTTTGCGAATGTCAATAAAAAATACAGGGAACGCCCTCAGGCGTTCCCCGCTGTACGGTCATATCGCGTGTCCTGCGGCCCTGATGGCCTCCACCACCTGCTGCACGCACTGGCGGCACAGACCGTCCTCCGGTGCCTCCACCATGACCCGCAGCAGCGGCTCCGTGCCGGATTCCCGCACCAGGATGCGGCCGGTGTCGCCCAGACGGCGGGCCACCTCGTCCACCGCCCGCTGCACGACGGGATCCTGCCGCGCCGCCAGTTTGTCCTTCACCCGCACATTCTCCAGCACCTGCGGATAGATCGTCAGCCCCTCCAGCAGCTTGCTCATGGGCTGCTTGCTCTCCAGCATGACCTCCATCAGCTTCAGGCTGGTGAGAATGCCGTCGCCGGTGGAGGCGTACTTGGAGAATATAATGTGCCCCGACTGCTCGCCGCCCAGGGCACAGCCGTTCTTGCTCATGTACTCGTACACGTACTTGTCGCCCACGGCGGTCTTGGCATAGCGGATGCCCAGCCGGTCGAAGCCGCGGTACAGCCCGAAGTTGGACATGACCGTGGTGACCACGGTGTTGTGGGGCAGCTCGCCCAGTTCCTTCATGTGCCTGCCACAGACGTACAGGATGTGGTCACCGGTGACCACGCTGCCCCTCTCGTCCACGCACAGGCAGCGGTCGGCGTCGCCGTCGTAGGCAAAGCCCACGTCCAGTCCCTTCTCCACCACAAAGGCCCGCAATGCGTCGATGTGGGTGGAGCCCACGCCGTTGTTGATGTTGAAGCCGTCGGGCTGGTCGCCCATGACGTAGGTGGTGGCGCCCAACGCGTCAAATACGCTGCGGGCGATCATCCAGGCGCTGCCGTTAGCGCAGTCCAGGCCCACCTTCTTGCCCTTGAAGGAAAACATTCCCAGGGAGATGAGATACCCCACATAGCGGTTGCGCCCGGCGGACCAATCCACCGTGCGGCCGATATGCTCCCGGTGCGCCAGAGGCAGGGTGTCCCACCGCTGGCCAAACACCTCCAGCTTTCCATCCAGATAGTCCTCGATGAGGGCGATGGTGCCCTCGTCCATTTTCTCGCCGGAGCGGTCGATAAGCTTGATGCCGTTGTCATAGAAGGGGTTGTGGCTGGCGGAGATCATAATACCGCAGTCAAAGCCCTCCGTCCGTGCCACGTAGGACACAGAGGGCGTGGTGGTCACGTGGAGCAGATAGGCGTCTGCCCCGGAGGCCACCAGCCCGGAGGCCAGCGCATACTCGAACATATAGCTGCTGCGGCGGGTGTCCTTGCCGATGACCACTCTGGCCGGCTCGGCGTCCCCGGCGCGGCGCTTGGTCTCGCCGCAGTACCAGCCCAAAAAGCGCCCCACCTGATAGGCGTGATCCGCCGTCAGCGTCACATTGGCCTCCCCGCGGAAGCCGTCGGTGCCGAAATACTTGCCCATGCCCTTTCCTCCTTGTCAGCGCTGGGCGGCAATATCGCCGCTGCGCTTGTAGATGCTGCCCACCGGCACGGTGCCCCGGACGGAGGACAGCGGATACACCCGGCTGCCCCGTCCGATGACGGAGCCGGGGTTCAGTACGCTGTTGCAGCCCACCTCCACGCCGTCGCCCAGCATGGCGCCCACCTTCTTACGGCCGGTGTCCAGGCGCTCCGCGCCGTCGGTGACCACCACGTGGGTCTTGTCGGACTTCACGTTGGAGGTGATGGACCCTGCCCCCATGTGGGACTTATACCCCAGGATGCTGTCGCCCACATAGTTGTAATGGGGCGTCTGCACATTATCGAACAGAATGACGTTTTTCAGCTCCACGGAGTTGCCCACCACGCAGTGTTCTCCCACCAGGGCGCTGCCCCGGATAAAGGCACAGTGGCGCACCTCGGTCTCCGGGCCGATGATGCACGGACCGGTGATGGAGGCGGTGGGGGCGATATGCGCCGTCCGGTGTACCCACACCTCCGGGCCAAAGGGCAGATAGTCGCTGCCCAGCGCCGCGCCCAGGGCGCGGATGTGGTCGGCCAGCCCGGCCAACGCCTCCCAGGGATACGTAAAGCGGGACAGATACTCTCCCGCCAGGGTATGTGTCAGATCGTAGAGATCGTTGATGGTATACATAGCTTCCCTCCTGCTGCGCGCTCTGTGCTACTGTACGCAGGCCGCAGCGCCGTTATGTGCTTAGTATACTATCCGCCGCGGCGTTTGGCAAGTGGCGGCGGAAAAAACATCCCCGCGCCGCTTCCGGCGCAGGGGCGTTCTCAGCCTTTTCAGTTGTCCAGCGGCTTCATGGTGGGGAACAGGATCACGTCGCGGATGGAGTCGGTGCCGCACAGCATCATGGCGCAGCGGTCGATACCGAAGCCCAGGCCTCCGGTGGGCGGCATGCCGTACTCCAGCGCCATGACGAAATCCTCGTCCATCATATCGGCCTCCTCGTCGCCGTTGGCGCGCTTCTCTGCCTGTGCCTTGAAGCGCTGGTACTGGTCGATGGGGTCGTTCAGCTCGCTGAAGGCGTTGCCCATCTCGCAGCCGCAGATGAACATCTCATAGCGCTCCGTCAGCTCGGGCTGCACGGGGCTGCGCTTGGCCAGCGGGCTGACCTCCACGGGATACATGGTGATAAAGGTGGGCTGGATCAGTGTCTCCTCCACCTTCTGGTCAAAGGTCTCGTACAGGGCGTTGCCCCAGGTGTGGGGCACGCCGTCCATGTCCACGCCCACGCTCTTGGCCAGCTCCACGCCCTTGTCGGCGTCGCCGATGCAGGCCATAAAGTCCGCGCCGGTGACGTTCTTCACCGCGTCGGCCATGGTCACGCGCTGCCAAGAGGGCGTCAGGTCGATGTCGTGGCCCAGCCACTGCACATGGTAGCTACCCAGTATCTCCTTGGCGGCGCCGGTGAGGATGCCCTCCAGAATATCCATCATACCGTCCAGGTTGGTGTAGGCCTGGTACAGCTCACAGGTGGTGAACTCGGGGTTGTGCTTGGTGTCCATGCCCTCGTTGCGGAAGATACGGCCTACCTCGTACACCCGCTCCATGCCGCCCACGATCAGCCGCTTCAGGTGCAGCTCGGTGGCGATGCGCATATACATGTCGATGTCCTGCGCGTTGTGGTGGGTGATAAAGGGCCGTGCGTTGGCGCCGCCGGCGATGGGGCTGAGCACGGGGGTCTCCACCTCCATGAAGCCCAGGCCGTCCAGATACCGCCGCAGGAACGCCACGAACTGGCTGCGGATCTCAAAGTTCCGCTTGCTCTCCGGGTTCATGATCAGGTCCACATAGCGCTGACGGTAGCGGATCTCCTTGTCGGTCAGGCCGTGGAACTTCTCCGGCAGGGGCCGCAGGGACTTGCTCAGCAGGGTGATGTCGTGTGCGCGGACGGACATCTCGCCCCGCTGGGTGCGGAACACCTCGCCGTTGACGCCCACGATGTCGCCGATGTCGTACTTCTTGAAGCGGTTATAGTTGTCCTCATCCATCTCGTCCTTGCGGGCGTAGATCTGTATGCGGCCAGTCTTGTCCTGCAGGTCGCAGAAGGACACCTTGCCCATGCCTCGCTTGCTCATCAGACGGCCGGCCACGGAAACGCTCTGGCCCTCCATGGCGTCAAAGTTATCCTTGATGTCCTGTGTGTGGTGGGTGACGTCGAACTTGGTGATGGTAAAGGGATCGCGTCCCTCATCCTGCAGCGCCTTCAGCTTATCACGGCGGATGCGCAGCAGTTCGCCCATATCCTGCTGGGGCTGTTCGGTCACGTTGCGGTTGGTCTCGTCTGCCATAATGCAGCCTCCTTTGTATATCCGTCCCGCCGGGAACGGCGGGGTTATCTCTCGATGGTGTCGATACGGTAGTGGATGACGCCCTTAGGTGCCTCCACGGTCACTTCATCGCCCGCCTTGCGGCCCATCAGCGCCTTGCCAAAAGGTGAGTCCTCGCTGATGGCGCGGCTCATCACGTCGGCCTCCTGAGAGCCGACGATCTTATAGGCGGGCAGCTGCTTTCGCATATCCAGGTTGGTGACGGTGACGGTGCAGCCGATGGAGATCTTGTCGGAGTCCATCTCGGACTCGTCCACGATCACGGCGTGGAGCAGGATGTCCTCCAGCTCGGCGATGCGGGAGTAGAGCTTGCCCTGTTCGTTCTTCGCCTCGTCGTACTCGCTGTTCTCGCTGAGGTCGCCGAAGCCGCGGGCCTCCTTGATCAGCTCCGCCACCTCGTCGGCGCGCGTGGTCTTGCTGTAATCCAGCTCCTGTTTCAGCTCGTCGTAGCGAGCCTGACTCATCTTGAATTCCTTAGCCATGTTGCTGCACTTCCCTTTCCATCCGCGGAAATAGGCTCCCCGCGGGATATAAACAATATGTCACGTTGCATTATAGTGATTTCCCGCCCGTATGTCAAGCAAGGATGTAATATGAATGTCCGATGGCTGCCATTTGCCGGCGGAAACCAACGCGGCGCACAGCTGCTCCGTCGCCGGCACCGGCGTATCCTCCACCCGGGGCGATGTCCAGCACAGCCGCTGGTGCCGCCCGCAGTCCGGCGTCAGCCACAGCGTCCGTCCCCCGCCGCTCTCCACATGGCGGCCGCACAGCACCGTCAGTGCCGCCGGACGGCCGCCGTCCCCGGCGGCGATGCCCCATCGGTACAGCAGCTCCCGCGCCAGCGGCGCCGGCTCATCCATCTCCAGCCGCAGATACCGCGCCCGCCCAGCCAGCACCGGCAGCACGGCCCGGGCAGCGTCCTCCCCGCCCTGCCCACAGCGCAGGACGGCGCACCCGTCCCCCAGTCCCCCGGGGCACAGGGCGTCCACCAGCCCGCCCGCCAGAGCCAGGCGCAGCGGCAGCACGGATACCGGCAGTATGCCCGCCCGCGCGGCCAGTGATACCGGTGCCCCCTCCCCGCAGACGCACCGCCGCACGCCGCTTCGGTACAGATCGTCCAGCAGCCGCGCTGCCCGCCTGCGGGCAAAGAAGCCGCTCCCTGCCTCCAGCCGCCACACCGGCAGCCCGTCCACCGCCATGCGGGACAGCTTCGTTCTTTGTTTTTGTGTTATGTAAACTATCATGGGTTCTCCCCTCCCCGCCGGCGCGCAAAAAAATGCTGTTCCATTCTATGGAACAGCATTTTCAATATGTTATTCTTTACCACGCCTTGATATAGCCCGCCAGATAGTTCAGCGGATTCTGATACACGACCTTGCTCACACCGTTGACCACGGTGGTGGTGCGCACCTCATAGTGCAGGTGCGGTCCAGTGGACGCGCCGGTGGAACCAGTGATGCCCAGCACCGTGCCCTGAGACACCATCTGCCCCGCGGACACCTTCACCACGCTCATGTGCGCATACAGGGTGGTCAGGCCGCCGCCGTGGTCGATGACCACGTAGTTGCCGTAGCCGCCGCCGTAACCGCTGGTGTTGGTCAGCAGCACCTTTCCGCTCTTGACGGCGTACACGCTGCTGGTGAAGCCCACGTTGCAAATATCCACGCCCTTGTGGTTGGTGCTGCCGAAGCCGCCGGGCGCCACGCGGGAGCCGATGGGCGAGCTGATCTTCTTGCTGGTGCTCACCGGCCAGATAAAGCCCTCGTTGCTGGGCACCACATCGGAGTCGGCAATCAGCATCTCGATCTGTGCATCGATCTCGTCCGCCGCCTTCTCTTCCGCGGCGTGCAGCTGCTCCAGCGCCTTTTGGTCGGCGGCGTACTCGTTCATCAGGTCGGTGGTCTCGTCCAGCTTGGTCTGCAGCTCATCCTGCTGCTGTCCCAGCTCGGCCTCCTTGGCCTCCATCTCGGCCTTCTCGGCCTTGATGTTCTCCCGGGTCTCCTTCATGGCGGAAATAAGGCTCTTGTTGTACTCCGCCACCTCGTTGACGAACTCCATGCGGTTCAGCAGGTCGGCCATGCTGGTGGCCTTGAACAGCACGGACAGATAGCTCAGACTTCCCCGCTCTTCCTCGCTGCGCACCTGCTGGCAGAACAGTTCATACTGTTCCTGCTCCAGTATCTCGTACCGCGCGATCTGTGCGGCGGCGTCGTCTATTTGGTTCTGTGTATCGTCGATCTGCTCCAGCAGCAGCTGGTTCCGCTGGTCCAGCAGGTTCTTGGTGGCCATGACCTCGTTCTTCTTGGCCTTGGCCTCGGCGATCTGCTTCTCCAGTTCCTTCAGCTTTTCCTGCTGCTCCTTTTTCTTCTGCTCCAGCGCGGCGATCTGCGCGGCCTTTTCCGCCTCTGCCGCCAGTTCCTCCTCCGTTTTCTCCGCGTAGGCGGGGCGGACGGAGACCGCGGCAGCGGCCGTCAGCAGTATCAGCAGCGCCAGCACGGCGCACAGCACTCGTTTTGCAGACTTCATGGGTTCTCCTTTCTCAGACGCGTAGGAAGCGGCGGATGGCGGTCAGGCTGCCGCCCACACCCACCAGGATGCCGGCTCCCAGAAAGACGGGTGCCACGAACTGCCAGATCCGGGTGAAGGGCACCACGGTGAGGATCTGCAGCGAATCGGAATTGGCTATGCCCTGCGCCACGGCGGCGTACAGCCCCCACTGCAGGCCAAAGGCGATGACCGCGCTGAACAGGCCCAGCAGCAACCCCTCATACACGAAGGGCCAGCGGATGAAGCCGTTGGTAGCGCCCACCATTTTCATAATGGCGATCTCGTCCCGGCGGTCAAAGGTGGTCAGCTTGATGGTGTTGGAGATAATGAACACCGACACCAGCAGCAGTATGGCGATCAGCGCGACGGAGATGATGCCCGCCACATTCCGGGCGGTGGTAAAGCCGTTGGCCACGGCCTCGTCCGCTCTCGCCTTAGCGATGCCGGGGATGTTCTCCACGGCGGTCTTTGTCTCCACGATGCGGTCGGGGTCGGTAACGTGTATCACGTAGCGATGGCGGAACACCGTGGGGTCCAGGTCGCCGTACACATCCTCGTCGTCGTACTTCTCCACATAGGCGTCGCGGGCCTCCGTGCGGGAGACAAAGGTACAGTCGGCCACATTGGCCGTTGCCTCCACCTTGCTCTGCAGGGCCCTGGCTTCGTCCTCACTCAGCGACTCGTCCACGAAAGCCACCACGGCATTCTCCTGCTGGAGATCGGCCAGGTTCTCGTTGGCGTTGTAGGCCACCAGGGTGAAGGTTCCCATGATCAGCAGACAGGCCACGGTGACGCCGATGGCGGCAAAGGACATGAACCCGTGGGAGAACATGTTTCCCGCGCCCTCTCTGACGAAAAACTTGAAATCATGCTTCATCTGTCATACCTCGTAGCTGCCCATGCCGTCGCCGATGACGCGGCCCTCGTTGAGCAGTATAATGCGCTTGTTGAAGTGGTTCACCAGCCCCCGCTCATGGGTGACCACGATAACGGTGGTGCCCAGGGCGTTGATGCGCTCCAACAGGGTCATGATCTCCAGGGAGCGGGCGGGGTCCAGGTTGCCGGTGGGCTCGTCGGCCACGATAGTGCTGGGATTGTTCACCAGCGCCCGGGCGATGGCCACGCGCTGCTGCTCGCCGCCGGACAGCTGGTCCGGGTAGGAGTTTTCCTTATCCGCCAGGCCCACCAGCTCCAGTACGTAGGGGATGCGGTTCTTCAGCTCCCGCGGGGATGCTCCCACCGCCCGCATAGCCAGCGCCAGGTTGTCATGCACGGTCTTGTTGGGTATCAGGCGGAAATCCTGAAAGATCACGCCGATGGTGCGGCGCATGTAGGGCAGCTGCTTCTCGGAGATGCGGCTCATGGAAAAGCCGTTGACCATGACACGGCCGGCGGTGGGCACCACCTCGCCGGTCAGCAGCTTGATAATGGTGGACTTTCCGGAGCCGGAGGGCCCCACAAGGAAGGCAAACTCCCCGTCGTCCACGGTGAAGGAAACGCCTTTCAGGGCGTGCGTCCCGTTGTCGTATATCTTTTCCGCGTCTATCAAACGAATCATAGCAGCGCTCCTGTCCGTCAAAATGCAACATATTGTGGCCAAATGCGACCACAAACACCATTATATATAAATAGTTACAAAATGGCAACAGGAAATGACATGAAATTATTTTAATTTTTCGCCGCCGCTTCCCCACCCCGCAACCCGTAAATATCCCTGTTTTTTTGACGCAGCCCGCCGGAGATTTGTTCCCCTCTCCGCCTTCGCCCACGAAAAAAGCACCGCCTCAGCGGTGCTTTCTTGTATGTACCTTTACGCGTCGATACCGCGGCTGGTCAGGTACTTCTTGACCATCAGGGCTACCTTGAAGGTGATGGCGTCGTCGAACTCCCGCAGATCCAGTCCGGTGAGCTTCTTGATCTTCTCCAGCCGGTACACCAGCGTATTGCGGTGGACGAACAGCTTCCGGGCGGTCTCGGACACATTCAGATTGTTCTCAAAGAACTTGTAGATGGTGAACAATGTCTCCTGATCCAGCGCATCGATGGGGTTCTTCTTGAACACCTCCTGCAGGAACATCTCGCACAGGGTGGTGGGCAGCTGGTAGATCAGGCGGCCAATACCCAGATTCTCATAGTTGATGACATAGCGCTCGGTGTCGAACACCTTGCCCACCTCAATGGCGATCTGCGCCTCCTTGTAGCTCTTGGCCAGGTCGCGCAGGTGCAGCGCCAGGGTGCCGATGCCCACGAACACGCGGCTCTCGCCGTCGGCGCGCAGGGCCTCCTCGATGCGGGAGGCCACGGCCTCCATGTCCTTGGCGGAGGCATTCTCATCCATCTGGTGGATCAGCGCCACATCGTGCTCGCCCACGCTGAGGACGAAGTCGTTCTGCCGGTCGGGGTACAGGGACTGCACCACATCCACGGGCACGGTGTCCAGCCGGTCGTCCACCGGGCGGATAACGAACACGCCGCGAGCCACCTCGGCAGCCACGTGCAGCTCCTTGGCGCGCATGTAGATGTCGCTTATCAGGATGTTGTCGGAAATGATGTTCTTGATGAAGGAGCCCTTGTCGTGCTTCTCCTCATAATAGCTCTTGGCGGAGTTCAGCGCCACGGCAGCCATGCAGCAGACCGTGCGGCTCATGCTGTCGTCGCCGGTGGCGAACACGGCGTAGTCAAAGGTATTGCTCCAGCTGGGCAGCGCCTTGAAATACTTGCCCTCCAGCGCGATGCAGGTGCCCTCCGCCGCGGTGATGGGTTCCACGTACTTGCCCCACTTTTTGCCGATGGCCGTCAGCTCGCTGCACGCGATGACGGTGCCCTCTGCGTCGATCACACCAATAGTGCGGTCGGTGGTCTCTTTGAACTGAAGTACAGAGTTCTGAAAAATTCTGCCGGACATAGTGCGTTCCTCCTGCGTGACCCGCGTCGGTACTTTGTGCAATCTGCTCAGTTGTCGCTCCTATTATATCGTCATAATCACGGTTTTGCAAGCATTTTTTTATCTTTTATACAAAAAACTTGTCGCGTTTTTTGTTGTTATGTCAAAATAATCACAGACCGCATACACGGTACAGCGCTGATACCTCCTCCCCGGTCAGCAGCCGGTGCTCTCCCGGTGCCAGTGCGTCCTCCAGCACCAGCGGCCCCATGGACAGGCGCTTCAGGTACAGCACCGGTGCGCCGCAGGCGGCCAACATCCGCTTGACCTGGTGGAACTTCCCCTCCCGCAGCGTCACGATGCAGGTGCGGCCGGGCAGTATCTCCAGCCCGGCGGGCAGGCACTCCAGCCCGTCCCCCAGTGTCATACCGGCGGCAAAGGCCGCCGCGTGGGCGGGCGTCAGGTCGCCGTCCACACGGGCAAAATACCGCTTGGCTACGTGGTATTTGGGACTTAAAAGGCGGTGGGTGAGCTCGCCGTCGTTGGTCAGGAGCAGCAGTCCTTCGGTATCCTTGTCCAGCCGTCCCACGGGGGCCAGGCCGACGCGGCGCAAATCATGTGGCAAAAGATCCAGAACGGTGGACTGCCGCCTATCCTCGGTGGCGGTGAGAACGCCGCCGGGCTTGTGCAGCAGGACATAGGTGAACCGGCGGAGCGCAACGGCCTCCCCCGCCACGGCGACCTCCGCCGTATCCGGGTCGATCTTGTCCTCGGCGGAGGCGGCCAGCACCCCGTTGACACGCACCAAACCCTGTCGTACCAAGGCTTTCACCTCTTTGCGCGACCACCTCCCGGTGGCGGCCAGCACCTTGTCAAGACGCTCCATGAGTGCACTCCTTCCGCATTTTTATCTTATGATAGCATATTCCCGGGCGGTTGGAAATAGGTAATTATGAGGTGATGAATATGATGATATTACATATATCCAAACGCAGATTCATTGGCGTAGCGTCCATTTTCGCGGTGGTGGCTGCGGCGGCGGTGGTGCTGGCGGGGTGCTTCGCTGACAAGGAAGAGACCATTACACTCGTTGATACCACAGCGATGGTGGAGTATTTACAGGGGCTGGGCTGGCAGGTGGAGAGTGATCCCATCGAGACACTGGACCTGCAGCTGCCCCAGCAGCTGACGGAGAGCTGGGGCGATTACGCCGCCATGCAGGATGAACAGGGATTTCCCTTTACAGACTATGCGGGACAACCGATACGGCGGTATACCTTCCGGGTGACGAACTATCCGGGCGTGGAAAGTGGGGTGCAGGCGAACCTGTATCTGTGCGAAGATGTGCTCATCGGCGGGGACATCGTGGCCACGGGAAAGGGCGGATTCCAGCACGGATTGGCCTATCCGGCGGTGTAGAAATCAAATACAAACAGTAGAATACTGTCGAAAATATACGGTTTGTTTTTATCTCCGACAGGTTACCGATGCAGAAACGGTGACCTTTTTGGCTACCCCTTTGGCAAAGGTATCCCTGCACTTTTCGGCACAAATGGTCACCTCTTCGGTACACAAGAGGGCGCCGTCCCCGCCGGAGCCCGGCGGGGACAGCACGCATAGAGATGGGCAAGGAGCGCAGAGGCAAAAAAGAGAGGAAGCCGGATGGCTTCCTCTCTCTTTTTGATAGTCAGTCCCAGTGGGGATCAATTACTCGTCGATCTCGATGACGACGCCGGAACCCACGGTACGGCCACCCTCACGGATAGCGAAACGCAGACCGTTCTCGATAGCGATGGGGGTGATCAGCTCGACCTTCATGTCGACGTTATCGCCGGGCATGCACATCTCAGTGCCCTCGGGCAGGGTGATGACGCCGGTCACGTCGGTGGTACGGAAGTAGAACTGGGGACGATAGTTGTTGAAGAAGGGGGTGTGACGGCCGCCCTCGTCCTTGGTCAGAACGTAGACCTGGCCAACGAACTTGGTGTGGGGATGGATGGAACCGGGCTTGGACAGGACCTGGCCGCGCTCGATCTCGGTCTTGGCAACACCGCGCAGCAGGGCGCCGATGTTGTCGCCGGCCTCGGCGTAGTCCAGCAGCTTGTGGAACATCTCGATACCGGTAACGGTGGTCTCGCGCTTCTCATCGGACAGACCGACGATCTCGACCTTCTCGTTCAGGTTCAGCTTACCACGCTCCACACGGCCGGTAGCAACGGTACCACGGCCGGAGATGGTGAACACGTCCTCGACGGGCATCAGGAAGGGCATATCCTCCTTGCGGTCGGGGGTGGGGATCCACTCGTCAACAGCGTCCATCAGCTCCTTGATGCAGGCATACTCGGGAGCGTTGGGATCGGTGGACTCGGAAACCAGGGCGTTCAGAGCGCTGCCGCGGATGATGGGGGTATCATCGCCGGGGAAGCCATAGAAGTCCAGCAGCTCGCGAACTTCCATCTCAACCAGCTCCAGCAGCTCCTCGTCGTCGACCTGGTCGCACTTGTTCAGGAAGACCAGCACGGAGGGCACGTTCACCTGACGGGCCAGCAGCAGGTGCTCACGAGTCTGAGCCATGGGGCCGTCGGAGGCAGCGATGACCAGGATAGCGCCGTCCATCTGGGCAGCACCGGTGATCATGTTCTTGATATAGTCGGCGTGGCCCGGGCAGTCGACGTGAGCGTAGTGACGCTTCTCGGTCTCGTACTCGACGTGAGCGGTGTTGATGGTGATACCACGCTCGCGCTCTTCGGGAGCCTTATCGATGGAGGAGTAGTCGGTGTACTCCGCCTTGCCCTGCATGGCCAGGTACTTGGTGATGGCGGCGGTCAGGGTGGTCTTACCATGGTCGATGTGACCGATGGTGCCGATGTTAACGTGGGGCTTAGTTCTCTCAAATTTCTGCTTAGCCATTTGAAATGATCCTCCTTAACATTTTTGTATCATGTGTGGGCAGCGTTACAGTCTAACACTGCCATTTTACAGTATTTCGGTGGGAAAATCAATCGTAAAATACGGTTTTAGAAATTTTCCTTTCCGGTGCGCTTGGCGATGAGCTTCTCCTGCAGGCCCTTGGGCAGCTCGATATAGTGGCTGGGCTCCATGGTGTACTGACCGCGGCCCTGGGTGCGGGAACGCAGGTCGGTGGCGTAGCCGAACATCTCAGCCAGAGGGACGAACGCGTCGATCTGCTGGGCGCCGGAGCGCATCTCATAGCCCTGGATCTGACCACGGCGGGCATTCAGGTCGCCGATAACGTCGCCCATATACTCGTCGGGGACGATGACGCAGACCTTCATGATGGGCTCCAGCAGCGTGGGATCGGCCTTGCGCATGGCCTCCTTGAAGGCCATAGAGCCGGCGATCTTGAACGCCATCTCGGAGGAGTCCACCTCGTGGTAGGAGCCGTCGAACAGCGTGACCTTCACATCCACCACGGGATAACCGGCCACGGTACCGGCCAGCATGGCGCCCTGGATACCGGCGTCGATGGCGGGGATGTACTCCTTGGGGATGGCACCGCCCACCACGGCGTTGACGAACTCGTAGCCCTTACCGGATTCGTTGGGCTCCACATGGATCTTCACGTGACCGTACTGGCCCTTACCGCCGGACTGACGGGCATACTTGGTATCCTGGTCCACAGCCTTGCGGATGGTCTCCTTATAGGCCACCTGGGGTGCGCCCACGTTGGCCTCCACCTTGAACTCGCGGAGCAGACGATCCACGATGATCTCCAGGTGCAGCTCGCCCATACCGGCGATGATGGTCTGACCGGTCTCCTCATCGGTGTAGGTGCGGAAGGTGGGGTCCTCCTCGGCCAGCTTGGCCAGAGCGACGCTCATCTTCTCCTGACCGGCCTTGGTCTTGGGCTCGATGGCCACGCGGATAACGGGCTCGGGGAACTCCATGGACTCCAGGATGATGGGATGCTTCTCATCACACAGGGTATCGCCGGTGGTGGTGTTCTTCAGACCCACCACGGCGGCGATGTCGCCGGAGTAGACGGACTCGATGTCCTCACGGTGATTGGCGTGCATCTGCAGGATGCGGCCCATACGCTCGCGCTTGCCCTTGGTGGCATTCAGCACGGAGGAACCGGTGGTCAGCGTGCCGGAGTAGACACGGAAGAAGCTCAGACGACCCACATAGGGATCGGTCATGATCTTGAACGCCAGGGCTGCAAAGGGCTCGTCGTCGGAGGACTTGCGCTCCTCCTCCTCGTCGGTCTTGGGGTTGACACCCTTGATGGCCGGCACGTCGGTGGGGGCGGGCATATAGTCCACGATGGCGTCCAGCAGCTTCTGTACGCCCTTATTGCGGTAGCTGGAGCCGCAGGTCACGGGCACCATCTCCACGGCACAGGTGGCCTGGCGGATGGCGGCGCGGATCTTGGCGGTGGGGATCTCCTTCCCCTCCAGATACAGCTCCATGATCTCATCATCGAACATGGAAACCGCATCCAGCAGCTTCTCGCGGTACTCGTTGGCAAGGTCGACCATATCCTCGGGGATAGGCTCCACGCGCATATCCTTGCCCAACTGATCGTAATAGATATCGGCATCCATCTCCACCAGATCGATGATACCCTTGAAGGTATCCTCTTTTCCGATGGGCAGCTGGATGGGGACGGCGTTGGCCTTCAGGCGATCGTGCACCATGTCGAGAACATGGTAGAAGTCCGCGCCGGTGATGTCCATCTTATTGACGTAGATCATCCGGGGGACGTGATAGTGATCCGCCTGACGCCAGACAGTCTCGGACTGAGGCTCCACGCCGCCCTTGGCACACATGACGGTGACGGAGCCGTCCAGCACGCGCAGAGAACGTTCCACCTCCACAGTGAAGTCCACATGACCCGGTGTGTCAATGATGTTGATACGCGTCTGGGGGAACTGATCCTTGGAGCCCTTCCAGTAGCAGGTGGTAGCGGCGGAGGTGATGGTGATACCACGCTCCTGCTCCTGCTCCATCCAGTCCATGGTAGCGGTACCCTCGTGCGTTTCACCCAGCTTGTAGTTCACGCCCGTGTAGTACAGAATACGCTCTGTGGTCGTGGTCTTGCCTGCATCGATGTGTGCCATGATGCCGATATTTCTCGTATTTTCCAGTGTAACCTTTCTCGGCATACCGTTCTCCTTTTTGATTCGTTGGTAAGATTACCAGCGGAAGTGGGCGAAAGCCTTGTTGGACTCCGCCATCTTGTGGGTGTCCTCGCGCTTCTTCACAGCGGCGCCGGTGTTGTTGGCGGCGTCCATGATCTCGCCGGCCAGACGCTCGGCCATGGTACGCTCACCGCGGGCGCGGGAGTAGTTGGTCAGCCAGCGCAGACCCAGGGTCTGACGACGGGCGGGACGAACTTCCATGGGGACCTGATAGGTGGCGCCGCC
>CAKTOW010000024.1 GCA_934590325.1 uncultured Oscillospiraceae bacterium
AGCACGACAAAATAAAAAAGGCCGGAGCCTCCGCTCACGCGAATGCTCCGGTCTGCTATCAAGGCTTGTACGAACTGCCGGTAGATCCGGCATCGTGGATAATCTACGATCTGGTTGATCTCAAGTGTATATTCGCGCATATTTATTACCTCGCTTTTTGTAAACAACTTAATTCCGAAAAGCGAAGAGATTGTGTTTGCCAAAAAAGATGCGCACAATTAAGAAAGGAACCTTTCCAATCATGCGCATCCTTATTTTGCTGCCGCGTTGGGTTTTCTCGTTTTTCTTCGCACCATATCCGCACCATTTTGACATTGAGATATGGCGTTTTACATCGATTTACATTCTTCTGAAAAATGTGGAAGCCCTTATATTACAACGATTTGTGGAGATTTATAGAGATACATAAAGATGCACAAAAAGGTTAATTTATATCGATACCATGCTGGACATCATGATGGAGCAGAAGAAACCGGAGAAAAACGACATCACCCTCATCCTGAAGCAGCGGGAGGAAGCATACAAGCGGTTGGAGGAAGCCAAAGCCACCGCGAAATATATGGACGACAAGGTGGCACACTATGAGGCCATCCTTGCGGGCCTCGCCCCGGATGACACCAATCCGAAGAACTGGACGGCGGAAAACCGGCCTGCGCACTGACCGCGGCGCAGTCATAGACGCACCTTCCCCGCGTCCGTTCCTTCTTGGGATGCTTAATCGAGTATGGTGCCGTCCGTGGCAATGGTCACCACCTGCCAGGGAATGAACTTTCCGCTGTTCTGCAGCGCCGTTTTCGCCGCGTGCTCCAGCCCGCCGCAGCAGGGGACCTCCATGCGGACGACGGTCACGCTCTTGATGTCGTTATTGCGGATGATCTCGGTGAGCTTCTCGGAATAATCCACGCCGTCCAGCTTGGGGCAGCCCACCAGCGTGATATGTCCCTTGATAAACCTCTCGTGGAAGGCGGCATAGGCGTAAGCCGTGCAGTCCGCTGCGATGAGCAGCTTCGCCCCGTCAAAATAAGGCGCGTTCACAGGCACCAGCTTGATCTGCACCGGCCACTGGGAAAGGCGGCTCTGCGCCGCCGCAGGCGCAGGCTCAGCGCCTGACAGCTCGGCATGCCGGATCGTCTTCATTCGCGTGCCGGGGCAGCCGCCGTGAAGGCGCATCCCCTCCTGCTGCATCTTCTTCTGCTTGTTGGCCAACACCGCCGCCTCGTCATAGGCCGCCGCCTCGCGCTCCACAAAGGAGATGGCGCCGGTGGGACAGGCCGGCAGACAGTCGCCCAGGCCGTCGCAGTAGTCGTCCCGCATCAGCTGCGCCTTACCGTCCACCATGGCGATAGCTCCCTCGTGACAGGCGGCGGCACAGGCACCGCAGCCGTTGCATTTATTCTGATCGATCTCGATGATCCTTCGTTTCATTGTAATACCTCCTTGCTTTTGTGGCTTGATTATACTATACTCAAATCAACAAGTCGGTTGAATTTTCAACGAAAGAGGACATTATGAAAGTTTTTTTACCTGTGCTCCGTTCCGCGCCGCTTTTCTCCGGCATCTCCGAGGATGAACTGACCGCCATGCTCTCCTGTCTCAAAGCCGAAAAAAAGGACTTCCCCAAGGAGTCCTTTGTGCTGCGCGCCGGCGATACGGCGGACGCCATCGGCCTTGTGCTGTCAGGAACGGTCCTGATCGTACAGGAGGACATCTGGGGAAACCGCAACATTCTCTCCAAAGTGGGGCCGGGACAGACCTTTGCCGCCGCATACGCCTGCGCCCCCGGTTCCAGACTGAACGCGGGCGTCATAGCGGAAACGCCCGTCACCGTACTGTTCCTGAACATAAAGCGCGTCCTGAACGTCTGCCCGTCCACCTGTGCGCACCACAGCCGTATCATCCGGAACCTCCTCCACGAGCTCGCCGAGAAAGATCTGCGCTTCAGTGAAAAACTTACACACATGGGCCAGCGCACCACGCGGTCAAAGATCATGTCCTACCTTTCCGCGGAAGCGCAGCGGCTGGGTACCTACGAATTTGACGTTCCGTTTTCAAGGCAGCAGCTGGCGGATTATCTCGGTGTCGAGCGCAGCGGACTGTCGCTGGAGCTCGGAAAGATGAAAAAGGACGGACTTCTGGACTATCACAAAAGCCATTTTATCCTGAAGGTATAGGGATATATGCGAAAAGGACGCGGGCAGTTCCCGCGTCCTTTTCTAACCCCTCAAACTACTCTATATTCGCTGTGCACCGGTGGTATCTCCCCGCCGTGCAGCTTAAAGTAGTCCAGTATCAGATCGGACATCTCCGTGCCGATCTCCCGCACCACCGGGCAGCCCACATAACAGTCGTAGCCGCCGGTACCGCTGGCGCGATAGCTGTTCAGGCAGATGGTGAACCTGTCGTCCTCCCCCACCGGCCTGCCGCCCACGGTAAGCTCCGTCACCCGCTGCCCCACCGGCCGCGATATGTCGAACACATACCGCACCCCGGCGTAGTAGTCGTAGTTATAGTGCTCCACCTTGGGCTCTAAGAAGCAGTCCGACACGCGCAGCGTGCCGTCTCCGTTCCTTGTAAAATACTCCGCGCTGCGCTCCATAGCCTGCCGCAGCACCGCGCCGGTGATCTCCAGCACCGCCAGCGTGTTGGTGTAGGGATAGGCGATCAGCAGATCCCGCCGCCGCACGGTCTCCGGCAGCCCGGCCACATCGTTGGCCAGACTGGCCGCCGACAGCTGCGCACCGCTGGCCCACAGCTGCACCGCGTTGAACAGGTCGGGCAGTCCGCTGCCCTCCGCCGCCATACGCAGCGGCGTGTCCGGTATCAGCGGCCGGGACAGCCGTCCCACCACCTGATCCAGCCAGTCCTGCGCCCCGCGCTCCATACCGGCGAACTCCACCAGCCATTCCGGGCGGCAGACGCCCCCCGCGCGCAGCGTTTCGCTTGTAAAGTGCTTTTCCTTTTCACCTATTGCAGTGTCAATGCGCACGAACTCCTGTCCTCTGTCGGTAGGCTGCACCACGAATGTCCCGCACAGCATCTGCCCCGGGACGGTCATGTGCTGGTGCCCGGTCAGCAGGATGTCAAAGTCCAGCTCCTGACACAGCCGATACGCCACATTCTCGTGGGTGGTGGACAGCACCCTTCCGGTGTTCAGATCCCGCTCGAAGCCCCCGTGATAGATACACACCGTCACGTCAACCTGTCCGCGCAGGCGCTCCAGCGCCTCCCGCGCGGCCGGTATGGGGTCCGTGATGGCCACGCCCTCCAGGTGCTCCGGCCGCTCCCAGATGTTCACATAGTCGGTAACGATGCCCACGATACCCACCCGCAGGCCGTTCTCCAGCGTGTGTATCCGCGCGGGGAAACGCACCCCCGCCCCGTCCCAGCGCACGTTCTCGCACACGCAGCGGGCCCGCAGCGCGTTGAGGTACGTGTCCAGATACGGCATACCATAGTTGAAATCGTGGTTGCCCAGCGTCACGTAGTCATAGCCGCAGCGGTTCATGATCTCCGCAAAGTCCGCGGCGCTGCCGATGGTGTCGTGGCAGAACGCCCCCAGCGGCGACCCCTGCAGCAGGTCTCCTCCGTCGATGATCAGGGTATTCCCGTCTTTTTCAAAGCGGTTGGCGCACTTGAAAAGGCCGATGTCCCGCTCCTCCCTGCTGCGGTAGTCCGTGGGATAAATGTACCCGTGCAGGTCGGAGGTAAAATATATCCTCAGCTTCTTCTCCATGGCTCACCCCCGTGCCAGCTTGACCCGTATCCGGGAGGATATCCACTCGATGACCAGCACCAGCACGATCAGTCCCAGCAGGATGGCGCCCACCTCGTTCCAGCGGTAGGAGCTCATGGCGAAGATCAGCGGCGCGCCGATACCGCCCGCGCCCACCAGTCCCAGCACCGTGGCGTCGCGCAGGTTCATGTCAAAACGGTAGATGATCGTGCTGGTGAAATCCGCCGTCAGCTGCGGCAGGATGCCGTAGCGTATCTTCTGAAATGTGGTGCATCCCGCCGCGTCCAGCGATTCCAGTATCCGCTTGTCCAGGTCCTCGATGCTCTCGATGAACATCTTGGATACCATACCGATGGAACACAGCGACATAGTCAGCAGTCCCGCAAAAGGACCGGGGCCGGTGACGCGGATGAACATCAGGCCGTAGACAAAGGCGGGTATGGTGCGGATGGCGGCGATAAGAACGCGCCCCACCAGCGCCAGCGGCTTCGGCACCAGATTGCTGGCGGAGATAAAGGACAGGGGCAGCGAGATGACCGCGCCCACGATGGTGCCCAGAAAGGCGATGCAGAAGGTCTCCAGCAGCAGATAGGGCACGCCGTTGGTGCCCAGGGTGAACAGCAGCTTGCCGGAGGGATGGAAGATACCGGAGATGATGTTCTTTGCCACCTCCAGGCCGTTGCTGGTGGGTGTGCTGACCCGCACCGCCGTGCCGGACCATGCCAGCAGGCAGGCGACAATAAAGGCCGCCAGCAGCTGCCACAGCCACGTTTTCGGCGCGGAGGCGTAGGCTTTTTGAATTCTCTGTTCCATACGGCCCTCCTTACGTCAGTTTCTTACGCAGGGCGTGGCTGATCGCCTCGATGACCATAACGGCCACAAACAGGACGATCAGGATCATGCCAAGGCTGTCATATTCACGCCAGCCGATCTTTTCATTCATAATAAGGCCCAGTCCGCCCGCGCCCACATAGCCCAGGATGGACGCATACCGCACGTTGCCCTCCAGGCAGAACAGCGACACGGACAGATATGTGGGCAGCACCTGCGGGAAAACGGCGGTGGTGAACGCCTGCAGCCGCGTGGCGCCCAGCGCCTCCATAGCCTCGTATGGCCCCATGTCCACGGTCTCGATGATCTCGAACAGCTGCTTGCCCACATAGGCGAAGGTGAACACCGCGATGGCGCAGGTACCGGCCATGGTGCCCAGTCCGAAGATATACGTGGCGATCAGGGCGCACACCAGCGTGGGCAGCGTCCGCACCAGGCTGAGGAACAGCCGCACGATGAACACCACCACCCGATTGGTGACGATGTTGCTGGCCGCCGCGATGGCAAAGGGTATCGCCAGCACGGCGCCCACGAAGGAACCCAGGAAGGACATCTTGATGGTGTCCCACAGGGGCTGCCATATCTTGCCCAGATACGCTGTGTTGGGCGGGAACATGGCCGTGAGAATATCGAAGAACTTGCTGCCCTTCTTCACCAGCACCCCGAAGTCGAAGCCGGTGATATGCACGGACACCGCTCCCAGCGCCAGCACGATCAGGATGACCAGCGGCGCGCGGCTGCGCTTTTCCTCCACCACCGCGCCGTTGGGCAGCGTATAGCGGCGGGGCTTGAACAGACGGTCGTACAGGCTCATGCGTCTGCCTCCGTCTGGCTTTTCTCTCCGTAAATGGCCTCCAGCACGTCCTTATCCACCTTGGCGGAGGGCCCGTCATAGACGATCTTACCGGCCCGGATGCCGATGATACGGTCGGCGTATTCAATGGCCAACTCCACATGGTGGATATTCAGCAGGATGGAGATGCCCATCTCCTTATTGATTCGCACGAAGTCCTGCATCACCTGCTTTGCGGTGACGGGGTCCAGCGCGGCCACCGGCTCGTCCGCCAGAATGATCTGCGGATCCTGTGTCAGTGTCCGTGCCAGCGCCACACGCTGCTGCTGCCCGCCGGACAGCTGGTCGGCACGGATATAGGCCTTGTCCAGGATGCCCACCTTGTCCAGGGACTCCAGTGCCTTGATCTTGTCCTCCTTGCGGAAGGCCCCCAGCAGCACCCGCCAGAAGGGCATATCCGGCACGCAGGCGGACAGCACGTTCCTGATGACAGTGGTGCGGGTCACCAGGTTGAAGGACTGGAACACCATGCCGATGCCCCGGCGGAACCGGCGCAGGCTCTTGCCGGACAGCGTGCTCACATCCGTCCCGTTCACCGTCAGCGTCCCGGAGGTGATCTGGTGCATCCGGTTCACCGACCGCAGCAGCGTGGACTTGCCCGCGCCGCTCCGTCCGATGATGGCCACGAACTCCCCGTCCTGAATGGTCAGATTTACGTCGTCCAGACCCACGGTACCGTTGGGATACACCTTGGATACATGGTCGAAAATGATCATATCGTTTCCTCTTTTCCTGAAATAGATCCCCTGCTCCCCTCTGTGGCCTTCCCCGCGTTCCCCGCCCCGCAGGGGGCGGGGAACGCCGATAAGGCGCGGGTCACATCAAAAAGCGCGGGGAGGGCTGCACAGCGGAAGGTTATGATCCGTGCAACTCCTCCCCGCGTTGGGAAAGTTATGTTCAGTTGGCCGCGGTCAGCTCCTGAATGAGCTTCTGAGCGGCGCGCTCGTTGTCGTAATCGGAGGCCTGTGCCACCTGATAGCCGTTGTGGCTGTAGATCTTGATGACTTCCTTACCGGCATCTGTGTTGCCGATGTTGATGAACGCCTGCTGCAGCGCGGCGATCAGGTCAGCGTCCATGATCTCGGAGTTCTTGCTGACGGAGATGGTGTCGTTGTAGATGGGCGCGGTCACGCCGATGACACCGGTCTCCTCCCAGATGCTGCCCTCACGGCTGAACTCGGTGTTCCAGCGCTCGGCATAGTCGCGGCGGGCGTCGGCATAGGTCACCAGCACATCCACCTGGCCGGAGGCCAGACGGGCAAAGGCGCTGGCATAGGAATCGGACTGCACGGCGCTCTTCAGGTCAGAGATGCCCTTGCCGTAGTGATCCTGCAGCCACAGGGCGGGATAAATGTAACCGGCGGGAGAGGAAGTACCCATAACGCTCCAGTTGGCGCTGTCCAGGTCCTCCCAGGTCAGTTCCTCACCGTTGTTGACCTTAGCCAGCAGCTCCTGGCCCTTGTCAGAGGGACCGGCGATGAACAGTGCGCGGTAGGAAACAGCCTGCTTGTCGGAAGCCTCGGTGGGCTGACCATCGTTCCAATCCTTGGCGTTGTCGGAATCCTTGCTCAGGCCGTTGCGGGTAGCGGTCAGGATGACCTCGGCGCCGTCATCGTACAGCACATACGTACCGCCGGGGATCAGGCCCACGTCGATCGTACCGGCCTCAAGACCCTCGCCGACAGCCTCATAGGTCGTGCCGACGGTGATCTCCACGTCGCCCACCTCATAGCCCTGGTTGGCCAGCTCGTCCTTCAGCATCTGCTTCAGGGGCTCGGTAACGGTAATGATCTCCTCCGGCTCACGGGAGGGCACGAACGCGACCTTCAGGGTCTCGATCTTCTTGGCGCCGTCAGTGGTGTCGCCGGTGTTGTCGTTGGCCTTATCGCCGCAGCCTGCCAGCAGGCCCAGAGCCATGACCATCGCCAACAGCAGAGCAAAAAACTTCTTCATTCTTTTTTCCTCCAATATTGTCGTTGTTCCTGTGCCCGGACGTTCCTCCGGGCTTCTGTGGGGCACGGAACGCAGAAGGCGTACCATACCGTTACCCAGTATAGCACACCTCTGTAAGGAAAAATTTCTTCTTTTGGTAAAAAAAGTAATATCTTGTCAGCGGCGCTCCCCATCGAAATAAACGGCCACCAGTTCCTCGAAAGCCAGGATCACATGGCCAAAGAACGTGTTGGGCAAACTCCCGGCCAGCGTCTGCCGCGAGCCGTCCACCACGAACACGATGTCCGACATCTGCGCCAGAGTGGAGTCGCTCCGCTTGGTGAACGTGACGATCCTGTGCCCGTTCTGCCGCGCGTGACGCACGTCGTTCAGCACCGGGTCGGTCTCGCCGCTCTGGCTGACGGCGAACATCACCGGCGCCGGCTCCTGCCCGTCCGCCAGATGGTGTGCATCCCGGAACAGCATATAGTCGTAAAAGTGTACGTTGTTGAACACCATGAACCCGCAGATGGACAGCCGCTGCGCGATATACGCCCCCACGATGTTGGAAAATCCCTCCCCGGTAGTGAACAGTTTTGCCTTGCGCGAACTGTCCAACAGCTCGCAGAACCGGGCCAGCAGCTCGTCGGAATAGTTGTCGATGAGGCTCTTCAGGCTCTCCGCGCCGCGCCCCCTGCCGTGGGAATCGAACTGACGGCTCAGATAGTAGTACAGCTCGCTGTACCCGTCGAAGCCCAGCCGCTTGCACATCTTCACGATAGTGGTGGTGGAGAGAAAGTTCTCGCTGGCGATCTGCTGGATGCCTACGCGCTTCTCACCCCGTTCAATATGCGCGGTGATGCTGGTGATCACCTTTTTCTCGTCCTCAGAAAGCAGATTTGTCAACAGAAAATACCCATCGCCCACAAGAACGCCTCCCCTCTCTCTTTTTATATTGATTATACCAACTTTCTCCCCTCTCCGCAAGCATCCCCCACGTAAAATGTACGTCAACACGCCCACGCCCCTGCTCTCCGTTCCGCCTATACCTATACAAAGCGAAGCGCCGTGTCCCTTTCGGAACACGGCACTTCACTTTCAGGAGAGAATGGTACCCCGTTTGCAAGAGGGTACGGGAACCACAGGGTCTGGCGGAACCCGGTGGGATCGGAAGCAAATTTTACTCCACGCCGAACAGCAGCTCGTCGTAGGTGGGGAACGGCCAGCAGCCCTCCGCGGTGCGGCTCTCCGCCTCGTCGCAGGGCGCGCGCAGCGCGGCCATCTTGGGCAGCAGCACGTCGCGCACCATGTTGGCGCTCTCGGTGATGTCCTCTATCTTGTGGAAGGCCGCCAGCGCGGCAGCCAGGTCCTCCACCGCGGCGTCGATGTCCTCCACCAGCTCCGACAGCCGCGTCACCAGCGTGGTCTCGTAGATACCGGACACCACCGGCGCGATGGAGCGCTTGATGGCCACATCCTGCGCCAGCTTGCTGGAGAACTTCTCCACCGCCGGCAGTATCTGGCGGCGCGCCATATCCACCATGGTCTCCGCCTCGATGTTGACGGTCTTGCAGTAGTTGTCCAGCATGATCTCATAGCGGGAGCGTATCTCCGCCACGGACATGACCTTCAGGGATGTCAGCATCCGCACGTTCTTCTCGTGCAGCAGGTACGGCATGGCATCCGGCGTGGTGCGCAGATTCAGCAGCCCGCGCTCCTCGGTGGCCTCCTTGATCCAGGCATCGTCGTAGCCGTTGCCGTTGAAGATGATACGCTTATGCGCCTTGATGGTCTCCTTGATCAAGCTGTGCAGCGCACTGTCGAAGTCCTTCGCGCCCTCCAGCCTGTCGGCGTACTGCCGCAGAGACTCGGCCACAGCGGCGTTCAGCATGATGTTGCAGCAGGCAATGGAGTTGGCGGAGCCCAGCATCCGGAACTCGAACTTATTGCCGGTGAAGGCAAAGGGCGACGTCCGGTTGCGGTCGGTGGTATCCCGGATGAACTTGGGCAGCACGTGGGCGCCCAGCTTCATGACGGTCTTTTCCGTGCCGTTGTAGGGCTCGTCCTTCTCGATGGACTCCAGAATGGCCGTCAGCTCGTCCCCCAGGAAGATGGACACCACGGCGGGCGGCGCCTCGTTAGCGCCCAGCCTGTGGTCGTTGCCCGCAGTGGCCACGGACAGCCGCAGCAGGTCCTGATAGTCATCCACCGCCTGAATGACGGCGCACAGGAGCAGCAGGAACTGCGCGTTCTCATAGGGTGTCTCGCCGGGCGTCAGCAGGTTCACGCCGGTATCGGTAGCCATGGACCAGTTGTTGTGCTTGCCGCTGCCGTTGACGCCGTCGAAGGGCTTCTCATGCAGCAGACAGACCAGCCCGTGGCGGGCGGCCACCTTCTGCATGATCTCCATGGTCAGCTGGTTGTGGTCGGTGGCCACGTTGGTGGTAGTATAGATAGGTGCCAGCTCATGCTGCGCCGGCGCCACCTCGTTGTGCTCCGTCTTGGCCAGGATGCCCAGCTTCCACAGCTCCTCGTTCAGGTCGGCCATGTAGGCGGCCACCCGGGGCTTGATGGCGCCGAAGTAATGGTCGTCCATCTCCTGCCCCTTGGGCGGCTTCGCGCCGAACAGCGTCCGCCCGCAGAACACCAGGTCCTTCCGCTTGCGGAACATGGCGCGGTCCACCAGGAAGTACTCCTGCTCCGGGCCCACGGAGGTGCGCACGCACTTCACGTCTTTGTTTCCGAACAGCCGCAGCACCCGCAGCGCCTGCTTGTTCAGCGCCTGCATAGAGCGCAGCAGCGGCGTTTTCTTGTCCAGCGCCTCGCCGCCGTAGGAGCAGAACGCTGTGGGGATGCACAGCGCCTTATCCTTGATAAATGCGTAAGAGGTGGGGTCCCACGCGGTATAGCCCCGCGCCTCGAAGGTCGCCCGCAGCCCGCCGGAGGGGAAGCTGGAGGCGTCCGGCTCACCCTGTATCAGCTCCTTGCCGGAGAACTCCATGATCACGCCGCCGTCAGGGGACGGTGTGATGAAGCTGTCGTGCTTCTCGGCGGTGATGCCGGTCAGCGGCTGGAACCAATGGGTAAAGTGCGTGGCGCCGTGCTCAATGGCCCAGTCCTTCATGGCGTCCGCCACGGCGTTGGCTACCTCGTTGTTCAGGCTTCCACCCTCGTCGATGGTCTTTTTCAGCGAAACATACACATCATGAGGGAGCTTTGCCTTCATCACGCGATCGTCGAATACCAGTGTGCCGAAGATGTCCGATACGGTTTTCATGTGTTCCACCCCGTTTCAAATTAAATACGAATTCATGCTCAGGTCTGCGTCCGGCCGGGCCCCGCCCTGCACAAACACAAAAAAGGCGTCAGGAAGCCCGCAGCTTCAAGACGCCTTTGCCTTTGATGTGCGAAATTATAGTCGCATGTGATACATTTGTCAATCAGCTTTTTACACAATTTTCGCCGTTTTATTCATTGACTTTATGAGCATGCCGTGCTATAATTCCGAACCATGATGAGCAAAGACGTTCATCCGAACAGGACATTTGTCCTTGTCGGATGGGCGTTTTTTGTTTCCTCCCCCACCCCGTCACACCCCCTCTCCCCTTGCGGGAGAAGGACTGCGGGGCCTCTACGGGAGCAACTGCACTGAGAAAGGAAGAATACTATGAAGCTGGAGGGACAGGTACGCATCCCGTCCGGGTGCGCCATCTCGGCGGTCATCTCCCGGGAGGGCACACGCATGGACGGCGAGTCCATTATAAAAAGCATGATCCCCATGCACGACCGCTCCAACGGTCTGGGCGGCGGCTTCGCCGCCTACGGCATCTACCCGGAGCACCGCGACGAATACGCTTTTCACATTTTCTTTGACGACAACACCACCCGCCGGGATTGCGAGGCCCTTCTCCGGGAGGGCTTTGAGATCGTCGACGCGGAACTCATCCCCATCCGCATCATCCCCGAGATAACGGACATCCCCCATATCTGGCGGTACTTCCTGCGGCCGCTGAACTCCGTTCTGGCGCGGCTGCAGCTGGACGAAAAGGAATACGTCGCCCGCACGGTCATGCACATCAACACCAATATAAAGGGCGCCTACGTGTTCTCCAGCGGCAAGAATATGGGCACCTTCAAGGCCGTTGGCTATCCCGAGGACGTGGGTCGCTTCTACCGCCTGGAGGAATACGGTGCCTACAGCTGGACGGCCCACGGCCGCTATCCCACCAACACCCCCGGCTGGTGGGGCGGCGCCCACCCCTTCGCCCTGCTGGACTGGACCATCATCCACAACGGCGAGATCTCCTCCTACGACGCCAACCGCCGCTGCATTGAGATGTACGGCTACAAATGCACCCTGCAGACGGATACGGAGGTCATCACCTACATCGCCGACTACCTGCTGCGGCGTCAGGGCCTGACCCTGGAGGAGATGGCCTCGGTCATCGCCGCCCCCTTCTGGAGCACCATCCGCACTCGCGAGCCCTCCGCCGCGCGGCAGCTGACCTATCTGCGGACCATCTACCCCAGCCTGCTGATCACCGGCCCCTTCTCCATCGTGCTGGGCTTCAATGGCGGCCTGATGGCCCTGAACGACCGGCTGAAGCTCCGCTCCATGGTGACGGCGGAAAAGGGCGACAAGGTGTTCATCGCCAGCGAGGAGGCCGCCATCCGCGTCATGGCGCCCGACGCCGAAAACCTCTACTCCCCCATGGGCGGCGAGCCCTTTATCGTCCGCGTGAAAGAAGGTGCCTACTAATGTCCCCCAACTACATCACCCCTGAATTTGAGATCCTGCGGAACGATGCCCGCTGCACCCGCTGCCGCGCCTGCGAGAGCCAGTGCGCCAACGGCGTCCACACCTACAGTGCCGAAGGCAAGGTCATGCTCAGCGACGAGCGCAAATGTGTCAACTGCCAGCGCTGCGTGGTGTTCTGTCCCACCCGCGCCCTGAAGATCGTGAAAAACGATAACCGCCTCCGGGACAACGCCAACTGGAGCTGTGACACCATCCGCGAGATATACAAGCAGGCCGACACCGGCGGTGTGCTCCTCAGCTCCATGGGCAACCCCCAGCCCCTGCCGGTCTACTGGGACAGGATACTCATCAACGCCTCCCAGGTGACCAACCCGCCCATCGACCCTCTCCGCGAGCCCATGGAGACCCGCGTGTTCCTGGGCAAAAAGCCCGAGACCATCCGCCGCACCGCGGACGGCGCCCTGTGCACCGATCTGCCGCCCCAGCTGGAGCTGTCGGTGCCCATCCTGTTCTCTGCCATGAGCTACGGCTCCATCAGCTACAACGCCCACGCGGCGCTGGCCAAGGCCGCCCAGGCGCTGGGTATATGCTACAACACCGGCGAGGGCGGCCTGCACCGCGACTTCTATCCCTACGGTGCCAACACCATCGTGCAGGTGGCCTCCGGCCGCTTCGGCGTGGAGGAAAAGTACCTGAGCACCGGCGCCGCCATCGAGATAAAGATGGGCCAGGGCGCCAAGCCCGGCATCGGCGGCCACCTGCCCGGCGCCAAGATCGTGGGCGACGTGTCCAAGACCCGCATGATCCCCGAGGGTGCCGACGCCATCTCCCCCGCCCCTCACCATGACATCTACTCCATCGAGGACCTGCGCCAGCTGGTCTACTCCCTGAAGGAGGCCACGGAGTACAAAAAGCCCGTCATCGTCAAGGTAGCCGCCGTCCACAACATCGCGGCCATCGCCAGCGGCATCGCCCGCAGCGGCGCGGACATCATCGCCATCGACGGCTTCCGCGGCGGCACCGGCGCCGCCCCCACCCGTATACGCGACAACGTGGGCATCCCCATCGAGCTGGCGCTTGCGGCGGTGGACCAGCGCCTGCGCGATGAGGGCATACGGAACAATGTCTCCCTCATCGCCGGCGGCAGCATCCGCTCGTCCGCGGACGTGGTGAAGGCCATCGCCCTGGGCGCCGACGCCTGCTACATCGCCACGGCGGCGCTGCTGGCCATGGGCTGCCACCTGTGCCGCTCCTGCCAGACCGGCCGCTGCTGCTGGGGCATCGCCACCCAGCGCCCTGACCTGGTGAAGCGCCTGGACCCCGATGAAGCCGCCGCGCGGCTGGTGAACCTGGTCACTGCCTGGAAGCGCGAGATCAAGGAGATGATGGGCGGCATGGGCATCAACTCCATCGAGGCCCTGCGGGGCAACCGCGTGATGCTCCGCGGCATACACCTGACCGACCGCGAGTTGCAGGTGCTGGGCATCGCCCACGCGGGCGAATAACACTTTTTTGCGATATTTATAGGAAAAACCGTGGAAAAATCACGGAAGGAGTGGTACAATATGGACTTCATAGAGGCGAACGGGCTGTCCTGCTCCCAGATCAACGACACCATACGCAGCGCCGGCAAGGAATGCCGCGTCTGCGCCTGCCTGGGCCAACGCTTCATCGGCGCTGGCATGAGCGGCAAGTCGCTGGTCATCGACGGCATCCCCGGCAACGCCCTGGGCGCATACCTGGGCGGCGGCAGCATCACCGTCAACGGCAACGCCCAGGACGCGGTGGGCGACACCATGAACGCCGGGCGCATCGTCATACACGGCAGCGTGGGCGACGCGGCGGGCTACGCCATGCGCGGCGGCGAGATATACGTCCGCGACAACGCCGGCTACCGCGCCGGCATCCACATGAAAGCCTACAAGCAGCACAAGCCGGTCATCGTCATCGGCGGCCGCGCGGGCAGCTTTCTGGGTGAATACCAGGCCGGCGGCCTGATATTGGTGCTGGGTCTCCACACCGACGGACAGCCGGTGGTGCATTTCTTCCCCTGCACGGGGATGCACGGCGGCAAAATGGTGTTCCGCGGCGATGTCAGCAACATCCGCTTCCCCGATCAGGTGACGCTCCGCGCCGCCACAGCGGAGGACATGGCGGAGATCACCCCCTATATCCGTGAATACGGACGGCTGTTCGGCCGGGACGCGGAGGCACTCCTGCGCGACAGCTACACCGTCGTCACCCCCGACAGCAAAAATCCCTACCAGCAGATGTACGTAGCCAACTGAGAAAGGCGGATCGCTATGCAGTATACAAAGGACGAGATCAGACAGTTCGTGGCCGAGGAGGACGTAAAGTTCCTGCGGCTGGCCTTCTGCGACATTTTCGGTGATCAGAAGAACATCTCCATCCTGCCGGATGAGCTGGACCGGGCGTTTGCCTACGGCATCGCCTTTGACGCCTCGGCAGTGCCGGGCTTCGGCGACGAGGTACACTCCGACCTGTTCCTGCACCCGGACGGCAGCACCCTGTGTATGCTGCCCTGGCGCCCCGACCACGGCCGGGTGGCCCGGATGTTCTGCCGCGTGCTGCGCCCGGACGGCGCGCCCTTCGACGCGGACTGCCGCACCCTGCTGTGCCATGCGGTAGCGGAGGCGGAAAAGCAGGGCATCTCCTTCTCCTTCGGCACGGAGATGGAGTTCTACCTGTTCCGCCGCGACGACCGGGGTGAACCCACCCGCATCCCCTACGACAACGCCGGGTACATGGACGTGGCCCCGGAGGACAAGGGCGAGAACGTCCGCCGTGAGATATGCCTGACCCTGGAGCAGATGGGCATCCGTCCGGAGTGCTCCCACCACGAGCAAGGCCCCGGCCAGAATGAGATAGACTTCCGCTACTCCGACCCCCTGACGGCGGCGGACAACGCCGTTACCTTCAAGTCGGTGGTCAGCTCCGTGGCCGTGCGCAACGGCCTGGCCTCGGACTTCTCCCCTAAGCCCCTGCCCGACCAGCCCGGCAACGGCATGCACATCAATATCTCCGCCCGCAGCCGCGACGGCCGGGACGTGATGCCCCAGATCATCGCCGGTATCCTGGAGCACATCCGCGAGATGACCGTGTTCCTCAACACCCGCGAGGACTCCTACCACCGCTTCGGCAGCAGCAAGGCGCCCCGTTACATCTCCTGGTCCAGTGAGAACCGCAGCCAGCTCATCCGCATCCCCGCGGCGCAGGGCGAGTACCGCCGGGCGGAGCTGCGCTCTCCCGACCCGCTGTGCAACCCCTACCTGGCCTTCGCCCTGCTGATCTACGCAGGGCTGGACGGTCTGGCGCGCCAGCTGGCGCTGCCCCAAGCGGCGGACGTGAACTTCTACACCGCCCCGGCGGAGGTGAAGGCCCGGTTCCGCACGCTGCCCGAAACGCTTGAGGACGCCAAAGCGGCGGCCGCCGCCAGCCCGTTCATCGCCGCGCACCTGCCCGCCGGCATCACCGAGCAGTACACCCGCTGAATCATTCGCTTTTTCCGAAGGGAGGGACGTATATGGAGGTCAGCCGCAGCACGTACAGCGTGCTGGTAGTATCCGCCGCGGCAAAATTCCATACATCCCTCCGCACCATGCTCCCGGAGGACCGCTACGACCCGGTGTGTGCCGCCGCCAGCGTGGCAGAGGCCCGGCGCGCGCTGCTGGAGCGCCCCTTCGACCTGGTCGTTATCAGCACGCCCCTGCCCGACGAATTTGGTACGAAGCTGGCGCTGCACATCATAGACAAGTCCAGCGCCGGCGTGCTGCTGCTGGTAAAGGCGGAACACTACCCCGACCTGTCGGCCCGCCTGTCGCCCCAGGGCATCCTACTGCTGCAGAAGCCCACCACCCCCCAGCTGCTGCTGCAATCCCTGCAGCTGCTGTGCGGCACCCGCGAGCGCCTGCGCCGCATGGAGCAAAAGACCGCCACCATCGAGGAAAAGATGGCGGAGATACGCCTGGTGAACCGCGCCAAATGGCAGCTGATAGACAAGCGCGGCATGACGGAGCAAGAGGCCCACCGCTACATCGAAAAGCAGGCCATGGATCTCTGCGTCACCCGCCGCGCCGTGGCCGAGGAGATACTGGCGGAGTGAACGCCCGCCGTGCCCTTTGACAAACGGGAGCATTTCTGCTATCATGGCGGAAACCACCTGAAAGGAGCACGAAAATGGAAAAGTTCATTCCCTACGACAAGCTCTCCAAAAAGGAGAAGCGCCGGCGGGATGCCATGCGCCGCGGCACCTGGGGCCCGCTGAGCCCCGTCACCCGCAAAGGTCCGAACCCCAAGGCATACAACAGGAAAAAGACACGGAAATGGATGGAAGATCCATACTCCGTGTCTTTTTGTTTTACCCCCTGACCGGCAGGCGGTACAGGCCGCCCCGCACAACCAACGCTGGGTAGAGCAAAAAGATCCCCCGGCTTAGGCCGCCTGGCCTTACCCGGGGGATTTTTATATGCAGTCAGGTCTGCGCCTTACTTCATGAAGGTGCCGTCCATCATCTGCTGCAGATACGCATTGTACTTGTCAGCGATCTCAGCGGGGACCAGCTCGCTGATCTTACCGGCGGACAGGGTGTTGTTCTGCAGGGTACCATAGATGGTCTCGCCGCCGAAGTTACCGTCCTGAACAGCCTGCATGGAGGCCACGATCATGGCGGAGTTATCGGTGACCTGGGAGCAGATGATGCAGGGGTTCTGGCCCAGGATGTCGGCGGGCTGGCCGATGTCGTAGATCTTGATCTCGCCGGCCTTCTCGTTGGCGGCGTCGATGGCCTCGCGGGCACCGGAGTCAACGGCGGAAGCATCGCCGAAGAACACGTCCGCACCCTGGGAGATCAGCTCAGTGGCGAACTCCTTGCCCTTGGGGGCATCGCTGAAGGAGTTGGCATAGGGCACGGGCAGCAGCTCGATGGTCTTGCCTTCCTGCTCGCCAACATACTTGGCAGCTTCCTCAAAACCAGCGATCTTGCCCTTGGTGGTATCCAGCTCCATACCGCCGATGAAGCCCAGCTTGCCGCTCTCGGTCATCAGACCGGCCAGAGCACCGGCGATCCAGCCGATCTGCTGTGCGTTGGGCAGCAGAGAGGACACGTTGCCGTTGACAGCCTTGGCGGGGGTGGTGTCCGCACCGTTCAGCAGAGCGAACGCCACGGAGGGATACTCCTCGGCAGCCTGCAGGACGGCATCGGTGTACTGGTTGCCGGGGGCGTAGATCATGTCATAGCCCAGGGAGCAGAACGCAACGATGGAGTCATAGTACTGATCCTGAGAGATGGAATCGGTGACATCATAGGTCCAGTTCATCTTCTCGGCAGCGGCGACCATGGCGTTGTAGCAGGCAGCGCCCCAACCACCGTCGTTGATGCTGGAGTCGCAGATCATGGCGACCTTATAGACCTTATCACCGTCGTTGGCACCGTCATTGGTATTGGTGTCGTCCTTCTTCTCGCCGCAGGCGACGAGGGCCAGCGTCATAGCGAGCGCCAGCAGCAGTGCAAGAAACTTCTTCATAATTTTCCTCCTTATGTGTATCTTGCTTTTGTTCTATAACAACGCCCCGCGGGGCATTATTACCGTCATGTCACCGCTGTTCGCGGCGATAGGGCTGACCGTTGGCCTTGGGCCCTGCCTGCTTCGTACCGATGGCGGAGAGCACGATGACCGTGGCCACGTAGGGTATCATCTGGAAGAACTGGTACGGGATGGCGATGCCGGACACCTGCAGGCGGATCTGCAGCGCGTCGCACAGTCCGAAGAACAGGCAGGCCAGCAGGATACCCCCGGCGCTCCAGCGTCCGAAGATAACGGCCGCCAGCGCGATGAAGCCGCGTCCGGCCACGATGCCGTCGGTGTAGGTGCTGGAATAGCAGGTGGTCAGATATGCGCCGCCCATACCGGCCAGCGCACCGCAGATCATGCAGGCCAGGTACTTCACGCCGATGACGTTGATGCCCAGCGTGGCCGCCGCCTGGGGATGCTCACCCACGGACTTGTAGCTCAATCCCGCGCGCGTGCGGTTGAAGAAGATGGCCGTGAACACCACCAGCAGCATGGTCAGATACACCATGGGGCTTTGGTCGAACAGCAGCGGGCCGATGACCGGGATGTCCTTCAGTCCGGGGATGGCGATGCTGGACATGGTGGTGATCTGCTTCAGGTCGGAGCCGGTGCCGAAGTAAATGCGGTAGATGAACGACGCCAGCGCCGGCGCGAATATGTTGATGGCCATGCCGTACACCGTATGGTCGGCACACAGCGTCACCGTGGAAAATGCGTAGATCATGTTCACCGCCAGGCCCGCCAGCGCGCCGCACAGCAGACCGATCCAGTTGGACCCGGTGATGTAGCAGGTCAGGAAGCCCACAAGAGCGCCGATGGAGGCAAGGCCCTCCAGGCCGATGTTCACCATGCCCGCCCGCTGGCCGTACAGCTCCGCCAGGGAGATGAGCAGCAGCGGAATGGCCAGGCGCACCGTCGCCAACAGCAAGCTGGAGATCCAATCCATTACTTGTCACCCGCCTTTCTCTTAGCAAACACGCGGTTCTTCCATGCCTCGAACTCCGGCAGCTTCGTCAGCGCCATACCCGCCACCGAGAACACGATGACCAGCGCCTGGATGATGTCGGATACACTGGTGGGCACGCCGGTGGCCGCCTGCATGGTGGTGGAGCCCACACGCAGTACGGCGAAGAACAGCGCCACCACCATGGTAGCGATGGGATGCAGCTGACCGATCAGCGCCATAGCCACGCCGTCGAAGCCGTAGCCCGCGCCGAAGCCGTTGATCAGCCGGAACTGGGTACCCAGCAGCTCCGCGCCGCCGCCCAGACCGGCGATGGCGCCGGAGACAATGAAGCTGGCCAGCATGCAGCGCTTGACATGGATGCCGTTAAAGCGGCTGGCGGTCATGTTGTAGCCCACCGCCCGCAGCTTGAAGCCGCTGCTGGTCCAGAACAGCACGTAGTACAGCACCACGCCCACCACCAGGGCGATGACGAAACCCCAGGTGAAGCGCATGCCCGTGATAACGCGGGGCAGCCGCACCAACTCGTCCACCGCGGGCGTCTGGGGCACGCTGGCGTCACGTATCCAGCTGGTGTACAGCACACCCATGAACAGGGTGGCCACATAGTTCAGCATGATGGAGATGATCATCTCGTTCTGTCCGCGGGTGATCTTCAGCACACCGGGGATCATGCCCCAGATGCCGCCGGCCAAAGTACCGGCCAGCAGTGCCAGCACCACACCGAAGAATCCAGTCACACCGGAGAAATACGCCGTCAGGAACGCGGCGATGGAGCCCATCAGGAACTGGCCCTCGCCGCCCAGGTTGAACACGCCGCACTTATAGGCAAAACAGGCGCACAGGGATGTGAACATCAGGGGCGTGGCCTTGGTCAGCGTGGTGCCGATGTTAGCCTTGGAGCCGAAGGCACCCTGGAACAGGTACTTCACCGCGGCAAAGGGGTCGGCGCCCAGCGCCGCCATGATGATGCCGCCGATGATGAAGGCCAGCAGGATGGACAGCAGCGGGACCACAAAGCTGCCCAGAGAACGTCTTAACTTTTCCATATCGCAGCTCCTCCCCTCACTTGCCCGTCATGGCCAGGCTGATCTCCTCGATGGGCGGATTCTTCCCGGAGAACTCGCCCATGATCTGCCCCTCGAAGCAGACCAGGATACGGTCGGACATCTCCAGTATCTCGTCGAAGTCCGCGCTGATGAGCAGGATGCCCACGCCCCGCTCACGGGCGGCGATCATTTGCTCGTGCACGAAGCTGGCCGCGCCGATGTCCAGTCCGCGGGTAGGATGCGCCGCCACCAGCAGCGCCGGAGAGGACTCCAGCTCGCGGGCCAGAATGACCTTCTGCTGGTTGCCGCCGGACAGGCTGCGGACGGTCTGCCCCACGGAGGTACAGCGCACGTCGTACTTGCCCACCATCTCCTCGGCATACTCGTGGATGGCGCGCTTGTTCAGCAGCAGGCCCTTGCCCTGGCTGAACCTGGGAGAATCGGTCTCCTTCAGCACCAGGTTCTCCGCGATGGACATATCGCCCACCAGGCCCTGGGCATTGCGGTCCTCCGGCACATGGGACACACCGTCGGTGATAAACGAATGGGGGTCGAAAATAGCGACACCCTTGTCCTTCAGATAGATCTTGCCGCTCTGGGGCACGATAACGCCGGTGATAAGCTGCGCCAGCTGCGTCTGACCGTTGCCGTCCACGCCGGCGATGCCCACGATCTCCCCGCTGTGTATCTGCAGGGTCATGTCGTTGACGCCGCTGTGCTTGTGCTCCTTGTTATAGTCCACATGCTCCAGCGAGGCCACTACCTCCGCGCCGGAGGCGTCCACCTTCTCGTACCGGGACTCAATCAGTTCCTTGCCGATCATCATGTTGGCCAGCTTTTGCCCGTCGGTGTCGGCACGGTTCACGGTGCCCACCACCTCGCCCAGCCGCAGCACGGTGATGCGGTCGGAGATATGCAGCACCTCGCGCATCTTGTGGCTGATGAATATGATGCTCTTGCCCTCGCTGATAAGCTTACGCATAATGGCGAACAGGCCCTCCACCTCGATGTCGGTCAGGGCCGCGGAGGGCTCGTCCAGTATCAGCAGCTCCGCGCCGTGGTACAGCGCCTTCAGTATCTCGGTACGCTGCTGCTCGCCCACGGAGATCTCCGTAATGAGCTTGTCCAGCTGCACATCCAGGCCGTAGCGCTCGGACAGTTCTTCGATCTCCTTGCGGCGCGCCGCGCGGTCGATGAACAGCCCCTTGGCGTGCTTGTCGCCCAGGATGATGTTGTCGAAAACGGTCATGGCCTCCACCAGCATGAAGTGCTGGTGCACCATGCCGATGCCCAGCTTCACCGCCTGGCTGGGGGACTCGATGCGTACCTCTTTGCCCTCCAGGAAAATCTTTCCCTCCGTGGGCTGGTACAGGCCGATGAGAATGTTCATCAGCGTGGACTTACCGGCGCCGTTCTCACCCAGCAGCGTCAGCACCTCGCCGCGGTTGACGGTCAGGCTGATGTCCTTGTTGGCGTAAAAATCGCCGAACCGCTTGCTGATATGCTCCATACGCAGCAACTCGCCCAAGCTCACTCACTTCCTTCCATAATCTTACTGCTGCGGAGGTGCTCCCGCCCTGCAAATACAGGGAAACGCACCCTCATGCCGCGAATTCCAAAATCGAATCAAGTATATCATATCCGTTGTGGTTTGAAAAGAATTTTTTACGGAAATTGATAAAATTTTCTCTAATTATCAACTATTGCGTCGGTATCGTTTCCGGAGTATAATCGCTTTAAAGGAGTTGAGAACCATGGAGATCATTCGTCCCGCCACCCCCGGCGACGCCCCGGCGCTGCTTGAAATTTACGCCCCCTACGTCACCGGCACCGCCATCACCTTCGAATACGAAGTGCCCACGCTGGAGAATTTCCGCCAGCGCATTGAGCGTACGCTCCGCACCCATCCCTGGCTGGTCATGGAGCGGGACGGTCAGATCCTCGGCTACGCCTACACCGGCCAGCTGGGCAGCCGCGCCGCCTACGCCTGGGCGGCGGAGACCAGCATCTACCTGCGGCAGGACCAGCGCCGCGGCGGCCTGGGCACCCGGCTGTACGACGCTCTGGAGCAGGCCTCCCTGCGGCAGAACGTACAGGTGCTCTACGCCTGCATCGCCGCGCCCGTTTCAGACAACGACCCCTACCTGACCCGCGCCAGCATCAACTTCCACACCCGGCGCGGCTACGAGACCGTGGGCACCTTCCACCGCTGCGGCTACAAGTTTGGCACCTGGTACGACGTGGTTTGGATGGAAAAGCGCCTGTCCGACACCCCTGTTCCCCCCGCCGTGGTGCCCTTCGCCTCTTTCGCGAAGTAAAGCGTACTTGTAACGTCTTATCACTTTACAGCTATTGCAAATACGCAATATTTCCCGCGCAATAGATAATTGCTTGCTACCCCCTCCCCAACCTGTTATACTCTAAGCAATAAATGCAGGAGGATTACCAATGGAAGCAAAAGACATCTTGAAGGAACTACGGCAGAAGCACGATATGACCCAGGACCAGCTGGCAGAAAAGCTGTCCGTCACGCGGCAGGCTGTCTCCCGTTGGGAAAACGGCGAGTCCGTCCCCAATCCGGAGACCCTGAAGCAGCTTTCCGCGCTGTTCGATACCTCCATCAACCATCTGCTGGGCGATCCCCGCAAGCTGATCTGTCAGTGCTGCGGCATGCCCCTGGAGAGTGACGCGGTCATCAGCCGCGAACCGGACGGCAGCTTCAACGAGGACTACTGCAAGTGGTGCTACGCCGACAGTAAGTTCACCTACGGCAGTATGGAGCAGCTCCTGGAATTCCTCGTCGCCCACATGTCCAACGAGCAGTTTCCCCCTGAGCAGTCCAGAGCCTATTTCGCCCAGATGCTGCCCAAGCTCAAGCACTGGAGCAAATGACTCCCCCCCAATCAGATATGAGAAAAGCACCCTACCGGGTGCTTTTCTCCCTAAGCAATATACATGCAAAAAGCAACACCCCACGACATACGTCGTAGGGCTTTGTGTTGACGCTGCCTTTCTCCCCTGCCGTTTCCGTCCAAGTCTTGCCCGCAGAGGCCAGCTTAACTGACCTGTCACGGGATGGTGCCGCAGGCATCCCGAACCGTACTCCCATATATGACAACCCCCCGCGACTTGCGTCGCAGGGGGTTCGTGTTGGCGCTACCTATCTTCCCGGGCCGTCTCCAGCCAAGTATTGTCAGCAGAAGCGAGCTTAACTTCCGTGTTCG
>CAKTOW010000025.1 GCA_934590325.1 uncultured Oscillospiraceae bacterium
ACGGTATCGTCGGCGATCTGTTCAAGGTCGTTCCCGAGCTGATCGAGTCCATCAAGGCTGCCAAGGCTGCCAAGTAAGACCCGATACCCCTTTTCTGACAAAAGAGCCGCGTCTGTGACGCGGCTCTTTTACTTTTCCCTTGCATTTCCCCCAGGTATACCGTATACTTAGTGTAATACATGAGGGAGGAAAAACTATGGGATATGTTGCCCTGATCGGCCTGTACTTTGTGCCCATCCTCTGCCTGCTGGGCGCGGCGTGGAGTTATGTCCGCTGGAAGAACGAACACGAAAACGAGGCGCTCTCCGAGCGCGCCCACAAGAACTTCAAGCGCTTCCTGATCGCTTGCCCTGTGGCCATCGTGGTGTTCCTGGCGCTGAAATTTGCGTTTCCTGTAACATAAAAAAGCGGCGCGAAGCGCCGCTTTTTTATGTTCTGTCCTTCGATCCCGAATGCGCTCAAAAATCTCCAAATACTTCCGGGCTTTTTCAACTGCGCTCCACATACTTTTCCGGAATTTTTCAAGTTTTTTCGACTGCTTTACAGTACGGGATAGCCTTCTTTCAGCGACTCATCGTAGATAGCGCGGTCGCCGCCGATGAATTTGGGGCGTGTCCGGGCGGCCAGCAGGATGGCGTCGCCGATGTGGTCCTGCGCCAGCCGCACCGGTACTGCGACCTTTTTCAGGTGCATGCCGATCAGCGTTCCGCCAATGTCCAGTCCCGCGTCCGCGCGTATCTCCTCCACGGCCACGGGATGCGCGCAGGCCTTGTATGTGGCGGTGGCAAAGGAACTCCCGGCCTTGGGCTGGGGCACCACATTGACAATATCCAGCGTGGGCACGGCCTCGTGCTCTACGATGATGGCGCGGTTCAGATGCTCGCAGCACTGGGCGGCGATGTACACGCCCATAGGGGCGAAAACGCTGTGCAGCCCGTCAAAAATGGCGTCCGCCACCTCCGGAGTGGACCAGCTGCCCACCTTCTTGCCCACCACCTCGCTGGTGCTGCAGCCCACCACAACGATCTGCCCCTTGCGGAGATGGGCGGCCTTCGCCAGCTCACGGGCGGCTGCTGCGGACTGCTGCCGTACCTCGTCCAGCAGACTTCTGTTCTCTATATCATGTACGATACCCGCCATGAAAAACACCTCATTCCCATAGAATATGGCGAGCTGCAAGACAGCTCACCATATAGTATATCACATACTAACTTTTTCTTCAAGATGTGTCCGGCGCGCCACCTGCAGCAGCAGGGACCCGGCCACAAGACCCACAGCGCCCTGCACCAGGTTGCCGGGGATGCTGGCCGCGGCGCCGATGCCCTTGCCCAGCAGCAGTGCGGCGTAGCCGAAGTAGCCGGCCACCATGATGATCTCAGCCGCCACGCCGCTGACCAGCGCGCCGACGGTGTTCTTGCCGAAGGCCTTGAAGATCAGCGCGGCCACCAGGGACATGGCGCCCTTGATGATGAGGGTGCCGGGGGCGTAGTGGCCGTAGCCCAGCAGCAGGTCGGCCAGCATGGAGCCGATACCGCCGGCAGCGGCGCCCCACCACGGGCCCAGCAGCCAGCCGCTCAGCAGTACGAAGCAGTCGCCCAGATTCACATAGCCGTTCATGGGGGAGGGGATCTGCACCACCATGGTGGCTACACAGGCCAGTGCCGCCAGCACGGCGGCTGTTACCATCGTTCTGATCTTCTTGTCGGACATGATACATTCTCCTTTGAAAAACGTAATGAAGGGGGGAAAGGAAATACCCCCTTGATTTCTTGCTCAAGCCGTATTATAGTGGAAACTGGTATGATTAAAATATCCATTTTGATTTTACTTGTTAATACCAGGAAGGAGGACGGGAGGTGCTCACATATACACTGGACAAGGGAGCGGGAGTCAGCCTGTATGAGCAGCTGTATCGTTGCGTGAAGGAGGACATTCTGTCCGGACGGCTGGCGGCGGGGGAGAAGCTGCCCAGCAAGCGGGCGCTGGCCGCCCATCTGGAGGTCAGCGTCATCACGGTGAAAAACGCCTACGAGCAGCTGATGGCCGAGGGCTATCTGGCCGGGGTGGAGAAGAAGGGATATTTCGTCAGCTTCGTGCTGCCGCCGGTGACCGGGGCGGCTCCGCTGCCCCAGGAGGAGCCGGCGGAGCCGCGGGAGAGGGAGTGGTTCCTGGACCTGGTGACCAATTCCATCGCGGCGGAGGACTTTCCGTTTACCGTGTGGGCGCGGCTCATGCGCCAGACCATACTGGAGCGGGGCACCGGACTGCTGCACTCCACGCCGCCCCAGGGGGCGTGGGCGCTGCGGCGGGCCATCGCTGCCCACCTGCGGCAGTTCCGGGGCATGGAGGCCGCGCCGGAGCAGATCATCGTGGGCGCGGGCACGGAGGTGCTGTACAGCCTGCTGGTACAGCTATTCGGCCGGGAACGGCTCTACGGCGTGGAGGACCCGGGATACAGCAAGATCGCACGCATCTACCGGGGCAGCGGCGCGGAGGTGGCGGCCATACCGCTGGACGAAGCGGGGCTGTCGGTGCGGGAGCTGCGGCGCAGCGGCGCGGACGTGGTGCACATCTCGCCCAGCCATCACTATCCCACCGGGCTGGTCATGCCCATCGCGCGGCGACAGGAGCTGCTGCGCTGGGCACAGGAGCGGCCGGAGCGCATTATATTGGAGGACGACTATGACAGCGAGTTCCGCTTTGTGGGGCGGCCCATCCCCACGCTGTTCTCCATCGACGGAGGGGAGCAGGTGGTATATCTGAACACGTTCTCCAAGACCATCGCGCCGTCTATCCGCATCAGCTTCATGGTGCTGCCGCGGCACCTGCTGGCGGACTTTCGGGAGAAGCTGGGGTTCTTTGCCTGCACGGTGTCGGCCTTCGAGCAGTATACTCTGGCGCGGTTCCTGTCGGACGGGTACTATGAGAAGCACCTGAGCCGCATGCGCAAGCACTACCGGCAGAAGCGGGATGCGGTGATCGCCGCCGTGCGGCAGAGCCCGCTGGCGCCCCACGCTACCATTACGGAGGAGGACGCGGGGCTGCACTTCCTGCTGCGGCTGGACGGTGCTCCGCCGGACGAGGTGCTGCGCCGGGAGGCGGAAGCGCGGGGCATACGGCTGGCCATGCTGTCGGACTACTACCAGCGGCCGGGAGAGGTGCCCCAGCACGTGCTGGTGGTCAACTACACCGGCATCGACCTGGAGCGGCTGCCCGCCGCACTGGAGCGGCTGGCGGAGCTGTGGAACGAATGAAGGATATATTTGCCGCCCGGCGGGGCGTGAAACGCGGATAAGGAGAAAACAGGCATGTATGACGAACTGACACGCTCCGACCTGCAGAAGATGCAGGAGGAGATAGACTATCGGGTGCAGCAGCTGCGCCCCAAGCTCATTGAGGATGTGCAGACCGCCAGGGCGTTCGGCGATCTCAGCGAGAACTTCGAGTACAAGTGCGCCAAGCAGGAGAAGAACCGCAATGACGCGCGCATACGCTATCTGCAGCGGATGATAAAGACCGCCAAGGTCATTGAGGACAGATCCACGGAGGACACGGCGGGGCTGTACGACACGGTGGAGATATTCATGGAGAACCTGGGCAAGAGCCGGGAGATACTGCTGGTGACCACCCTGCGGCAGGATGCGCTGAAGGGCTGGATCAGCAAGGAGTCCCCCGTGGGGCGCGCCGTCATGGGCAAAAAGGCCGGCGACAGGGTGTATGTGGACATGGGCGGCGGCAAGGGCTATTACATCCAGATACGAGCCATACGCAAGGGGACGGACGACGGCAGCGTGCCCATAGGCAGCTTCTGAGCCCGCCGGCCTGCAGGGCGATTTCACGCAAAAAAGCAAATTTGGTTTAAAGTGCAAAAGTGTTTGCGATTTGAATGGAAACGCGCAGAAATGACATAGTTTTTCTGCATTCCGTAATGCAAGACGGGATTTGCCAAATTGCACAAAAAGCGGTGAAAAAGTTTTGTGGTTTTGCGAGGCGGAATTATCCGAAATCCCCTTGAGAAATCGGCCAAATGGTGTTATTATCAGCATTGGTAGCGTATGGGTCGTCTGCGTAACGCACATCTCATATGTCTGCGGAACAAATTTTAGGAGGAATTTAATATGAATGCTTATCTGGCAAGCGTTCTGGAGAACGTCAAGACCAAGCATGGCAACGAGCCCGAGTTCGTCCAGACCGTTGAGGAAGTTCTGTCCTCTCTGGAGCCTGTGATCGAAAAGCACCCCGAGTATGAGAAGGTCGACCTGCTGGGCCGTATGGTCGAGCCCGAGCGTATGTTCACCTTCCGCGTTGTGTGGTGCGATGATAACGGTCAGTGGCACACCAACCGCGGCTGGCGCTGCCAGTTCAACGGCGCTATCGGCCCCTACAAGGGCGGCCTGCGCTTCCAGAAGAACGTGTACGAAGGCATCATCAAGTTCCTGGGCTTTGAGCAGACCTTCAAGAACAGCCTGACCGGCCTGCCCATCGGCGGCGCCAAGGGCGGTTCCGACTTCGATCCCGCCGGCAAGTCCGACGCCGAGGTCATGCGTTTCTGCCAGAGCTTCATGACCGCTCTGTATCGCTACATCGGGCCGGACATCGACGTTCCCGCCGGTGACATGGGCGTGGGCGGCCGCGAGATCGGCTACCTGTACGGCCAGTACCGCCGCCTGAAGGGCGTGTGGGAGAACGGCGTTCTCACCGGTAAGGGTCTGAGCTACGGCGGTTCCCTGATCCGTCCCGAGGCCACCGGCTACGGCGCTATGTACTATCTGCAGGAAGTGCTGAAGCACGAGAACGACACCATCGAGGGCAAGCGCATCGCTATCTCCGGCTACGGCAACGTGGGCTGGGGCATCATGAAGAAGGCCGCTCAGCTGGGCGCCAAGGTCACCTACTTCGCCGGTCCCGACGGTTACGTTCACGATCCCGACGGCGTTATCACCGACGAGAAGCTGAACTTCATCCTGGAGATGCGCGCTAAGGATCCTATGCACTGCAAGCCCTATGCCGACAAGTTCGGCTGCGAGTTCGTCGCCGGCGAGAAGTGCTGGGGCGTCAAGGATGTTGACGTGTACATGCCCGCCGCTATGCAGAACGACGTCAAGATGGAGTCCGCTGAGAAGATCGCTGCTTCCGGCGTGAAGTACTACATCGAGGTCGCCAATATGCCCACCACCAACGATGCTCTGAACTATCTGCGTGCGCAGAAGGGCATCATCGTGGCTCCCTCCAAGGCTGTTAACGCCGGCGGCGTGGGCGTCTCCGCTCTGGAGATGGCCCAGAACTCCGAGCGTCTGGTCTGGACCGCTGAGGAAGTCGACCATCAGCTGCACAAGATGATGGAGAACATCCACAAGGTGTCCGCCGAGGCCGCTGCCGAGTACGGTCTGGGTTACGACCTGGTGGCTGGCGCCAACATCGCCGGCTTCAAGAAGGTCGCCGAGGCCATGATGGAGCAGGGCTGCTTCTAAGCCGAACGTCTTACCGACAAATAAAAGAGCTGCCTTCGGGCAGCTCTTTTTCTATAGTGGGACCCACACGCTGGGCGGGTGGGTCTCACTATAGAAAAACACTCCCGCCGATGGGCGGGAGTGTTTGTTTATTCGTCGTAGATGCCGAGTATCACGATGCCGGCCACCACCAGTGCAATCATGGCGTAGTGCTTCCAGCTGAGTTTTTCCTTCAGGAAGATGCGGCTCCACAGTACGGAGGCCACGCAGTAGGCGGAGATGATAGGCGCGGCCAGAGCCACGTGCTCCGTGTCCGCCAGGGCGTAGATGTAGGCGAACTGGCCGGCGGTCTCGCAGACGGCGCCGACGTACTTGGGGCCCTCGCGCTTGGGGATGAGCTTGCTCTTTTTGATGAGCACCACGTACACGAAGCACACGATGCCCGCCAGCAGGAACGTCAGCTCGTAGGCGCAGTTGGCGCTGTCCTCGTTGAGGGTCTCCAGCACGCGGCTGTCGGCAAAGGTGCCCAGGGCGTCCAGCAGGCAGTAGATGATGGGCAGGATCAGCGCCAGCGCCGACTTTGCGTAGCGGTGGTTGCTGGCCTGCTGCCGGGCGGCGCGGAGGTCGTCGTCCTCCCGCGCCTCCACGATGCCGAGGCCGATGACACCCACGCACACCAGGGCGGTGGCTGCTAGCTGGGCGGGGACAAGCTGTCCCAGACCGCCGGTGGCCAGCGCCAGAACCGCCACCAGCGCGCCGGAGGAATTGCATATCGGGGAAGAGATAGACAGTTCGATGTACCGCAGGCCGATGTAGCCGATGGTCATGGAGCTGATGTACAGCAGGGATACGGGCAGGTAGGTGAGGATGATGCTGCCGTTGATCTCCGTGCCGTTGATGAAAATTTCGTAGGCGGCGTGGAGACCCATCACAACGCCCACTGCAATGACCATCTTCAGATGGCTGTATTTATCGTCCGCGTCCTGGCAGCCGATCTTGCTGAACAGGTCAGAGCCGCTCCAGCAGACCAGAGCGATCAAAGAAAACCAAAACCACATAATATTCTCCTTTTGAGTTTACATAAGATTTATATTCCGGGAGAACATCGCAGGTGGCGGACGGCGGCGAAATGGATGGTTGGGGAGAAACATAGGTTTCCTCCGTGGTTTACATAATTTAGAGTTCGATCAAGCCCGCCTCCAGCATTTCCTGAAGGCTTTTCAGGATGCCCAGTTTGGCGTGATACCAGGTCAAGCCGCCCTGAAAATACACGGCGTAGGGGGGACGGATGGGGCCGTCGGCGGAAAGCTCGATGGAGCTGCCCTGGACGAAGGCGCCGGCCGCCATGATGACGTCGCTGTCGTAGCCGGGCATGGGAGCCGGCTCCGGGGCGGCGAAGCTGTCCACCGGCGCGGCGGCCTGGATGCCCTTGCAGAAGGCCACCATGCCCTCGCGGCTGCCCAGCTCCACCGCTTGAATGATGTCGTGGCGGGTCTCGTTGGCGGGGGGCACCACGCGGAAGCCCAGACGCTCGTAGCAGGCGGCGGCGAACACCGCGCCCTTGACGGCGGAGGCCACCACCGTGGGGGCCAGGAAAAAGCCCTGGTAGAACTGGGTCAGCAGACCCAGGTTGGCGCCCACCTCGGCACCCAGACCGGGGGCGGTGAGCCGCCGGGCGCAGCGCTCGATCAGGTCGGCGCGGCCGCAGATATAGCCGCCGGTGGGGGCGAGACCGCCGCCGGGGTTTTTGATGAGGCTGCCCACCATCATGTCCGCGCCCACGTTCACCGGCTCGGAAAGCTCGGTGAACTCGCCGTAGCAGTTGTCCACCATGCAGATCACGTCCGGCTTGCACGTCTTGCAGAAGGCGATCAGTTCACCGATCTGCGCCACGGAGAAGCTGGGGCGGGTGGCGTAGCCCTTGGAGCGCTGGATGGTGATGAGCTTGGTCTTTTCATTGATGGCACTGCGGATGGCGTCGTAGTCGAAGCTGCCGTCGGGCAGCAGGTCGGCCTGCCGGTAGGCGACGCCGTACTCCCGCAGGGAGCCCACGGAGGGGCGGATGCCGATGACCTCCTCCAGGGTGTCGTAGGGGGCACCCACGGGGCTGAGAAGCTCGTCGCCGGGCAGCAGGTTGGCGCCCAGAGCCAGGGCCAGGGCGTGGGTGCCGCAGGTGATCTGTGGGCGCACCAGGGCGGCCTCCGCGCCGAAGCAGTCGGCGTAGACCCGCTCCAGGGTGTCGCGGCCGTCGTCGTCGTAGCCGTAGCCGGTGGAGAGGTTGAAGTGCCGGGCGGCCACGCCGTTCTTCTGCATGGCGGCGATGACCTTCAGCTGGTTGGCCTCGGCGATGCCGTCGATGGCGGCGAAACGGTCCTTCAGGCCCGTTAAAATATCCTCGCTGAACGCCAGCACCTTGTCGCTGACGCCCAGGGCGTTGTACTGTTCTTTCATACGGTGTACCTCTGGGGGAATTCCACGCCGTTCAGGCGCATGATGATGCGGATGGGGTAGTCCCGGTCCAGGTAGTTCTTCTCATACCACTCGAAGGTGGCGATGGGGGCGTGCATCAGCTCCGGCGCCTCGCAGCGGAAGGTCTCGAAGGTCTTTCGGTCGCCGCTGAGCAGAGCGGCCACCACATCCAGCCGTCCCTCCTCCGCCAGACGCAGCAGGGCGTGGTCCATGGCGGCGGCACAGCCCTGTTCTTCCTCGCCGGCGTACATCTCGCGGCGGCCCAGCCAGTAGAGGAACTCCTCCGGGTCCAGATCCAGCTTGGTGGTGATCTGGCTCAGCTTGAAGAACTCCTTGCGGTCCATGCGCTTCAGCACGTCGATCAGGTACTGCACCAGCCCGTCGTCCATGGCGATGCAGTCCAGGAACACCTCGAAGGCATGCTTGTGGGCATCGGGGTCGGGGGCCGCGGGCCTTGCGGGCTCCTGCTCCGGAGCGGGGGGCTCCTGCGCCGCGGCGTTCTGCAGGAAGGCCTGGAAGCCGCCCAGATCGCCGCTCTCGGCGAACAGCTCCTCCGGCAGCTCCGTGCCGTCCTGGGCGGCGCAGGTGCGGACGAAGGCGGCCATGCCCATGTCCTGCAGCTGCTGCCCCAGCGCCTGGATGCGGGCGTTCTCGTCGCCGCCCTCCGGCAGAGTGATGCCCTCCGGGGCGGGGCGCTTGCCCTCCCACAGCTCCGTCATATATTGCAAATAGTAATCGAAAAGGGTCATACGGCTCCCTCGCTTTCCGACTCGACATTGTACCATAGACGGCTTGCCAATGCAAGAAATATCGGGTATGATAGGAGAAAAACGTGGAAGGGAGCCGCCCATGGAAGCGTACTATGTCTATATCCTCCGCTGCCGGGGCGGGAGCCTGTATACGGGCATCACCAACGATGTGGCGCACCGGATGGCAGCGCACCTGAGCGGTAAGGGGGCGAAGTATACCCGCAGCCATCCGCCGGAGGCCGTGGCCGCCCTGTGGCGCTGTGAGGACAAGACCGCCGCCGCGCGGCTGGAGTACGCCGTCAAGGCGAAGCTGACCCGGGCGCAGAAGCTGGAGCTGGTGGCCGCGCCGGGGCGGATAGGGGAGTGGCTCCCGGAGCTGCCGGGGGAATATGCGGCCGTGGAGCCGCCTGCGCTGGAATAAAAAATGAGTGCCTGCGTTTTCCGACGCAGGCACTCGTTTTTGTTATTCGTCCAGCTTGCCCCGGGCGTGAAGCACGTCGTCGGGGGTAATGGTCATGAGGTCCTCGCGGGTGACGGTCTCCATTTTGGCAAGGCGGTTGTTCTGGGCCACCAGGATGTGCTCGAAGATATTCCGGACGCCGCGGGCGTTGCCGAAGCTGCCGTCCGCGCTCTCCTCGGCGATGTAGTCCCGCACCAGGGGCTCCGCCTCCGGGGATAGGACGTAGCCCTTGCCGCAGCGCATCTTGAAGATGTCGAACATCTCGTCAGTGGAGTAGTCCTCGAACAGCAGGAAGCGGTTGAAGCGGCTCTCCAGACCGGGGTTGGAGTGGATGAACTTATCCATCAGCTCCGTGTAGCCCGCCACGATGACCACCAGATCGTCCCGGTGATCCTCCATGGCCTTGAGGATGGTGTCGATGGCCTCCTGGCCAAAGTCGTTCTCGCTGCGGCCGTTGAGGGCGTAGGCCTCATCGATGAACAGCACGCCGCCCATGGCCTTTTCGATGACCTTCTGGGTCTTGAGGGCGGTCTGTCCCACGTAACCGGCCACCAGGCCGCTGCGGTCCACCTCCACCAACTGGCCCTTGCTGAGGATGCCCAGGCTGCGGTAGATGCGGGCCATCATGCGGGCCATCATGGTCTTGCCGGTGCCGGGGTTGCCGGTGAACACCATGTGCAGGGACATGTCGGTGGTGGGCAGGTCGTGCTGCTCGCGGAGCTTGTAGACCTGCACCATGTTGATGAGGTCGTGTACCTCGTCCTTCACCACCTGCAGGCCGATGTAGCTGTCCAGCTCGGCGAGAAGGTCCTCGATCTTCTCGGGGGGCGGAAGCTCCTCGGTTTTTTCCGGGGCGGTGTCGCCGGGCTTGGCATCGGCGGTGGGGGGCGTGTTCTTCTCCGGTGCGGGAGCGGCGGGTTCCGGGGTCTTGCCTACGTTCTCGAAGGGAGTGCCCCAGAAGTCGCTGCCCATGCGGCGGACGTTGTTCTCCGTCATGGAGCGGATCACGTCCAGCTGCTGCAAAATGATCTGATCTTTCTTATCCATAGTTCCACCTCTCAGCGAAATCGAATGTGCTGCGCTGCGCGCAGCAAAAGGGCGGTGACGAAGCCGGTCAGCGTCCCGGTGAGCAGGGATACCGCCAGCAGAAAGGGCAGATAGCCCAGCACCATGGTGTTGCCCAGGGTGATGACCGCGGCGGCCATCTGGCCCAGGTTGTGGGCCGCCGCGCCGCCGATGGACACGCCGTAGACGCTGAGCCTGGGCAGCTGCCGCAGGAGTATCATCACCAGCATGGCGGTCAGTCCGCCCAGCACGGAGAACAGCATGGCTGACAGATTCCCGGCGAACAGGCCGCCCAGCAGGCAGCGGGTCACCAGGATGGCCAGCGCCGCGCCGGAGCCCAGCTGGTACAGGGCGAATACGGTGACGATGTTGGCAAGGCCCAGCTTTATGCCGGGCAGGGGCACAAGCAGGGAGATGGGGAACAGCCCCTCCAGGGTGCTGAGTCCCAGCGCCAGCGCTGCCAGTACGGCGCACAGGGCGATGTTTTTCGTGGTCCATTTCATAAAGCCGTCACCCCACGATCACGTCCGGCGCGTCCGGGGAGGACGCGCCCTCCAGATGGACGACCACCTGGGCGGGCAGGCACACGATGGACTGGCCGGTGCGGGTGATGCGCCCGGTGTGGACGCAGTCCTGGGTGGGGCAGTTGCTGTCCGTCACCGCCACGCCGCCGTTTTCGGCGATGATGTGCAGGGTGTAGCCCCGGCTGGTGACGGTGGCCTCCGTAAAGTCGGCCAAGGGGGTGCGGGACTGCTCCGCCCCGGAGACCGAGACCACCACGGTCAGTTCTCCGCTCTGCTGACGGGGCAGGTAGAACCATAGCGCAGAGGCTACGGCCAGCAGCGCCACGACCAGCGCTGCCAGTGCGTCAAAGCGGTTGAATTTCAGTTCAGGCGGCGAGGGGCTGGTAGACATAGCCGCTCTCCTCTCTCTCGTTAAAGCAGTCGGCAAGACCGGGGGTGTACAGCACCCGCCCGTCGGCGGTGATGAGTACCATGTCGAAGGACATGCCCTGCGCCCGCCAGAAGTCCACGGCGCCCTGCTCGCCCATGACGTACAGGGCGGTGGAATAGGCGTCGGCGCGGGTGCCCTGGCCGCTGTCACGGGTGCTGCGGGTGACGACGGACACGCTGGTCAGGTCACTGACGGCGGGGTAGCCGGTCTTGGGGTCAATGATGTGCTGGTACACGGTGCCGTCCGGGGCAGTGAAGTTGCGTTGGTAGCCGCCGGAGGTCACCACAAAAGCGTCGGACAGGGACAGGGTGCAGGCGTAGTCGTCGCTTTTCAGGGGGTCCTGAATGGCCACCGTCCAGGCCTTGCCCTGGGGATTGGCGCCGCAGACGTACACGTTGCCACCCAGGTTTGCGCAGCCGCCGGTGATGTCCGCGGCCTGGAACAGGGCGGCCACGCAGTCGGAGGCGTAGCCCTTGGCGATGCCGCCCAGGTCGATGGCACAGCCCTCGTCCAGCGTCACATCGGCGCCATTCTGGTGGATGTGCGTACTGCCCACCAGGGGCAGCAGCGCGTCGACCTCCTCCCGGGAGGGGACGCGGGGACTGTCGGAGGTGATGCCCCATAGCGCCACCAGCGGGGCGATGGTCACGTCGAAGGCACCGTCGGTCTCGTTGGCGTACTGCAGCGCGGCGGCCAGCAGCGCGGCGGCCTCGTAGCCCAAGACGGCACTGCCGTCACGGTTCAGCCGGGCCACATCGCTGGTATCGATGGTGCGGGAAAGGGAGGACTCCAGGGTGTTGATGGTCTGGGAGGCCCGGGTCAGCACGTCGGCGGCGCCGTCGCCGGTGGCGGTGAGGGTCATGTAGGTGTCCATGGCGAACAGGGACAGCTCCTCCTGCTTTGCCTGGCCGCAGCCGGTCAGGGACGCGCACAGCAGCGCGGCCAGCAGGAAGCAGACGATGCGCTTCTTCACAGCTCCCGCCGCCCTTCCAGTGCACGCATCAGCGTGGCGTCGTCGGCGAATTCCAGGTGGCCGCCCACGGGGATGCCGTAGGCCAGGCGGGTGACCTTCACGCCGAAGGGCTTCAGCAGCCGGGCGATATACAGGGCGGTGGCCTCGCCCTCGGTGTCCGGGTTGGTGGCCATGATGACCTCGTCGATGCCGCCCTGGGCCACACGGTCCAGCAGCGACTTGATGTGCAGGTCGTCGGGCCCCACGTGGTTCATGGGGGACAGTACGCCGTGGAGCACGTGATAGCGGCCGCGGTACTCCCGGCTGCGCTCGATGGCGATGACATCCCGGGGGTCGGCCACCACGCATATCGTGGCGTCGTCCCGCTTCTGATCGGCGCATATAGGGCACAGCCCCCCAGCGGTGAGATTCTGGCACACCGGGCACAGGGTGACGCTGCGCTTGGCGCCGGTGATGGCGTCGGCGAAGGACTGTGCCTCCTCCGCGGGCAGGGACAGTACGTAAAAGGCCAGCCGCTGGGCGGACTTATAGCCCACGCCCGGCAGACGGGCGAATTGCTCCACTAATTTTTCCAGCGGTGCGGGAAAATACTCCATAGGACGTTATCCTCTCAGCTCTTTGATCTTGGCGGGGATGTCCGCGGCCCTGTATACGGCGCTGCCGGCCACCAGCACGTTGGCGCCGGAGGCGATGCAGACCTTGCAGGTCTCGCCGTCCACGCCGCCGTCCACCTCCAGTTCGCAGGCGAGGTTCATGGCGTCGATATAGCCGCGGATGGCCTGCACCTTAGGCATCATATCGGCCATGAACTTCTGGCCGCCGAAGCCCGGCTCCACGGTCATCACCAGGATCAGCTCCACCTTGTCGATGAAGGGCAGCACGGCACTGGCGGGGGTCTTGGGCTTGACCACCACGCCGGCCTTCTTGCCCTTGGCGTGTATCTTGTCCAGAGCGGCCAGGATGTTCTCCTCTGTGTCCGCCTCCACGTGACAGGTGACGATGTCCGCGCCGGCGTCGCAGAACTGCTCTACGTACCGCACGGGCTTTTCGATCATCAGGTGTACGTCCAGGGGCAGGGAGGTGGTGGGACGGATGGACTTCACCACGGGGATGCCGATGGAGATGTTGGGTACGAACAGACCGTCCATCACGTCCACATGGACGTAGTCGGCAGTGGCGATCTTCTCGATGTCCCGCGCCAGATAGGCAAAATCGGCGGACAGAATGGAGGGTGCGATCTTGATCATAGAGCGACTTCCTTTCGCGCCGCACCGGCCACAGGGCGGACGGCAATAATAAACTACTGTATTATACCATACACGGGGGAGGGATTGCAAGGCGGGGAGGGCACAAGGAGAATTTGTATATTCTGTGAATTTTGAATAAAAGGGCTTTACCTTTGCTGACTTTTCCTGTAAAATATCTTGTCAGAAAACCTGCGGTGTGAGCGCAGGACGCAAAGGGACGGTTGTATGAACTTTTTCCAACGCATCGGAAACGCGCTGTCGCGCTTCATGTACGGGCGCAACGGCGCAGACCGGCTGGGGCTGACCATGATATGGACGGCCCTGCTGCTGGATGTTATCAATATCTTCCTGCGGGACAAGGCGGTGGTCTACAGTATCATCAGCTTTGTGTCCGGGATCATCGTTCTGGCGGCGCTGTTCCGGATGTTCTCCCGGAATCTGGAGAAGCGCCGGGCGGAGAACGCCAGATTCATGGAAAAGGTATGGTGGCCGGTCAGCCGCCGTATCACCGGTGTGCGGCAGCAGCGCATGGACAAGGAGCACCGGTACTTTACCTGCCCCGGCTGCGGCGCGGTGTGCCGCGTGCCCAGGGGGAAGGGCCGTATCGTCATCACCTGCCCCCGCTGCGGCAACGAGATACACGGCAAGTCATAAGGCAAAACAGAGCCCACCCTCCGGGGTGGGTTCTTTCGTACATGGGGACGGACATTCTGCGCATGAAGAAGCCCCTCGGCTGAGCCGAGGGGCTTTTGTCGCTGTTACAGCACCTTGCTGAGGAAGTCCTGCAGCCGGGGGTCCTGAGGATGGTCGAAGATGTCAGAGGGAGTGCCCTCCTCCAGTATCTTGCCGTCGGCCATGAACACCACACGGTCGGCTACCTCGCGGGCGAAGCCCATCTCGTGGGTGACTATGGCCATGGTCATGCCGTCCTTGGCCAGGTCCCGCATAAGGTCCAGCACCTCGCCCACCATCTCGGGGTCCAGGGCGGAGGTGGGTTCGTCAAAGAGCATGACCTCCGGGTCCATGGCCAGCGCCCGGACGATGGCGATACGCTGCTTCTGGCCGCCGGAGAGCATGTTGGGGTACTCGTCTGCCTTGTCGGACAGGCCGATGCGCTCCAGCAGGGCACTGGCCTGGGCCTCCGCCTCGGCGGCGGTCTTTTTCTTCAGGGTGACGGGGGCCAGGGTGATGTTCTGCAGCACGGTCTTGTGGGGGAACAGATTGAAGTGCTGGAACACCATGCCCATCTTCTGGCGGTGCTGGTCGATGTTCACCGACTTGCTGGCCAGATCCACGCCATCGAAGAAGATGGCGCCGGAGGTGGGCTCCTCCAGCAGGTTCAGGCTGCGCAGCAGGGTGGACTTGCCGGAGCCAGAGGGGCCGATGATGGCCACCACCTCGCCCTTATGGATGTCCAGGCTGCAGCCGTCCAGGGCGTGGACGGTACCGTGGTTGTACTCCTTGACAAGGCTCTTGACAGAGATGAGAACTTTACTGCTTATCGCCACGGCGCATTCTCCTTTCTATGGCCTCGATGGCTTTGGAGGCGGGATAGTTGATGCAGAAATAGACCAGTGCGGCCAGCACGTAGGGGGCCAGGGTGATGTAGCTGTTGCCGGAAACGGTCTGGGCGGTGTACATGATCTCCGCCATGCCCAGCACGGAGCAGATGGAGGATTCCTTCACCATGGTGACCACCTCGTTGGCCAGGGCGGGCAGCACATTCTTGATGGCCTGGGGCAGCACCACCAGGCGCATGGACTGCCAGCCGGAGAGGCCCAGGGAGCGGGCGGCCTCCGTCTGTCCCTTGTCCACGGCCAGGATACCGGCGCGGAATATCTCCGCCACGTAGGCCGAACTGTTCAGGGCCAAGGCTACCACGCCGGGGATGAACCGGTTGATGGCGATAAAGCCAAACAGCAGCGTCCGGGGCAGGGTGATGTAGTGGAACAATCCGAAGTAGATGATGGACAGCTGCACCAGCATGGGGGTGGAGCGGAACACTGCGATGTAGGCGCCGGCGAACCACTTGATGGGCTTGACCTTGCTCAGGCGCATCATGGCCAGCAGCAGGGCGGGGATCACCGCCAGCAGCACGGACACCACCGCCAGCAGCAGGGTGTACTCAAAGCCGCGGACAAAAGCGGAGCCGTACTTGGGCAGAAACGAGAAGTTGAAGAAGTTGGTGTTGTCCATGTTGACAAACAGATCATTCCACGACATAGACGAAGCATCCTTTCAAAAGTTCTTAAGAACACGCAAGCGTGCAAGGCATCCGCCTTGCACGTTTGCGATGGGTAACAGGGATATCAGCCGACGTAGCTCAGACCTACGTTGCCGTCCAGCACCAGCAGGTCGATGGTGCCGTTCTTCAGCTCGGTGACCAGGGTGGGCACCAGGGACTCCAACACCATGCCGTTGGCGGCCTCGGGGAACATATCGGCGGCGGCCATGGCCTTGGTGGTGTTCTTCTGAGCGCCGATGATGACGCTGGCCTGGTTGATGTCGTCAACGGTCTTGTACTTGTCGGCGTTGGAGGCCTTCACCAGGATGACAGGGGGCAGGTCGGTGTAGTAGGGATCGGAGAAGTCGCAGGCCAGGGCACGCTCCTCGGTGTACTCGCAGGCGGCGATAACGATGTCGAAGTCACCGTTGCTCAGGGAGGTCACCAGGTTGTCGAAGTTCATGGACTCGATCTGCAGCTCCATGCCCATGGACTCGGCGATGTACTTGGCCACTTCCACGTCGATGCCGGCGTACTCGGTCATAGCGGCATCAGCGAAGAACTCGTAGGGGGGATAGTCGGGGCTGGTGCCCAGCACCAGGACGGGCTTGTCGCCGGCAGCGGCAGCATCATCGACAGGAGCCAGGTCGGAGGACACGGAGTCGGGGGTGTAGGTCTCCTGAGAGGCCACCTTGTTCTCGATCTCCTTGATCAGGGCACCGTCATTGGCGGTCAGCTCGGCGATGGCCTTGTTGATGCCATCCAGCAGACCCTTGGGGTCGCCCTTCTGCACCAGCACGCGGTAGGGCTCGGTCTCGCCCCAGTCCACCACGTTCTCCAGGACCACCAGAGAATCGTCCGTGTTGGCGGTGTCGCCGGAATTATCGTTGTTGGTGTCGTCAGCCTTCTGACCGCAGGCCACCAGGCTCAGAGCCATGACCAGCGCCAGCAGCATTGCCATAAACTTTTTCATGTTACTTACTTCCTTTCAAATCGTGTATGGTCTTATACCGGAAACCGGGATATAGACGTACATTTTCGGAGGAGTTCCTCCTGACAGTGGCTACTATACACCGGACATGAATATTTGTCAACAGGTATTTGCATAAAAAATCAAAGAAAAACGTGAATTTGTACAAGTAGCACATAGAGAAACCAGAGCAAACCACGGAAATAATGGTGATTTTGACAAATATGACTGCCGTATAAATGAATAAATATGCAAATATTCCGCATACACGCGCGTAAAACGCAGAAGCACCGGCCATCCGGCCGGTGCTTCCGTACAAAGAAAGGGGGTATTCCATGAAGAAGTTGCAGTTTCAGATCTCGATGAGCCGTGCGGCGAAGAGATATGTCCGGGCGTAGTAGCTCTCGTACAGGGAGCTGATGATCACGCCGCTGGTGGTGCTGGCGTGGATGAACTGCCCGCCGCCCAGGTAGATGCCCACATGGCCGATGCCGCTGCCGCCGGTGGCGAAGAACACCAGGTCGCCGGGGGCGCGCTCCGCGGAGGTCACGCCGCGGCACATGTAGTACTGGCTGGTGGCGCCGTGGGGAAGGCCGATACCGAAGGCACCGAATACCTTCATGGTGAAGCCGGAGCAGTCGATGCCGCTGTGGCTGGTGCCGCCGTAGCGGTAGGGAGTGCCCAGATAGGAGTATGCCTCGGCCAGAATGTCCTCCAGCAGGGTGTTGGTGGCGGAGGTGCCCTCATAGTCCTCGTAATGTACAGGTTCGCAGTAGGCGGACAGCACGTAGCCCACATCGGTGCCGTAGGACACCTGGTACCACTCGTCGTCCACCACGTCCAGCAGCCGGGCGGCCTTGCCGTCAAAGATGATGCGCAGGCGGGAGGCGTCGGTACTGGGCTCGGAGCGCAGGGAGATGTAGGAGTCGCAGTTCACCAGGATGCCGTCGTACTCGGCCAGGAAGTTCTGCTTTTCCAGGGCGGCGGTCTCGATGGCCAGGGCCTGGGCGTCCAGCTCGGAGAGGGTCAGGGTGTCACCGGACTCCAGCAGGCCGGCCTCGCCGGCCAGCAGCAGGCCGTCGCCAGTCTGCAGCGCGGTGGCGGAGCAGGGAACGACGCCGTTCTCGGCCAGGACCTCCGCGGCGGCCTTGTAGCCGTCGAAATCAATGGGCGTGGTCTCCTCCGCGTTGGCGGCGGTGACGGCGCCGGAGAACAGCAGCAGGCCGGACAGGCCCAGTGCCGCGATGTGTTTTCCAAACATGGGTAATACCTTCCATTCGCATAGAATCGTCGGGGGTAAGGCACCCGACGCACATCACTATACCACAACTCTATCAAAAAAGCTACATAAAAATTACAAATTGGAAACAAAATTTTCAGAACGGTTATAAATTGACGAAAATATTGCAATATTTGCATAGCATGTGGTATAATAGCTGCAAAAAATGCGGAGGTGACAGAATGGAGCCGTTACAGTATGAGGAACGCGGATACCTGAAAGAGCCGTTCCGTTTGTTTCATCTGGCGGACGGACGGGGGGAATTCATTGAATATCACTACCATACCTTCCATAAGATCATCATCCTGCTGGCCGGTAAGGCGGGCTACGCCGTGGAGGGCGAGCGGTACGAGCTGACCCCCGGCGACTTCGTGCTGGTGGGTAGCGGCAGCATCCACCGGCCGGAGGTGGAGGCGGGGGACTACTACGAGCGGATGATACTGTACATCGCGCCGGACCATCTGCGGTCGCTGACGGTGGGGGACTGCGACCCGGAGGAGTGCTTTCGCTGCGCGCAGGAGACATTTCAATATGTGTTCCGCGATGAAGGCACCAGCCGGGTGCGCCCGCTGTTCCTGGCGCTGGCGGAGACCGTGCGCCAGGGCGGCTACGGGGCGGCGCTGCTGGCGCAGGCGCAGTTCACCGAGCTGATGGTGGAGGTGAACCGCGTGGTGCGGGGCGGCCACCGTGTGGGCGCCGCCGGGGGTGACAGGAAGGTCATCTCCCTGCTGCAGTACCTGAACCTGCACCTGACGGAGCCGCTGACCATCGACGAGCTGGCCGCCCGGTTCTATATCAGCAAGTACCACATGATGCGCCGGTTCCGGCAGGAGACAGGCTACTCCGTCCACGGCTACCTGACGGAGAAGCGGCTGCTGCTGGCGCGGCAGCTGCTGGGACGGGGCTGCACCCCGGCGGAGGCGGCGATGCAGGCGGGCTATCAGGATTACTCCACCTTCTCCCGGGCGTACAAAAAGCAGTTCGGCTGTGGCCCCTCGGCGGATGCTAAAGGGAAACAGCATGATTTGCAAATAACAACGCATGAATTCTGATTTACTTTGCGAAAAGTGCCCGTATAATAGTGACCGTAAGTTTTGTTTGTGCAAGGAGGTCACTATGAAAAGATTTCTGAAGAATTACGGATTCATCCTGTGCATGCTGACGGGTATCGTGGCGGGCTGCCTGGTGGGTGCCTTTGCCCCGGCCTTCGGCAGCAAGATCGAGTTCCTGGGCACGGTGTTCATCAACATGATGTTCTGCGTGGTGGTGCCGATGGTGTTTTGTTCCATCGCCTCTGCCATCGCCAACATGAAGAGCGCGAAGCGCGCCGGCAAGATCATGGGCACCACCATCGCCACGTTCCTGGTCACCGCCGCCATCGCCGGTGTGCTGATGTACATCGTGTGCCGCGTCTTCCCGCTGGTCAACGGTCAGTATACCGTCACCGCCGGCGAGGTAGGCGACACCCTGGGCGTGCAGGATATGATCGTGAACTTCTTTACCAAGCCCGATTTCACCGAGCTGCTGAGCCGCCGGGCCATTCTGCCCCTGATCGTGGCGGCCATCCTGTTCGGCTTCGGCGTGCAGCTGTCCGGCGGGCCCGCCACCAAGACGGCGCAGCTGCTGGAGGACATCACGGGCTGCATCATGAAGACCGTGAAGATCATCACCTACTACGCGCCCATTGGTTTCTTCGGCTTCTTCGCCAGCCTGGTGGCCACCTACGGCCCCGAGCTGATCGGCGACTACAGCCGCACCCTTATTATCTACTACGTGATGAGCTTCGCCTATATGTTCATCTTCTTCCCGCTCTATGCCCGCTTCGGCGGCGGCAGGGGCGCGGCGAGGTTGATGTTCTCCAAGCTGTTCCGCCCGGCGGCGGTGTCCTTCGGCACCTGCTCCAGCGTGGCCACCATCCCCACCAACATGGAGGTGGCGGAGGAGACGGGCGTCAGCAAGGATGTCAGCGACATCGTGCTGCCCATGGGTGCCACCATGCACATGGACGGCTCGGCCATGTCCGCTATCATCAAGGTGGCGTTCCTGTTCGGCATCTTCGGCATGGACTTCTCCACGGATAAGGCCATCCTGGCCATCATCGTGGCGGTGTTCTCCTCCGTGGCCATGAGCGGTATCCCCGGCGGCGGCGGAACGGGTGAGCTGGTGGTCTGCACCATCTTCTTCCCCGACCAGTTGGCGGTGGCCTATCCCATCGCACTAGCCATTGGCAACCTGGTGGACCCCCCGGCCACCATGGTCAACGCCGCGGGAGACTATGTGGTGTCCTTCATCGTGTCCCGCTATGTGGACGGCAAGGACTGGCTGCAGAAGAAACTCCACGGCAGGACCGAGAACTGAATCCTGTGAGGAATACCGGCGGACGCGTAGCGTCCGCCGGTATTTTGACGCTTTAGAGCATTAGATAGTGAAAATATTTTTGGTAAGGTGGTTTACTTTCGCGGACTAAAATGATATACTGCTGTCAGTGACCCAAAACGGGAGAAGGAAGGGGTAGCCATCATGGTACGAGCGGCTAAATCCAAGATAGGCAAGAAGGAAAAGAGCGACCGGCTGTATAAGGCCATTCTCATGCTGGAGACTGAGGAGGAGTGCTATAATTTCTTCCAGGATCTGTGCACCGTGTCCGAGTTGCGCAGCATGGAGCAGCGCTATGAGGTGGCCACGCTGCTGAACGACGGCATGATCTACAACGACATCCTGGAGCGCACCGGCGCGTCCAGCGCTACCATCAGCCGCGTGAACCGCAGCCTGATCTACGGCAACGGCGGCTATGAGAGCGTGCTGGAGAAAATGAAGGAGCAGGAGTCCAAATGAGCTGCTACGAGGCGCTGGCGGGCTCCTACGACGCGCTGACCACGGACGTAGGCTACGGGCAGCGGCTGGACTTCATTGAAAAGCTGCTGCGCCGCAGCAGGATACCGGTGAAGCTGGTACTGGACCTGGCCTGCGGCACCGGCACCATGACATGGCTGCTGACGGCGCGGGGCTATGAGGTCATTGCCGTGGACGGCAGTGAGGATATGCTGGCGGCGGCCATGGGCAAGAGCGGGCAGGTGGATGGCGTGCCGCCGGTGTTCCTGCACCAGTCCATGCCGAAGCTGGACCTGTACGGCACGGTGGACGCGGCGGTGTGCTGCCTGGACAGCATCAACTACCTGACCGACCCGAAGGATGTGCGGCGGACGTTCCAGCGGCTGCATCTGTTCGTGGCGCCCGGCGGCATGCTGGTGTTCGACGTGAATACCGTGGCCAAGCTGGCGGCGATGGACGGCCAGGTGTTTCTGGACGAAACGGAGGACACCTACTGCGTGTGGCGCACGGAGTACCATAGGGGGCTTTGTACCTATTATATGGACCTGTTCCGCCGCCGCGGTGACGGCGCGTGGCGCCGCAGCGCTGAGCTGCACCGCCAGCGGGCGTACACCGTGGAGGAGCTGTCCGCGTGGCTGACGGAGGCGGGCTTCGGCGACATCCGGGTGTACGGCGATATGCGTATGCGCCGTCCCAGGGAGGACGAGCAGCGGGTGTACATCAGCTGCATCCGGAAGTAAGGCGCGGAAGCGGCTGCGGCGCCCGGCGAAAAAAGACACAAATATAAATATACCACGCCCCGCCCGCAAGGGCGGGGCGTGCGAAACGAGAGAGGTTGACATAACTATGGCAGACAGGATCGTAAGAGCCATTTCCACAGACGGCATGGTGCAGGCGGCGGCAATTTGCAGCCGGGAGCTTACCGAGCGGGCGCGGCAGGTACACAAGACGCTGCCCGTCGCCACGGCGGCACTGGGGCGCACGCTGGCGGCGGCGTCCATGATGGGCAACGCCCTGAAAAGCGAGGGCGCCAGCCTGACGCTGCAGTTCAAGGGCGGCGGTCCCCTGGGCACCGTGCTGGCCGTCAGCGACAACCAAGGAAACGTCCGGGGCTACGTGACCGACCCTCACGTGGATCTGCCCCTGCGTTCGGACGGCAAGCTGGATGTGGGCGCCGCCGTGGGGCATGAGGGCACCCTGACGGTCATAAAGGACCTGCACATGAAGGAGCCCTATGTGGGCACCATCGACCTGCTGGGCGGCGAGATCGCCGAGGACATCGCCGGCTACTTCGTGGAGTCCGAGCAGATCCCCACCGCCTGCGCTCTGGGCGTGCTGGTGGACAGAGACCAGAGCGTCAAGGCGGCCGGGGGCTATCTCATCCAGCTGATGCCCGGCGCGGCGGAGGATACCATCGCCAAGGTGGAGGGCGGCATCATGGCCGCCGGGCCCGTGTCCGCCATCCTGGACCGGGACGACGACCCGGAGAAGCTGCTGCGGGAGGTCATGTCGGATTTCGATCTGAAGATACTGGAGACCTGCCCGGTGGAGTACAAGTGCTACTGCAGCCGGGAGCGCGTGGAGCGCGCTTTGATCTCTCTGGGACGGCAGGAACTGGAGCAGATGCTGGCCGAGCAGGGCGGCTGTCAGCTGACCTGTCAGTTCTGCGACGCGGTGTATGATTTTACCGCCGACGACCTGCGGGCGCTTTTGAAAAATTTGTAAGGAAAACTGAAAATTTTGAAAAATTATTGTTGACAGATGGGGATGGGATTGTTATAATCAATGCTGTCGTTTGAAGCGACAGGTACGGGAGCATAGCTCAGCTGGTTAGAGCACCTGCCTTACAAGCAGGGGGTCACTGGTTCGAGTCCAGTT
>CAKTOW010000026.1 GCA_934590325.1 uncultured Oscillospiraceae bacterium
ACTTCGTAGCCGTTGGTCAGACGCACACGGGCGATCTTACGCAGAGCGGAGTTGGGCTTCTTGGGGGTCGCAGTTCTCACAGCGGTGCAGACGCCGCGCTTCTGGGGAGAGCTCAGATCGGTCTCCTTGTTCTTCAGCGTGTTGAGGCCCTTCTGCATAGCGGGAGAATTGGACTTGTAGGTGCTTTTCTTCCGACCCTGCTTGACCAGCTGGTTAAAAGTAGGCATTTGGTTTCTCCTTTCATAAGATTTGTGGGAACATGTCCCTGTATTTTTCCACGGAACAGGCGGACCTATTCCGGATGGAAACGGGTTCAGCGGCGCAGCAGCGCCACGGCGGCGGCGGGAACGGCAATGCCGCAGGCACGTCCCAGCTGCTGCAGCGTCAGGCTGCCGTCGCAGGGTACGCCGTGCTGCGCGCACAGGTCACGCAGAGGCTGGGTGAGCCGCGGATCGGCGTCAGAGGCCAGGTACACGCACCGGGCGGCGCCCTGGGTCACGGCGCGGCGGGTCTGTTTCAGGCCTACCACTTTTTCCTTGACGCTCAGCTCTCCGGGCACAGGCGGTCTCCTCCTGTCGTCGCATAACAAATCTCACGGGGCGATTCCCGCGCAATTCGAAATTATAGCATAGGTGAGGGCAAGCGTCAAGTGCGAACGTGGAAAAAATTGTGGGATCGTATAAAATTCACAGGCAAATTTCGGCGGTTGTAACGAAAAGCGGCGGCCTCCGAGGCAATAAATATCCCCCGGCAGAGCCGGGGGATATTCGTGCGGGTATTTGTGCGGGCAGTTTACGCCTCGTCGGGAGTCCCGGGCTCGTCGGTCTCCGGCACCTCGTCGCTCTCGGGGATGTCGGCGTCCTGGGGCTGGGCGGTCTCCTCCTCGGCGGGCACGGCGGTGTGCATGGCCTCGGCCTCGTCCTCCAGCTCGGCGGCGGTCTCGGGCACCATCTCCTCCGCCAGCTGGCGGTAGGCGGTCAGGCCGGCACCGGCGGGGATCAGCTTGCCGATGATGACGTTCTCCTTCAGGCCCACCAGGTGGTCCACCTTGCCCTTGATGGCGGCCTCGGTCAGGACCTTGGTGGTCTCCTGGAAGGAGGCGGCGGACAGGAAGGAATCGGTGGCCAGAGAGGCCTTGGTAATACCCATCAGCAGCTGGGTGTAGGTGGCCTCCTGCAGCTCCTCGCCGTCCTCGCGCTTCTCGCCGGCGGCGATGCGGGCACGGACAGCCGCGTTGGCGTCCTCCACCTCCATGATGTCGGCCATGGCGCCGGACAGCAGACCCACAGCATCGTTGGCGTCCTCCACGCGGACCTTGCGCATCATCTGACGGACGATGACCTCAATGTGCTTGTCGTTGATGTCCACGCCCTGCTGACGGTAGACCTTCAGGACCTCCTGGATCAGGTAGTTGTGGACGGCGGAGGCGCCGCGGATACGCAGCACGTCGTGGGGATTCAGCGCGCCGTCCTGGATCTGGCGGCCCTTCTCGATGACCTCGCCATCCTGCACCTGCAGACCGGTGTGGGGCACCGCGTAGGTGCGGGTATCGCCGTCATCGGCGGTGATGATGATGTTCAGCAGGCTGCCCTTGGCGGCCTCCTCAAAGCGCACCTTGCCGCCGATCTCGGCGATGGTGGCCATCTTCTTGGGCTTGCGGGCCTCGAACAGCTCCTCCACGCGGGGAAGACCCTGGGTGATGTCGCCGCCGGCGACGCCGCCGGTGTGGAAGGTACGCATGGTCAGCTGGGTACCGGGCTCACCGATAGACTGCGCCGCGATGATGCCCACGGCCTCGCCGGGGCCGACGGGCTTGCTGGTGGCCAGGTTCATGCCGTAGCACTTGGCGCAGATACCGCTGTGGGCACGGCAGGTGAGCACGGTGCGTATCTCGGCGGAGCGGATGTCGAAGGACTCCAGCAGCGCGGCGTCGTCCTCGGTCATCATGTGGTCCTTGGAGATGAGCACCTCGTCGGTGCCGGGCTTCAGAATGTCGCGGACGGGGAAACGGCCCTTGATACGCTCGGAGAACTTCTCGATGATCTGGCCGCCCTCGCTGATCTCGGACACCACGATACCCTTCTCCACGCCGCAGTCGGCCTCGCGGATGATGACGTCCTGGCAGACGTCCACCATGCGGCGGGTCAGGTAACCGGAGTCGGCGGTACGCAGAGCCGTATCGGCCAGGCCCTTACGGGCGCCTCGGCTGGAGGTAAAGTATTCCAGCACGGACAGGCCCTCACGGAAGTTGGCCTTGATGGGGATCTCGATGGTCTTACCGGCGGTGTTGGCCATCAGGCCGCGCATACCGGTCAGCTGACGGATCTGCTTCATGGAGCCGCGGGCGCCGGAATCCGCCATCATGAAGATGGGGTTGTACTTGTTCATGTTGGCCGTCAGGGCGTCGGTGACATCGGCGGTGGTCTTTTCCCACTCGCGGACCACCAGCTTATAGCGCTCCTCATCGGTGATGAAGCCCATGTTGTACTGGTCCTCGATGTCCACCACGCGCTGCTCGGTGGCGGCGATCAGCTCGTACTTGGCCTTGGGCACCGTCATATCCGCGATGGAGATGGTGATGGAGCCGCGGGTGGAGTACTTGTAGCCGGTGGCCTTGATGTTGTCCAGCACCTCGGCGGCGATGGTGAAGCCGTACTGCTTGATGGTCTTGTCGACGATCTTGCCCAGCAGCTTCTTGCCGCAGGTCTCGGTGATCTCGTAGTCGAAGAACTTGTCAGAGGGCGTGCCGTCCTCGTTGAAGCGCTTGACGAAGCCCAGGTCCTGGGGGATGTTGCGGTTGAAGATGATGCGGCCGGCGGTGGCGCGTACCACGTGGCTGACCTTCTCACCGTTCAGCTCCTTGACCACACGCACCCAGATGGGCTGGTGGATACCGATAACGTGCTCGTTGTAGGCCATCAGTGCCTCGTCCTCGTCGCGGTAGATGTTCATGTGGACGGTGGCCTTCTCCTCGTCGGTGAGCTCGTCATAGGTCTTGCCGGCCAGGGCGAAGTCCACGCCCTCGGGCCAGTACTCGTCGTTGGTCATCTGGCAGTAGCCGTTCTCGAACCGCTCGAAGGTCAGGTAGTAGGAGCCCAGCACCATATCCTGGGTAGGCACGGTGACGGGGCCGCCGTCCTGGGGACGCAGCAGGTTGTTGGCAGACAGCATCAGCAGACGGGCCTCGGCCTGCGCCTCGGCGGACAGGGGGACGTGGATGGCCATCTGATCGCCGTCGAAGTCGGCGTTGAAGGCCGTGCAGTTCAGGGGGTGCAGCTTCAGGGCGCGGCCCTCCACCAGCACGGGCTCAAAGGCCTGGATGCCCAGACGGTGCAGCGTAGGCGCACGGTTCAGCATGACGGGATGGTCCTTGATGATCTCGTCCAGGGCGTCCCACACCTCGGTGCGGCCCTTGTCCACCATCTTCTTGGCGGACTTGATGTTGTTGGCGCTGCCGTCCTCCACCAGCTTCTTCATAATGAAGGGGCGGAACAGCTCCACGGCCATCTCCTTGGGCACACCGCACTGGTAGATCTTCAGCTCGGGGCCGACCACGATAACGCTGCGGCCGGAGTAGTCCACGCGCTTGCCCAGCAGGTTCTGGCGGAAGCGGCCCTGCTTGCCCTTGAGCATATCACTCAGGGACTTGAGGGCGCGGTTGTTGGCGCCGGTGACGGGGCGGCCGCGGCGGCCGTTGTCGATCAGGGCGTCCACCGCCTCCTGCAGCATGCGCTTCTCGTTGCGGACGATGATGTCGGGCGCCTTCAGCTCCATCAGGCGCTTCAGGCGATTATTGCGGTTGATGACCCGGCGGTACAGGTCGTTCAGGTCGGAGGTGGCGAAGCGGCCGCCGTCCAGCTGTACCATGGGGCGGATCTCGGGGGGGATGACGGGCAGGACGTCGATGACCATCCACTCGGGCTTGTTGCCGGAGAGGCGGAAGGCATCCACCACCTCCAGGCGCTTGACCACGCGGGCCTTCTTCTGGCCGGAGGTGGTCTTCAGCTCCGCGTGGAGCTGCTCGCTGAGCTGGTCCAGGTCGATCTGCTGCAGCAGCTCCTTCACGGCCTCGGCACCCATGCCGGCGCGGAAGTCGTCCTCGTACTTCTCGCGCATATCGCGGTATTCCTTCTCGGAGAGGATCTGGTTGCGGGCCAGAGGCGTCTCGCCGGGGTCGGTGACGATATAGGCGGCGAAGTACAGCACCTTCTCCAGGATGCGGGGGCTGATGTCCAGCAGCAGGCCCATGCGGGAGGGGATGCCCTTGAAGTACCAGATATGGCTGACGGGGGTAGCCAGCTCGATGTGGCCCATGCGCTCACGGCGCACCTTGGCACGGGTGACCTCCACGCCGCAGCGGTCGCAGATCTTGCCCTTATAGCGTATCTTCTTGTACTTGCCGCAGTGGCACTCCCAGTCCTTGGTGGGCCCGAAGATGCGCTCGCAGAACAGGCCGTCCCGCTCGGGCTTCAGGGTGCGGTAGTTGATGGTCTCGGGCTTTTTGACCTCGCCGTGAGACCACTCGCGGATCATTTCCGGAGAAGCGATGCCGATCTTAATGGCGTCAAAGGTTGCGTAACTCATAATTCAGCTCCTCCCTTTCCTTAAAACTCGTCGCCTTCGTCGTCGGCATAGGAAGCGTCCACTTCCTCGTCAGCGACGTAGTCGAAGCCCGCGTCCGCCAGTTCGTCCTCGTCGGCGTAGCGGTTCTGTCTCTCGTTGTCGGCGTCCATGCGGGCCAGGTTGAAGGTGTCCAGAGCGTCCTCGTCCTCCTTCAGCTCGATCTGATTGCCGTCGGCATCCAGCACCTGGATGTCCAGGCACAGGGACTGCAGCTCCTTGACCAGCACCTTGAAGGATTCCGGCACGCCGGGGGTGGGCACGTTGTGGCCCTTGACGATGGACTCGTAGGTGCGGACACGGCCGGTGACATCGTCGGACTTGACGGTCAGTATCTCCTGCAGGGTGTAGCTGGCGCCGTAAGCCTCCAGCGCCCAGACTTCCATCTCGCCGAAGCGCTGGCCGCCGAACTGCGCCTTGCCGCCCAGAGGCTGCTGGGTGACCAGGGAGTAGGGGCCGGTGGAACGGGCGTGGATCTTATCATCCACCAGGTGATGCAGCTTCAGGAAGTAAACGTAGCCCACAGTGACCTTGTTGTCGAAGCGCTCGCCGGTGCGGCCGTCGTACAGCCAGCTCTTGCCCTCGGGGTCAAGGCCGGCCAGCTCCAACGCCTCGGCGATGTCCTTGTCGGTGGCGCCGTCGAAAATAGGAGTGGCGACCTTCCAGCCAAGGGTCTTGGCGGCGTAGCCCAGATGGACCTCCAGCACCTGACCGATGTTCATACGGGAGGGCACGCCCAGGGGGTTCAGCACGATGTCCAGCGGGGTGCCGTCGGGCAGGAAGGGCATATCCTCCTGGGGCAGCACGCGGGAGACAACGCCCTTGTTGCCGTGGCGGCCGGCCATCTTGTCGCCCACCTGGATCTTGCGGCGCTGGGCGATGTAGACGCGGACGACCTCGTTGACGCCCGGCCCCAGCTCGTCGCCGTTCTCGCGGGTGAACACCTTGGCGTCCACCACGATGCCGCTCTCGCCGTGGGGCACCTTCAGGGAGGTGTCACGGACCTCGCGGGCCTTTTCACCGAAGATGGCGCGCAGCAGGCGCTCCTCGGCGGTGAGGTCGGTCTCGCCCTTGGGGGTGACCTTGCCCACCAGGATGTCGCCGGCGTGGACCTCCGCGCCGATGCGGATGATGCCGCGCTCGTCCAGGTCCTTCAGGGCGTCCTCGCCCACGTTGGAGATGTCGCGGGTGATCTCCTCGGGCCCCAGCTTGGTGTCGCGGGCGTCGATCTCGTATTCCTCGATATGGATGGAGGTGTAGACATCCTCCTTGACCAGGCGCTCGTTCAGCAGAACGGCGTCCTCGTAGTTGTAGCCTTCCCAGGTCATGAAGCCCACCAGGATGTTGCGGCCCAGGGCGATCTCGCCCTGATCGGTGGCGGGACCATCGGCCAGCACGGTGGGATCGTCGCCGCCGTGGACGCGCTCACCCACGGAAACGATAGGCTTCTGATTGATGCAGGTGCCGTGGTTGGAGCGCAGGAACTTGATGAGCTTGTAGTCCTTGGTCTCGCCGCTGTCGTACTTGACGGAGATGCTGGTGGCGTCCACCTTGGTGACGACGCCGTCGCCCTCGGCCAGCACCGCCACCTCGGAGTCCAGGCAGATCTTGTGCTCCATACCGGTGCCCACGATGGGTGCCTCCGGCTTCAGCAGGGGCACGGCCTGGCGCTGCATGTTGGCGCCCATCAGGGCGCGGTTGGCGTCGTCGTTGGGCAGGAAGGGGATCATGGCGGTGGCGATGGAGACCATCATGCGGGGGGACACGTCGATGTAGTCCACGCCGCTGCGGGGCACCTCCACGATCTCGTCGCGGTGGCGGCAGGTGATACGCTCGTTGATCAGGCAGCCGTTCTTGTCCACGGGCTCGGCCGCCTGGCCCACCACGTACTGGTCCTCCACATCGGCGGTCATGTAGGTGATGTCACCGGAGACAAAGCCGGTCTCGTGGTCCACGGCACGGAAGGGCGCCTCGATAAAGCCGTACTCGTTGATGCGGGCATAGGTGGCCAGATAGGAGATCAGGCCGATGTTGGGACCTTCGGGAGTCTCGATGGGGCACATACGGCCGTAGTGGGAGTAGTGCACGTCGCGGACTTCCATGTTGGCACGCTCGCGGCTCAGACCGCCGGGGCCCAGTGCGGACAGACGGCGCTTGTGGGTCAGCTCGGCCAGCGGGTTGGTCTGGTCCATGAACTGGCTCAGGGGGCTGGAGCCGAAGAACTCCTTGATGGCTGCGGTGACCGGACGGATGTTGATAAGGCTCTGGGGCGTGACCACGTCCAGATCCTGGATGGTCATGCGCTCGCGTATGACGCGCTCCATACGGCTGAAGCCGATGCGGAACTGGTTCTGCAGCAGCTCGCCCACGCAGCGCAGGCGGCGGTTGCCCAGGTGGTCGATGTCGTCCCGGGTGACCAGGCCGTGGGCCAGAGCGTTCATATAGTTGATGGACGCGAAGATGTCGTCCACGATGATGTGCTTGGGCACCAGGTCGTCCGCGTGGAGGCGGCACTGCTCGATGAGCTCGTCGCCCTTGTACTGGCCCAGCAGCTCCTGCAGCACGTCGAAGCGGACGCGCTCCTTGATGCCGCAGGCCTCCCGGGGATCGAAGTCCACATAGTGGGACATGTCGCACATCTTGTTGGTGAAGATGCGGATGGTGTCGCCGCTGTCCAGGGTGACGGAGATCTCGTACACGCCCACGGTGTCCAGCAGGGTGCAGTCGTCGGCGGTGAGCACGTGGCCGTCCTCGAACAGGAGCTCGCCGGTGGCGGGGTCGGCCACGGGCATGGCCAGCTTCTGCCCCTTGGCGCGGGTCCAGAAGGTCAGCTTCTTGTTGAACTTATACCGGCCCACGGTGCTCAGGTCGTAGCGGCGGGGGTCGAAGAACAGGTTCTGCAGCAGGGTCTCGGCGGAGTCCAGCGTGGGGGGCTCGCCGGGGCGGAGCTTGCGGTATATCTCCAGCATGGCCTCTTCATAGGTCTTGCAGGTATCCTTCTCCAGGGTGGCCACCACGCGGCGGTCGTCGCCGAAGCGCTCCATGATCTCCGCGTCGGTCCGGAGGCCCAGGGCGCGGATCAGGCAGGTGATGGGCAGCTTGCGGTTCTTGTCGATACGGACCCAGAACACCTCGCTGGTGTCGGTCTCGTACTCCAGCCACGCGCCGCGGTAGGGGATGACGGTGCTGGTCAGCAGGGGCAGGTCGGTCTTCAGGTCGATCTCCTTGCCGTAATAGATGCCGGGGGAGCGGACGATCTGGCTGACCACAACGCGCTCGGCGCCGTTGATGACGAAGGTGCCGCCGTTGGTCATCAGGGGGAAGTCGCCCATAAAGATCTCGGATTCCTTGATCTCGCCGGTCTCCTTATTGTGCAGGCGCACGCGCACCTTCATGGGGGCGGCATACGTGGCGTCACGGGCCTTGCACTCCTCCACGTTGTACTTGGGCTGCTCGTCCATGCTGTAATCAATGAAGCTCAGCTCCAGATTGCCGGCATAGTCCTCAATGGAGGCCACGTCGGTGAACACTTCCCGCAGTCCGGTGTCCAGGAACCACTGGTAGGACTTCTTCTGGATCTCCAGCAGGTTGGGCATCGCCATGACTTCCTCGTGGCGGGCAAAGTTCTTTCGCAGGGTCTTGCCGTAGTACTTGTCTTTTGCCATCTCTACGATCACGCCTTTCTTTCAAATATTGCGCTCCGATGCGATACACACGGGTTTGTTGCCTTATTTTGACCACAACCCCTTGTGTTTTCGCGGCGGAGATGGTATACTGCAATCAGATAAGAGTGGGGGTATATCGCCCATGCTCCCAATATAAAGCAAGTTATTATACCAAATTTTTTGCGGCTTGTCAATGTTTTTCCACCGGTCTCCCGGTGGATTTTTGTATTTATAAGAAAAAGGACCGGCGAAGCCGGTCTTTCCAGTCTGTCAAAAAAGCCTGTCATTGCGAGCCAGTCCGCAGACTGGCGTGGCAATCCGTTTCCAAAATGCATAATTCCTGCTCTTTTCCGCAGATTTCCAGCTAAAAGGTTACGGATTCCCACACCAGTGACATCGGTCACTGGTTCGGAATGACAGGGGCGTGGGTTTATCGACAAGCTGAAAAGACCGGCGAAGCCGGTCTTTTTCTATACATTTCTCACTTCGTCCGCTCCAGGCGCACGACAGATTCTATATTTGCCGTGCCGGGGAACATATCCACGACCACGGCCCGGACGGCCTCGTAGCCGGCCTGGGCGAACAGCTTCACGTCCCGGGCCAGGGTGGCCGGGTCGCAGGAGACATAGACGATGCGCTGCGGCGCCATCTGCGCCGCGGCGCGCACCACCTCCGGAGCCAGACCCTTCCGGGGCGGGTCCACGCATATCACGTCGGGGCGCAGGCCCCGGGCGGCGAAGTCCGCCGCCGCGTCCGCCGCGTCGCCGCAGAGGAACTCCACATTGTGGATGCCGTTGCGGCGGGCGTTCTCCCTGGCATCCTCAATGGCCTCGGGGACGATCTCCGCGCCGATGACCCTGCCCGCCCGGCGGGCCATCACCTGTGTGATGGTGCCCGCGCCGCAGTAGAGGTCCAGCACGGTCTCGGTGCCGGTAAGGGCGGCGAAGTCCACGGCGGCGGCGTACAGCACCTCCGCCATCTGATGGTTCACCTGATAGAAGGAGGGCACGCTGAGCCGGAAGGACAATCCGCACAGCTCGTCCTCCAGCACGTCCGCGCCCCATAGGGTGCGGTACTCGCCCCCCAGGATGGCACCGGTGGGCTGTGTGTTGACGCCCAGCACCACGCCCACGGCGGAGGGTACCGCCTCCCGCAGCAGCGTCACCAGCTCCGCCTCATGGGGGAGCTTCCGCCCGTTGACCAGCACGCAGAGCAGGGACTGCCCGGCGGCATTGGTGCGTACATACAGATGGCGCAGCAGGCCGCGGCGTGTCCTCTCGTCGTAGCAAGGCACGCCGTACGCCGCTATGTACCGCCGCAGGGCGGCGGCGGCCACGTCGGCCTGTGGCTTCTGGATAAGGCAGGTATCCACCGGCACCAGCTGGTGGCTGCGCGCCTTGTAGAACCCCACCTGCCCGTCGGCGGAAACGGGGTACTGGCTCTTGTTGCGGTAGTGCAGCGGCTCGCCGCTGAGGATGCCCTCCACGGTGACGGCGCTGCCGCCGATGCGGCGCAGGGCGTCCTGCACCCGCTGGCGCTTGGCGGCGAGCTCCTCCTCCCTGTCCATGTGGCGGAAGTCGCAGCCGCCGCACCTGCCGTAGTACGGGCAGTCGGGCTCCACCCGGTGGGGGGAGGGATCATACACCCTGACGGCCTTGCCGAAGGCGGCGTTCTTCAGCACCTTCAGGATGAGCACGTCGCAGTCCTCGCCCCGCAGGGCGCGGTGGACGAACACCGCCTGTCCGTCGATGCGCGCCACGCCCAGCCCCTCGGAGGTATAGCCCTGGATGCGGGCGCGGTATATCTTGTTCTTCTCCGGCACGGCTCAGAACTCGAACTTGCTGATGACCTTGCTGACGGCCTCGGCAAAGGCGGCCAGGGTCTTGTTGTCCCGTCCCTTGCTGCGGCGGATAAGGCCGATGAGCATATCGCCCAGCTGCACCAGCTTCTGATAGGCCGCGGTGGCCTTGGGCGCGCCCTCGTAGGCGCGGGTCTTCCGCTCGGGCAGATAGCCGGGGGCCAGCTGCCTGTCGGCGATCAGGTCGTATTCCTCGGTGTACTGGGGGGCGTGGGCGGCGAAGCCCAGGGTCTTGAGGGTGTCGGCATACACGGGCGCCACCTCCCGGTCGCCGTGTACCACGAACACGTGGGTGGTCTTTGCCGGGTCGAAGTGCTTGATCCAGTCCACCAGGTGGTCGTGGTCGGCGTGGGAGCTGAGTCCGGGGAAGTTGACGATCTTGGCCCGGACGGCCACGTCCTCGCCGAAGAGCTTGACGCTGTCGGCCCCGTCCAGCAGGTTGCGGCCCAGGGTGCCGGGGGACTGGAAGCCCACGAACACCACGGCGCTGTCGGCGCGCCACAGGTTATACTTCAGGTGGTGGCGGATGCGGCCCGCGTCGCACATACCGCTGGCGGAGATGATGACCTTGGGGGTCTTGTCCATGTTCAGCAGCTTGGACTCGTCCACGGTCTCGGTCAGGTGGAGGCCGGGGAAGCTGAACATGTGGGTGCCGTCCTGCACCAGGGCCAGGGCGTCCTCGTCCAGATAGCCCCGCAGGTCGCCGCAGAAGATGGTGGTGGCCTTCTTGGCCAGAGGGCTGTCCACGTACACGGGGAAGTCCTTCACGGAGGTGACCAGCCCCTTGTCCTTGATCTCGCGGATGAAGTACAGCAGCTCCTGGGTGCGGCCCACGGCGAAGGAGGGTATGACCACGTTGCCGCCGTGTCCCAGTGTCTCGTCAATGATCTCGGCCAGCTGGCCGGTGTAGCTCCACACCTCGGTGTGGTTGCGGTCGCCGTAGGTGGACTCGGTGAGCACGTAGTCCGCGCTGTCGAAGAACTGGGGGTCGCGGATGATGGGCTGGTCCACGTTGCCGATGTCGCCGGAGAACACCACGCTGCGCGTTTCGTCCCCCTCGCGGCAGGTGAGCTTTATGCTGGCGGAGCCCAGCAGGTGGCCGGCGTCGATGAACCGGGCGGTGACGCCCTCTGCCACCGGCACGTCCTCGCCGTACTCGCAGGTCTGGATGAACTCGCGGACGCGCTGGGCGTCGGCCACGGTGTAGATGGGCTCCACCTCCGGCCGTCCGGCGCGCTTGTTCTTGCGGTTCTGGTACTCCGCGTCCTGCTCCTGGATGTGGGCGGAATCCTGCAGCATGATGTCCAGCAGGTCGGCGGTCAGGCGCGTGGTGATGATCCTGCCCTGGAAGCCGTTCTTGATGAGCATGGGGATGCGGCCGGAGTGGTCGATGTGGGCGTGGGTGACCAGCACCGCGTCGATGCTGCCGGGGTGGAAGGGCAGCGCGGTGTTGTCGATCTCGTCACGGCCCTGCTGCAGGCCGCAGTCCACCAGTATGTTCTTGCCGTTGACCTCCAGGCAATGGCAGCTGCCGGTGACGCACCGGTCCGCGCCGTAAAATCGCAGCTTCATGGCGAAAACTCCTTCTCTTTTATTGTTGCCTTGCGCAAAGGCTTCTTCTCTCCGTCAGTATACCACATTTTTTCGCCCCGTACAACCGCAAAGCACCACGTCTGACCAGTAAGTGTTCACAGAAATTCTTTTGCATTAGACAAAAGAGTGTGGTATACTCTATTGGTATTATTGGGTACAACTATCTTTTTACACAGAAAGGATACAGAATATATGGGACTGTTTACCAAGGTGTTCGGCACCTACAGCCAGCGGGAGCTGAAAAGCATCTGGCCCATCGTGGACAAGATCACCGCGCTGGAGGAGGACTATAAAAAGCTGACGGACGCGGAGCTGCAGGCCAAGACGCCGGAGTTCAAGGCGCGGCTGGCCCAGGGCGAGACACTGGACGACATCCTGCCGGAGGCCTTTGCCACCGTGCGGGAGGCCGCCGACCGCGTGCTGGGCATGCGCCCCTACCCCGTCCAGCTGGTGGGCGGCATCGTGCTGCACCAGGGCCGCATCGCCGAGATGAAGACCGGCGAGGGCAAGACCCTGGTGGCCACGCTGCCGGCCTATCTGAACGCGCTGACCGGCGAGGGCGTACACATCGTCACCGTCAACGACTATCTGGCCAAGCGCGACAGCGAGTGGATGGGCAAGGTACACCGCTTCCTGGGTCTGACCGTGGGTCTTATCATCCACGACATGAAGAAGGAGGAGCGGCAGAAGGCCTATCAGGCGGACATCACCTACGGCACCAACAACGAGATGGGCTTCGACTATCTGCGCGACAACATGGCGCTGTACGCCAACGAGCAGGTGCAGCGGGGCCACGTGTTCGCCATCGTGGACGAGGTGGACTCCATCCTCATCGACGAGGCGCGGACGCCGCTGATCATCTCCGGCATGGGCGAGAAGTCCACCCAGCTGTACGACATGGCGGAGATGTTCGCCGCGCGGCTGAAGAAATTCGTGGTGGTGGAGACCGACGACAAGGAGGAGGAAGCCACCGACATCGACGCCGACTACGTGGTGGACGAGAAGGCCAAGAGCTGCACCCTCACCGCCCGCGGCGTGAAAAAGGCCGAGGAATTCTTCCATCTGGACAACCTCAGCGACCCGGAGAACAGCACCATCGCCCACCACATCAACCAGGCCATCAAGGCCCACGGCACCATGAAGCGTGACGTGGACTACGTGGTGAAGGACGGCGAAGTGGTCATCGTGGACGAGTTCACCGGCCGTCTGATGTTCGGCCGCCGGTACTCCGAGGGCCTGCACCAGGCCATTGAGGCCAAGGAGCACCTGTCCGTGCAGCGGGAGAGCAAGACCCTGGCCACCATCACGTTCCAGAACTACTTCCGCCTGTACCGCAAGCTGTCCGGTATGACCGGTACGGCGCTGACGGAGGAGGAGGAATTCGCCACCATCTATGCCCTGGACATCATCGAGATACCCACCAACCGTCCCATCGCCCGTATCGACAACGAGGACAGCGTGTACAAGACCGAGGCGGGCAAGTACCGCGCCGTCATCCGCCAGGTGAAGGAGTGCCACGCCAAGGGCCAGCCGGTGCTGGTGGGCACGGTGTCCATCGAGAAGAACGAGCTGCTGGGCAAGATGCTGGCCCGCGAGGGCATCAAGCACAACCTGCTGAACGCCAAGAACCACGAGAAGGAAGCGGAGATCGTGGCCCAGGCCGGCCAGTTCGGCGCCGTGACCGTGGCCACCAACATGGCAGGACGCGGTACGGATATTATGCTGGGCGGCAACGCCGAGTATATGGCGAAAAACGATCTGCGGAAGGCGGGTCTTACGGACGAGCTGATCGCCGAGGCCACCGGCTACGCCGAGACGGACAACCAGGAGATACTGGACGCCCGGAAGCTGTTCACCGACAAGCTGGCCCAGCACAAGGCGGAGATCGCCGGCGAGGCGGAGAAGGTGCGGCAGGCGGGCGGTCTGTTCATCATCGGCACCGAGCGGCACGACTCCCGCCGTATCGACAACCAGCTGCGTGGCCGTGCCGGCCGTCAGGGCGACCCCGGCGAGACGCGGTTCTACATCTCCCTGGAGGACGATCTGATGCGCCTCTTCGGCGGCGACCGCGTCACCGGCATGATGGAGCGCATGAACATCGACGAGGACACACCCATAGAGAACAAGATGCTCTCCCGCGCCATCGAGCAGGCCCAGACCACGGTGGAGAGCCGTAACTTCCAGGCACGTAAGTCCGTGCTGGAATACGACGACGTGATGAACAAGCAGCGCGAGATCATCTACGGCCAGCGCAAGCAGGTGCTGGACGGCATGGATGTGAAGGGCATCATCATGGGCATGATGAACGGCGCCATCAGCAACCTGGTGCAGAACGCCTTCGTGGGCACGGAGCACCTGGACATGGTCTCCTGCCGCGAGCTGCTGCGCAGCGTGGAGGGCGTATATTTCCCCAAGTATACGGTAAAGATCGAGGAGAGCGAGCTGCCCTCCCTGACCGCAGAGGACTTTACGGAGCGCTTTACCGCGGCGGCCGAGGCCTTCTATCAGAAGAAGGAGGAGGAGATCACCCCCGCCATCATGCGTGAGCTGGAGCGCGTGGTGCTGCTGCGCGTGGTGGATGAGTACTGGATGGAGCACATCGACGCCATGCAGGACCTGCGCCAGGGCATCCGCCTGCGTGCCTACGCCCAGACGAACCCGGTGGACGCCTACAAGAAGGAGTCCCTGGAGATGTTCGAGGAAATGATCGACGCCATGAAGGAGGAGACTGTGCGGCGGCTGTACTCCGTACGTCTGCGCCAGAACGAGGAGGTCAAGCGCGAGCGCGTGGCCAGCGGCATGACCGAGAACGTGGGCGGCGACGGCACCGTGAAGAAGCGCCCCACCAAGGTGGTGAAGGTCGGCCGCAACGACCTGTGCCCCTGCGGCAGCGGCCTGAAGTGGAAGAAGTGCACCTGCAAGGAGTACCACTCTTAATCGTACCGCTTGCTTCTCCGCAGGGCTGCCTACGGTCGCATGACGGTTGCCAAATCGAAGATTTGGACCGTCAAAGTGCCTGCGGCAGCGGCCTGAAGTGGAAGAAGTGCACCTGCAAGGAGTACCACTCCTGAGTAACTTCAAACGACACCCGCTTCGCTGGGCTGTCGTTTGAGCAGGTTGCGGCCTGCTGCAGCGCACGACGTGTGCGCCAAAGACGCGCACGCGCACGTTTGCAGGCCGAGAAGAATTTTCGGCGGCGTACACGCCGCCGCCGAAAATGGATTTGATTTTATTTGTGTCTGCGGACGCAAACTCTGCGAGGCATTGCAAAATGACGGGCGGCGGCTGGTGCCGCCGCCCGTCCCCTCTCTTTTTGTCATTGCGAGGAGCAAAGCGACGTGGCAATCCGTTTCTCTTTCCACAAAGAGAAATACGGATTCCCACGCCAGTGTGCGCACTGGCTCGGAATGACAGCCGCTTTTTCAAGGAGGTACTATGTTCCACACCCACACGAAAAATGAGCTGGTATACCTGACCTCCGACGTGCTGGCGGACGGCGGCACCGTCCACGGCTTCTCCACCCGGCGTGGCGGGGTCTCCCCCGCCCCGTGGGACAGCCTGAACCTGGACGACCGGCGGGGCGACGACCCCGCCAACGTGCAGGAGAATTTCCGCCGCCTGTGCGCCGCCCTGGACGCGGATGCGGAGCGGGTGGTGCTGAGCCGTCAGGTACACCGTGACGACGTGCGCGTGGTCACCGCCGAGGACGCGGGCAAGGGCCTGTGGCGCCCCCGGGACTACGACAGCGCCGACGCGCTGGTGACGGACGTGCCGGGCCTGGCGCTGATCGTGTTCTCCGCCGACTGCAACGTGCTGCTGCTCCATGACCCGGTGCGCCGCGTGGTCGGCGCCGCCCACGCCGGATGGCGGGGCACCGCCGCGGGCATCGCCGGCAAGACGGCCCGTGTCATGGGTGAGGTCTACGGCTGCCGCATGGAGGACATCCGCGCCGCCGTGGGCCCGGCCATCGGCCAGTGCTGCTTCGAGACCGACGGCGACGTGCCGGAGGCGCTGCGCGCCGCATTGGGCGCGGCGGCGGAGCCCTACATGGTGTGGAACGGCACAAAATGGCACATCGACCTGAAGGGCGTCAACGCCCTGTGGCTGCGCCGCGAGGGCGTAACGCACATCGATATATGCGGCGACTGCACCGCCTGCCGCCCCGACCTGTACTGGAGCCACCGGAAAATGGGACTGCAGCGGGGGGAGCAGGCCGCGCTGATCGTCCTCAGGGAGGGAACGCTATGAAACGTTCATTGGTCTGCCTGCTGCTGGCGCTGGTGCTGCTGTGTACCTCCGGCTGCAGCAGCTGGGACGCCGCCGACGACCCGCTGGGCGAGCTGTCGGACTTCTATCAGACGGAAAACGAGGAACCGGCGCCGGAGCCGTTGACCGCCTTCACCCTGCCCTACATCGCCGGGAGCACGCTGGACCCCGTGTCCGCCACCGAGCCGGTGCAGCAGGCGGTGGACGCGCTGCTGTACGAGGGTCTGTTTGTCCTGGACGAGCAGTTCCAACCCACGGCGGTGCTGGCGGACAGCTGGCAGTACGACAGCGAGCGCATGGTCTGGACCATCCGCATCAAAAGCGGCGCGGTGTTCTCCGACGGCACGGCCGTCACGGCGCAGGACGCTGCGGCCACCCTGGAGCGGGCGCGGCAGAGTGCCCGGTACGCCGCGCGGCTGCGGGAGGTGAGCTCCGTCAGCGCCCAGGGCGACACGGTGGTCGTCGCCCTGTCCTCGCCCCTGAGCACCCTGCCCTACCGGCTGGACATCCCCATCGTCAAGGCGGGGACGGAGAGCCGCGCAGCCCCCGTGGGCAGCGGCCCCTACGTGTTCGTCAAAAGCGAGGACGGGGCCTATCTGACCGCCAACACCCGCTGGTGGCAGGGCCTGAATACCCTGCCGCTGACCCGCATCGAGCTGAAGCACTGCAAGGACAGGGACTCCGCCCTGTACGCCTTCTCCTCCCGTGAGATACAGCTGCTGACCCTGGACCTGACCGGCAGCGGCGGCACCGGCGTGTCCGGCGACGGCGACTACACGGATGCGCCCACCACGGTGATGCACTTTGTGGGCATGAACACCCGCCGGGCGCCCCTGGATGACCCGGCGCTGCGCCGGGCGCTGAGCGCGGGCATCGACCGGGCGGCCCTGACCTCCTCCTGCCTGCTGGGCCACGGCATGGCGGCGCAGCTGCCGGCCTCCCCCGCGGCGGCGGTGTACGACACATCGCTGGAGACCCCCTACAACGCCGCCACCTATGTCCACCTGCTCAACGAGGCCCTGGGCGCGGTGGAGGACGGGGAGCAGCCCCAGACCCTGACGCTGCTGGTGAATGAGGACAGCAGCTTCAAGGTGTCCGCCGCCCAGGAGGTGGCCGCATGCCTGACAGGCTCCCGCCTGACGGTGACGGTGGAGGCCGTGCCCTGGGAGACCTTCGTGGCCCGGCTGGAGAGCGGCGAGTTCGACCTGTACTACGGCGAGTGCCGCCTGACCGCCGACTGGGATGTGGGCGCGCTGATCGGCACGGAGGGCGCCATGAACTACGGCGGCTACGACAGCGAGACCGCCTGGCAGCTGCTGCAGCGCTGCCGCACCGCCGGGGACAGCGGCCGCGCCGCCGCCCTGAGCGCCCTGTGGCAGCAGCTGCTGGAGGACGCCCCCTTCGCCCCCCTGTGCTTCAAATCCACCTCCGTGCTGACCACCACCGGCGTGGTGACGGGCCTTGCCCCCACGGAGACCGACCCCTTCCACGACCTTGGCAGCTGGGTCGTGGACCTGACCAAGTGAGGTGACGGCATGAAGCTGGCACACATTGCACTGTTCGCGGAGGACATGGAGACCATGAAGGCCTTCTTCACCGCGTATTTCGGCTGCACCGCCGGGACACTGTACCACAATCCCCGGACGGGCTTCCGCTCCTACTTCCTGCGCTTCCCGGAGGGCGGCGTGCTGGAGCTGATGCAGTGGGACACCGTCGCGCCGCGCCCGGAGGGACGGCACACCGGCCTGGACCACATCGCCCTCAGCGTGGGCAGCCACGAAGCCGTGGACGCCCTGACAGCGCGGCTGGCCGGGGACGGCTACACCGTGGACAGCGGCCCCCGCGTCACCGGCGATGGGTATTACGAGAGCTGCGTCCTTGGCCCGGAGGGCCTGCGGGTCGAAATAACGGTATAAAAAACACCCCCCGACTCCGCCGGGGGGTGTTTTTTCTTCTTCAGCTGTACTGGCGTACCACGGCGGTGACCTTGCCCAGCAGAGTGGCCTCCCGGCCGTCTATAGGCCGGTAGTTCTCGTTCTCCGGCAGGAGCCACACCTCGCCGTTGCGGCGGCTGAGGCGCTTGACCGTGGCCTCATCCCCCAGCAGCGCCACCACGATCTCACCGTTGTGGGCGGTGGGCTGGCGGTGGACCACCACCAGGTCGTCCGGCAGGATACCGGCGTTCAGCATGGACTCGCCCCGGACACGGAGGGCAAAGTACTCCCCCTCCCTGCCGCCGGTGTCGAAGGTCAGATAGTCCTCGATGCACTCCTCGGCCAGAATGGGACTGCCGGCGGCCACGGTGCCCACCACGGGGATGCGGTCGGCGGCGGGCTCGGCCTCCTCCTGTATGGGCGCTGCGCCCGCAGGCGCCTCCCCCTGGGACGGCTGCGCCAGTGTAAGTGCGCGGCCCTTACCGGCGCCCTTGGTCAGGACGCCCAGCTCCTCCATGTGCTTCAGGTGGAAGTGGACGGTGGAGGGCGATTTCAGCCCCACCGCCTCGCCGATCTCGCGGACGGAAGGGGGGTACCCCTGCCGCTGCAGTGCCTCGGCGATGTAATCGTATATCCTCTGCTGCATCTTCGTCATCTGTGCCATATCGCTGCCCCTTTCGCCGCGTACATACTCTTTCGCTGGTATTATACCACAGCCCGCGGCGGATTGCAACATTTGTTCTATTTGTTTTTCTGCTTTTTTGCGCGGGAAATGGCAGATTTCCTCTTGCAATGTGGTGTACAGTATGGTAAAATGCAATGTACTGTGATAAATATGCCGTAAGGCATGGAATAGGTGGAGGAGTCCGAAATGTTGATTTTTATTACTGTTCTGCAGCTGCTCGCTGCTCTCATCCTGATCCTGGTGGTTCTGTTCCAGTCCGGCAAGAGCCAGGGTCTGTCCGGCGCTATCGGCGGCATCGCCGACAGCTATATGTCCAAGTCCAAGGCCAAGAGCCTGGACGCCAAGCTGGCCAAGGGCACCAAGTGGGTGGGCGCCGTGTTCATCGTGCTGACCCTGGTCATCAACTGCATGCTGGCCGCCGGTGTCGGTGCGTAAGTAAGCAAAACTGCATCCAGCGCCCCGGAGCATCGCTCCGGGGCGCTCTTTTTATGCGCTGCGGTAGGTGACGCCCGGCTCCGGCGTGATGCCCTTCAGCTCCAGCAGCTCCGCCACCGTCACAAAGACGTACCCCTGCTCCTGCAGATGTTCGATCGCCGCCAGCACCGCGTCCACAGTGTTCTGATAGCGGTCATGCAGCAGCACGATATCGCCGTCGCCGGTGCAGCGGTAGATGACGTCCAGTATTTTGCCGCAGTCCTTGGTACGCCAGTCCTCGGTGTCCACCGACCAATTCACCAGCGGGACGGCCAGCGCGGCGGCCTCCTCCTCGGACATCAGGCCGTAGGGCGGCCGTACCCAATAGTCCCCGTCCCCCAGCAGCTCACGGAGCAGATCGTCGTTCCTCCGCAGGTCGGCCAGCGCCTGGGCGGCGGTCAGGCTGTGCAGGTCCGCGTGGTCGTAGGAGTGGTTGCCCACCTGATGCCCCTCAGCGGCGATGCGCTGCACGATGTCCGGGTCCTTCATCGCCTGACAGCCCACCACAAAGAAGGTCGCCCTGGCTCCCAACTCCTGCAGCCCGTCCAGCAAACGGGGCGTGCAGCGGGGCGATGGCCCGTCGTCGAAGGTCAGCGCCACGTATTTTGGGGTGTCCCCCTCCTCCTGCGCGGCCGCCTCCGACGCGGCCAGTCTCTCCCCCGCCCCGCAGGCGGACAGCGGCAGCAGCAGCGCGCACAGCAGGGCGCATAGTCGTTTCTTCATTTCATCACCGGGAGAAGTATATCGCCCGGCGAACAAAAAAAGAACACGCTTCAGGCCATAGGCCTGCGGCGCGTTCTTTTTTTATGGATCAAAGTGTGATCACTTCACCAGCTCGATGATGGCGGTCTCGGCAGCATCGCCGCGGCGGATGCCGGTGCGGATGATGCGGGTATAGCCACCGTTGCGCTCGGCGTAGCTGGGAGCCAGTTCCTTGAACAGCTTGTTGG
>CAKTOW010000027.1 GCA_934590325.1 uncultured Oscillospiraceae bacterium
GTGACCATCAACGGCTCCATGACGTACTGGCGCAGCACAGGGGCTTCGCCATGGTGTCCTATAACAACTGCGACTATATTCGCAGGCTCTACGAGGACTTTTTCATTTATGAAGTGGAGCGTCCCAACAGCCAATCCAAGAAGAAAAATGACATATACCGGGAATACATCATGACCAACTATGACCCCCGTGTTTTTGCATCGCAGATGACGATATTCGGCGATTACAGCAGCGATGGGAAGATATGCCGACTGGTGCATATCCCGGAACGACCTTTGAGAACTTGAGGAGGATCTATCATGAAGAACGAAATGACACTGGACAAGACCGGCCTGACCATCCCCGGCAGCGAGCTGGCAGAATGCGGCATGGCGGGCGTAGATCTGTCTGCCCAGATGACGCACAGCCTTCTGCTGCTTATGCCTCGTGAGATGACAGCGTTACAAACGGCAGACGCACTGGCCGGACTGTTTGACGCGGCGTCGCAGCTTGTGTCTGCCCTGCTGGACGCCTGTCGTATGCCCTGCTGCAAGAACTGCGATTCGGACGTGAGGGAATTTGACCTCGATGCCGTGCCTGCGCCGATCCGGAAGCTGCTGCTGGATAGCGGCTGCTGCCCGGCCCTGCTGGAATGCTATCTGGAGGAGGGAGATGTGGTCTATGCTGCCGAATGAGGCAATGTACCCCTACACGGCGAAGGAGGCAAGGGACAGGGGCGAGCTGGAGGTGTGGCGTGCCAATTTTCGCACCAACTGTGCCTGTGCCGGGGCGATAGAGTTGGCGATCCATCGGGACTTTGACGGGATGCATCTCAAGGACGGCTGCGCCAAAAGCGTTATTGACCAGTATCACGCCGGAGGAGTATCAGCGGATGATACTCCTCCGCATGGAGAACACCGGAAAAGTCGCCGGCGTGTTTGATTTGGATTTTGACAAGCGGGAGTTTTCCGCAGTCCACATCATGAACGGCTGGACAACGTGGGCTATGCGGGATGTGATACCGTCTGTCTACCAGGCCACAAGGCCGCGCTTCGCAACGGCGGAGGAACAGCTCCGCAAACTGCTGGATCTGTTGGACGGCATGGAGCTCACATCGGCTGGACATCTCACCGCGCGGAATTTTTCGTTTAGTGATGAGATCCTGATAGAAAACGGAATGCTGAACTTTTATGTCCAGGCAGACTTCGATGTAGACGCCGCCTTCGGCACATTCGTGTGTACGGACGAGAACGATGACTGGCTGAATATCTACGCCAACTACGACATCGTGCGGGATAGGCCGTGCGATACGCTGGAGCTGAATCTCTGCAAGGGCGACGGTACAGAGGAGTACTGGAGCTATCATCTGAACGCTGCCGAGCAGGAGGTGCTGGCGCGGAAGATGGAGGCGTTCTGCCAGCAGCAAAACGGCATGAGCCTGCACGATTTTGCCCGGCAGCTTCAAGAGGAGCCGGGGCCGTCTCAGCAGATGCAGATGTAGCCCCGTGTTTGCCCCTGTGGGCCGGTTTGTGGCCTCGCAGGAACGCGAGAGGGTAAGGATAGCGGCCCCGGAGATTTGGAGCGTTTTCGGCCCGCTTTTCGGTGCGCCGAAAGCGGAGCAGGAGAAAAGCATTGGCGCTTTTCTGCGCCAATGCCGGTCACGGCAGCCCGCAGTGCGGACTGCCACGAGGGTTTGCGGCATTTTGAGATTGGCGCTGATTATCGAATTCCAAATGTGCTTTGGCGCTATTCTTTGTAAAAATGCCCGTCTGCCCCGTGTTTACAAGGATTTCGGGACGCGCAGGAAGGAGGTGTGACTCGATGGATAAAAATGGAAAAAGCCGGCACTCTGTTTGGCTGTCAGACGACGTGTGGCGGGAGGTGGATGAGCTCTATAAGCTGGATAATTGCCCCACCCGCAACGAGTTCGTGGAGAAGGCTCTGCGGCAGTATTGCGGTCGCTTACACGCCGAGAGGACGGGCGCATATCTGCCTCGCGCACTGCAAGAGGTGCTGGAGGGTACGCTGGGCGTGTTCGGTGACCGGCTGGGCAGGCTGCTGTTCAAGCTGGTAGTAGAGCACAACATGACCAACCATCTGCTGGGCGGCGATGTGGATATGACACGCGATGAGTACAGCAAGATGCGCGGCAGCAGTGTTCGTGAGGTGGCGTCCACCCATGGCAACATCTCTTTCAAGGACGTGCTGCTGTTCCATCAGGAGGAGTAACGCATGGCGCGGCTGATACAAAAAAGTGGCTACATCAAGAACGGCAAGGCAACCGGCTACATGGAATACGTTGCTACGCGGGACGGTGTAGAGATCATCCAGAGCACCGAGCCTGTGACCAAGAAGCAGGAGCAATTCATCCAAAAACTACTGAAGGACTTCCCGGACGCAAAGGAGCTATTCGAGTACAGTGACTACCTACAGACGCCCAATCGCGGTACAGCATCCGCATTTATCGCCGTGGCGCTGGATACACATCTGCACGAAGTGGAGTCCGAGAGCGGCTATATGTCCTATATCGCCCAGCGTCCCCGTGCCGAAAAGCACGGCGGCCATGGCCTGTTCAGCGAGGTGGACACCACCGACCTCAAGGCGGCGAAGGCCGAGCTGGACGCTCACGACGGAAAAATGTGGACGTTTATTTTCTCCCTGCGGCGTGAGGACGCGGAGCGACTTGGGTACAACAAAGCTGCCGCGTGGCGGAATCTGTTGAAGCATGAGAGCGCCGCTATTGCGGAGGCTATGCGGATTCAGACGGATGATTTTCGCTGGTACGCGGCGTACCACGATGAGGGGCATCATCCCCATGTGCATATGATGGTGTGGTCGACTGAACCGGGGAAGGGGTATCTTACACGGGAAGGTATCGCCGCCATGCGTTCCAGGATGACGAACGCTATCTTCCATGAGGAGATGAAGGAACTCTACATTAAGAAGGGTGCTGCCTACAAGGAGAGTGTCCAGAATGTGAAGGAAGCTCTGCTGATGCGTATCGCGGCCATGGAGAACAGCGACTGTGCTGACCCCGTGATAGAGCAAAAGCTGTGTGACCTGTCCCACGCATTGGAGCAGGTCGATGGCAAACACGTCTATGGCTATCTTCCCAAAGAGGTCAAGGCGCAGGTGGACGAGATCGTGGAGCGGCTGGCACAGCTCCCGGAGGTGGCGGCTTGCTATGACCATTGGTGGCGGCTGAAGGATGAGATCGCCGGTTATTACGGACGGAACACGCCGCCCCACCAGCCGCTGGTACAGCAAAAGGAGTTCCGCGCCATCAAGAATATGATCATTCAGCAGGCGGAAACATTTCGGCAGCCTGTGCCGGAGCAAGCTCCCGTCAAGGCAGGGCCTAATGAGCAGCAAGTGCCACCCTCACCTGAATCGGCTGTGGCTATGCCACAGCCGCAGGCAGTCACGTCGCAGATCAAGATAGAAGGCGGTGCGGTCATTCAATTGCTCCATCACATGAGTCGTGTGTTCCGCGGCAATATGCCGGTCATCCCGCCTGCGCTGCGTATCGACTCCAAGCGCCGCAGACGGTTACAGGAGAAGCGTATGGCCATGGGGCACAAGCGGGACGATCACGAGGACGAGCAGCTCCACCATGTCAACGACAACGCCATGCAATAGGAGGTATAAAGCGTGGGTATGCTCCAATTGGGTGCTTCTTGTTGCGGACGACGGGAAATCTATTCTGATATGGCATGACACTCGCCTCCAAAAGCCCATGGCTTTTGGAGGTTGTCCTTTGCCGCAATTGACAAATACGGCTGTCCCATGGTATAATAAAACTCCAAAATAAGTGTGGATTTTTCTAGAGCATTGCCTCCATTTTTCGCCACGCATCCGACAGGGTGTGCGGCGTTTTTTATTAAGAGGAACGACGGATGAACATATTTTACCAATTCATCGGGTTCGGCGCACTGATCGCCATGGGTCTCAGCTATTGGCAGAATGACAAGCGTACCATCTTGCTGTGGCAGGTGGTGGCCAACCTGATCTTCGCCATCCACTACACACTGCTCCACGCATGCTCCGGCGCACTGTGCAGCTTTTTCCAGATTGTCGTGCTGCTGCTTTTCCTATTGCAGGAGAAATTCAACTGGAGTAAACTGGTCACCGCGATACCCATCGTGGCAGTATTTCTGCTGATTGCCGTGGTGACCTATGAGACGCCAGTGACGGTACTGCCCATCGTGGCATCGTTGGCGGCGTTACTGCCGTTCTTCCAGTCCAGGCGGTGGGTGATACAGGTGGCGGGCATTGCCAGCGGCCTGTCGTGGCTGGTGTATGTCATTGCGGTACGGTCGTATTCCGGCATGGTGACAGAGTCGGTACTGACCATCATCACGGCGGCGTCCCTGCTGAAGAAGGAATCCAGAAAGTCCTGAACGGACAGACCCCCGGCACATTGTGCCGGGGGAGTCTGCCGAAGGGGTGCGCCGCGTCAGACGTAGTGCTTCAGACCCTGCGCCATGGATGAGGCGGTGCAGCGGCGGGCATGGCAGGAGAGCGTGTCACGTTTCTCTCCGCCGCACCGAGTGGCTGCTATCAGCGCGGCCAGTCTCCGCTTGCGGGGGACTGAGGGAGTATCCTGTTTCATTTGCTTTGCCATGGAATATACCTCCGTTCGTTTTACTACCGCTATCATAAAACAACGGACGGTCTGTTCCATTGGCAAAAATAAATGAACATTTCTATGAAAATTGTGATAGTATCACAAAGGGGGCGGAAGCCATGACATCACAGCACACAGCGGACTATCCCACAATGCAGGAGGTGCTGCGCCTGCCCATGTTCGCGGGCTGCACGGTCTGCGGCGGCGCGGCGGGACTTGGCCGTAGGGTCAGCGGTGTCAATCTGACGGACACGCCGGACTACGCACGCTGGCTGGCGCAGGGAGAACTGCTCATCACCACGGGCTTTGCCATCGCAGACGATCCGCAGGCCGTGGATGCGCTGCTGCCCACGGCGGCAGAAAAAGGCCTGTCCGGCGTGGGTATCAAGCCGGGGCGCTACCTGCCCAGCCCCCTGCCGGCGGCGCTGGCGGAGAAGGCTGACCGACTGGGACTGCCGCTGCTCCAACTGCCGACCGATATGCGCTTTGCCGAGTTGGCCGATGCGGTGTCCCGCGAGATCGCACGGCGGCGAATACCGGCGGAGCAGGAGCGGCAGCTGGCCGTACTACTGCACCATCTCATCTCTGGCGCGCCGCTGAGCGAAGCGATGGAGCGGCAGACGGCGGAGTTCGGTATCCATTTGGAATGTCCGCATATCCTGTTGTGGATACGGGCTGATGCGCCGGAGTTGCAGCGGCGCTCTTGGCTGCGCGAGGTAGAAGAGCGCTGCCGGGCGTTGGGCGCGGACATGTGGGGCGCACTGTCGGAGGATGGCTTCCTGCTGGCGCTGGAGGCGGACGACCTGTTCGCGCTGGAGATGCCGCTGTGGCAGGAGATGGCGGACTTTGCCGCCGTCCACGGCGTTATCTGCGGCGTCAGCCGCCCCTACGGCGGTACGGTGGGCTTTCAGAAAGCAGACCGCAGCGCCCGTGCGGCGCTCCACATGGCGGCGCGATCGGAAGCACCCTGCGTGACAGACGACCCAGCGGGGGTGGTACGGCTGCTGGAGGAATCCTCCCCGGCGGAAACGGACGCCTATATCTATCGGCAGCTGGGAACGCTCCTGCGGCAGCCAGAGCCGCGGCGGCAAGAGCTGCTGGACACGCTGGCGAGTTGGCTGCGCTGTATGGGCAACCAGCGCCGGATGGCACGGGAGCTGCACCTGCACTACAACACCGTGAGTTACCGGCTCCAGCAGCTATGGATGCTGCTGGAGGCCGATCCGATCGATCCGATGAAGCGATTGGCATTGGAAACGGCCCTATATCTGTATCGGTATAGGCGCACATAAAGGAGTGCCTGATCATGGATAAGAGCAGGACGAGCGGTGAATGGGAGTGGATGGTGTCGGGGCGTCTCTATACGCCTGTCGATCCGAAGATTGCCAAGCGACACCGGGTTGGTATGCGCCGCTGTGACCGGGTCAACCGCCTCCCGCTGTGGTGCACAAAGACCAAACAGCGTGCGCTGGAGCGCCTGATCCCCTCCGCAGAAGGAAAGAATTTCGAGGCGTTTGCACCCTTTTACTGCGAGTACGGCGTGAATATCTATGTAGGGCGGAACTGCTTCGTCAACTACAACAGCGTATTTCTGGATGTAGCGCCCATCACGCTGGGGGACAATGTGCTCATTGGACCCAATGTGACGCTGGCCACGCCCAACCATCCGTTTATCGCCGAAGAACGAGCCTATACAGATTACCCCAACGGCTGCCATGCGTTGGAGTATGCCGAACCCTTCACCATCGGGGATCACTGCTGGCTGTGCGCCGGTGCGACGGTGTGCGGTGGCGTGACCATCGGAGCGGGAGGCATCATCGCCGCAGGCGCGGTGGTGACACGGGACATCCCGCCCAACAGTATCGCTGCCGGTGTACCCGCCAGAGTGCTGCGGCAGATCGACGAGCGCGACCGCCTGTATGTATGGGAGAAGTATGTGAAGAACGAACTGCCCGATGCGCAGCAGTGACAACAAAACCTGTGGAAAATCACACAAAAACCTCGGAACCGCAATGGTTCCGAGGTTTTCTGTATTTGCCCGATTTTTACCTTGTTAGTAACGCGTTAGTAGCGTCAGCCCTTCTCCACCACATGCATGCACTGTCTCAGGGCCTCTTTCACAGTGGGGTCCTCCATGTCCTGCATCATGCGCTCGATCACGTCCCTCGCATGGCTCTCGTGGTCGTCGCGGCTGTACTGGCCCAAAACACCGCAGATAACACACTGACACACAAACGGTAAATGCTGCGGAAAGCCGTAACAGCAAAGCCGCCCATTCGGGCGGCTTTACTGCTTGCGGTCTGTTGACCAAACGCAAATACGGGCACCTGTCAACGGTCCCCGCACGCTCCCCTCCCCAAAATTTTACCTTTTTACGGTAGACGGGCGCGGCGCGGTGTGGTATAGTGCTCTCATCTGATAAATGAAGGGCGGACCATGTATGGAACCATTTGCCTCCTTGGATTTCAATGCGAAGAAGGGCTTTATATGCGATATGGACGGCGTCATCTACCACGGCAACCGCATCCTGCCGGGCGTGGCGGAGTTCATCCAGTGGCTCCACGACGAGGATAAGGAGTACCTTTTCCTGACCAACAACAGCGGCTACACGCCCCGGGAGCTGAACCAGAAGCTGGCCCGCATGGGCCTGGATGTGCCGGAGGAACACTTCTACACCAGCGCGCTGGCCACGGCGGCCTTTCTGAAAGAGCAGGCCCCCGGCTGCTCCGTGTTCGCCATCGGCGAAGCGGGCCTGCTGAACGCCCTGTATGACGCGGGCATCACCATGAACGACGTGAACCCCGACTATGTGGTGGTGGGCGAGGGCCGCTCCTATTCACTGGACACCCTGACAAAGGCCACCAACCTTGTGATGGCAGGCGCAAAGCTCATCGGTGCCAACTCCGACGTGTCCGGTCCCATCGAAAACGGCATCGCTCCGGCCTGCCGCGCCCTGATTGCGCCCATCGAAATGGCCACCGGCAAGCAGGCCTATTTCTGCGGCAAGCCCAATCCGCTGATGATGCGCACCGGCCTGCGGATGCTGCACTGTCACTCCGCCGAGGCGGTGATGGTGGGCGACCGCATGGACACCGACGTCATCTCCGGCATGGAGAGCGGCATGTCCACGGTGCTGGTGCTGTCCGGCGTTTCCACCCGCGAGACACTGAACACCTACGCCTACCGCCCCAGCATCGTGCTGGACGGCGTGGGGGACATCGCGGCCATCGCCCGCGCCGAGAAGAAATAAACCGCGGTATACCGCGCAAAGGGAGCCTCCGCCAACAGGCGGAGGCTCCCTTTTTATCGTCACTATTCCCCGGCCCACGGCTCCGCTAGGCGCTCTTTTGCCAGCGCCAGCAGCGCCTCCCGGTCGTTGGCCGCGCCGTCCAGCACGGCGTCCAGCAGGAACTGCAGCGCCGCGCCGATGTCCCTGCCGCGGAGCCCTAGAGCCATCATGTCGCGCCCGTCCACCGCCAGCTCCCGCAGGGAGAAGCACTGGCGCCGGGCCAGCAGCGCGTCCAGAATGTCCTCCGCCCGCTGTATGTCCACCAGGCGGGGTCGATCGTCGGGGCTCTGGGCGGCGTTGTCCGCCCGCTTCACCTCCAGCAGCTGCCGGAAGGTCTCCTCCCCCAGCTGGGACACGGCGCGGGCGATGGCCTTCTCCGTCCGGGGGATATCCCGGTCGTGCCAGCGCACCAGCGTCACCACCTGCTCCGCCGTGCGGTTGTCCATGCGCAGACGGCGGCAGACGGTCTCCGCCAGCTCCGCCGAGATGGCCGGGTGGCCGTAGAAGTGCCCCACACCGCCCTCGTCCATAGTGAAGCAGGCGGGCTTGCCCACATCGTGGAGCAGCATGGCCCAGCGCAGGACCTTCTCCGCCGGGGCGGCGGCCACCGCGTGGGCGGTGTGGCCCCAGACATCGTAGATATGGTGCCGGTTATGCTGATCGAAGCCCACACAGGGCAGTATCTCCGGCAGGAACACCCCCAGCACCTCCGGATAGCCCAGCAGTACCGGCAGGACGTACGCGCCGCACAGCAGGCGGTCCATCTCCGACAGCACCCGCTCCGGGGCGATATACGACAGCAGGGGTGCCTTCTCCCGCAGCGCGGCGACAGTACGCCGTTCGATGGCAAAGCCCAGCACTCCGGCGAACCGCAGCGTCCGCAGGATGCGCAGGGCGTCCTCCTCGAACCGCCGCTCCGGGCCGCCCACACACCGCAGGATACCCGCCGCCAGGTCCTCCCGTCCGCCGTACAGGTCGGTGATGCGCCCGTCCACATCCATGGCCATGGCATTCACCGTCAGGTCCCGGCGGCACAGGTCGTCCTCCAGCCGCTGGGAGAAGAACACCTCGTCCGGGCGGCGGTGGTCGGTGTACGTCCCGTCGGCGCGGAAGGTAGTGACCTCGATGTGCATCTCCCCCGCCCGGACGGTGACGGTGCCGTGCTGCAGCCCGGTAGGGACGGCATAGCCCTCAAACAGCGCCAGCACCTGCTCCGGGCGGGCGGCGGTGGTCACGTCCCAGTCGCAGGGCGTGCGTCCCAGCAGGGTGTCCCGGACGCAGCCGCCCACGGCGTAAGCGGCAAAGCCCGCCCTGCCCAGACGCTCCAGCACATATTTCACCGGCTGCGGCAGCATACGTCCGCCCCCTTCCGTCAAGGTTCGTCCTCCGCCGCCGTATACCGGCAAAAAAGCCGGTTGCACCGGTGGAGACATTGTATTATAATAATACGGTAATTTTTCTGTTCCTGTCAAGGAGGCAGCTGATATGTTCCATCCTATCGAGGACTTTCATAAGTATATCGCCCCCGGCAAGCGGGTACACCTGGCCGGCATCGGCGGCGTCAGCATGTGCGCGCTGGCGGAGGTACTGCAGGGCATGGGCGTGACGGTGCAGGGCTCGGACATGACCGACAGCGGCACCGTGAAGCACCTGCGGTCCGTAGGCATCCCCGTGGCCATCGGCCACTCGGCGGAAAACCTGAAGAACTGCGACGCGGTCATCCGCACCGCCGCCATCCACGACAGCAACCCGGAGATCGCCGGCGCCGTGGCGCGGGGCATCCCCGTGTACGAGCGCGCCCAGGCCTGGGGCGCCATCATGCAGGGCTACCGCAACGCCCTGTGTGTCTCCGGCACCCACGGCAAGACCACCACCACCTCCATGGCCACCCACATCTTCATGGCGGCGCAGGCCGACCCCACTGTGATGATCGGCGGCACGCTGCCGCTGCTGCACTCCGGCTACCGGGTGGGCAAGGGCGACACCATCATACTGGAGAGCTGCGAATACTGCAACTCCTTCCTGAACTTCTTCCCCACCGTGGCGGTGATACTGAACGTCCACGCCGACCACCTGGACTTCTTCAAGGACCTGGCGGACATTGAGCACTCCTTCCACGACTTCGCGGCGCTGGTGCCCCAGCGGGGCTATGTCATCGCCAACGCCGACGACGAGGGTGCCCGTGAGGCGGTGAAGGGTCTGGATCACCCGGTGTTCACCTTCAGCGTAAAGGACCGGGGCGCGGACTGCTATGCCGACAACGTGTCCTTCTTCGACGGCTACGGCGACTTTGACGTGGTCATCGGCGGCGTACCCTACGCCCATGTATCCCTGCACGTGCCCGGCGCCCACAATGTCTCCAACGCTCTGGCGGCGGCCGCCGCCGCCTACGTGCTGGGCATCCCCGGCGAGGCTGTCACCACCGGTCTGGCGTCCTTTACCGGCGCGGGACGGCGGTTCGAGCACAAGGGCACCTTCCGCGGCGCGGAGGTCTATGACGATTACGCCCACCACCCCGACGAGGTGCAGGCGCTGCTGAACGCCGTCCGCGCCCTGCCCCACCGGCGGCTGATACTGGCCTTCCAGCCCCACACCTACACCCGCACCGCCGCGCTGTTCGATGACTTTGTCAACGTCCTGCGGCAGGCCGACCGGGTGGTGCTGGCGGAGATCTACGCCGCCCGCGAGACCAACGAGCTGGGCATCTCCTCCAAGGACCTGGCCGCGCAGATACCCCACGCCGTGTACTGCCCCACCCTGGAGCAGACGGCCGACGAGCTGGAAAAGCTGGCCCAGCCCGGCGATATGATCATCACCGTGGGCGCGGGCGATATCTACCGCGCCGGTGAAATGCTGCTGAAGCGAGGTGACGCATAATGGACCTGACCGCCGTATACCGCAGCACCCGCCCGGAGGGCGAGCTGCCGCCCCAGGAGGCCGCGGCCTTCGACCTGCTGGATGCCCTGGGCATCGAATACGACCGCGTCAGCCACGACGCCGCCTTCAACATGGAGCTGTGCGCCGAGGTGGGCCGCGTACTGGACGTATCCGTATGCAAGAACCTGTTCCTGTGCAACCGGCAGAAGACCAGCTTCTACCTGCTGTGCCTGCCTCCGGATAAGGTGTTCCACACCAAGGACCTCAGCGCCCAGATCGGCTCCTCCCGCCTGAGCTTCGCCCCGGAGGACGCCCTGTGGGAGCTGCTGCGCTGCCGCCCCGGCTCCGCCACCGTGCTGGGCCTGGCCAACGACACGGAGCACCGTGTGCAGCTGCTCATCGACCGGGAGGTGTACGACGCGCCGTACTTCTCCTGCCATCCCTGCATCTGCACCAGTACGCTGAAGCTGAAGACCTCCGACGTGCTGGACAAGCTGCTGCCCCACACCGGCCACGTGCCCACGGTGGTGGAGCTGTAAATCTCCGAACTCCCGCGCCCGCCGTCCGGCGGGCGCAATTTTTTCGCACTTTTCACAAAAAACACTTGAATCCGGAAACGTTTTCGGTTATACTTTCTCTATTCCCACCGGTGTGCGGCACTCCACTTTATGCCGCCCACCGGCAAAAGACAAGGAGGAATATCCGCTGTGGCTGGCGGTGCGGCAGTGTGGAGACCTGCCGTAAGGCACCACGGGCTTCGCCCGGTGCGAGGCCGTTCCTTGCGGAGGCAGAACGGCTGCAGTCAAGACGTATGGCAAAGGTCATCCTGAAGGACCTGAAGAAGGTCTACCCCAACACCGAGAAGAAAAAGAAGCCCAAGAAGGGCGAGGAAGCCGCGGAGAAAAAGAGCAATCTCCAGATCACCGATGAGGGCGTCGTGGCCGTCCAGCAGTTCAGTCTGGAGATCGCCGACCAGGAGTTCATCGTGCTGGTGGGCCCCTCCGGCTGCGGCAAGTCCACCACCCTGCGCATGATCGCCGGTCTGGAGGACATCACCTCCGGCGAGCTGTGGATCGGCGACAAGCTGATGAACGACGTGGAGCCCAAGGACCGCGACATCGCCATGGTGTTCCAGAACTACGCCCTGTATCCCCACATGACCGTGTACGAGAACATGGCCTTCTCCCTGAAGCTGAAGAAGGTCCCCAAGGATGAGATAGACAGGAAGGTCCGCCAGGCGGCGGAGATACTGGACATCACCCAGTACCTGGACCGCAAGCCCAAGGCCCTGTCCGGCGGCCAGCGCCAGCGCGTGGCCATCGGCCGCGCCATCGTCCGCGACCCCGCCGTGTTCCTGATGGACGAGCCCCTGTCCAACCTGGACGCCAAGCTCCGCAATCAGATGCGCGCCGAGATCATCAAGCTGCGCCAGCGCATCAACACCACCTTCATCTACGTCACCCATGACCAGACCGAGGCCATGACCCTGGGCGACCGCATCGTTATCATGAAGGATGGCTTCATCCAGCAGATCGGCACGCCCCAGGAGGTCTTTGACCACCCCGCCAACCTGTTCGTGGCGGGCTTCATCGGCACGCCCCAGATGAACCTGTTCGACGCCCGCCTGATCAAGCAGAACGGCAAGTACGCCGTCACCATCGACGGCATCGCCGTGGAACTGGCCGAGGACAAGCAGGCCCGCCTGGCCGCCAACAACGTGGAAGAGCAGGACATCGTCCTGGGCGTCCGCCCCGACCACATCATGCTCTGCGCCGACGGCGTCAAGGGCACCGTGGATGTCAGCGAGCTGATGGGCTCCTCCGTGCACCTCCACATCTCCACCCACGACCATGACGTGGTGGTCATCGTGCCCACCAACGGCAATGCCGCCCACTTCCCCATGGGCAGCGAGGTCAACATGATCTTCGGCGGCAACGTGGCCCACGTGTTCAGCAAGGAGACCGAAAAGAACCTGGAGTGGTAACACCATAGTTATAAAAAGAGACCGGCGAAGCCGGTTTCTTTTTATCTGTCATTCCGAGCCAGTGACCGAAGTCACTGGCTCGGGACTCCGTCCCCCGACAAAAAAGAAATCCCTTTCGGGATTTCTTTTTTGTGTTCTCAGGGTTTCTTCTTACCCACATAGGCCATCCCGGTCAGAGACAGCACCACACTCACGGCGTACATTCCCACGCCCGTATCTATGGTCTTGGGGGAGCCGGTCTTGCCCTCGTCCTTCACGGTAGTCGTAGAGTTGTAGTAGTAACATGGCGTTTCCTCTACTGTCGGATACTTGTGCTCCGGCAGAAGCGGTGTGCCATTTGAGTTAAATCGATACTTGCCGCCAGCAGCAGTGATCTCATTAAAGAAATCTTCCGTTTTCATAAAGTCAAGGGTCTTTTCTGTTCCAGCATCCTGGTACTTAAAGCAAGCCGTGACATTTTCCGTTTCCACGAAATAATTGTTTTCAAAAACAGGTGTATCAGAAGAAACACCGCCTGCAATACCGCCTAAACGTGTATAAGGTGTAGTGGCAGTATATTGAGATAGATCCACTTCACCAGCGAAATAGCAATGTCTGATTTCTGTACCTGCACCAACTATGCCTGCAATGCCGCCGAAATCCGTAGTTCCATTGCCAAGAGGGACCATTTTCCCGGTGGAATAACAATTTATGACCTTTGAGTTCTGAATCAACTGTCCAACAATTCCGCCGGAAGAAGGTGTCCAAGAAGTCATACCGCCCGTATTGGCGCAATACTGTACGGTACTGTTTTCAGCAAGACCTGCGATACCGCCCATCCAAAATTGGGAGGTGTCCTTCATTACTGAAAAATCCCCCTTGTTTTGGCAGTGTTCAATCGTGCTATTTATTGCATATCCGCACATAGCCGCAGTACCGTTAATATATTTATCTGTATCCGTGAACGACACATCCGAAACGCAGTCAGAAATTTTGCTGTCTGCTGCAACGCCCGCAACTGTTCCAAAAAAGACGGGGGCAGAATTAGACACATCAAGTTTTCCCTGAATTGTCAAGCCGGAAATTTTAGCGCCGTAAACCTCACTGAAAAATCCGAAAGACGGATACTCTGTCTTTCCATAGTTTTCGGAAAAATCTAAATTGGAAATCGTATGCCCGTTTCCGTAAAATTTGCCGCTGAAGTAGTGCAGCAGAGTTCCATCAGCAGCAAATACGCTGCCAATTGGTGTCCACGCAACACCTGTTAAATCCAAATCCTTATCAAGAGATACAACCGCATCTGTTTTATCGTCATAGTCGCCATTGTCCACCGCTTTTGCAAACTGCAAGAGCTCACCCACCGTGGTAATGGTCGTCTTTTGCTCTGCAAAAGCAGAAATGGGCACCATTGCCAAGCACAGCACCAACGCAAAAAATATGCCCACTACGCGTTTCTTCATTGTACACTCCTCCTTTTATTCTCCCATAGCATACAGGCGGCGTCATTCCGTGGGTACCCACGGAATGACGGGAGCTCCCGTCACCGCACATATCAACGCTGTTGGTCATATTATACCTGCTTTTCCGCCAAATGTAAATTCAAAATTTGTGCGCCTTTGACGGAAAAAATTGGGAGAGACTGCTCACAGCAGCTTTTCCAGCTCGCTCTCGCCGTACACCTTGATGCCGTTTTCCTGCAGCAGCGCCGCCGTGACGCCGTCGCCGGCCGTCAGTGTGCCGGTGAACGTCCCGTCATAGATGCGCCCGCAGCCGCAGGAGGGGCTTTTCTCCTTCAGCACGGCGGCGGTGCAGCCGTACAGCCGCGCCAGACGCAGGGCCTCCTCCGCCCCCCGGCGGTACTCCGCCGTCACGTCCCGGCCGTCGTTCATCACCACCCGGTCTCCCCTGCGCTCGGAGGGGTTCCGGGGCGTGGACAGCCCGCCCAGCTGCTCCGGGCACACCGGCACCGCCAAACCGCGCCGGGCCAGCTCCTGCGCCAGCGGATGGGGCTTGCTCTGCCCGTCGTAGCGGCAGGCGCAGCCCAGCAGACACGCGCTCACCAGTATCATCGCGGCAGCTCCTTCCCGTTCAGGGCGGCGTACACCAGCGTGTCCCCCTCATACTGCAGCTTCATGGAGAAAAACGGCGTCCCCGGCTCGTGTATCCGCCGCAGGAACAGCTTGTCCCCCTCCCATTGGGGCAGCGCCGCCAGCGCGTCCTTGTGCAGCCATTCCAGCACGCCCTCGTCGCACTCCCGCAGCGTCCCCGTCCAGCCGGTGGCGGTGAACAGATGCATATACTCCCCCTCCCATATATCGGACACGAAGGTGATGACGCCCCTGTACTGATAGTCCGTCAGTGTCAGCCCGGTCTCCTCCAGCGTTTCCCGGCAGACGCACTCCTCCGGGCTCTCGCCCTCCTCGCACTTGCCGCCCACGCCGATCCACTTGTCGTGGTTCAGGTCGTTCTGCTTCTTCACCCGGTGCAGCATCAGGTACTCGCCCTTTTCGTTCTCGATATAGCACAGTGTGGTGTTCTTCATCTTTCCGCCTCCTGAAATACGATCTCGTCATAGCCCGTGGCCGCGTCCTGCTCCACGCCGTATACCACCCCGTCCTGCTCCAGCAGCACCAGCTCGCAGGTGGTGTTGATGTACGTCCCGGCCATCAGGTGCCCGCCCAGTGTGGTCATGTCCTCCCGGGACAGGGCGATGTGTACATGGCACCGCGCCGCGCTGACCGTACCGTTCAGGGACACGATCTCGCAGGGCTCCGCGATGTGCCGCACGGTGACGCCGGAGGCGTCCCGCACCCGCGCCTGGGTGACGCAGCCCACCCCGGACAGTATCACTGCCGCCCGCAGTCCCTCCCGCCGGGCCAGCTCCTCCAGCGACAGCAGCAGGTCATCCCCCCGCCGCAGCCGCAGACACACAGTGCGCATATACGACACCTCCCACAGTGATTTACAATTCCTGTCCCATAGTATATAATGTTTCCGTCACCAATGCAACCCGTTCCCGCAGGAGGATATATTATGTCAACCATCAAACCCGGCCGCTACCGCCACTTCAAGGGCAGCGAATATGAGGTCATCGGCACCGCCCGCCACTCCGAGACACTGGAGGAGATGGTGGTCTACCGCGCCCTGTACGGCGAAGGCGGCCTGTGGGTGCGCCCCGCCGCCATGTGGTCCGAGACCGTGGAGCGCGACGGCTACTGCGGCCCCCGCTTCATTCCGGAGGACGCATGATGCCCGAGTACACCGTCATTCGCTCCCGCCGCCGCACCCTGGCGCTGGAGGTCACCCGCGACGGCTCCGCCCTGGTGCGCGCCCCCCTGCGCGCCACCGACGCCGACATCGCCCGCTTTGTGGACAGCCACCGCGCCTGGCTGGAAAAGCACCTGGCCGCCCGCCGGGCGTACATCGCCGCCCACCCGGCGCCCTCCGCGGAGCAGACCGCCCTCTGGCGCCAACAGGCCAAGGCCCTGCTGCCGCCCCTGGTGGCCCAATGGACCCAGCGCATGGGCGTGCAGCCCGCGGGCATCACCATCACCGCTGCCCGCACCCGCTTCGGCAGCTGCTCCGGCAAAAATCGCCTGAGCTTCTCCCTGTACCTGATGGACTACCCGCAGACGGCCATCGAATACGTGGTGGTCCACGAGCTGGCCCACATCCGCCACCACGACCACTCCCCCGCTTTTTACCGGGAGGTGGAGACCTACCTCCCCGATTGGCGCGCCCGCCGCGCCCTGCTGCGCCGGTGATCTCACGCACACAGACCGTTCGCCCGCCGTCCCGCTTCCCGGGGCGGCGGGTTTTCTTGTGATTTTCACAAAAAATCACGTCTGTTTTCTGTGCGTTTCGGCAAAAATACAACGCACCCGTTGACATCCGCGAACCATGCTGGTAAGATAGAAAACGTTAGGTGGAAACGTTCCCGGAAATGTTTTCGGCATCTTTCGTTTTGTTTCGCACCGCCTATCCGTTACAGTAGGAGGCGTGCTCCCGTATGACCATCAAGGATATAGCCAAGCAGTGCAGCGTCAGCGTCAGCACCGTGTCCCGCGTGCTGAACGACCGCCCCGACGTCAGCGACGACGTGCGGCGGAAGGTGCTCTCCGCCATCAAGGCCAGCAACTACATTCCCAACAACAGTGCCCGCGACCTGGTGCGCACCAAATCGGATGCCATTGGCCTGGTGGTGCGCGGCGTGTCCAACCCCTTCTACACCGACATCATCCGCGCCATCGAGCGTACCATCACCGACGCGGGCTTCACCATGGTGATGCAGCAGATCGGTGCCTGCGACGACGAGATCAAATGCGCCGCCGTCATGGAGCGCGAGAAGCGCCTGCGGGGCATCGTGTTCCTGGGCGGCCGGTTCGACTACGCACCGGCGGACCTGGCACTGCTGAACGTCCCCTTCGTCTGCTGCTCCTTCTCCAACCGCTACGGCACACTGATTGAGGGCGAGTATTCCTCCGTGTCCATCGCCGACGGCGACACCGCCCGCCAGGCGGTGGAGGAACTCTACCGTCACGGCCACCGGCAGATCGCCGCGCTGATCTCCCGGCCCGACGACCAGTCCATCAGCCAGCTGCGGTACGAGGGCTACGTCCAGGCACTGGAGGGTCACGGCATCCCCGTGGACCCCGACCTGGTGATATGCACCGGCGGCTTCGGCGTCAAGGACGCCTACGAGGCTGTGCGGGCCCGGCTGGACGAGGGTGCGGAGTTTACCGCCCTGTTCGCCATCGCCGACTCCATGGCCATCGGCGCCATGCGGGCGCTGATGGACGCCGGCAAGCGCGTCCCCCAGGACTGCTCCGTCATCGCCATCGACGGCCTGGAGCTGTCCGCCTACATCGAACCTCCCCTGACCACCCTGTGTCAGCCCATGGAGGAAATGGGCCGCCGCAGCGCCGAGATACTGGTGGACATGGTGCTGCACAAGGGCTCCCACGCCTGTGAGATACTGCCCACCACCCTGCGCAAGGGCGCCTCGGTGATCGATATCAAGTAGTTTTTTGCATCAGCAGATGTAAAAATAAAATCAAAAAAGGAGTAAATATCATGAAGAAGTTTCTTGCAATGCTTCTGGCTCTCGTGATGGCCCTGTCTCTGGTGGCCTGCGGTGAGAAGAAGGACGACACCAATACCGATGGCAATACCACCGCCACCGGCAAGGTGTATTATCTGAACTTTAAGCCTGAGTCCGACGACGCGTGGAAGGCTCTGGCCGCCACCTACACCGAGAAGACCGGCGTGCCCGTCAAGATCTTCACCGCCGCCTCCGGCGAGTATGAGTCCACCCTGGTGTCCGAGATGGACAAGGAAGACGCTCCCACCCTGTTCCAGTGCAACGAGGGCGGCGTGGCTACCTGGGGTGAGTTCTGCTACGACCTGAGCAGCAGCGACGT
>CAKTOW010000028.1 GCA_934590325.1 uncultured Oscillospiraceae bacterium
TGAGCCGCTCGGCCTCCTTGCCCTCACCCCCGGTTTACAACGTAAACATCATTATGTTGTAAACTTTTTTACGGCGTTTGTTGCCAGTATTTTCCAAACCCACAAGAAAGAAAAGGCCCGCCCAAAATGGACGGGTCTGCGGGGTTTTCAGGGGTGTTTTTAGCAAAAACAAAACTCCGTTTTTGACGAAAAACGGAGTTTATGCAATTTTTGCGCGTCGAAAGTCTCCGTAACGGCCGTGCAATGGGAATTTACGCAATTCGCCGTAAAATCCGGGAAATTTTGAAGTGAGGATGGACTACGCCGGTTTTGGGGAGAATATTCCTCTGTCTTTGGTCGGAAAATCGGCCCAAAATCTCGTTCACAGTTTGTTTACAATTTATCCGGATAAAGAAAGTTTTACGAAATCTGCGGAAAGCGGTTTCACTTGTTTTCGGGGGAAAAGGGCGGATGGCCCCATGGCGGCGGGGTCACAGGGGCGCAGACGTCCCGGACGCCTCGGCGGCCTCCTGCATAAGGAGATAGGTGGTCAGAATGGCCAAAAATTCCGAGGGCGTGGGCTTCTTTTTCAACTGGCAGCCTATCATCGCGGACAGCCGCTCTGGGGCAGTCTCCCAGACCACATCCACCGCGTGGCGCAGGCCGCGCTCCACGCTCTTCCAGGTGGCGCTGTAACAGCGTCCCACCTCGGGATACAGTTTCTTTGTCACGTGATACAGGTCGTCCGTCTGCCGCGTGGTGATGCGCAGCGCCGTAGAGGTGTACGCATAGTACATCTTACCCGGCGTCATGCCCAGACCGCGCAGCTCCTGACCTATCCTCTCCAGGGTCATAGCGCTTATGCCACCTCTTTGCTGTCCAGCTCCGCCGCCTTCTTGCGGAAGTCCTGCATGAATTCCAGCATCTCCTCATCCCGTAGCATGAGAAACAGGGACATCAGCGCCGTGGCGGAAAAGCAGAACTTACCCCGCTCCAGGTCACCGTAGGCGCGGGCGGTGATGCGAAGGCTTTCCGCCATCGCCTCCTGCGTGAGCCCGCGGGTGCGGCGCAGGCGGCTGACGTATTCGGACAGGTGCTTGCGCACCATCTCTTTGTACTCGTGCATGGCGGGAGCCTCCATTTCTCTATCTCTGTGGATCTCATCAGAGAAATCATACTCCGCAAGGAAGTAGACTTCCTCGTAGTGCACTTCCAGTTTCTGGCGTTTTACCGGTATGTGAGGGCAAAAAAAGTACCGCCGGGACGGTAAAAAGAGCGAAAAGCGCCGCATAAAACAGTTGCATTTTTGGCGGAATCGTTGTAAAATATCAGTGACAATCCAAGATTGGTAGCTGTAAGGAAGTGCTTCGCGCACGGGCTGAAACTATCACTCGGCGGACGCTTGAGTGTTTCAAACCTCCCTGACGGGGTTTGAGGCACTTTTTGTTTACCGGGGAGTAGAGCCATATTGGGGAGAACATACGAACACTATCGGAAACAAAAGGAGGAATACACATGGTTCTGGTAACAAACGGGCGGCTCATCACCCGCGACAGCGAGGGCAAGGGCTACTATGAGCACGGCGCAGTGGCTTACGAGGGCACCAAGATCGTGGAGGTGGGCGAGGAGGCAGCCCTGCGCGCCAAGTACGCCGAGGCGGAGATCGTGGATGCCAAGGGCGGCGTCATCATGCCCGCGTTCATCAACGCACATACCCACATCTACTCCGCGCTGGCCCGCGGCCTGAGCATCGTGGGCAACAACCCCACCAACTTCTACGAGGTGCTGGACGGCACGTGGTGGGCCATCGACCGCCACCTGATGATGGACGGCACCCGCGCCAGCGCCACCGCGCTGTATATCGACAGCATCAAGCAGGGCGTGACCACCGTGTTTGACCACCACGCCAGCTACGGCGAGATCCCCGGCACACTGTTCACCATCAGCGAGGAGAGCCGCCGTCTCGGTCTGCGCTCCTGCCTGTGCTACGAGGTCAGCGACCGCGACGGCGAGGAGAAGTGCCTGCAGGCCATCAAGGAGAACGCGGACTTCATCACCTACTGTCAGAAGCAGAATGATCCCATGCTGGCGGCCATGTTTGGCGGTCACGCGCTGTTCACCATCAGCGACAAGACCTTCGACCGCATGGTGGAGGCCAACAACGGCCGCACCGGCTACCACATCCACGTGTCCGAGGGCATGAACGACGTGTACGACAGCCTGCAGAACTACGGCCGCCGTCCCGTGCAGCGTCTGCAGGATCACGGCATCCTGGGCGAAAAGACCATCTTGGGCCACTGCATCCACGTGAACACCGCCGAGATGGACATCATCAAGGAGACCGGTACCATGGTGGTGAACAACCCCGAATCCAACATGGGCAACGCCATCGGCATCTGCCCGGTGCTGCAGCTGTACAAGCGCGGCATCCTGCTGGGCATGGGCACCGACGCCTATACCAACGACATGCTGGAGTCCATCAAGGTGGCCCTGTGCTCCCAGCGCAGCCAGAACTGCCTGCCCAACGTGGGCTGGTGCGAGGTCACGGACATGCTGTTCAAGAACAACGCCAAGATCGGTGCGCGGTACTTCCCCGACCAGCTGGGCGTGCTGAAGGCCGGTGCGGCAGCGGACATCATCGTCATGGACTACAAGCCGTTCACCCCCTTCTCCGACGAGAATATCGACGGCCACATGATCTTCGGCATGACCGGCCGCCAGTGCCAGACCACCATCGCCGCCGGCAAGATCCTGATGAAGGACCGCGTGCTGGTGGGCATCGACGAGGAGGCAGAGAATGCCCACATCCTCGAGGCCGCCAAGAAGCTGTGGGGCGACCTGAACCACCGCACCTACTAAGATACCTATACACACCGACAAGGAGGATGACCTATGTCTGAAAAAATGTATCCCATTCCCTTTAAGTCCCTGATGAACTGGGTGGTCACCGAATACGCCAACTCCGGCGAGATCTTCGGCGTGCGTAAGGCGTACCACGCCACGGGCAAGAGCCTGCCCATCTTCGGCGAGCGCATCGAGACGCCCTTCGGCCCCGCCGCCGGCCCCAACAGCCAGCTGGCCCAGAACATCATCGCCGCCTACATGGCCGGTGCCCGGTTCTTCGAGGTCAAGACCGTCCAGAAGATGGACGGCGAGGAGCTGGCCGCCTGTGTGCCCCGCCCCTGCATCCTGGCCAATGACGAGGGCTATAACCAGGAGTGGTCCACCGAGCTGACCGTGCCCCAGGCCATGGACGAGTACATCAAGGCGTGGTGCGCCCTGAAGGTGCTCAGCAAGGTATACGGCTTCGGCGATCCCAATGGCTTCGTGTTCAATATGTCCGTGGGCTACGATCTGGAGGGCATCAAGGGCGACAAGGTCAACACCTATATCGAGGGCATGAAGGACGCCACCAAGACCGCCATCTTCGGCGAGTGCAAGGCCGTTCTCAAGGAGCTGTTCCCCGCTGAGAGCGACTATATCGACGCCATCGATCCCCGCGTCAGCCGCAGCGTCACCGTGTCCACCCTGCACGGCTGTCCCCCGGATGAGATCGAGCGCATCGCCAGCTACCTCATCACCGAGAAGCACCTGCACACCTTCGTGAAGTGCAACCCCACCATTCTGGGCTACGAGACGGCACGGCGTATTCTGGACGGCATGGGCTATGATTACATCGTGTTCGACGACCACCACTTCCGCGAGGATCTGCAGTGGGCGGACGCGGTGCCCATGTTCGAGCGTCTGCAGGCGCTGGCCGACAGCAAGGGCCTGGAGTTCGGCCTGAAGCTCTCCAACACCTTCCCGGTGGACACCACCCGCGGCGAGCTGCCCAACAACGAGATGTACATGTCCGGCCGCAGCCTGTTCCCCCTGACCATCGAGATGTGCCACCGTATCTCCCGCCAGTTCAAGGGCAAGATGCGCATCTCCTTCGCCGGCGGCGCCGAGTACTTCAACTGCGACAAGCTGTTCGCGGCCGGTATCTGGCCCATCACCGTGGCCACCACCATCCTGAAGCCCGGCGGCTACAACCGCCTGCTGCAGATGGTGGAGAAGGTGGAGCCCATGGCCTACAAGCCCTTCTGCGGCACCGACACCCAGGCCATCTGCGAGCTGTCCGCCGCCAGCCACACCGACGTTCACCACGTCAAACCCATCAAGCCCCTGCCCAGCCGCAAGAGCGAGAAGAACGTACCCTGGATCGACTGCTTCACCGCGCCCTGCAAGGGCGGCTGCCCCATCTCTCAGGACATCCCCGAGTACATGGAGCTGTGCAATAAGGGCCTGTACGGCCCGGCGCTGAAGCTGATCACCGAGAAGAACCCCCTGCCGTTCCTGACCGGCACCATCTGCGCCCACCGGTGTCAGACCAAGTGCTCCCGGAACTTCTATGACGAGTCCGTCCGCATCCGCGACACCAAGCTGCTGGCCGCCGAGAAGGGCTACAACGCCCTGATGGCCTCCATCAAGCTGCCGGAGCGTGTGGCGGGCAAGAAGGTCGCCATCATCGGCGGCGGCCCCACCGGCATCGCTGCCGCTTACTTCTGCGGCCGCGCCGGTATTGAGACCACCATCTTCGAGCGCGAGAGCTGCCTGGGCGGCGTGCCCCGTCACGTGATCCCCGCCTTCCGTATCGCCAACGAGGCCATCGAGAAGGACATCGCCCTCATGGAGAAGTACGGCGTTGAGGTCAAGTGCGGCGCTCCCGCCCCCTCCGTGGAGGCGCTGAAGAAGCAGGGCTACACCCACATCCTGCTGGCCGTGGGCGCATGGAAGCCCGGCAAGCTGGACATCGCCGGCGATGTGGCCGGTGCCATCCAGTGGATGAAGGGCGTCAAGGCCGGCAACATCGCCGTGGCCGGTAATATCGTTGTGGTCGGCGGCGGCAACACCGCCATGGACGCGGCCCGCCTTGCCAAGCGCAGCGGCGCCGAGAGCGTGACCCTGGTGTACCGCCGTACCCGCAAGTATATGCCCGCCGACGAGCACGAGCTGGCGCTGGCTCTGGCCGACGGTGTGACCTTCGCCGAGCTGGCTGCTCCCGTCAAGCAGGCCGATGGTGTTCTGACCTGTGAGAAGATGGTGCTGGGCGAGGCTGATGCCTCCGGCCGCCGCAGCCCCGTGGGCAGCGGTGAGTTCTTCACCGTCCCCTGCGACCTGGTCATCTCCGCCGTGGGCGAGCAGGTGGACGACGCGCTCATGGCCGCCAACGGCATCGAGCTGGACAAGAAGGGCCGTCCCGCCTTCCAGACCAATGTGGAGGGCGTCTACGCCGCCGGCGACGCCAAGCGCGGCCCCGCCACCGTGGTGGAGGGCATCGCCGACGCCGCGGCCTTCGCTGAGGCCGTCATCGGCAAGGCGTACACCTACGACATCCCCGAGCAGGCCTACGTCACCAAGGCGGACGCCGAGGCCAAGAAGGGCATCCTGAAGATGAGCGAGTGCATCTGCTGCGAGGGCGACCGCTGCCTGCAGTGCGCCACCGTCTGCGAGAACTGCGTGGACTCCTGCCCCAACCGCGCCAATGTAGCCATCCGCATGGCCGACGGCAGCCATCAGATCGTCCACGTGGACAAGATGTGCAACGAGTGCGGCAACTGCACCCAGTTCTGCCCGTACAGCTCCGAGCCCTGCCACGACAAGTTCACTCTGTTCCAGACCGCGGAGGACATGGTGGACAGCAAGAACGCCGGTGTGCTGTTCCTGGGCGGCAACAAGGTGCGCGTCCGCACCTTCGGCGAGCCGAAGGACTACGATCTGTCCGGAAAGAACGAGCTGCCCGCCGAGCTGGAGACCCTGATCATCACCCTGCGCGACAAGTACGGCTACCTGTATAACTGAAGTACACTTCATAAACAGAGCATACCGTAAAAGAGCGGCACCCGCAAGGGTGCCGCTCAGATTTTGTTAAAAATTTTTAGTTTTCCATACCATAGAATAGGTCACAAGCAGGAAAGGTACCACAAACAAGAGCGCCATTATCCCACCCCAACGGGGTGAGGTATTATCTGTCTGCGGCGGGAGCCGCCACCTACCAAAGCCCCTGCGGAGCAGGGCTTTGGCGCGATTTGATAATCGCTCACCCCAGGAGGGGTGATACGAAAGAGGGGAGGCGCGCACGCCTCCCCTTTTTCGCCGTTTTAAGGATGGGGGATTTTCAAGGGGGAAGGGAAATACGGGATCCCTTCCCCCTTGAATGGCGTTTTTGGGTACTTTTGCCGCTACTGGCAAAAGTACCCCGTCGGAGACAAAAAAAGAAGACCCCCCATTCCTCCCGCGCCAGCGGGAGGAATGATTAAGCGCAAAAAAAGAAAGCGCCGCAAAATACGAAGCTTACATCCCCGGCCGCAGGCCGGGGATATTTAAGCCTAAAAAAGAGAAAGGCCCGGAGGGCCTTTCTCTTTTTTAGGGGTTAATTAGAACTCCTTCTTCTTGCCGATGACCACAGCGGAAC
>CAKTOW010000029.1 GCA_934590325.1 uncultured Oscillospiraceae bacterium
CTCTGCATGGACGGGGAGCTGGCGGCGGTCATCTGCATCCACGATCCCCTGCGCCGGGAGGCACGGGAGGCGGTAAGGGCGCTGCACGAGAGCGGCTTTACCAATGTGGTGATGATGACCGGCGACAACCGCCGCACGGCGGAGGCTGTGGCCGCCGAGGTGGGCGTGGACGCCGTGTATGCCGAGGTGCTGCCGGAGGACAAGGCCGCGTTTATCCGGCAGGAAAAGGCGAAGGGACACACCGTTATCATGGTGGGCGACGGCGTCAACGACTCCCCTGCTCTGTCGGAGGCGGACGCGGGCATCGCCATCTCCACCGGCGCGGCCATCGCCCGGGAGATCGCGGACATCACCGTCTCCTCGGAGGATCTCTTCGCACTGGTAACGCTGCGTAAGCTCAGTCAGGCACTGATGCAGCGTATCCACGGCAGCTACCGCTTCATCGTGGGCTTCAACCTGACGCTGATCGCGCTGGGTGTGGCGGGGGTACTGCCGCCCACCACCTCGGCGTTGCTGCACAACGGGTCCACCCTGGGTATCAGCCTGCGGAATATGACCGACCTGCTGGACGATGAAGAAAATCCCCGAAAATAAGCAAGAAAGTGAGGGAGCAGAGAGGCGGCCATTTGCTTCTCTGCTCCTTACAGGCATCGTGTGTTCCGTGTTGCGGATAAACGCGGAGCATAACAAAGCCCGTATCAGTTTAACTGGTACGGGCTTTGTTGAATAATATGCAAAGTGACATCAGACCTTCCACCCGGAAGCTTGCTTGCGCTCCACCACAAAGCGGCGGTAAAGGCCGTCCACGGCCACCAACTCGTCGTGCGTGCCCTGCTGGACAATCTCGCCGTGATCGACCACGAATATCCGGTCGGCATTGCGCACGGTTTTCAGCCGGTGGGCGATCATGATGACCGTCTTATCGTGGGTCAGCTCCGAGACAGCCTCCATCAGCTCCTTTTCGTTCTCCGGGTCTACGTTGGCCGTGGCCTCGTCGAAAATAATGATTGGCGCGTCCTTCATGATCGCCCGGGCGATAGAGATGCGCTGGCGCTCGCCGCCGGAGAGAGTCGCGCCGCCCTCGCCGATGACGGTATCAAAGCCCTCAGGCAGCGCCATGATAAAGTCATAGCAGCGCGCTTTTTTCGCCGCAGCCTTTATCTCCTCCATGGAGGCATTCGGCTTTCCGAAGCGGATATTGTTGGCAATGGTATCCGAGAACAGATAGACCCGCTGGAACACGAAGGAAAAATTGCGGATGAGGCTGTCGTAGCTGTATTCCCGCACATCCCGTCCGCCAAGGCACACGCTGCCTGACTGCACATCCCAGAACCGCGCCATCAGATTGCAGAGGGTGGTCTTGCCGCCGCCGGAAGGGCCGACGATGGCCACGGTGGTTTTTTCTGGAATGGTCAGAGATACGTCGTGCAGGATGGGCTTGCTGCCGTAGGAGAAATCCACATGGGAGAGGGCAATGTCCTCCCGTTCCGGTGACAGCTCCTCCCCGTCAATATCCATGGGCTCCACACGCAGAATCGCGTTGGCTTTGTCCACGCCGATGTCGATAGAGCGGAACAGGGCCGAAAAGCTGCCGGCAGAATCGAGCTGCTCAAAGAGGATGAACGAGCAAATAAGCATCAAAAGGCAGTTTGTCAGCTCCATGGTGCCGCCGAAGTAAAAGACGATGGCAGCGGTGCAGACGGCAACGCCGGTGAGCTTGTTGACGATGAACTGCGCCAGCATATAAAGAACCGACGGGATCTCCATGGCAAAGGATGCCCTCCGAGCCTCCTCCACCGCGCCGTGTACCTGCGTGGCGGAGTCGTGGGTCAGGTCGAAATTCTTGACCTCGGCGATGCCCTGCACATATTCCAGTACCTTGGAGACAAGCCGCTCGTCGGCGTTGAACTTGCGCTGGGCAAGATTTTGCTCCGAGCGCTGCATGGCGGCGTTGACGGCGAAGAACAGCACCAGTTCCGCCAGCGTGATAAGCCCCATGCGCCAGTCAAACAGGAACATCATCACCGCAATGATGCCGGAGGTCAGAAAGCCCCGGGTCGTGACCATGACAACTCTTGTGGCTATGTTTGCCATATTCTCCATGGTGTTGGTCGTGACGGACGTGACCTCGCCAAGGCTGTTGTCGTTGAACCAGCCCATAGGCAGATACCGCAGATGCTCCGCGATCTCGATGCGTTTGTTGGCGCAGGCGCGGTAGCCCGCCTCGGTCTGGAGCATGGTGGCCTTCATGTTGATGGCGATGGTCACGATCAGAGAAGCCACGATGATGCCGAGGCTCGTCCATAAAGTCGCCATGGTAACGTTCCTCTCCAGCAGCGCCTGAATGACGATAGCGGCTGCCGGAATACGCATGGCGGAGCAGATGGCACTGACCACCCCCAACCAAATGGAGGTCACAAACAGCTTGCGGTTCTCCGCGCCGCAGAAGGCAAAGAACTTTTTCAGTGTCCTGAGCATTACGCCACCTCCCCATCGTCTTTGACGCTGATGTGGGCCTCCCACATGGTTTGATAAAGCGGGCAGGACGCAAGAAGCTCGTCCTGTGTGCCGGTCGCTTCGATCCTTCCCTGATTGACGACAATGATCTGATCGGCATCCGCGATAGTGGAAAGCCGGTGGGCGATGACCAGCAGCGTCTTGCCCTTTACAAGCTTGGCAAGGGCTGCCTGAATGACCGCCTCGTTCTCGGGGTCGGTATAGGAGGTCGCTTCGTCCAGAATCACGATGGGTGCGTCCTTCAGCATGGCGCGGGCAATGGAGATGCGCTGCCGCTCGCCGCCGGACAGGTGTCCGCCGGATGCGCCGCACACCGTCTGATAGCCGTTCTCCAGCCCCATGATGAACTCATGGCAGCCGCATTTCTTCGCGGCGTCGATGACCTCCGCATCGGTCGCGCCCTTTCTGCCCATGCGGATATTGTCCATGACCGTAAGGTCAAAAAGGTAGTTGTCCTGTGACACATAGGCAATTCGCTTCGTGCACTCCACCAGGGGCAGCGTGCGGATGTCCACGCCGCCCAACTCGATTGAGCCGTCCTTCACATCCCAAAGGGAGGCGATAAGCCGGGCAATCGTAGATTTGCCGCTGCCGGAGGGGCCCACCAGCGCGTTGACCGTCCCCGGTGCTATATGCAGGCTGACGCCGTGGAGCACTTCCTTGTCGTGATAGGCGAAGCGAACGTTTTTCAGGGCAATGGAGTTGTCAGAGGGCAGCCGGTCAGCCTTTTCCGGGCGCTGCATGTCTTCGCCGGACAGCACCTCCGCCACCTCTCCCACGATGGTCGTTACCTGGGCGATGTCGTCAGTATAGGAGAAGGCTGTAATGAGGGGCTGCATGACGCCGAAGGACAGAACGATGACCGTCAGGAATGTCTCTGCCGACAGCGTGCCGTGCATATAGAGCAGGCAGCCTACCGGCAGGATGCCGAGAAGTGTCGATGGAAGAATTGCCATGCCCGCCGCCTGACCGAAGAGACTTCCACGCATCCAGTCGATGAAGCAGTCTGCGCCCTCCTTTGCGGCGGAAACAAACTTTGCGTAGCTGGTTTTGGACTGGCCGAAGGCCTTGATGACCTCGATGCCGCTGATGTATTCCACAGCGGT
>CAKTOW010000030.1 GCA_934590325.1 uncultured Oscillospiraceae bacterium
GGCAAGGGCACCCGCTTCGACATCGTCATACCCCTGCACCGGGAAACGGTGCAGCCGCCGAAAGCCCGCGAGAGCGCGTCCATTGACGGCTGCCGCCTGCTGGTGGCGGAGGACAACGACCTGAACCGCGAGCTGGCGGTCTATATGCTCAAGGACGCGGGAGCCTCCGTCACCGAGGCGCGTGACGGGCGCGACGCGGTGGACACCTTCGCCGCCTCGCCGCCGGGCACCTACGACGCGGTGCTCATGGACGTGATGATGCCGGAGATGGACGGTCTTACCGCCACGCGGGTCATCCGCGCCATGGATCGACCGGACGCGGATGTGCCCATCATCGCCATGACCGCCAACCTGTTTGCCGAGGACGTGGCGGCTTGTACGGAGGCGGGCATGGACGCGCACATACCGAAGCCCTTGGAGCGTGCCCGCATGGTGCAGATCATCGCGGATCGTATTGGGAGGAAAAAGAGAGCATGACACTGGAGAGATTATACCGGGAGGTCGGCGGAGATCTGGCCGGCACCGTCGCCCGGCTGGGCGGTGAGGAGCGTGTGGAGCGGTTTTTGCAGCTGCTGGCGGGGGACGACACCTTCGCCATGCTCCGCGCCGCCATGAGTGCCGGAGATGTGACGTGCGCCTTCCGCGCCGCCCACACCCTCAAGGGCGTGGCGGCCAACATGGGGCTGCTGCGGATGCAGGAGGCGGCGTCCGCCCTGACGGAAGCACTCCGCGCCGGGGACATGGACAGTGCCCGCGCCCTGTACCCCGCCGTGGAGTCCATCTGCTGTCAGGTGCGCGACGGCATCGACCTGCTGGACGGCGCGGCGGCAGAGTAAGGCGGAAGGCTTTCTTTCGAAACATCTGCTTTTTCCGAAAAAAAGTCTTGACGGGATCTTACTATTGCCGTATAATGACAACAGTAAAGTTCATCAGGTTTTGGCAAAGCAGCTGAAAGGCTGTGACGCAAAGCTAAGGTGTCTAAACGGTATGACCGCATGACAGACCGGCTGCGAGTGAGATGCTTCTCCCCAAGCATCTGCTGCAGCTGGTCTTTTTTTTGCCCCTGCAGCGGTCACCTGAAGGACGCTGAATATAGCTGTATGGGTCGCGGAGGTCTCAACCCCTACCTCGGCGGCGTCTGAAAACCCTTGCTTGCTGCGCGCAGGCGAGGGTTTTCGGGTAGTATGAGAAAAAAGCACCCCCGGCTTTGCCGGGGGTGCCTTTGCGCTTATTTGCGGCCGTAGAGGGTGGTCATGCGATCGATCTTCCTGCCGAGCTTTTTGGTGAGCTCGCCGGGGAGCAGGCGCCACATCCAGTTGCCGCCCTGGGTGCCGGGGATGTTCATGCGGTGTCCCGCGCCCAAGCCCAGGTAGTCCTGGGTCTGCGCCACGAACAGCTCGGACACGCTGGACATACCGCCGCGGATCACGCCCCAGTGGAAGCCCTCCTGCTCGGTGAGCGCAAGGTATTCCTCCGCGTAGGCGATGTCCTCGGGCTTGGCCTCGTGGCGCCACAGGGCCAGGGGGCTGTTGTCATGGGTGCCGGTGTAGCAGATGCAGTGGGGGGTGTAGGAGTGGGGCAGGTAGCTGCTGGTGTCGCGGGAGTCGAAGGCGAATTCCAGCACCTTCATGCCCGGCCAGCCGGAGTCGCGGAGCAGCTGCGCTACCTCCGGGGTGGGGTAGCCCAGGTCCTCGGCAATGAACTGCAGCTGGGGGAACCAGCCGTTCAGGCGGTCGATCAGGTCCATGCCGGGGCCGGTGACCCAGCGGCCGTTCTTGGCGGTCTTTTCCCCGTAGGGTACCGACCAATAGGAGGCGAAGCCGCGGAAGTGGTCGATACGTATCACGTCGTAGAGCTTGCCGGCACCGTCGATGCGGCGTATCCACCAGCCGAAGCCGTCGTCACGCATGGCATCCCAGTCGTACAGGGGGTTGCCCCACAGCTGGCCGTCGGCGGAGAAGTAGTCGGGGGGGACACCGGCCACGGACTTGGGCACCAGTTTTTCGTCCAGCTGGAAGAACTGGGGCTCCGCCCAGACGTCGGCGGAGTCCAGGGACACGTAGATGGGCAGGTCGCCGATGATGCGGATGCCCTGCTCATGGACGTAGTCGCGCAGGGCGTTCCACTGCTGGAAGAACAGGAACTGCAGATAGGTGAAGAACTCCACGTCCTCACGGAGGAGGGTGCGGTAGTGCTCCAGCACGGCAGCACTTTTGCGCAGGCGGATGTCGTCCTCCGGCCACTCCGTCCAGGACTTCATGCCGAAGTGGCGCTTGCAGGCCATGTACAGGGCGTAGTCCGGCAGCCAGCGCTCGTTCTCGCGGACGAAGGCGGCCACGGCCTCCGTATCCCGGGGCCAGCCGCGCTTGTAGGCCTTGCGCAGGAGGTCAAAGCGGCTGGCGTAGATCTTGCCGTAGTCCACGTAGCGGGGGTCGTCGCCCCAATCGCACTTGTCGCACTCGGACTTCTTCAGCAGGCCGTCCTTGATGAGCAGCTCCAGGTCGATGAAGTAGGGATTGCCGGCATAGGCGGAAAAGCTCTGATACGGGGAGTCGCCGTAGCTGGTGGGGCCCAGGGGGAGCATCTGCCAGTAGGACTGGCCGGCGTCTTTCAGGAAATCGGCGAAGTCATAGGCCGCCTTGCCCAGGGTACCGATGCCGTACCGGGAGGGCAGGGAGGACACCGCCATTAAAATACCGCTGCTTCGTTTCATAATTCAACTTCTCTCTTGGATAATAGGATGGTGCTCCGCCGTGGGGCGGCGGGGCGAAAAAGAGGGGGCGGGCGTTATGCCCGCCCCCGGCGTGTTGTGCGTTTAGCCCTTGACGGCACCGGCGGCCACACCCTTGATGATGTGCTTCTGGCAGCAGAGATAGAAGATGATGACCGGGACGATGCTCAGCAGGATCAGCGCCATGGTGGCGCCCATATCCACCTGTCCGTAGCTGCCCTTCAGATACTGGATGACGATAGGGATGGTGCGGTATTTGTTCAGGTCCAGCACCAGGTACGGCAGCAGAAAGTCGTTCCACACCCACATGATCTCCAGCACGCCCACGGAGATAAATGTGGGCTTCAGCATGGGCAGTACCACCAGGAAGAAGGTACGCACAGGCCCGCAGCCGTCAATGGCGGCGGCCTCCTCGATCTCCAGCGGGATCGTCTTGACAAACCCGGAGAACATGAACACAGCCAGTCCCGCGCCGAAGCCCAGGTACACGATAGGTATCGTCCACGGTGTGTTCAATCCGATCTTGGCAAAGGCCATGGAGGTGAAGCTGAAGTAGGGGAGCTTGACCTGCTCGGCGGTGCGGGACAGGGTGAACATCACCATCTGGAACGGCACCACCATGGAGAACACGCACAG
>CAKTOW010000031.1 GCA_934590325.1 uncultured Oscillospiraceae bacterium
AGAAAAGGCAGACAGTACAATTGCACTGCCTGCCTAATCCGAGGACACGCTTCAAGGTACCCCTATCAGGAGTAGCGAGGGCACTTCTTTTTTTGCTTACAGGAACTTGTCCAACTCGCGCTCCACGCGGGGCATTTTCTTCACCTGGGGGCGCTCAACGCGGCAGCCGGACTTGACCACCATGTCCAGTGTCCGCAGGGCGGTGAGGTCGGCCAGCGGGTCGCGGCCGCAGACCAGCATATCGGCGTACTTGCCGGGCTGGATAGAGCCGGTGACATCGTCGATGCCCGCCAGCTGCGCGTTCAGCAGGGTGGCGCTGTGGAGGGCGAAGGACGGGGTGACGCCGCAGTACTTCACGAAGTAGCACAGCTCGCGCCACATGTCATAGTGGGTGATGTAGGGGCAGCCGGTGTCGGTGCCCAGGCCCACGGGGATGCCGTTGTCCAAACAGGCTCTGGCCATGGCCACGATACCCTCGAACACCACCTTGCCGTTCTCCTGCTGCTCGTAGGTGGCGTGGGAGATGCTGCGGTCGAACAGGGCGTAGGGCACGGCGGGCGATATGGTGGATACCTGGAAGGCGCCGCGCTCCTTGCAGAGCTGCAGGATGTGCTCATCGGGCCGGGCGCCGTGCTCGATGGAGTCCACGCCGTTTTCCAGCGCCACGCGGACGCCCTCCGGGCTTTCCACATGGGCGGCCACCTTCATGCCCAGGGCGTGGGCCTTATCACAGGCGGCCTTCACCAGCTCCGGCTGCATACGCAGGACGCCGGGCTCGCCCACCACCTCGGCGTCCATGACGCCGCCGGTGATCATCAGCTTGATGAGGTCGGGCTTCTCCGCGGCGATGCGCTCCACGTACATGGCGGCCTCCTCCGGGGTGCGGGCCTCGTAGGCCAGGGAGCCGGCCATGTGGCCGCCGGGGACGGACACGGCCATGTTGGAGGCCACCACGCGGGGGGAGAGTATCTCGCCCCGGGCAGCGGCGTCGCGGATGACGGTATCGAAGTCCGCCACGCCGCCCACGGTGCGGATGGTGGTGACACCGGAGAGCAGCTCCGTCCGGGCGTAGCCCTCGCACATCCTGACGCCGATGCGGCGCATGAGGCCGTTGGAGGTGATGAGCTTCACCAGCTTCTTGGGGTCGGAGGGCTTCTTTTTCGGCTTGCCGGAGGCGGGCAGGTGGACGTGGAGGTTGATCAGGCCCGGCAGCAGGTACCCGCCGTGCAGGTCGATGGTCTCATAGCCCGTGGGAACGGCTGCGGCGTCGCAGACGGCGGAGATACGGTCGCCGTCCACGCAGACGGCCAGGCCGGTGCGGGGCTGCATATCCCGCGTGCCGTCCAGCAGAACGCCGCCCACCAGGGCGTATTTGTCACGGTTGACGTACATGCGCATCCCTCCTGTTTGGGAAATTTTTTCGCATGATACCACAGCGCGGGAGAAAATGCAACAGGCAATTTCCCACGCGCGGCCAAAAAGAGAGCGGGACGGCGCCAACCGTCCCGCTCAGCGGCAAAAGAGGACGGCTCCCGCCGTCCTCTTTATGGAAGTGCTTACTTGCCCAGCGCGGCCTTGAGGGCGTCCACGCGGTCGGTCTTTTCCCAGGCGACGCCCAGCTCTTCGCGGCCCATGTGGCCGTAGGCCGCCAGCTGGCGGTAGATGGGCTTGCGCAGGTCCAGATCGCGGATAATGGCGGTGGGACGCAGGTCAAAGACCTTCTCCACAGCGGCCTCCAGCTCGCTGTCGGACACCACGCCGGTGCCGAAGGTCTCCACCAGCACGCTGACGGGGCGGGCCACGCCGATGGCGTAGGCCAACTGCACCTGGCACTTATCGGCCAGGCCGGCGGCCACCACGTTCTTGGCCACCCAGCGGGCGGCGTAGGCGGCGGAGCGGTCCACCTTGGTGGGGTCCTTGCCGGAGAAGGCGCCGCCGCCGTGGGGAGCGCTGCCGCCGTAGGTGTCCACGATGATCTT